>NZ_JACJPF010000104.1 GCF_014695915.1 Trichocoleus sp. FACHB-40
TCTGGATATGGTCGCCGGTGGGGACGGATGCACAAGGGTATCGATATCGCTGCACCCATTGGAACACCTATTTTTGCAGCAGCTTCTGGAGTCGTGGTATATGCCCGCTGGAACTCTGGTGGGTACGGAAACCTGGTGGACATCCAGCACCCAGACGGCAGCTTAACCAGATATGGGCATAATTCAAAACTGCTTGTAGTGGAAGGGCAGCGAGTGGAGCAAGGCGAAGCGATCGCATTAATGGGAAGCACCGGGCGCAGTACCGGGCCACATTTGCACTTTGAAATCCGAACAATGCAGGGGAAAGTTACAGTCAATCCCATTGCACTTCTGCGTTAAATAACTAAAAAAAGACTTCTCGCTTACCCAAGAAATAAGAAAGAAGGCCTCTCGCTTCCCCAAGGTAGCCAGTGAGGGAGCGAGCCTGCCCTAAGCCCTTAGCCCGCCACGCAGACACCCACGGAGAAAAAGAAACTGCTGCGGAAACGCGGCGGTCACTTCTCCCGTGGGGCCTGCGTGTCGCCCGGCTTCGCTCCCTCACTGGCTCAAAAATCAATTAGCCATTAGCCATTAGCCATTAGCCATTCGTCGTCTGTTGGTGTTGGTTCTGCTGCGTTTGGGGCTTCTGCCTTGCGGTCTGCTGCGGCTGGGTTCCGGGTGCCTCCTGGGGGGGTGCCTCCGGCGGCAGTCGTTTGTGTGTGTTTTTTTTCCGGCCGGGTTCTCTCGCTGGTTGCTTGGGCTGTGGTGTGCGTCGGCTGTGTTCCGCTCTGTGCCTGGGCTTGAGGTTGTCTTTTGCGTGTCCCCATGCTATACTAGGGTTGTTGAGTTGGGTTGTGCTTGTGCTTCCTTCTTCTGTTCTGTCAGTCGTTTCAGGTGCTGCTGTGGTTGGGTTTTCGGGTTCTCGGTCGGTGGTTCCGGGGGTGTTCCCGGCGGTGGTGGCTGCCGTTGCTCCTGGTGCCTCGGTGTTGGTCGGTTGCGCTCGTGGTGTTGATGCTGCGGCGCGTTCTGCGTTTCCTGGTGCGCGGGTGTTCTCCGTGTCCTCGTTCGGTTCCGGTCGGGGCGCGTTTGCTGCTCGGTCTGTGGCCTTTGTCCGGGCGCTGTCTGCTGCTGGCGGTGTGCTGGTGTCGTTTCCGTCGTCCGCCTGTCCGGTCGGGTTGGTTCCGTCTGCTTCTTCCTCCCGGTGCTTCTGTGGCGCTGGCTCTGGCTCTTGGGCTTCGCTGGCGTTCGCGGTTGGCCTGGGTGTTCCCTGCGTGGTGTTCGCTCCGTTCGGTGTTCCGGCTGGGTGGGGCTTCTCTTCCTGCGGTGGGGGCTGGTTCTCGTTCGTTCCGGTTCCTGCCCCCGTCCAGTTGTCGCTCTTTTAGTCTTGTTTCGGTTTTCGCCCCCGGCTCTGCTTGGGGGCTTTCTCTTGAACAGTGGCGATCGGCACGTTCAGCTTCTCCGCAATTGCCTGCCTCACAAGTTCTTGCCAATTATCTTGGCTTTGCAGTTTTTCCAGCAGCGAGGGCTGGATGCGTACAGAAAGCTTTGCAGAGCAAGGCTCAGCCCTATCAGTAGTAAACTGATACTCCTTTAAATCTGGGTTCCCGCCAATTCGTGCCATACTCCCTCCACATTCACCCATACTCTAGCACGTCCCCACGCTATTAGCTATAAGATATTCCTATCTAAAATACCTTGTAATAGCGTGTCCCCATGCTATTATATAGATGTAGAGCTTAATCACCCGACCAATGGTTAACAGACTTCGCCTCATCTATTCCAAAGCTGCAATTGCAAGAATTTTCAATGTTGCTTTAAGCAGAGTGAAAGTAGTTCAAGTGTGGTGGCGCGTTTGCTTCGTAATAATTGAAGGTCAGCGCCCTAGATTTGTTAGTTGCCAAGCTTTTTTAAATAACTTTGTAGATTGGCGAAAACAACAAGCTAGAGAGCTTTTAACTAACAGAGTTAAAGACAATTTTTTTAGAGTAGTAAATCCCAAGAAAGCTACAGCGTATAGCCTTTACGCTTATCAAGACAGCATTGATTGCTCTTGTGAAGACTATTCAAACCAAATCAAATTCATTGGTAAAGGTTGCTGTAAACACGGCTACGCAGTTCTTCATCATTTAGGGTTTGACCGACTTAAAGATTATATAGAACATCACCAATGGGTCAGCAACGAACATAGCAATGAATATTTAGAAGACCCAGCATATTTCTAAAAACGTGACCTGAGCAAGTCCCTAAACTGCTCAAACTAAAAGCGATCGCCTACCCGACCAAGAGCAGCGATCGCTATTTACCCCACGCATGAGGCAATTCATTATGACATTCGACATTGACCAACTTCAATCTGAGATTAGCTTACAACGCGACTTAGCAGACCAGGACGCATACATTGACGGCTACACAGATGCTCGATTATTACAGTCTCCCCAGAGCAATCGGCTTGCTTATATGGATGGCTACCGGGCAGCTAAGGCAGAAATGCAGCGCCAATATTGCTCCTGCTGCACCAGTGATTTAGCAATTCTTGATTCTGAATATTACGAGTTTTAATTCCCCAGAACCAACTAGCGCCCTCGGCATTGTACCGGGGGCATAACCAGACCATGTTCAAGAAAGCTACCAAACAATCAATCAAAATCCGCCTTGCTATCAGTGGAGCCAGCGGCAGCGGCAAAACTTACTCAGCTCTGGCGATCGCCTCCCATCTTGGCTCATCAATCGCAGTCATCGACACCGAGCGCGGCTCAGCTTCGAGATATGCTGACCTCTTCGACTTTGATGTATGTGAACTCAACAGCCACCACCCAGCAAAATACATTGAGGCAATTCAATCCGCCGAGGCCGCAGGTTATCAAACTATCATCATTGATTCTCTATCTCATGCCTGGTTTGCAGAATTAGAATTGGCTGGGAAGGGTTTTGACGGCTGGAAGAATGTTCGCCCACTAGAGCGAAAGCTAATTGATGCAATGATCGGCAGCTCAAGCCACATCATCGCCACCATGCGATCCAAAACTGAATACTTAATGGAGGAGTACCAGGCCAAGGACGGTAAGACTAAGACTGCACCCAAGAAAATCGGCACTGCACCGATCCAGTCCAGCGGCATTGAGTACGAGTTTGATGTAGCAGGAGAGATGGACTACAACCACTTATTGACTATCAGCAAGAGCCGCTGTTCAGAACTCTCAGATAGAACCTTTCTCAACCCAGGCAAAGAGGTAGCGGAGATTCTTAAGAATTGGATTGCTGTACCTTTAGCACCTTGGGCTAACTGGAAATCTCAAGAAGATGCTCTTGTTTGGGCAGGGCAAGAATTACCTGATTTATCACTTGAAGATTTACAAGCAGAGTGGGAAACTTTGCAACCTCTAAATGGCAAAAAAGCACCTGCATGGGTTGAACGAGTTAATCAATTAAAACATCCTTTTTAACTCTTCTCAATTCCCCAGAACTAAAGCCCCTTGACTGGGGCTTCTCGCCATAAAATATCCCTAATAGGGAACTAAACAGAGCTATGGAAAAAGCAACTGCCGAGCGATTGACTGAGTTAGCACCCAAACTGGGCAAGTTTTTAGACCTACATCCAGATGAACAAGAATGGTTGTTACCACTGCTAGGCAAAGCAGAGCGTAGAGCAGTTCTAATCCTTGAGGAGATTAACAACCACCCCCTAACCTTTAAGGAGATAGGGGCGTTAACGGACACGCACCCAACCACTGTCAAGCAGATATTAACCGCTCTAAGCAACGGGGGATTAAATTTTAGAGTCAGCAAAACGGGGAGATGGTCTACCCCGGTTGGGGGACGAAACCGAAAGCTAATCAAGTTGTAAAAGCGAGGATAAAATGCTTAAAACTTTGTACCTAATTCGAGGCATTAGCGGGAGCGGTAAAAGTTCTTTAGCGAGTGCTATCACCGAGTATGCGATCGCATCTGATGATATGCCCGGACTTTACCAAGACGGCAATTATAAGGTAGAGCTACAAGGGGAATCACATCAATGGTGCTTTAACAATGTCGAAGCATGGATGCAGCAGGACAAAGACAAAGTTGCAGTTGCTAATACTTTTGTTAAACAAAAATACTTTCAGGCTTACTTAGACCTGGCTGCAAAGTACAGCTATGCAATTCAAATCATCCACTGTGAGGGCGTTCTGCTTCCCAGCGGCAATCAGACATCCTCAATTCACAATCTCCCAGAGGAAGTGTTGCAACGCCAGCGAGACAATTGGGAACCGTGGCAATTAAATCCTTCAACACAACTACAAGCAGATAAATTATGAAAGCTTGCCCAAAATGCAATGGATCGGGTCAAATGCACATTGCAGCAGTGCCAGGAGTACATCAAAGTTACGACATGGAATGCCCAATCTGTGACGGCACCGGACGGCTACCAGACGCTGAGCGATTTCCTAATAGCTGCCCAGCGTGCGGGGAGCCAATTATGGCCCATGAGAAATGGTGCAAAGTTCACAGAGAAGCTGAAAATCTTAACCGCCATTCCCCAGAACTGAATTAATTAAAAGTAAAGCCCCTTGACCGGGGCTTTTTAATAACTATTCAACAATTTTAGAAACGCGCCAAGCAGTCTGGCCACCAATCTTTTTAAATTTAGGCTTGCCCTCTTCATTCTTGAGTGGAATTTTAGAAAAGGCAAAAGAGCCACGAACAAAAGTGCGATCGCTCCCCTTAACGCTGGGCTTCACTCCTATTAGTGCCTTCACCTCAGATGATGTCAGAAGCCACCCAGCAGCGGCGGCTCTCTCCAGTTCCTTGAGATATGCCAAGGGTTCAATAGGTTTAGCAGTGACACTCCTCACCAGTTGAGATAACTCTGAAACAGTCAGGGTTATCTCAGTGTCACCGGTGGTGCGTTCAATCTCTCGTGATTCTGCCTCTATCACTGCCATCTGTCCCCCTGGTGCCTCCGCCCCCAGCACCCCTGGAAAATCTGAAAGCTTAGCACTAGGGTTTGCCTTCTTCCACTCATTCAAGTCGTCAAGCGCTTGCAGCTGAGCCTCAGTGATGAAACTTTGCCGCCCCTTCTTAAACGGAACAATCCCAAGAAGCTTATAGCGATTAATGACTGATTGGTACTCACCCAGCCCGTAACGCTCCTGAAGCCGGGAAACTGGGAATCCTTCATCCTGTGTCATAGGTCTATTAGGTCTATTAGATGCAATAGGTCTATTACATCTAATAGACCTATTGGATGGGTCTAGTCAACTACTCTGAGTCACTATTCATAAGACTTGCCGCAGTTAGGGCAGTCCATCATTAAAAACGCTACTGGAACCTTACACCAACCACAAAAACCTTCAGCAAAGATTGCTGCTCGTTCAGCCTTAGCCCTTTCCTCTTGCCTAAAACGTTCGCCTTCCCTTCTTAACCTTTCCTCTCTAGCCTTCTCAATAGCCCTTTGCCAAGGCTTATCTAATTCATCTGGGTTAACAGATAACAAAACAACTTTCTCTAAAAAATCGATCTTAATTTCCCAATCTTTACCTAGTGTCCAACCCCTCCATTTTTTATAATGCCGATAAGCAGATTCTGAATATCTAATAATGGGATGCCCACCCCAGTTGATAAATTGAATTTGCCAATTCTCCCAAAGTTCTCGGCGGTGAATTCGCCTCTCAGGTCGATAAACAGTGCAGCTAGGAAGCTTTGTGTATAAATAATCAGCTTCCTCACACTTGTACCAAGATTGATTAAGATACTCACAAAGGTCACGCCACATTCTTAAGTCTTCGTAAGTTAAGCTCATTGTCCCCAGAACCAACTAACAATGATTTCAGCAGGATGTCCCAGTGCGATCGCTTCCCGTACTTCCTCCAGCTTCCCCAATGGAATCACTTTGCTGTAAACCTTTCCCCTACCTCCCAACTGATAGCGGTAAAGGTTGTATTCATAACTTTTTAATTCCCCAGAACTGAGCTTCTTATGCTTTATCTGTAGCTCAATTCTGCCTGATGGATTAGCCTGCCCTTTATCACATCGCTTCCTAGGCAGTTCTGGGGAATTAATTTTAGGCTGCGGTGTCAGTTCTGGGGAATTAACTTTAGGCTGCGGTGTCAGTTCTGGGGAATTAACTTTAGGCTGCTCCTGGTCTTCCCAAATTCTCCAGAGTTGTTCTGGCGGAATCAATACATCACTGGCGGCCCCATCCCAGCGGACAAGAATTAAAGGTAGCTTGCCTCCAAGAAGTTCCTGCCACTGAACCCCGCGCACAGTTCCAAACTGCTGCAAGCCTCCCTTCCACTGAATGCGATCGCCCACTCTCCAGACATCATCTGGATCAAGTGGCTCATCTCCCCATTCCCGCTCGTTCCAGGGAATTGTAGTGAACCATCCACAAGTCCCACAGCCATCAGCCAAATCTAGCAGGGGTTGCTGACAACTGGGACAACTCGGACAAGTACAAAATTCGGCGGAGGGCGACGGCGGCGACTCTTGGATCGAGAAGATTTCCAGCTGCCGTTCTCTGGCTTCTAATAAGTCCGTTGCCGCTTGGCACTCCGAGGGGTCGAGCCAATTCTGCGGGAGACTGTACCAATCGCTTAGGATAACCGGGTTTAATACCTCGCCGTCGTTGAGCAGCCCTTTCGATTTCAAAAAACTCTCTAGCCTGGTCTGACCAGGTGGCCGCCCTTTCCCATTGGATGACAGTGCGCCCGGAGACTCCAACCAAAAGTAGTCGCTCTCTAAGGAAGGGGGCGGCAAAGTGTCCTGAGCTGATAATAAGCTTCTCCCACCTATAGCCGATTTGCTCAATGGCTCCAGTGAGAATTTTAAAGTAAGAGCCGCTTGACCATCCGAATTTAAAAGGGCAGCTAAGTAATCCGGGGACGTTTTCGATTGCAAAGAATCTGGGCTGAACTGCGGCGATCGCTTTGACGACGGCAGGGAGACAATCTCGCTCATCGTCGGCTCCTTTGCGCTTTCCTTGGACTGAGAACGGCTGACAAGGTGGCGAGGCTGTGATGATGTCAGCGTCAATGATGCAGCTGAATTTGTCTCCTCCCCAGTCGTGGCGCTGAATATCTCCAATAATTGGCCGCCTGGGGTATCGCTTGCTGAGGATGTCGCGGCAGTAAAAGTCTGTTTCACACAGTCCAATGAGGTCAAAGCCGAGTTGCAGCCCTGCGAGGGCGAAGCCTGCACCGACCCCGGAGCAGAGGTCAAGCTGTGTGAGTTGGGTTCTCTCCATTTTGTTAGCCCAGTCCATTTTTCAAAATCTCTATCAGCTGTTACCTCTGTCCCTTGAAAACTTTTTTGTGAAACACGGGTAACAGTAACTTTCACCCAGCGCCGCGAGGATGGGTGCCACCCCTCGACTCTCGCGCCAACCTTTAAGTCTTTTAATTCCCCAGAACTACTCATGTTCAACCCTCCACTGCTCAGAGTTGCGCTCAATTTCCTCGTCTACATAGAAGGGATTTAAAGCCGTCCCAGAACCACTGCACCAATCACACTCATGAAGAAAACCGTTACTGTCCTGAACAAGCCCCAATCCATCGCACATGAGGCAAGATTCATATTGATTTGGCGAAAAGAAAATCATTGCTCCTCCTTGAGCAACTGCTCATCAATGCCATACTGGGCAGCTAGTTTTAATCCCATCGGCGGCGAGAGTTTGTAATACTGGCGGCAAATTTCCAACGGTGTTGCAGCAGTTTTAATATCTGCGTCCGATTCAGGCTTCAATCCTTCCTTACAAGCCTTTACAAAAGCGGCTGCTGGCTTGTCTGCCCAAGTCTGCTGCTTTGTATATGCGATCGCATCCTCAATTGTTGCGGCAGAGAATTTTTTGATGGCCCAGCTCACATCGTCTGGGTTGATCCGGAGTTCTCTAAGCTGCCTGAGAAATTCCTCTTGCTCTCTCTCAGTCGCACCTTCTACTTCTTCCTGTAAGTGAGAAGTATTTGTAAGTATCTGAGAAGTATATGAAGGGGTGCCGGAACCTTTGCAGTCAGAGGGTTCTGGCTCTCGCTCGTCTACATTTGTAGACAAAGTTTCTACATTTGTAGACAAAGTTTCTACATTTGTAGACAAAGTTTCTACATTTGTAGACAAAGTTTCTACATTTGTAGACAAAGTTTCTACATTTGTAGAAACTTCTTGCCCTGACTGGATTTCAACCACATTTGAGGCTGGAATCCATAAATCCAAGCCAGCAACCGCCTCCCAGTTCAACCGTCCCTTAACTTTGAGTTTGGAGATGGCTTTATAAAATGCAGCCCGGCTGATTCCCATTTCCTTGCAGAAAACATCAATGTCGCAGACTCTTAACTTCTGCCCAGGCTTCCTGTAAATTCCTACTGTGTAGTAGACAAGCCCAGTAGCCGTGATAATGCCGTCTCTGTAGTCTTGTTTCGCCTTTTCAAGCGAAAGGCGATAGTGCTGAGTCTCCTTGGGTTTCATAAGCACCCCAAGCCGATATATGGCATAATGTCGTTAAGTAAATGGATCAAAAAAGTTAAGCAACTACTGAATTATACTGTGATTAATTAAGTAGTTGCTGAATCACTATGGTAAACTTTTCTGAAGCTCTCGATAAAGCTCTTGAACGATACGGAATCAGCGCCAAGTGGCTATCCGAGCAATCTGGCGTGAGCCAACAGATGATTTCACAGTTCAGAAACGGAAAACAGCGGATATATAGCGATAGCTTGGAAAAGCTCCTTGCTGCACTTCCTAGCGAGGTTAAAGAATATTTTTTTGGGCTAATGAGTAGCGGAAATCTAGAAGCTACAATCGCATCAATGACAGATTCAGAAGTTTCTGATTTGTTAATCCTATTGGCGAAACGGTTTAATAAAGCCCCTAAAGAAGCTAGAGACACTAACCTGGTAAGTGTATGAGGAGCAATCAGGGGCTGGTGAGTGGAAATAGCAACCATATACAAGGTAGCGGCAATCAAGCTCGAAGAAGTTAAACCGCTTGTCGAGAAGCTTTCACCCCAAGAGAAAGCTGAGTTAGTCAAGGAATTGATTGGGAATGACTCAGGGCTACAAATTGTGCTAGGCGGTAGCAACTGCACTTCAGCAGAAATAGCAACCCAGATTCAAACAGCTAGTAGCGTTGATATTTCTGTCTTGTTGGAAGCTGTTGCATATCGTGTGCGACAGAAGGGCGAGAACCAAAACGATCTCCCAACCCAAAGCAACGGAGTTAGCTCATAGCGATCGCATCCAGTTCTGGGGAATTAAATAGCTACTAATAAGTAGGCTGTCAGGAAAGATACTGCAACAGCACAAATTGCCATCGTTAGGGATACTCTTAGTTCTGGGGAATTGAAGTTTAAACCCACTTCATTTATAAAAATCACATTCACACCCATAACCTGGAAGTCCTCAGCAACCTTCCGGGCTGCTTCATAGTCGTAGGGGTCGCTTGGTGCAAGCCCAACCACAACACGGCGCTTAGGGATTATCCACAGTAGTTTTGGCCCATAGTGGTTGTACAACTCAGTCTGTGCCACAGCGTGGAAAATATTGTCGCGGGTCAAATATCGCTTCACCTCATAGTTGCAGAGCCACGTTGCCAAATCGATGCGTCTGGTGGCTGTCGGTGTCTTTATCCTTACTTCGTCCGGCGCTGCCAGCAGTCCAAATCGTCGCAGCCGCTTCTGAATCAATAACTGCAAATCCCTCTCGCACCAGCCATCAGGAAGATAGCGATCGCAAAATTCCTCAGTCTGCATCTGTTCCTCTCCTGTTCCAAGTTCTAGGGGTTATCCCGGCATCCTTGAGAATGGTGTGCAGCCGAGAACGGGCGGACTGGAAGCTCTCGCCCTCACCAGACTTGTATCCCCACACTCTCAAAATGATGCTCTTCTGGTTCTTAATGGGTGGGTCGTGGTAGATCCACAAGAAACCGACCCAATCGCGTTCTATCTGCCTTATGGCACCGTAGGGGGGAAGCTTCGCAGAAGGTTCTACGAATCTTTCCAGGCGTTCGTCGAACTCTGTAGAAACTTCCTGAAGCTTTTGAGGTGCAATAGGTTCGGCTAAAGCTTCGCTCTTGACTAGCCGAAGGTTCGGGGGAGCTTCGCCAGGGTGTCTATCGAAGGGCGCAATTGCTGGAAGTCGAACCATCTCCTGCGGTTTGAGCCAAACTTGAACCGCGCCGCGCAGGGTTACAAACTTGGGAGCTTCTGCCAAATCCATTTCAATGTGGAGATGGTTGGCCCATTTCTCAATAGCTTTCTGTCCGCCGTCTGTAGGTTTGAGCCGGACAACTACAAAGCCCTGCTCATCGACCGCTGCCCCCTTAAACTCGCAGACTACCCGCTTGCGGAGCAACAGTTCCATACAGCGACGGGCGATGACAACCTCAAAGCTGCTACCCTCTGGCAGCGCTGGGGCTTCGTATTGAGCGAGGAGCGATCGCAGTTCATCCAGCTCTGAATCCAATAGCTCAATCTTTGATTCATACTGCTGGATGATTTCAGCCTGTTCTTTGAGGAAACTTTGCTTATCCTGCTCTAACTCTTCATTAGCGGCAGCAATGTTTTCCTCAAGTTTCTGCTGCTCTGCCTCAGTTAATTTCTCTATTTCCTGCTGTTGTTCCAGTAGTTCAGCCTCTCGTTGCTGCCACTGTTCCTGATATTCAGCAGTCAGTTTTTCTAGCTTCTGCTGATGCTCTTGCTGATGCTCTTGTTGATTAAGTTCTAAATCCGTTTCAGCATCAGTAATTTGTTTTAATAAAAGTTCTATTCTTTCAGTTAAATTAGCTTGCTGATTATCAAGCTCTTGAAACTTTTTCAAAGAATTGTCTTGAATACAAAAACCGACTCCAAATAAAGCCCCTGCTACCTGAAAGGCTACTGGCTTATTAGTGACACCAGACAAGATGGTGCAAGTAATACAGCCACTAGCAGCAAGATATAGCAGGGGATTATTCATGATTCAAAGCGTTTAATTAGCTTAAGAACTGCATACCAAACTACAAAAACACTCGCTAAAACAACTAGGAATATTAATGCAGCTTGAGAATTTCTTGACCAAAGGAAGAGGAAAGACCTAATTAATAAAGAAGCGCTACAGAACCCTGTAGCGCCGACAACTAAAAGGTAAAGCTTCATGCTTTCTGTTTGACTTTATCCTTGGTTGATTCCGTAGAAGCAAACTCTACAGCCTGCCCAACACCTCCAGCAAGAATCTTCTGTTGAGCCTTCTGAAGATATTGAGAGTCACCAGTCACAGCGTAAGCCTTGACAGCAAGACCTTTAACAATCCGGTGCTTGTTAAGGATTCCAGTAGCCTGAGCCTCTTTGAGGTTATCTTCAGCGATCGCTAGATGTTCTTTGTCAGTTTGGAGCTTAGTTTCTTCAGTTTTTAGCTTCACTTGTTGACGGTCGCGTTTAACTTCCTGAGTATCTGCCCATAGCTTAGTCCGCTCAGTTTTAGCTTTCTCCCCTCTCAAAATATGTCCGCGTTGTTGCCGTTTCTCAGCCTCTAAGCTGAATTTAAAAGTCAGCTCATCTGGCAGTTCAGCAGACTGCTTATCTTTGGGTTTATTACTTGTTGTTGCCATTATCAATCTCCTTTTTAACTCGTTCAGCAACCTTATCGAAATCCTTTTCAGATTCAATTACTACTGGCTCAATGCCAAGGCTACGCCAATAATCAACAGACATTAAATCTTCTGATTTAGCATCATCGGATTCGTTCGATTTCCTCTTTGTCATTAGGAACCCCTTTGAAAACTTGCTCAGCCCAACTATTCACCCAGCTACCAATCAAAGAAAAAACTATTATTTTGGCGATGATGACAGCCGAAACAATTAGGGCTACTACTATCTGATGAGCAGATGCCCACTTTAAGAGGCGCGGCGAGAGCGTGATCGCGGGTCTATGTTCTTTCCCACGTTTTGCACTGCACCAGTAATGTTTTCACTGATGCGCTCGTTCATTCGCTTAACGATTGGAACCGAAAGCGCGTCACCAAGAACTGTGCCAACTTGCTCTAAATACTCAGCCTGGATATCTAAGAAAGTGCCAAGTGAATCTATTTTTTCAAGGCTCAGTTCATGAGCCTCAACAACTTCAGACTCAACAACTTCAGCCGGAACAGTAGCTAAAGGAGCATCAACCCGCTTCTCTGGGAATCGGTTGTACTGCTGCCAGATACGTTGCTGATATTCTTTGATTCCAATCCGGTTGTCATTAGGAATCATTAGCGGCTTCTGGCTGTCATCCCGAAGAATAATGCCGTCTGCTGAGCGCAGAGGGACTTTGGGGCTGATGGCAGCCTGAAGGTTAAAAAATTCCTCTTTAGCCCAAGCAGTAAATCTTTCCCCATCCTTTAAATCAGCTGTGCGCCACCAAAAAGTCTCCTCAAGCTTAGGCAGCCAGTTCTGGCTGAGGTTGCGATCGCTCGTTCCGAGTTCACGGGCGAGGTCAAGAGCGGTGTATGTAAGCGTTGGTTGAGATGCAGTTTGTGTTTTCGGCATAAATCTGCGGTTCATTCATAAACTTGAACCCATTAAAAAACCCGCCTGCCAGCGGGTCAAGTTTTTTTTGTACTTTGTACAAACTATTTTTTCTTCATCTCTCGATATATCTGCCGCAGCTCTTGAAAATCTGGCGGCTCGATCTGCTCCATCTGCCAAACGAAGTGAGCAATCGAAAACCTAAGCCTATGAGCCTCTGTGGGGCTGCGGCGAGTCTCCGATTCCATGAACCAACGATTGCAAACATGAATTGAGCATCTAGCGACCCTAGCCAGTTGCTCTCTTGATAATTCAGGGTATAGAGCCAGGAAATCGTCCAGCTCCATGAGGTTTTCGTAAAAACTATGTAACGCCTTCCAGTCTCGCTTGTTAGGGTTACGCATTGCAATAAACTTTTGTACTATTGGTTTGTACACTGTACAAAGTGTACAACAAAGGCTATCCGTAGGGAAAACTAAACACAGATACCTAAGCCAAACTATGAACACCCAACGACCACCACAACGAGAGTTAATAATTGACTGCCTGTCTAACCGTCTCTGGGAAACTAGCCCGGAAATCATCGCCCAGGTGCTGCGGCAGCTGCCAGATGATGCACTCAACAATCTTGCTAGAGCAACCGTACAAACAATTGAACCTCTCCAAGTACCAGCAATTTCTGAAAATCTGCTCTACCCCCTAGAAACACCTCAAATTTTTGAGGTGCGATCGCTATGAGTTCTGGGGAGTTGAAACTAAGCAAGCGAGATGAACTACTGCTAATCCTGAATGCACTGGTCACGCTAGATGATCGGCTACCCGGCAGCAGGAATCGAATAAATTTCAGCGGCTCCCTACTCAGTAGTGATCACACAGCTTATCTAGATGAACAGTGTGAGTACATATTTGAGTGGTCTGACGCTCAATTAATAGAATTTGCTTACTTGAAGTTACAAAAACTGAAAAAGCACTATGAACAAGCCTGACTTTCAATCTATGAGCGACCTAGAGCTATTGGCTCACCTCGCGTACCGATACCCAGAAGCCAACGAGGAAGGCAAAAAGTTAATAGAGAATGCAGTTAACCCAAAGCTCTTTAAGCTAATAACCCACCCTGATGTTCAAAGAGCTGTAGTAGAGGCGCGATCGCTATGAATGGCAGTTCTGGGCATAAAGGTAGCGAAGCTGTAACGAAGTGCCACGTAACGCCTAAAATCATCTTTTGCAGAAGAAGCGGGGGCGGATTTGGCGCTAGAAGAGAGCTAATTATTCCTCTGCTGTCCTCTTCTAAAATCCCACGGCATAACAGCTTTGGATTGATTCCAAAATCCTAGTTTCTTCTGCTTGGCTTGAGCCTCAGCCCGAAGGTACTGATTTTGAGTAGCAGCGCAACCGCTTAAGTAATGTCGGTAGACAACTGCCTGCCCCTCCTGAACCATCCGCAGATTGACAGACTGATTCCCTAGGAACAACTCAGCGACCGTGCGCCCGTAGCGGTCGCGCTCAATCTCTCTGACAAGCACGGCTTTACCAGGAGGGAGAAGTTGTTTGAGTTTCGCCGCTGATTGCTGACCCCAAGGGCGTTGTCCTGTTTCGGGGGCATCAATGCAGCCCATCCGAATCGTGATAACTTTCCCCTGGCTGTTGACTCGGAGCGTATCGCCATCGCCAATACTAACCACTGTGGCTGTGGTTTTTGCAATGCCTGGGTTTCCGGATAAAAGGAGAGCTAGGGCTGCGGTAACTGCAATTGCGGTTTTATTCACTACTTACAAGTTCGTAATTTAGGACAATCCTAGTATTCCCGGAAGGTAAAGCCGAGATACGCGCTGTCCGAGGACACGATGTAAAGTTATATAACAATCATTGCTTCTGCGAACGTTCGACCACAACGCCAGTAGGAAACAGTTACTACACAACAGTAGGGCGACTGGTGCCGATTACCACGGTAATGCTGGAAGTTCCGGGCGTGGTCAGACAACAGTTGTAGTGGTGGTTTGGTAGAAGCAAGCAGAGCGATCGCTATCATGCTTCGGTGAGATGGCACTTGAGGCAAACAGAACGAAGATATTAATAACTGAAAATAATTAAAGCAGGGGTGCAACTCATTGGGTTGCAGCTCATTTTTTTGCGATTGAATTGATAAAATCAAGATACAAATGTGGCTTAAATACGGCGTTGATATCAAAGATAATGTATTGGTTTCTATTGAAGACGTTAGTAGCGGTAAAACTAATCTCAGATGTCTTTACTGCGGTAGTAGATTAACTGCTAAGAAGGGCAAAGTCAACCAACATCATTTCGCTCACACTGAAGAAACTTGCCGCCCGGTAGCTACCAAGCAAGTTCCTTATTTACCTTTATACGATGCCTTCAATATTCAACTGTCAGGCAAAGAATTAGAGGAATTGAAGGTATTTTGGAAAGAATACGGCAGACATGGTTATTCTATTCCTACCGTACCTTTTAAATTCGTACTTTCTAAACTATTGGTGTGGAATAATGACTATCAATCTCAAGGGCATGAGTTTACCGACTTAGGTAAAATCCCAGTCTGTGCCTTGCCATTAGAACTATTTAATCAGGTTCAGGAACCTCTAATCTTAGATAAGCTTGATTTCTTAGAACAAGCAGCGACCCGTGCTAAATTAACAAACTCTTCATCGCTACCAGAACGATTAGCAGATTTAAAAATGTACTGCGCCCAAATCCAGCGGATACTTCAATTTAGTTTGTACTTTCTGGAGATTAAAGCCGATGGGAAACTGCTACACAAAATTGGTGTGACTCGTCGCTCAATCGATGAACGAGTTCTGGAAGTACAACGTGATTTAAAATTACATTACAAAGATGTGTTTATCAATGTACTAGGTACTTGGTTGCACCGAGGTAATGTAGAGCGTTACTTTAAGTATCGTTATCAGGAATTTAATTATCCAATTGGCAAACTAACCGAATATTTCAGATTTGATGATATCAATTCAGTTTTAAAAGACTTGAATCAGATGGCTCCCAAAATACTCACCCAGGCAGAAATTGATATTCTTCAAGACAAACTGCCCAAGGTGAAAATTCAGTAGTTGCAGGAAGCGATCGCCCTCAATCCTAGAGGATTAAACAGAGAGCGATCGCACCTATCCAAACGGTTGCCCCCACCGCTTCCAATTTTCTTTGTTGAAAGGCGATTGCCACTTCAAAATTAGTTGTTTCTCCAAAGCCTGCCGCGATTGTGTTGCTGATGGCGCATCCCACCAGAAACTGATACAAATGGCAACATCTAGTTGGTACTGGCGATGCAAGCTAATGTACTGATTGATGTACCGTTTTGCGTCATGGGTACCGCGCCAGCGCTGGTTACTGTGAACCGTTTCGCCAACATATAAAATTAACTTCGGTGTTGTATCTACAACAAAATAAATACACGGTTCACCCAAATCTTGCCCAGGTCGCTCAAAAAACGAGAGGGTATCAAGTCTTAATGTCAGTGGGTCAATCTGTTCCGGGTCACAGTGCTGCGGTGCTAGGTCGAATAATGCAACCTGCTGTACTGGCTGATTTTCTCTGGCGCGTTGTTGGTGGGCAGCGATTTGAGTTTTCCACCTCACCAGGGCATCAGCACTCATCAGCGGCACATCCGGTCTACGCTTGCGGGAAGTGAGCTGAGCCGAGTTGAATAGGTCAAGCTGATTTGGTTCCAATCGAGTTTCTTGAATGTATCAAACAAATGATAAATCCCCGCTTAACTAAAAGCGTGTTGATGAAGGGTGCGATCGCCCTCACTTCTAGGAGTTCTAGGGGAAACTTGAATAAACTGCTGTTAGTACCATGTCAAAGATTCCAGAGTGCGATCGCTGCCTCCTTTACTCACACGATCCTCATTTAGTCTGTGCCGTTCATCCTGGTGGGGTAGATAGCGATCACTGTCTCGACTTTCGAGAAGACCCCAACGCTGAACCAGAAGAACTGTGGGAGCCGGACGGAGCAAGCTACTACAATGGCGAACTGATTTTGCAACCTAAGCAAAGGCGGACACCACTAGAACAGTTGGCGCTGCTGGACTATCACCCGATGTTTACGGGGCGCTGTCCTAGTTGCGAGATGCCGTTTGATATGAAGAATACGCCCCCGGTGCATTGGGATTGCCCCCACTGTGAGTGGGTAGATGATAGTGTGTGAAGTGCGATCGCACTTGGCAATTCAATGAACAATTCAGAACTTATCGACCAACTTAAATCAGCATCCGAAGGCTTGCTATTTATGAGTGAGTCCGACTATCCATTTGAGGTTTTTTTGTGGGAGTCGTCAGATAAAACATCTCTTACAAGAGAGAATCTCACAACACAAAAGGTTCTGGAACTAACAGGACATCCTCAAGATACACCTGTTGAAGTTGTAACAGTTGATTATTTCTTTAGGGTGGCAACGACTGAGCAGGATTGGTATGGAGAAGAAGAACTCGCCACGCTCAAAAAGTACCAGAAGTTGGTAGAAACACTCAATAATAATCTCAGTAACCTAAAGGTCTACCGGATTGGTGAAATCGAAATTGATGTCTATATTATTGGTCAAACTTCAACGGGAGACTATGCCGCTCTCTCGACTAAGGTTGTAGAAACATAGTTATTTAATAATTGTCAATACGGCTCTCAATTACTCTTTGGATAGCTGAATTGACATTAGAAATAAAATCGTAACCAGTTAACTTTTCTAAAGAGTCAACACTGACTTTATAAGTTTTCCAATCATTATCTAAGGCATCTTGATTTGGGATATTTACCGCGATGACACGAGTATCGGTGGTAATACTTGAAAGCCCAGCACCGGGACGATTTAGCACGACAATAATCTTCCAAGTTGATGCTGGAATTGTGACTTTACCCTTGAGTGGCTGCTTTTGACTGCCAGCAGTTCCTGCAATGATATAAAGTTCCTTCCCTTCACTCACCAGTTCCCGGCTATAGTCCTCTAAATTGCCCCAGGTATTCCGGTTGTTATCTGGTGTTTGGGGCATCATATTCGTCATTAAGAAAGTGGCAGAATTATCCTCTAGCGTTTTGGTGCGATCAGCTGAAGGTACGATATGCCCCCTGTCATACCCAGAGCCAGAGTAAAAAGTAGGCGTTACTCGTTCCCAACCAGGAGGGAGTGTTGGGTCAGGGCGAAAGTTATCCTGTCGGTCAGCACTACCAAGCCAAGATTTATTGAGTTGCCAACTAGCCCAGTTTGCAGTTCCCTTGCTTCGGTTATAGGACAGCGCATATTGAGGCTTCACCATCAGGTAGTTATCGGGAGTAGCGACGCTTTCTGTCGCACCGCTGAGATTTCCTAGCATCAAGTGAACGCTCTTTAAGGCAGAACTAGGTGTACTAACTTTGGGTGTGGGCTGCTGTACTGGTGTTTGTGGTGGCTGAGTGGCTGGACATCCAACCAATCCAAGCAAGACCAATGCGATCGCTAACACCCGAACGCCACGATGAGCGAATAGATTTTTGAGAGTTTTCAACGGATTAGCACTTCCCTTGCAACAAACGTGTCTCTGAGTTCTAAGGGATAGTATAAGATTGCGATCGCTTCCCTTTCTTTAGTTCGCTTCGGGTAACGAAGGTGAGAAAATAGCTTTTTAGAAGCGTACTTTTGATAAGTAAATGAGTCGCCTAGCCGCTACAACCCTGGTGCTGACAATACCGCTGCCACTAACTCAGCATCCGGCTGCGGTGTATTTGGATGGACTGGCGGATGGTTCCAGACCGACAATGAGACAGGCATTGGATGCGATCGCTCAACTCCTGACTAACAATCAGTGCGATGCTATGACACTGAATTGGGCAGCACTGCGTTATCAAAATACCGCTGCCATCCGCACGGCACTGATGAAACGATATGCCCCAGCGACGGCGAATAAGATGCTGTGTGCGTTGCGGCGAGTGCTTAAAGAAGCGCTTAGACTGGATTTGATGGATGCAACCGATTATGCAAAAGCTGTGGATTTTCCGAGCATTCCGGTAAAAAAGGGACTCAGAGGACGTGCGCTTTCGCAAGATGAGATTGCGGCGCTCTTTAAGGTGTGTATGGATGACCCGGCTGCCACGGGTGCCAGAGATGCAGCGTTAATTGCCATTCTGCGCGGCGCTGGATTGCGTCGGGCTGAAGCAGTCAATCTGGATCTAAAGGACTTTAATGCCAGCAGCTCTAAGCTGGAAGTGCGCGATGGGAAGGGCGGGAAAGACCGGACGGTGTATCTGCCGAATGTAGCGATCGCTCTGGTGGAAGATTGGCTTGTCGTCAGAGGCTTGTCACCGGGGCCGCTGCTGTGTCCCATCCGAAAAGGCGGACGGGTGGAACTGCGGCGGATGACTCCCCAGGCTGTGTTATTGATTGTACAGAAACGCGCTACTGAGGCTGGGGTAGCGGCGTTCTCGCCCCACGATTTTAGAAGGACGTTCTGCTCGGATTTGCTAGATGCTGGCACTGATATTGTCACGGTGCAGAAACTCGCAGGACACGCTTCGCCCGTGACGACGGCGAAGTATGACCGACGCGGGGAAGAAACAAAGCGTAAAGCTGTGGAGCGGCTAAGGTTTTAGAACTTAAAAACGGCAGCAGTTGTGAAGATGGAATCAAAAAACTCTATCCAATATAAATATGCTCTAAATTCAGAAAATAAGACGGTTTGTATAGAAGACTTAGAACGCACGCCAGACTTAAGAAATCAAGTATTCACTTGTATTTCTTGTGATAATATCCTAATTCCTAAATTAGGAAAAGTTAGACAAAAACATTTCGCTCATAAGTATACCTATAATTGTTCGGAAGAAACTTATTTACACAAACTTGCCAAAAATCTATTTTTTCAAGAGTACCAAAAATGTCTAAATCGGCGAATCCCCTTTTATCTAGGCTCAAAAGTCAGCCGAGTTTGTAATGCCAATGAAGCATTTTTTGGAATTACCTGCCAACTAGAAAGTGTTAGCCGATTTGTTGACTTAACAAAAATATATACTAATGTGTTACTCGAAACTAGAGAAGGGGAGTTCATTCCAGACATTTTATTAAGTAATGACTCTGGAAGTGAAAAGTTATTTATTGAAATAGCAGTGACTCATTTCCTCACTGAGAAAAAAGCAAATTCCTCTTTTAATATTGTTGAAATACAAATTAAGAGCGAGTCAGATATAGACTTTATATATCAACATTTGATTAGACAAAACGACCCAAGAGTCAAACGCATTAACTTTCCGGGAAAAATTGAAATAAAAAATCACTGCAATCACCAAAATTGTCCAAATAAAATTAGTGTGTTTATTGTTTTCAAAAGTCAAAGAAGCATTATAATAAGAGAAAGTCTTAATGATATTTATTTCCAACTGCAAAGTCAAAAGGATTCAATAGTTTATTATGAAATTTTAGAGCCTTTAAAAAGTTACTATAACTCATCCGCCCAGTACAAGCAAAGAGTTATTAATGCTCATAATATAGGAATAAAAATTAAAAACTGTTTTCTCTGCCGATATCATGGAGAAAATTTTTTTAGTAATAAACCCTCTATATTTTGCAAATTTTTAAAGATTAAGTGTAGCTCAAATCATGCCTCTGAATGTAATTATTACAAACCCGATCCAAAATGCTTTCCTAAAATACCTGAGATTCTTTGAGATTCTTGAAGATAAGCTTTTCTACTCATTCTAAATCTGGGCGGAAACTTTTCTCCTAGAACTACCGAAACGAGCGATCGCCCTTTCTACATTCCTAGACAACAGTTGACCCGGCTCTACCAAAAATCCCGAATCCTACTGCGATCGCTATGAGTTCTGGGGAATTATCTTAGCGATCGCTTTCACTTTCAAGTTTCTTTTAGATTGGCGTTTATCTTTTACTTCTCCCACTTCCTCAGCACAGCCAGCGATGATGCAACCTCAATCCCTTTCAACTCAATGAAGTCCAGTAGTTCTCTCGGTGTTCGGGTGTCTTCTACAGCCTTGACGTTCGGGTTAACAGCTTTGAGGTCGTAGTTTTTCGCCTCAATTTCATCGCGGGTGACTGTCCAGCTGCGATCGCTATCTGCCCTCTGAGGTAGCAGTTCCAAAAACTCCTTAAAATGAGCCAGCGTTAGCGGGGTTTTCTTGCCTACTTTGATATCAGATAGGTCATAGTACCAAATCTTCTCGGTAGACTTGCCCCTGGTGAAGAACAGGATATTAGCTTTAACACCCCCACCTGCTGCCACAAACGTTCCTGCTGGTAGGCTGACAATACACCACAGGTCACAATCATCCAGTAGCTTGCGCTTGGTCTGGACAAAGGCGGTTTCATTGGTGCGGAACAACACGCCTTCATCTAGGACGATGCCACATCGTCCCCCCGGTTTCAGGCTGTTGATGACGTGCTGGAGGAAGAGTACCTGAGTCGCACTGGTTTTGTAGGCAAACTGCGCCTGAACTTCCTTGTGTTCTTTGCCGCCGAAGGGAGGATTGGTGAGAATCACGTCAAACAGCGCGGGCGCTCCTTGGAACAAATCGGCATAGTTAGCCCCGCCAGTGAGGGTGTTACCGTGCCACAGATTAGGCTGGTCAACGCCGTGTAGTCCGAGGTTGGCGAGAGCAATAGGATAAATGAGGTTTTCCTTTTCCCGTCCATAGAAGGTGCGGAGTTTCAGAGTTTCTAGCTGTTCGCCCGTAATCTCATCGCCCAACGCAGCTCTCATGTACTCGTAAGCTTGAGCTAAGAAGCCACCTGTACCGCAAGCGGGGTCATAAATTTTTTCATTGATTTGGGGATTAATCGCCTGTATCATCGCCCGGACAACCTCGCGAGGAGTAAAAAACTGTCCGCCGTCGTTATTCTTCTCTCCCATCTTGAGTAGCAGTCCCTCATAGACTTGGGAGATGGGAAAGATGTGAGTCGGGTCGATTTGGGTGATTTCGTGGACTTTATCTAGAACGTTGAGCAGGTTAAATTCGGTGTCCAGGCGTACCCGTTCCACACCGGACAAGACTTCGCTAATAATCTTCTGTCTGGGGGTGGCGTTAGGTCGATTCTTTAGATTTTTGAGGTGGGGAATCAGGTCATTATTGACAAAGGGAAGAAACCCGCCAAACTCACCGAACTGGAGTTCTAAGCGCTTCGTGCCTGCTGGGGATGCCCAATCTTGCCAGCGGTAAGGCGACTCTAAGGAGGGCTGTAAGTTTTCACCCACTGCCTCGGCTTCTTCTACCTCTCGTTGTTCCCGCTCGTCGAGAATTCGCAAAAATAGAATCCAGGTGAGTTCTGGAACGTACTGTAATGCTCCGGCACAGTTCGAGCGACGCATGATGTCGCAGATGCTTTTTATGTAGCTATTCAGGCTTTGTTGGGTGATAAAACTTTTGCCGTTGCCGTTACTTTTTTTTCGAGATGTTGCCATTGAATTATTAAGACTCGTCAGAGCTTGCTTTTTAAAACGGTTTTTCAGTTAATTCCGCGATTATTTTTTATGGATTGCCTGCATCCGAAGTAGCCTTACCTGTCAAGATACTTAGAAAAACTGACGAGCCTTCCATAGCTTTTTTAAGTTCCTGATTTAAAGCATCATCTAGAGGTATTTGATATAAATTAATTAAATCATATGTAGCTATATTAAGATAAAATATGCAGCAAGAAATCATTTGACTTAAATAATTTTTAACTTCTTGATCGAGTTGAAAATTACTGTCACACTCCATGCTTATGGCGAAAGCACTTGAATGTACAAAATTTGACATTAGCTTGGTAAAAAACTTATCAAATCTGGATTTTAGATGTTTTTCTTCTTCATCTGAGAAGGTTTTACTGAGTTCATATTCCAATCGTTCCAAAAATATATCATTGTCATTTTTGTAGCAACCATTTCTAGCAAGCTTCCTCATCAAGTCTATACCAAATCCGGGAGTTTTTTTAGGTCCCGCCATCTCTGTATCTCTAAGTGATTGAAACACGCTTTGGTAAATGGTGGGAATTTTTGTTGTCCCAGTTAAGTTTTTATAGTAAGGGAGATTTATTATCTCTTGTTTTTTGTTTATTAACTCAGGTTTCAAACGAGGATCTTCGCTTGTGTTTGCAATTCCCTGAAGCATATTATGGCGTTCAATTAAAAGAGAAGCCTCAAAAAATGAATATCTAAATTCACGTTCTTCATCTGGGATATTTTCAATTGTTAAATAATAAAATGGTTTATAAGATTCGATTAAAACTCTTGTTAGGCTTGCAATTGAAGTTAAACTAAAATATTCTTCTTCGGAAACAGGCAATAGTTTATATATAGACAGGCTGATTTGAGCCATTCTGCGATAGAGAATAATTCTAAGTTTATCTATCTTGCTTTGGGTTACAGATTGCTTTTGCTGATTGTTAGACAAAAATGTATTGATTTTGTCAGTTAATAAAATAGAACTTTTAAAGCAAGCTAAAAGTGAGTTGTAGTCCATAATATTTTTGCGATTTCTTGTAATAAAGTTTTTAAAGCAAGCCAAAAGTGAGTTGTAGTCCATGATATTTTTTGCTATTTTTTTGTAATAAGCATTAGAATGAATTAAAGCGTAGTGAATTAACTAATCACTATTTGTTTAAACTTCTCCATTAAAGGCACGGCGTAAGAGTATAGCTGGTAGCCTATTGATGGCATCTAGTTGAGATTTTAGGGATTGTTGGAGGCGTTCAACTTCTGTCAGTTGTTCTGTGAGGTTTGCAGCAATGCGTTCTTGTTCGGTAAGTGGAGGAAGTAGAAGCGTCATTTGCCGCTGCCGGGTAATAGGAACTTGATTGCGTGTAGTTTGTTTCATCGCTTCAACCAGTTGGTTCTGAAAATCTTCAGATTTTAGAGCTAAAAAAAGAAACTGCGGCAGCATAACAGATGGAACAGGACGATAAATGGTTAGGGAAGTACCTATTACAAATGGTTCACAGTCAGATGGAGCTATAGCAACCGGGCCAACTGTTGCGTTATGAGCAAGAAGAATATCATTACCTTTCGCAAAACCAATTCTTAGTCCATTTGCCTGCTCTTTTGTAATATGCGGTGCATTATTGAGTGCAAGTGTTCCGTCTTTTTTGATGTACTTTGCTGTTACGAATTTCACACCAGAAGAGACAAAATCTTTATTCCGTGGGTGTAGTTCTCCGTGGTTGCCATCTTGGTGTTCAAGTAACACTTGTGATGAGATAAGTTGACTAACCGATTTCCTTTCCCACTTCTGAGCCTCTAGGCTATTGAACACAGCCCGGAGATAAGCAGCAGGGAGGGCTTTGGCTGCTTCTAACTGGGTTAGGGTTGCTTGACGCGATCGCTCCACCGCTTCCATCTGCTCATCCAGAATTGCTGCTATGCGCTTCTGCTCATCCAGTGGTGGGAGAGGAATTTCTATAGGGTAAATAATCTTTCCTGAGATTAATGGCTGAGCCATGCTGTTGGATTGCTTATTTAAGTCCAAAAAGCGTAGGCATCTAACCATGAAATTATTGTCAAAGTTAACTTTCTTTTTAGATACATATAAAGCATTATCTGTAATCCATGATTTTGGATGGCTGAGGTGGATACAGCCACAGAGCGCTCCCACGCGACCAATGACAATTTTGGGTTCATCAAACAAGAACTCATCATGATAGCCATTTATGCCATTACCTCCATAAACTGGATAAATACCACTTATGCTCATGGCTTTTGCTGGCAAGAAGTTTCCGCTTTTTACTTCTAATACATCCCCCAACTTCATCCAACGCCAACCATTAGGCAACTTCCTTTTATCCTGCTGTTGGCTTATCACTTCAGTTGTCATCACGCCGCAAATAACCTCACCTTCGTTTCCCGCAACACATCAGCAGGCTTACCCAACACCTTCAACGCATCCAAACCGCCAGCCTTTCTTACCTCTGGTGTTTGGAAAATCATAGAATTCTCCAGCCCTTCAGTGCCAGCACGAGTAAACTGGGCGGTTAGCGCCTTCACCGTAGCTGCTGTGGGTATAGGCATCTCATTTAACCAGTCAACGTGCTTGTAAGCAAACGCCTCGACTCGTTCTATGCGGGTACGACGATTCAACCCATAGCCCAACTCTGCCAGCACGTCATAGAGGTCACAGTCTTCTAAGTCCTCCACCTCACGCACCAGCAGGGGAGAACGCCCCCCATCTGGTAATTGAGCGATCGCCTGCCTCCGTTCCTCCCGGTTCACCCAAATCGAGCGAAAATCCGTGAGATTCGGCACACTTTCTACTAACTTCTGTGCCAAGCGTTCCTTATACTCCTCTATGGTTACAGGCAGCGTTTGACCGTCTACCATCGTCAGAATGTAGCGCCCTGCTGGGGTGATTTTGACATTAAAACCTTCTACCAAAATCGTCCGCTGCTCTTGTCGTTCTCCTGTTAGCTGAGGTGTCCCCGCCCCCACAGTGGACGTGCGCCGCGCTGTTAATCGGCTCAAGAACGACTGACCAAATAGCCGGGTTGCATTGGTATAGTCGTAGACCCGAAACATCAGTTTCTGGGTTGCCACATCTAGCCGAGTTCCCCGCCCCACCATTTGATAAAAGCTAATGGGAGAGTTGACATATTTGAAAAAGGCGATATTCCGCACCACTGGAACATCAACCCCTGTCGTCAGCAGGTCAACCGTAGTAGCAATAAGGTGAGAGCGAGAGCTGCCTTTTAAGTCAGCGAGATAGGTACTTCCGGCACCCTTAGCCGTACATTTGAAGGCATAGGGTTCAACGCGCCTAAAGCCGTTCTCTTGACACCACTGGGCATAGAGATTATTCATCGCTGTAGCCACATCATCGGCATGGCGATCGCGCACGCAGAAGATAATTGTCTTCTGCTCTGGCCCTCCGGTTGACACCAGATAATTGAACAAGTCTTGACACATTGCCAGCACCCGGTCTGGTAAGAGGATGCGGTTCTCATAGGTGGTGTGTTCGTACAGTTCCCGTAACTCAGCCTCAGTGATGGGTTGTCCTGTGTCTGCGTCTACCGGATTTCGGGCTAGGATATCCTCAATCGTGATGCCCGTCTTATCCAGGCTGACCTGACTGCGTTGGATTTCACAGGCAGCGAGGTAGCCATCCTCAATGCCTTGAGCAATGTCGTATTCATAGACTGGCTCACCAAAATACCGCATATTATCAGCGGTAATCTGAGCATCCGCTTGACTTTCCCTGGTGTTTTCGGGAACGTCCAACTCTCGCGGTGTGGCAGTCAAACCAATCTGTACTGCGTCCGAATTGCGGGTGAGGACTTGCGACCATCGACCCCAAGCCGACCGATGGCACTCGTCAATGATGATGTGGCTGAAATAGTTTTCAGGATAATGGGTGGTGAGGAAATTAGCAGTATCTTCCTCGCTATCAACATCCAAGGTTTGATAAGTAGCAATCAGAATCCGGGCATTCTTTTTCGGGTCGCCTGCGGAAACTGTAGCGGCATCGGCACCAAAGATAATTTGCAGAGCCGCCGCTGCTTGGGAGCGGAGTTCATCGCGATCGCACACAAACAGCGCCCGTTTCAATTGACCCGCATCGGCAATCCGACTCAGAATATTAACAGCAATAAACGTCTTACCCGCCCCCGTTGCCAGTGATAACAGCGCCCGTTTGGGCAGTCCCCGCGTCTGGCACTGGGCAATCTTTTCTAACGTGGCACGGATAGCCGCATCCTGGTAATACCGCCGCGTCGCTTCTCCACCTCGATAGCGCATCAATAGGGGACGGGCAGCGGGGTCATCTAGGCTCAAGCCTAAGTGCTGTTCGTAACGACTGCGGAGTTCATCAGGAGTGGGGAAGTCAGTCAGCGATCGCAGATTGGACGTGATGCCCGTGATCCGGTCATATTCAACAAATAAATGACCATTAGAAGAGAACAAAAACGGTACATTCAGCCCTTTCGCATAACGCTTAACTTGCTCTAAACCATGATTCGCTGGTAAGTCCTCTTTTTTAGCCTCAATCAACGCTACGGCTACGGGTTGCGTATCGGAACTAACTTGTAAACGTAGAGTATAATCTACCCGCCCTTTGTTCTGTTTGTGAGCTTCCCCATCGATAATCTCAATCGTTCCGGCAGTCTCTTCACGCTTAATCAACTCTTCAGTCCAACCCTGTTGGTATAAAGCTGGGTCGATTAACTTGGCTCTAGTTTCCGCTTCGTTTAATCCCACCTTCTGCCTCACGCTTCGCTTGCTGGTAACGAATTAATCTGTCCCATACTGCTCTAACAAATCCGTTCCGCTCTCTCCCAAAAAGAATTAAGGAGCCAGTCGGGAAATCTGCAATGCCCCTGCTCTGTCGATAGTGTCTCATAATCCTAATATTGAGACACTGGCTAAACTGTTTCAAAATAGTCTCATAAGTTAGTGTCTCATTTTTATTGCTCAATTTGATTTTGAGACATCATGAAAATTGGTTATGCTCGCGTGTCAGCAATTCACCAAAACCTAGAAAGACAACTTGATGCACTACACACGGCTGGATGCGATCGCACCTTCACCGACAAGTCAACCGGAGCCGACATGGACAGACCAGGCTGGCAACAATGCTGGGACTACCTCCGCGACGGAGATGAACTGATTGTCTGGAGTTGCGATCGCATTGGGCGTAACTTTGACGAAATGTTGCAGATTATCTCCCAGATGAAGGAACGAGGCATTAAACTCAAGTCCATCTCGGAGCCGATGATTGACACCAGCAGCCACACCGGAGAGCTGATATTTAGAATCATCATGGCTGTTGCTGACTGGCAACGCTCCTACATTCTGGAGCAAGCCGCCGAAGGACGCGCCGCAGCCAAAGCAAGGGGGCGCAGCGGTGGTAGACCCAGGAAATTGACAGTAGAGCAGATTGAATCAGCCGAAACGCTACGGCAGGCTAACAAGAAGGTCAATCACATTTGTAAAAGTATGGATATCAGCCGCTCTACATACTACCGCCGCATTCACAACTGACTCGTATAAAAGTTTTATAAAGAGACAAACTCTGTGGAATTTGCGGATGTAAGTTCCATACAAAAGCGTGTAAGATTCCCCATCTTTACATAGAGATGGCGATGAGAGGAGTGTACAGAGTTGGGTGCTTTGAAGACGCTTGCGAAGAACTTCCATTTCCCTCGTGGAAGCGCGGCGAAGCACGACGAGAAAGGATTGTAGAAATGCTCAATCAAAATCCTAATGTTTCTGTGCAAGAGATAGCGGAAGGTGTAGAGCTTTCCATCTATCAAGTTAAAAGGCACTTGTCAAAAATCAAAAAATAATTTTTTTGACACCCCATATAGTGCCAATTCAGTATCAATTATTTACACCCCCCACCCTACGCGAGGCATCAAGGAGCATAGAAATGAAAGAATTATCTATCAGCCAAATACAAGAAATATACGGTATCAAACAAGCGGCAGCGTATAAGTGGAGAAAGTTTTTATATGAAAAAGGACTACCATCTACAGAAGAAAATCTCAATGCTCTACGTGATTACATAGCCACCCACGGCACCTATAAAGGATTCATGGAAGGAGGAGAATTAGCAACTGTAAAAACTGCGGAAATTGCAGCAGAAACACCCCAGCTTATCTATGAAAATGAGCCTGGAATTGACCCGGTAATGGCACTGGTACGAGCAGCCCAATCTCGTGCAACAGGGGAGTTGATAGCCGAGAAAATGTTGGCTGCTGAGTTCCGAGCAAACCCAGACAAACTAGATGAGGATTTACGCAATCGCATCCGAGAGGTGGAGGAACGGACAGCCCCAAAGTCCTGCGACCCGATGCAATACGCCCAAGAACTGATTCGGCAACGGAACCAGCACCAAGCAGCAGCGTAAACAATTCCCCAGAACTAAATGGAGAGATTCACAAAAGCACCTACAACCGAGCCAAACACGCACTGCTGCAAGGTAAATCCGTGCTGGTAATGGCGGAAGCGGGGGCAGGTAAGACAGTTCTGGGGAATAGACTAGCGTCGGAATTGGCGGCGACATATTCAATAGCGATCGCATCCTATACCGGAGCTTTGAAAGCAGCCCTAATCAGCATCGCCAAACAGCTTGATATCCCAACTACTACCCCCACCTACAACAAAGATGGGGACATAACGGGAGAGAAACCAATGAGTGCTGACCAGCTGCGAGAAGAGATTGCATCGAATTGTGATAGCGGCACACTAATCATTTGCGACAGTGCCGAGCGATGGTCAGCATCACTGAGGTACTGGCTAGAGGGGTTGCACAATCAAGGCATAGTGCTGTTACTGCTGGCCTCAAGGAATCCAGAGCGTGACATCTTCCTAAAAATGCCAGTGCTTCTACAGCTTGAGGGAATACCAGAGCTGGAAATGCGATCGCTCATTTCTCAGGAAGCCCAGCACCAGGGGTTGAAACTCAACACTCAGCAACTTGCCAGCATCACAAGCCGCGCCGGGGGAAACATCACACGGGCTAAATATCTAGTGCAACAGTTGCGGCTAGGGGAAGAGTCAGAGGTGTTCAAATCGGCAAACCAGTACCGCAGCATCACACCTTTCTTAATGGCAGGTCTGGCAGCTTTTTCAATCCTTCGTTACCTGGCTAACGGCGACCCAGCCATGCGGCTAATCGGTGGGGCTGCCCTAGTGCTGTACATGGTCATTCGTCAATTGAGTAAAGCGTAATGATGGGACTAACTCACGCTGCTATTAGTGCGGCAGCGGTGTCAATTGCAATAACCAGTGCTGACCCTTGGGTACTAGGGATAGCGGCACTCAGCAGTCAAATTCCCGACCTTGACACTACAGATAGTACAGCAGGAAAAATCCTTTATCCTGTGGCGGCGTGGATAGAGAAGCGATACACGCACCGAACAGTAACGCACTGCATTAATGCAACTTTCCTGTTAGCTATTGCAGCACTGCCACTGTGGTACTACTTCGGAAACTGGCACCTCTGGGCAGCCGTGCCGCTGGGCCACTTCTTCTCAGCTGTTGCCGATTGTTTCACTAAGGAGGGTGTCTGCATCTTCTACCCGTCCCCGGTGCGTTGGGTGAGTGCGATGAACCCTAATAAGAGGTTGCGCGTTGGCTCAACACCTGAGTATTGGGTGTTGGCGACTGCGATCGCTGCCCTACTCATCAGTTACAACATCCAGACAGCCGGGGGCTTGACACTGCAACTCAATCAAGTGCTGGGCAATAGGGACAGCGTTGAACAAGTGCTAAATAAAGATGGGTCAACACACCTTATCTATATTGATGTGACAGGGACTCGAACCAGCGATCGCACTCGTGTTAAATCTCGCTTCTTTTTGGTTGAACAGTTGGGCGGAAATTTTTTAATTCAAGACCAAACTGGACTGTACCAAACGGGTAAGGAAATCATTGTTTCTTCACTAAAGGCGACAGCATCCAACAACGCATCAACCCAAATTCAACCACTGACATTTAACGACGAGGAACCCGCCGCAGTTCTGGAAAGCTTAGCAGCAGCGCATCCTGGCAGCGCCATTTACTTGTCTGGCTCGTTGCAAATTGACGCGCCAGAGGAACTAATAATCACCCCCACCCCCGGACAGTTTCAGTCCATCTCCAGTTCTGGGGAATTAATTAAATTGCAGTATCACCCTATTGAATTAGCAGCAGGGCAATTATTAAACCAATTCGCTACTGGACAGCTAACAGCCAAGATTATCTATCCAGCGCCCCGGCTATGACTCCATCCAAGAGTTGAGAACAGCCCAAATAGTAAGAACAGCGATCGCACCCCAAACAATCACAATCCCTCAGCCCCCAACACCAACAACTTGACCCTAACCACTCCAGACCTCAGCTTAGTCCAGGTTCTAAAGACAGAAGCATTGTGCTGTTGAAGCGCAAAGGAACCATTCAAGTAAGACTCTGTTGACCCCTGCCCCAGCCTATATTCAACCTCTGCCAGTTGATTCAATGCAGCCCGACCCCGTGCCAGCTCTTGACTAACCTGAAATTCTCGCTTGGCATCGTCAAGGTCAAAAGCTGCCTGATAAACCTTTTCTCTGATAACATCAGCCAACTCTGCCCTATCCCGCTGCAATTGTGCAAGCTTAATCTGAAGGTCAGCGATCGCAATCGAGCGGTTCTTAGCATCGTTATTACCACCAGTAAGCGCCTGAAATGTTGGCACTCCAATAGCACCGAGTAATCCGTTAATCCCGGTAATACTCGTGAAGATGCCCACCAATCTATCTAAAAATCCAGGCGGACGAGGCGCAGGCTGCCCAGGCTGTACGGGGGTTGAAACAGTAGTAGCACCAGTGCCTTGAAATAAATACTGCACCGCGGGGGTCAACACTGAAAGGTTGATACTCTGTTTGTTTGCGGTTTTAGCCTCTGATATCTTGGCTTCAATTTCCTGAATCCGAGCATCAACTTCCTTTAGCAATGGATTATTCTGAGCCGCTACACCCTGCAATTGACTAATACAAGGGGTACTCGCTTCTGCACATGGCAGATTGCCCTTCATTTCCTGCCAAAGGTCAGAGTTAATCTGTGTCCTCACCAGTTGCTCAATACTCGGCCCCGCTGGTTGTAGCGGGTTTTCTTCTGGATCAGATGGGACACTACCGCTGTCATCCTCAGTTTGAGCCAGCAATACCGGGGATGCGATCGCCCTCAGTTCTGGGGAATTGAACTGCACTGCTACCAGTAGCGATAGTGATAGTAACCTTGAGATCCTGATTGCTCTGCCCTTCATATTTCACTCGGCGCACTACGCCACTGTAAGGGGATTTAATTGTCGCCAGCTGTGCAAGTTGGCTATTCACATCTTGAATCTTGACTCTGACCTGAGAGAGCTGATAGTCTTTTTCGCGCTCCTGGGCTTGAGCCTCCATTAACTGCCTTGAATAAGCCTGCTCAGCCTGGTTCTGCTGCTCTGCTCTCTGCGCTAGTTCGAGCTGATGTTGATATTCCTCCCGCTGCCGTTTCTCACGGGCGGTATCGAGGCGAGCTTTAACCAATTCCAAATTAGATTTCGCCCGGTCGAAGTCTGCTAAGAGTTGGCGCTCCTCCTCAGCAGCCCCAAGGGATGCAGCCTCAAGATTGGCGGCGGCGACACGTTCCTCTGCTTCCCTCGATGTCAGCTCAGTCTGAAGCTGTTCCATCACCTTAGCCTCGTGTTCGCTGACAGCTTCAGGCAAGGTCATGGTTGCGATCGCATCAATTTTCCGCTGTTGTATATCCACCTTATTTTTTGCGGCGACAACAACAGCCCTAGCCTGCTCCAATTCTGAAGTTTCCTTGGGTGGTGCAACTGATAATGACCTTTTGTGTAAATCGACGGCTATCTGTGCCTCCCTCACCTTTATCTGAGCATCCAAAATATCTGCCTCTTGCTCCCTAAATTGCGACGGTGGAAGCGAAGCCACAGAAGGCACACTTTTTGGTTTGGGAGGATTGAAAATAATACTCCCCTCAATTTTTTTCAAACTCAGCTCTAGCTCTTGTTTGGCTAAATTTAATCTATTGCGATCGCTCACTCTATCTGCCAACACTTGCCCAGAAATTACCGTCTCGCCCTGCCTTACCTTTAAATCTTCTGGCTTGGAAATTGAAATATTGAGCTTAAAAGTTTTCGGAATTCCAGACGATGCAGAAGGAGCTACCTTTTTTTGGACTGGGAAACTTGGTAAAGTGCCTCCCTTCAATTCCCCAGAACTAGAGGAAGAATTAGAGAGAGCGATCGCTGCCGGAAACCCCAGTATAAAAAAAGCAACCACATATATAAAATTTCTCCAATTATTCATATTGCTCCTAATAAAAACTGGCTCTAGCCCTTGAAGGCACGAGCCAGTAATCAAGCTATCCGGGATGCACCAAAGGTTACTACTGAGGCATATAAAGAATGTTATTGATGCAGCGGGGAGGATTTCCCATTGGGGCTGTATCGGTGTTGACGGCAACGCCGTTGACATTAATCGTTCCAGTCAAAGGATACTGTGCAGAACTTGTGAGGGCAACAAATCCACAAGCGTTAACGCTAACGTTACGGCTCAAACTAATACCAGGGAATGCAATCGCTTGGCTAGAAAGCGGAGACATCCCAGGAAATACAAAATCTCCCGCAGGTGTTTTGTAAGGAGTTGTCTGTGGTACTTCTGCAACACCATTTAAGCAGCGAGGAACAGTATCAACTGCTGTAGGCGCTGGTGTAGTAGTACCGTTTATCAGAATGTTACCGACACCTGTTAAAGGAGTGCTTGAAGAGTTTCTAACAATCAATCTTCCACAAGCATCAGTGTTAGAATTGATTGTTTTAAGCGCATTTGGAAAATCTACTTTAGCACTACCAGAGGGGGTCAAATCATCTATATACAATTTCCCCGCAGCATCTTTAACGGGCGCGGCATAAGCCGAACCAATTATGGATACAATGCTTAAAAAAGCCCCTACACACCCAACAATTCTTTTAGTCTTCATTGTCTGCAATCTTTACATAAAGATGGGGCATTTTAAATGCTATTTAGGAGTAATGAAATCCGTGAAAGTACACAACTATTCATTAATATTTTTGCTAAGCATTGGGGCAATTACTGGCTGTAAATTCCCCAGAACTGCGCCCCCAAGCTCAGAATCCTGGTTTGTGATGAGGATTAGCGACGGTGATAGCCTGACAGTGCGCCAAACTGACGGCTCAGAGCTAAAGATTAGGCTGTGCGGCATTGATGCGCCAGAGCGATCGCAACCTCTGGGACGAGAGGCGACAGAACATCTGCAATCGCTCGTTGCCCAGACAGATAATCAGGTGCAGGTCGTCGCACTGGAAAAAGACCGCTACGGGCGAACCGTGGCGGAAGTTTTCACAGTTCTGGGGAATGAGGAAAAGTTATTAAATGCTGAACAGTTGATGTCTGGCAACGCCTACCTATACAAGGAATTCGTCAACAACTGCCCAAACAAACTGCCACTAGAGACAGCGGAGGCGATCGCCCAGGAAAAACGCTTAGGAGTGTGGGGCGGCAACTATCAAAAACCGTGGGATTACCGTAGAAGCAAACGGAAATGAGCGCATAAAATGCTTTACCGCTCTCATACGTAGGACACTTTATGCGCCGTCACATAGCTTTGGTAACTGCTTTGTCCCTTATCACTACAAATGCGATCGCTCAAGAATTTACCAAAGCCAAATTGACGGCAATCTACAATCTGCCAGCCATTCCTCAAATCAATTCCCCAGAACTGAATTCCCCAGAACTGAATCCCCGATACATAATGCCAGCGCGAGGCACCCTGACCTCTGGATATGGTCGCCGTTGGGGACGAATGCACAAGGGTATCGATATCGCTGCACCCATTGGGACACCTGTGCTTGCAGCTGCTTCTGGAGTCGTAGTCTATGCACGTTGGAACTCTGGTGGCTACGGAAACCTGATAGACATTCAACACGCTGATGGCAGCGTAACCCGTTATGCCCACAACAACCGCCTTTTGGTACGAGAAGGCGAGACAGTCGAGCAAGGTCAGCTAATTTCAGAAATGGGCAGCACCGGGCGCAGTACAGGCCCTCACCTACACTTTGAAATTCGTCCTCAAGGCAAAGCAGCAGTTAATCCAACAGCGCTTTTAATTCCCCAGAACTAGAGACAGTCTACTCGCTTCGCTGATCGTTCGCGCCCCGTGCGTCCGCACCGGGCGCTCACTGGCGTGTAGTTCCGCCGCCAGCCTGCGGCGGATCTGGCTACGCCGCAGACAGCGACTGCCGCGCTGACGCGCCGCCTCTGCGCCTGCGGCGGCCAGCCCGCCTGCGGCTGTCGGCGGTTTGCAGTCAGGGAAGATTGGCAATTGGGGATTGGGGATTGGGAATTGGGGATTGAACATTAATCAGCCAGTTGTGTTGCTGGGGGTGGCTTCGCTGCGGCTGGGGCTTCTGCCTTGCGGTTTGCTGCGGCTGGGTTCCGGGTGTCTCCTGGGGGGGGGTGCCTGCGGCGCAAGCCATTTGTGTGTTTTTGTTTCCGTCCGGGTTCTCTCGCTGGTTGCTTGGGCCGTGGTGTGCGTCGGCTGTGTTCCGCTCTGTGCCTGGGCTTGAGGTTGTCTTTTGCGTGTCCCCATGCTATACTAGGGTTGTTGAGTTGGGTTGTGCTTGTGCTTCCTTCTTCTGTTCTGTCAGTCGTTTCAGGTGCTGCTGTGGTTGGGTTTTCGGGTTCTC
>NZ_JACJPF010000105.1 GCF_014695915.1 Trichocoleus sp. FACHB-40
TTCTCCCCTAATCCGATTTTCTTTGACGAGGTTATTGTGTTACTCTGGCTTTCAAACTATTATTTTTTCTAGGTTCTCTTCGCTCGCTTGAGTCTCGCTTTCGCTCGTCTCTCTCGACCGCTTTATTAATGTAGCAACTCTCTCCCCAATGTGTCAACTGTTTGGGAAAATTTCTTTTTGGATTTAGGTAGTTGGTTGAGGAAGTACCCATTACCAAGGCTAGGGCGTGTCATTAATTAGGTAAAGTAGAATTGATAAATCTGGAGATGAACAAACAACAATCACAATGACGACTCGACGTTATGCCCTGCGCGATGACCAGTGGGAACGGATCAAAGACTTAGTTCCCGGACGCGACAGTTACGTGGGCGTGACGGTAAAAGATAATCCGTTGTTTATTGAAGCTGTGTTGTACCGTTACCGGCCAGGAATTCCTTGGCGAGACTTACCAGAACGCTTTAACGATTTCCGTGTCGTTCATACTCATTTCAGTCGATGGGCAAAGAGTAGGGTATGGGAACGGGTATTTCATCACTTAACGGAGGATACTGACAACGAATAGCCCGGAATGGACTCCACGATTGTGCGGGCACACCAGCACCGTGCGGGAGCAAAGGGGGGAGCCTGAGCAAGAAGCGATGGGGCGCAGCAAAGGGAGGCTGAGCACCAAAATTCATGCTGTCGTCGATGCCTTGGGTAAACCCTTGAGCTTTTACCTCACGTCTGGACAAGCCAGTGACTTGGAAGGAGCCGACCACCTACTGCCTACTGTGGTTGCTGACACAGTACTAGGGGACAAGGGGTACGATGCTTCGGAGCGAGTCATTGAGCCGCTTCAAGCTCAAGGAAAAACGGCAGTGATTGCGCCCAGGCGCAATCGCAAGCAGCCACGGGAGTATGACAAAGTCTTGTAGAAAGCCCGTCATTTGATTGAAAACTTTTTTGTCAAACTCAAGCAATATCGAGCGATTGCCACCTGTTAAAAAAGCCCAGCTTCTTTCAGCCTCTGGTATTCAAGCAATAGTGCTGTAGCCCTCCCATGCGAGCAATCGGAACATTTCCTTTTTCCAGATGTGCAGCAATAGTCAATTGTCCGCTCTTGAAGGGTTACTGGGGGGAGCCGAGGACAGATGGTATGGTTTCCAGCAATTAAATAAAACCTGCTTATCTGAAGAAATTTGCTCTACATACAATCGCACCCATCTTTGACGCTGGGATTTAGTGTCTTAACAATGCCTCGTAAACACGTGACCACTTTGTCAAAACACTGGACACAGTGAAAAAATCTGCAAAGCTGTAAGCGTTGCGGGTAAGCTTTCCAGTATCGGTTAGTTCAAAGGTGAACTGAAAGCGGTCTATAGAGGTGTTTGTAGGCAGCTTGACTAAAGGCTTTGAGTTTGGCTAGAAGTTTCATAACGGTTGTTGAGATTTGGTAGTGCTTATCTCATGTTTCACGGAATCCGTCTATATTATTTGCAGCCTGCCCTTCCAACACTTCTATATCAGGAAGCCACGTAAGCGCTGCTGAGCTACCTCGCCCTTAGTCTAAACTCCCGTTGGTTCGCATTGGATAAAAAAATAAATTGTGGGACTTTATATAGGTAAGCGTAATAGAAAAGGGACTAGATAATTGTGGAATCTCTGGCATCAGTTTATCGTAAATGTGTTGTTATACAGATTCTTGAACGGGTTATGAAAAATTTATTCCTATCAAACGGCATATTGCCGTAGGCGAACCAATCATATTGAAAGGTTTAATAATACAAGGCATCACAATACGTCAAAGATTTTTTTTTGTAAGGGTACGAGAACTTTGTCTTTTTCTAAAGAGTTAGAAAACTATATCGGAGATAGGGGGTATTTTAGCCATCATTATTAATGCCTCTCTAGTGGTGTAAAAATTTTTCACTACATATTTACAATTACTAATAATTTCAATGAGAATTGCTGGGATTAGGGAGGGGTTCTATACGACTTACTTAGGGTAGCGCCTGTATATCCGGTAGTCACCCAGAGAATAGCTCTGGCTCCATCGCGGATTGATTTCTCAATCGGCTCAGATGGGTTCCCTGTTTCCACTACTACAGGCTTAATCGCAATTCCCCGACTGCCTAAAACAATCTCTCCAATTACCCTGGCGCGGCGCATATGGTAGTCAGAGGTAATTAAATAGATGCTAGAGATCCCTTTAGCTTCCATTTCGTCAACCAGGGTGGTAAAGTTCGTGACCGTATCCAATGCCTTATAGTCCAAGCGTAGGCGACTAGGATCAACTCCAGCTTTGGCAAAAACTCGTTTGACGTAGGTTTTGTTGGTGCTACCTGAAGAAACCCAGATTGGTAAATCTGGGTTTTCACGAGCCAATTTAGCTGCAAACTTCTCACGTTCCAAATCTTTAGTGGAACCACCCAAAACTAATAATGCTTGGGGTTTAATGAAACTTTTTTCAACCTGCTTGTACCCAAACCAAAGCACTATAGGTAGGACTAGCAACAGCAACCGATAAGATTTACCTTTAGACTGAGAAGTCTTGGAAAATAATTTTCGTTGTCCGCTGGGAGAAATTTTCAGAATCATCAATCGAAAAAGCCGAGTTTAAAGTTTGGGCAAGTGCGCCCAATATGAAATTTCCCTATCCCAACAAGTGCGTCAAGGGTAGATGCACTTTACTGGGCGAGAAATACTATTAGAGATTAGCAGACAACGGGACAACGGGACTGGCCAGACTCGAACCGGCGACCTAGCGCTTAGGAGGCGCTCGCTCTATCCATCTGAGCTACAGCCCCAACTCTAAGCCGATCATAGCAGTTGAGCGAACCATCACTCACCTATCTTTAAGCAGACCGCCAGGTTTGTTCCCAAGAAGTACCTCCTGTTTCTAATCCACATAGAGAACTGTGTGCTTTCAGGATGGTTTTCGGTTTGCTGGCGGACAGTTCTCGCAGTTCCAGGCTAAGCTGACCGTTCATGGTATCGCGACAACAGAAAACTAAACCGTTTTCTGTGGGCGCACGCAGGGGAGTTCCGGGGCGATCGCTAGTTCCGGTGAGTTCAATTTCAAAATGCTCATTTCTCGCTTGCATCTGCCAACTGCCCCAAGGCTGTATATTCCAGTTTACCTTTGAGTTCCAGGGTACAAACTCGTAGAATTTTCCGCGATAATGCAAACCGATCATCGCTACAGATTCCATCCACCACAACACCCCGCGTCTACCGCCACCAGCAGTTAAGGCGATAGGTTCATTGTCAAAGCTATTACAATTCACCCAAAACCATTTTTGCGGAAAAGCGCGTCCCCAGTTTTTTTCGCTGTAAGCTGGCGCGTTGGTAAAATCGTAGCGATCGCCATTCCACTCAATCCAGCCTGTTGCTAAACCGTGAGCCATCAATATCTGCCATCCCGGTTCAAAAATCGGGAAAGAAGACAACCATCCGGCTGTTGATTGCTGTGGTTGATTTTGATTTCCCCAACCGTACACTGGCTGAATCTGATATTCCCACCGTGCGGATGCACCCGTACCGGGATCTTGCAAAAAGCCCTGATTTAAGGTTGCTGTAGCTTGATAACCTTCTTGGACATAATGCTGAAATTGATCAAAGGGGAGGTAGGCGGGTTTGGTGGACAAATTGGTTTTTCCCCAGTGTCCCAAGGCTAAAACGTCCCGTGATGCCCAGAACTTGTTGACATCTGGGAAGGTGCGGCAAAGATAGCTATCCTCTGGGCCGAGAATTTGTGCTGCACCGCCACTTTGCGGTTTGCCGCCAATGGGATCGTCAATTGAATACATGAAAGCGAAGGTATGACCGCAATCTGGTAAGGTAACGCGATAATACCAACCTTCAAAAAATCGCTGGCTGCTGCCGTTCCAATGATATCCACTGTGGGGCGTTTGGAGAGAATTTTGCATCAATTGAATCTGTTGATGGTTTATATTGGTGATTATTGGTTAGTAGTAATGAACAATTGAGGATTCACGGACAGGGGTCTGGGCTGTCCTACCAACTAATAATCAACTATTTTTAACTGATTGCATTTTGAGTAGCCATCGCTCGAATGGCGGACAAGGGAACTTGATAAAAGTATTTTTGGCGAAACTGTTCTTCTTGGACAGCTGCGATAAATTGCTCGATGGCATTCTTGGCAAGACTGGGGGAAGATTCTTCTGGATGGAAACTAATCTGAAAATTCCAGTCTAGTTGTTTGACAAAAAAACCAAGATGAGATAGAGCATCAAGTCCCAGTTGGAGAGTGCGATCGCTTATTCCTAGCTTCTGAGATATTTGGTCATCGCTTGCTGTTTCTCCTGTACGGCTGAGGTATTTGGCAATCCCTACAAGTTGTAGCCAAATTTGGTCGGGTGGAATTGGTTCAGGGGGGTGATATGCGATCGCCAGTTTCCGATTTGTCTGTTGGGCGCGTCTGAACCACACTTGCAACTCATCCCAACTGCTGGGACACTCTCTAACTGGTAGGACTGACGAGTGCAAACTTACAGGCGAGGCATCTGTGCTACAAATTAAGGATTCCTCACGACAATCTAAAATCCAGTCTAGTTGGCTAGTAGTGCCTAGCGAGTGTGTTTGGGCAAGACTACGCACCGCAATCATTCGCACTTCATAATGGGGTTTTATTCCTTTACTAGGATTTTCATAACTATTGAAATCGAGTTCAACAATTGCATCGCATCTACCTTTAGGTAAATCTTCTTTATAGTGTCCCCACCAAATACCCTCAAAACCAGTTTCGCAGGAATCATCGCAAATTTTAAACTTAGTTTTAATGTATTGAACTTTTCTACCCTTGAAGTCCTGAGTATTGGTATTCCACATACTCTCAAACCAGCAATTTTGAATCAGCAATTTTGGAACTGGGTTGCCCATACCGCAGGGTTCCAGCAATTTTAATTCGCGAAACAAATCTTTTCCTAATTCGCGCACCGTACAAACTAAATCTGCCTGTACAATTGGCGGTAAAGGAGTGCCGTCTGGGGTGCCAACAGTGGCGCGTAATTGCTGATTAATTGCTTCTGTAAATAGAGGAATTTTCTGGACTGGGAGACTCAATCCAGCAGCGAAGGGATGACCGCCAAATCGATGTAATAAGTGTGCTTGTGCGTTTACTAACTGGTAGAGATCAACTTGATTAACAGAACGTGCAGAACCGCGTGCGATCGCATTTTCGCTCAAATCGCCTTCTGTACTCAACAAAACAGTCGGACGACCAGTTTCTTGCGCCACTTGTCCCGCTACCAAGCCCAAAACGCCTACAGCCCACTGGGGGTCGCAAAGAACAATTACGCTAGTTGTGGATAAATCAAGTTGGGCTAACTTTTTGTTAACATCAAAAGCGACATCTTTTTGCAAAGCTTTGCGGCGACAATTAGCTAATTCTGTCTCTGTTGCTAACTGCTGAGTGCGTTTTTCATCGCGGCTTGTCAGCAACTCTACACAGAAAGAAGCATCGCCTTGAATGCGACTCACAGCGTTAATTCTAGGGCCAAGACCGAAAGAAATGTCAGTTGGGCGATCGCCACTTTTTTGACATAATTCTAACAGACGCGCTACACCAGGACGATTGCGTTTTTTGAGTTGCTGTTGCAGGCGTTCAATTCCTCGCTGTGCTAGGTAGCGACAATCACCGCTAAGTTGTACTAAATCGGCAATTAAACCAATTGCAACTAAATCCAACAAATCATCTAAAGGTTGTTGAGGAACATCTGGCAAAGTTTCATAAAGTGCTTCCACTAACTTGTAAGCAACTGCAACACCAGAAAGATGAAACATCGGATGTTCTGGTGGTAAATACCGGGGATTGATAATTGCTTTTACATCTGGACGTTCTGTAGGTAGCGTGTGATGATCGGTGACAATAATATCAATACCCAATTTTTGGGCATACTCAATTTCACTGATATTAGTGCTACCTGTGTCGCAAGTAACAATCAGCTTTGTTCCACTTTCGGCAAGTGCTTTAATTCCATTATTATTAAGTCCATGAGACTCGGTTAACCGATTGGGAATATAATAATTTAGTTGTAGATACTGAGCAAAAAACTTTCCTAATCCATCCCATAAAATAGAAGTAGATGTAATACCATCAGCATCAAAATCTCCCCAAATAGCAACTTTTTCACCAGAGTTTCGGGCTTCCAGTAATCTTTCTATTGCCCACCGCATTTCCTGCCCAAATTCAAATGGACTTGCAGGTTGATACAGATTTGGGTTCAAATAACCTGCTAACTGAGTTGTATCTCTAATTCCCCGTTGCCATAACAATTGAGCAGCATAATGTCCTGGTAATCCAGATGCGTAATGCTTAACTTCTTCAATAAACACCTCTGGTGGTTGAATATTTGGCTGTACTTGCCATTCGAGTTGTTGCTGTGACATTTTTCTTAAAATACCCTCATCGACCATTACCAATTTTATATTTTAGCGACTTAAACTATCAGTTGTTACTGAGATAAATGGCTAAATTGAATAGAGTTATTTTACAACCCTAATTAATTTTAGTGCCATGACTGCCTCAATTTCCACAGATAGCCCAACAAACCTCACAACAACTTTGCCTCAGTACAGAAGACTAGAGAAAAAGCGCGATCGCACTCATCCGATCTGTTAAGGCGGCGAAGGGGTTTAGGTAAAATTTTATTGCACGATAATCATCCAGAGGGAGACGAAAAGCGCGATCGCGCTCAAATGTTGGGCTAAAAGCGATCGCATCTGCTGTCTGGCAATTTTCTGAGTTAATAGCATCGTTAACAGCAGCGAGAAAATCAGCGTCGTTCCCTGCAAAAACTCTATCACAGCGGGATGAGCCACCAACACGGGCAACCCTTCACCACTTAGCCCAAAAGTCGCCATAGTTAGCGGTAAAATGCGTCCAGCTTCACCCAAACCTAGCTGCAAATAGTGAGATAAATTTGCCCCCAAAACTAGCGGCAAATACCCATAAGCTAACTCTACAAACGAGCGAGGTTTGAGAGAACCCTTAAAAAGCCAGATTCCACCGTAAGCTAAAAAAGGCACAGTAGCAGGAATAATCAAAGCGAAAATCGATAATCCGAAATGTTGCCAAAATTGCGTTAAATCTAAATTCAGCCCTAAAATTGATTGCAACTCTGGCAATCGATGCAAATAAACTCCTCCTAATAGCAACAGTAACAATGCCACTTCATAAGCGTGGGGTGTATGACTTGTCCATAACTCAATTCCCGGCGGACGCAAATTTAGTTCAACTGAACGGTGCGGACAAGCTTTAAGACACGTCATGCACAATACGCAGTCTTTGTTATCTTCCAATTGGGCGGGATGAGAGTAAACCGGACAGCCGCCAGTTTCCAAACCTTCTCCTTTTTGCGGGCCGCCTTTGTAACATTGATAGGTAGTGCATTCTGCTGAACAAGTGCCTTGCTGCGCCCTTAATTCTATCATTGAAAGTTTAGCAAATAGCCCGTTCATTCCGCCAATCGGACACAGATACCGACACCAAAACCGCCGTTCAAAAATTGCTGAGAAAATCATCGCTCCGGCGGTAATTAATAACAGCAAACAAGCAGAAAGATAAGCGGTATCTTCTAAATTCCAAAGTTCTTCCCAGAGATAAATTAGGACAAACAGCCCAAATAGAAACCATCCGCCCCACTTTTCGGCTGACTGCCGGGGCCAACGTTTCAACTGACGCGGAAATAGCCAGAGGGAAAGCTTCTGGGTAATTTCCCCGTAAATCATAAAAGGACAAAAAGCACACCAAAGCCTTCCGACAAAGGGAAAACCTATTAGTATCAAAGGCCACCACCACGCCCAGAATAAGTTTAGAGTCACATTTTCCGAACGACTCTGCGGGCCAAAAAATAATAGTCCAACGACGATGGCAAAAAAGCCGGAGGTGAAGCCGTAGTTAATTCTATCCGGCCACCAAGAACTTCTGAGAAACCGCCGCAAAGCGGGATAGGCATTTAAAAGATTAACGCGAAATTGCTTTTTCTTACTTTCAACTGACCAAAAAACTTCTTCGGTTAACTCTTTAGTGCCGGGAGACTGGACGATGGCTCGTTCTACGAGACTTTGCAGTTCTCTGAGGTTGCCGGGGAAATCATACGCCTGTAAACGGCGCAAAGCTTCTGGAGTGACTGTGGGTTTGGGAATGCCTTTTGCCCGACAGAAGAGGCTAATGTAGTATTCTACCTGAGCTTCGATGTCAGCTTTTCGCACTCGTAGCGGCGGCACTTTTATTAAATGACCTACTTGGCGCTCAATTGTGGGTAAGTGTTTTTCCGCAATCATAATGATGCGGGCTTGACAAATGAGCGCTTCGGCTTTGGGGCTGAGTGAGGAATTTTCTTTCCTACTTTTGTGTTCCTGTCCCGCAGGCATCTTGTCTGCGCTACGCTGCTGGGAACTTTCAACGGGGTTGTAGATGTTGGTTTCTAAAAGTTGCGCTAGTTTGGGCGTGAGTTCTGGGGGCAGTTCTTGGATATTGTTGAGTATTAGGGTGCCTGTCCCTAGTGATTCGATTAGCCCTGGTTTACCGCCGACGCGCCCAAATAGTTCTGCACCGCTAGCTTGTAGGGTACTACAGTCTACTTTAATTACAGGTTCGCGTCGGTTTGGACAACTAAAGTGAATCAGGGCGGCGGTATTGTCTTTTTCTAACCCTGGTTCTCCGAAAATTAGGGCTGGACGGCGATCGCGATCTGCCTGTTTAATTTGTTCTCGGAGCCTGGTAGCATAGCGACTTTTCCCCACAATACCGCGTTTGGCTCTAGCTACTAGGTAGGGACGCAAGGCTATTTGACGTTCTTGTTCGTAGCTTAGCTGGGAAGATAGCTTCGCCAGTTCTTGCGCCATTTGTTGGGAGAACGCCTGGGAAATTTCCGGATATTTAGCGACTAATTCCTGAAATTGGGCGGCGGGAAGCAACCAGAGTTGGCATTCGCTCAAAGTCTTGACAGTGCGCTGCGCCTGCTGGTCTAATAGCAATTCCTGTAGGTGTATGGCGGCTCCAGGGAGGAAACTAATTCCCCAGGCTGAACCGATTTGCTCTTTGCGATCGCCTTCTAGCTGCCCTTGTCTTAAAATATAGAGTCCTTCCGGGGGGGTGTCCTCTACTACCAGGTTCGTCTGTGCTGGTACAATTTTCTCTTCCAGAACTTGCGCGATCGCATTTAATATCGGTGCGGACAGTACGCCCAGTGCGGTGCGTTCTTGTAGCCATGTCACCGTATCTTGTGATGTCATGGTTGCCTTTTAAAATAATTTTCGCTTTACATTCTAGCTGTATTCTATAAAGATTATTAATTTAAATACCCGATCACCGGGACAAAATTAACTGAGATGATAGAGCCTATTAATTTCTGGGTTCCCTTAGCCCTGTTGGGTTTGATTATCTTAGCTGCGATTTTCTTTAGTCGCCTCAGCAGCTAGTACGTTCACCCTGAAGGGTGGCGCTACGCAAACAAAACCTGCCAAGGCGGACTTTGTACGCGAAAGCCGCGACTTTAGTCGTCCGGCTTTCTATTCAGCTGGTAATCTACCGGGATGTTCCCCAGTCGGCGGCGGGGTTTCTGTCACCATTACCTTAGTTGCAGCTTCGCTGGCAATTCCCTGGGGTTGCGTTGAAGGACGACGACGCGATCGCTTATATGCAGCCCTCTCAGCTTTTTCGCGTTCGTAGGAAATCAGTCTCCCATAATACTCGTGCTTGCTCAAGTTCATCGACAAGAAAATGTGCTGTCGAGTATTGCCAAAACCTTTGCGTCCAAAGAATTTTACAGCTGGAGTATTAGCAGGATCGGTGTCAACCAGCATGAACCGCACTCCATCTTCAATCATCCTTTCTATCAGCTTGTCAACCAGCTTATCTCCTACACCCCGGCGCTGAAAATTCGGGCTAACTCCTAGCCAAATAATATATCCATAAGTCCAGGTTGCTTTGCTAATAACCGTTCCCAAAATGAATCCTGCTAGTTGTTCATCAATTTCGGCAACCAGACAGTATTCTGGATCGGTGTTGTATAGTCCAATCACCTCCCATTCGTCCCAAGTTCTGTATAAATAGGGGTACAAATCGCTAGTAAAAACAGATTCTCCCAAGTGGTAAACGGGAGCCAGATCGTCGATTTCTAGATTGCGGACATATACAGAAGAGTGATTAGAAAATGCCTGATCATTTTTCTCGTCCATCATAACTTTTGAAATTCTTTGTCCTTTACAGAGAAACTTCCTGAATATTAGCGATATTTAGCAGCAAATCTCTATTAATCGGATTTTCTTCGTCAGCGCGAAGCTGCGATGCGATCGCGTCCCGGTCGCATCGCACCGCAAAATTACAGTCACCGCAACGATTAGCAGATTCTGGAACTTGCGGAAAGTCAACCCCATCCCGGTAGCGTTCCAGCCATTCTGTTAGCTGCGTCAACAGGTGTTTTAAATCTTTTTCCGTTTGCTCGTGCTTTCTGGCGTTGTATTGTATCTTAATGCTCTTTGGCTCAGGTTGAGACTGAACAAACCAGTAAGTCATAGAAACTTGTTCAACCAAATAATCGCTTGTTTCTGTCAAAACATAGAGATAAAGACGTGTTTGCCAATCTCCTTCTAACCATTGTCGCTTTTTCGGTTGAAGATGAGTTTTCCAATCAAAAATCTGAGCATTTTCTACATCTTCAACTAATAAATCATAGATAACAGTTAGCAAATATCCCTGAAAATTCAGTGTCCGACAATGTTCGCTTTGACGAAATGTCGAGTTTGTTTTCAAAAGTTCTGGTGCTGCATTCAACAACGCATTCACCCAGCGTTGTAGTTGCGCGTCTTCCTGCACCAGGGATTCTACTGGCAACCCAAGTTCTCGCTGCTGCATCAACAAGTGAAACCGACTACCCCAAGTCAATCTTTCTTGTTGTTCTGGATGGGTGGGAGAACTTAGTTTGTCTAAGTAGATGTGTTGAAATCTTCTTGGACAAGTTTCTAATAAATTCAGTTGTCCTTGAGATAGTCTTAACAAGGTTTCTTGATTTAATTGCATTTTTTATTTGTTGTTTGTCGTCCCTTGCCATTTTGTAGTCTCGCCTCTGATTGACTAAGAACACAGGCGAGACACCTGTACTAATTAATGACTTTTGTTAGTACAAAAACACTACCTTCATTTCCTCGGCCTATCCGCAAATCGTTGTCGAGATAAGTGATATCCAACCAACCTTTTTGATCGCGGCTTTCGATACCAAAGTCTAAGGCGAGAAAATTTTTCCCGCTTTCAATTTGCTGGATAAAATCAGAGGGTGAGTTGTAGCCGATTAAGCGCTGTAAACCGGAGATGGAACGCTCAAATTTTACTAATACGCGGCGTTCAGAAAGCGGTTCAAACCGGGCGGTAACGCTGACTATGCCTTCGAGATAGGGTAAGCCGTAAACTTCAGCAATGTTGTAAATTTTGGCTTCTTTTGCCCTAATACATTGATAGATTTGACCAAGTTTAAGCAATGGAACCTGGTCAATGTTTAATAAACTGCGACTGGTGGTATAAAGCAGCCGCCAATTGCCGTCTAGTAAGTCAGCCGCCTCAACCGGACGGGGTGTGGGATTTATGTCTTCCAATTGGGCAACGGCGGCGAGAATGGCTGCTTTGTCGGTTTCTGTCGCCAGCAGTCCGCGATTTTGAAAAGCGATCGCTTCCAGCAGTGCTGCTTTCCTCATTATGACCTTACACTTGCGTTGCGTGACACTACCATCAGCTTAGCCCTTGTTTTTCCAACCAAACTGACACCCTCGTCTTCATTTTTGATAAGTTTAGTAACGCTCACCTTGACACAAAAGGGATGATCTAGCAGCGATCGCCATTCTCCGAATGGTAAACTCAATATGTCTAGTTAGCGACCCTGGCTCTTATCCTCTTATGTCCGACCCTAAGTTTTACAATCCGTCTCTGCGCGAAGAACCGCGTCATCAACTGGCTGGTATCATTCCGCTACAACAAGAACCTTCAATTCTCGACTGGCTGGAATCAACAGGGCGGCTGTTGGCGCGTGAAGTCGTAGAAGACACATTTATGGATGACGATGAAGAAATCGCCGACCTGATGACGGTCGATGATGGTGCTTACGATGACCTAGACGATGATGATGATGTCGTCGAGGTCGAAGATTAATAGTCAGCACATAAGAATTCAGGCTTCAGGAGGCAAGAAAAACTTCTGGATTCTGAATTTAGGCTTCTGAATTTTGGTGTGAGAAGTGAACTAAAAATCTGTGGACGCTAAATTATTTTCCGATCGTTCGTTAAAGTTCTCAGGAACGAGCCTACTAGCATTGCTGGCGGTTGGGCTGAGTGTGGGAACACTGATTTTCGATTGGCAAGCAGGTTATCTGGCAGCGCTGGGCATTTCTATGACTTTGCCCCTGTGCCTGTGTGCTGTAGTAACGGCGGGATTAGGGTACTGGGCAGTACCCCTCCTGCAAGCATTGAAAACTGGTCAATTTATTCGTGAAGATGGCCCCCAAACTCATCTGAAAAAAGCAGGCACCCCAACGATGGGGGGCTTGTTTTTTGTGCCTGTGGGTGTATTTGTGGCTTTGATTTGGTCTTGCTTAACTGTAGGGGTGCAAGAGCTTGCGCCTGTAATGGCAGTATCAATTGTAACTTTAGCATATGGAACAATTGGCTGGGTTGACGATTGGCAAGTAATCAGGCTCCGCTCGAATAAAGGCATCTCGCCCCGGATGAAACTGGGTTTGCAGATTGGGGTGGGCGTGCTTTTTTGTACGTGGCTGGCTATAAGTCAACCTGCGGGAATTACAACTATCTCGTTGCCTTTCAATTTAGCTTTACCTCTGGGGCTGTTGTTCTGGCCTTTAGCGGTTTTTGTTGTGGTGGCGGAGAGTAATGCTACAAACCTCACGGATGGTTTGGATGGACTAGCGGCGGGAACGTGCGCGATCGCTCTAGTTGGACTTGGTGCTATAGTTGCCCTAACCTCGCCTAGTCTGATGATTTTCTGCGCCTGTATGAGTGGCAGTTGTCTAGGCTTTTTGGTTCACAACCGCAACAAAGCCAGCGTTTTCATGGGCGATACAGGTTCCCTGGCATTGGGAGGCGCACTCTCAGCAGTTGGGCTTCTGAGTAATAACCTCTGGGCGCTATTCATACTCAGCGGGATTTTCTTTGTGGAAGCAATTTCGGTAATTGCCCAAGTTAGCTACTACAAAGCCACCAAAGGCCCAGATGGGATCGGCAAGCGCTTGTTTAAAATGTCTCCGTTCCACAACCATCTAGAACTGAGTGGCTGGAGTGAAACGCACATTGTAGGGGTGTTCTACCTGATTAACGGTGTCTTAGCTTTGTTAGGTCTGGTGCTGCATTAAGGGCTAAGGACTAGGGGCTAGACATCACAAAACTCGTTCTTTGGGGTGATGCCTGGAGAACGAGAATTTTTTTATAAAATAAATATAAAAATAAGTATTATCATTAATGGTGTAATTTGTATAGTCTAGAAGTCCGATCAAATAGCTGTGAAAAAAGTTCGCTACATTGAAAAAATAGCGGCAAAAAAACACTAATGCCAGCAAAACTGTAAAGAAAACGTAGCGGCAAGGAAACAACAATGTCAGCACAATTATTACTGGTAGACGACGAACCTGGATTGCGCGAAGCAGTCAAAGAGTATCTGCAAGATAGTGGTTTTAAGGTTCAGGTTGCCAGTAACGCTACTGACGCATGGCAGATGTTGCAGAAGAACGTACCGGACTTAGTGATTTCGGACGTGATGATGCCCAAGGTGGATGGTTATCAGTTCCTCAAGCAGTTGCGGGAAGATCCTCGGTTTAAGAGTCTTCCAGTCGTGTTTTTGACCGCCAGAGGTATGACAAGCGATCGCATACTAGGTTATCAAGCTGGGTGCGATGCCTATCTTCCCAAACCTTTTGACCCGGAAGAATTAGAGGCAATTGTCAAAAATTTGCTGGAACGTCGCACAACAGGCGCAAACACAGCAGGCGGTGGCAACGATATTGAAGATATCAAGCTTCAGATTGCCGCCATCAGGGGAATGTTAGAAGATACCAATCGCATTGTGCAAACGCCCCCACCCATCCGCATCGACTTGACTCCTAGAGAACAGAGTGTTTTAGATTTGGTGGCGGAAGGATTGATGAATAAAGAAATTGCCCGTCGTCTGGAAACCAGCGTCCGCAACGTCGAGAAGTACGTCAGCCGCTTGTTCAGCAAAACTGGAACAAATAGCCGTACTGAGTTGGTACGGTATGCCCTGGAACACGGCTTAACTAGGTAATGAATTGTCCTTTTCTTCGTTATCCAGGCTTCCGGTCGGATAACGAGAAATTAGCCCGCGCAGGCTGGCTTTGTTAGTGTGTGGGAGCTTCTAGTCCTTCGGCATCTGGAAAACTGAGCGATCGCTATCCTTCTTATTAAGAAACCTTGCGTTAATTGAAGAAACTTGTCCTTTTCTCATTGAGCCCTTAAGGTTACTGATATCTTTATTAAACAGATTCGTAATTTAAAAGAGAAAAAAATGAAAGTTTCACAATCTTCTAACCACTTGGGTCAATCAGTTTCTCTGGCTATCCTTTTGGTGATGATGAGCGTTAGCGTCACCGTTCTGATGCTGATGCAAAGTAGCAATTTTTAATAATAATTTTTCATTATTCCTGATTCGGGCTATTTGTGCCGCTCCTTAGTGAGCGGCATTTATTTTATAAACCATAAAAAATATCTTACTTTGGGAAGAGGCAATAATTTATTGATTAGCTAAAAGCTGATTTAATCAATTAAGCGTAATGCGATCGCAATTTAAACAATACTTTTTGGTTAACTCTTGATCCCCCGCCTTAAAAAAGGCGATTAGCTATCTTCTTGGATTAAATATCACTAACAGAGAGAATTGCTTAAAAAACCCGTTTTCCCTATCAAAAACGGGTTTCTTGATATTTAGTTTTAATTGATAATCGTCTTTTCCCCAGCCCCCAGCTTTCCTACAAACGTTGAAGCAAGCTCAAACCGTGGGTATCAGTGCCGCAAGTGTTTAGCAAACGATAGGTAGTAGCCAATTGTATTGCCTCCGTGGTTTCGTTGGGGCTGGGTTTCCAGGGGCTAGGGTTATTGTAAGCGTAGTAGGTTTCCATGCCATCAATACCTATCTCAGCAGCCGCTCTTACGAGTTCAGTGGCCCGAAGGCGATAGCGGGATGGGTGCGCCAAAACCGCCAAGCCACCAGCTTGATGAACCGCAGTAATTACATTAGCAGCTTCAGCATCACTTCCTCTGGGTGCCTTGCCTTGTAAATACAGCTGCATTGCCGGATGTTCTGGGTCAAAGGCATAGCAGAGGATGTGGACTTCTATTTCCAGCAGCTTAGAAGTAATTTCCGCACCAGTCCACAGGTGCGGAGCGTCCACTTTAGAGTGATCAAATACCTTATCTAGCCAGCATTGAGCCGCTTTGTAACCACGAACAGAGTGATGATCGGTTATAGCAAGACCTTTGAGATCGAGGACGACTGCCTGCTCTATCAACTCTTCTGGCTTCAGCCTACCATCAGAGCAGATGGTGTGCATATGGAAGTTATAGGAAGTGGGACAGCTATCAGCCTGAATTGTCTCAAAGACCTCCCGAAGTGCTGTTGTATTTTGCGCTGGGGGATGGGGTGAAGCAGAATGAACAAGATTAATCGCCATAACCTCAAATGAGTCGTGCGCTTTCATTGATAATTGTTAACAATACCCTAGCAAAACTAAACCAGGATAGGTTGAAAAAAGTTAGGAGATATGAATTATAAGTTAGGAATTTAGAAAATTTTTCTGTTATACACTTGAGGCTGAGCTGAGTGTTGAGTGCTGAATTTTGAATAGAGAGAATTTATTCTAAACTCAGCACTCATAACTCATGAGTCATAAGTCTCCTTGGTTGCGGACTTTCCAAGCCATTTCTAGGACTTGAGTCCAGCGCTTTTGCAGCTGCTTAGGGGTGCATTTGAGCGATCGCGCAATCTCTTGATTGTCCATTTGAGCCTGTTTTAGCTGCAACAACTGCTGCTGTTCCGGGGAAAGCTGATTATAAAACTCTTCCCACTGAGTAGAGGACATTCCCAGCTTTTGGTCAAGGTCGGCACCCAACCATTGATGCACCAGTTGCCAGTTGTGCTGACGAGCGAATTTCTCAACGTGGTACTTGAAGCGCTGTTGCAGGTAGTCACGCTGGCGTGAGGTTAGACCCAGAAACTCGTCAATTTCAGGAGCGGAAAGGTCTTGCAGTTTTAAGGTAAGGTAATTTACGCAGTCTTGTTGACCTTGAGATTCTAGGTATTCTATCAGCTCAATGATGACGCGATCGCGCAAAACAGCTTCTGCTGGGTCAACTGTATCAGCAACTAATTGCGATCGCACTTGTTGCATTGCCGCTGACCGACTTTGCGTTTGAGCATCCTCACCCTTGGGAAACTCCACCGCCTGTTCAATATCCATTGTCGTCTCAGAGGGCAAGCGACGAGCAAAACTCTGCGCCCGCAACACAACCAGCTGCTGGCTGGTGCGATTCGGCAAATTAATCCGCCGCTTGGCATACTGTTCGCTGAACGCCATATACTCCGCCAATTCCAACTGAGTGCGCGGCGTATAGTCTGCCCCAAGCTGATTTTCCCGCCGGAAAGCTTTGATAGACTCTACATAAAACTCTTGCAAGAAGTCCTCAATCAGGTTGTAGCGAGCTTGAAAACCTAACTGAGATTGAGGCGCTACCACATAGCGATAAACCATAGCACTGAGATTGCTGTGCAGTTCCACGCGACCGCGCTTAGAACCTAGTCGGTAGTACGACAGACACTTTTGCAACCGATGACGCGCTAAGTTTAGCTGCCAGGAACTGATTTCGCCTGAAGTTTGAATGCGGGAACTCTTGTGGCAAATCCGTTCCACCTCCAGTGCAATCCTGCTCGCAACTGCCTGAACGTGCCTAGACATCACTTTGATTTCAGACCGCAGTTCCTCTACTAAAAGCTCTGTTAAAGTTTGCGAATCGAATCCTAACAATTGCTCAGCCGAATTAAACGTATTGTCAGAAGTTTGGCTGAGAGAATTTATAGTAGTCATGGTGAAAGCCCCTGGCGGTGGTAGTAATTAAAGTCAACTAGAGGCGCTCTTAAACGGTGCAATTTTGAGTAATATCAGGCAGTGCCTGCGATTGACCGTTTCAGCTCTCTATATTTAGACTGTAGAGGCTTGCCGTTAGACACCGGGCAGCTTGTGTGTTACTACGTTTATCTAACTAAGGAGACTCTTGATGCTCTCCAGGGATAAAAAGCCGCTCCAAAAAACCTAAAACCCTTGCTGTGCCTAAACTACAAGCCCCGGAGAACATCGGTGCATGACCGTTACTGTGGGGCATATATAGTCAGTGTTTAGTAGACAATTCACAAACTGGGTTGGTGGTAGTTTTTAGTCCGAAGTTCCCCTTTTTTCGGTTGTAGTTTATGATTTATCGTCCACAGTGGGATTTTGAATGACGATTTTGGATAAATTAGCGATCGCCTTTATCTAATCAAATTAACTGACCGATGTCGCCCAAGCCGTAGCAGCCTCCCATCCCAGACCCTTCCGGACGATTACAGGTTCCTGTTCGGTCAAATCTAAAATTGTGGAAACCTCGAAGCTTACTTGAGAATCATCATCCACAATTACGTCTACCAAATTGTCCAATTGGTCAAACAGTTCCGCCTTCTCCAAACCCACTATCGGGGTATCCCCATTTTCGTCTGATAAATGTGCTGATGTGGAAATAATGGGATTGCCCAATGCCTGCAACAGCGACTGGCACACTATATGATCGGGAACCCGAATGCCTGTAGTTTTGCGTTTAGGGTTCATTACCAGTCGGGGTACTAACTTGGTGGCAGGTAGCACAAATGTGTAGGGGCCTGGGATTAGATTCCTCATAATGCGGTAGGCGGCATCGGTGACTATGGCATATTGGGCAATGTTAGACAGAGACGGACACAGGAACGTCAGGGGCTTATCATTCGATAGCTGCTTAATCCGCCTCACCCGCTCCACAGCTGACTTAACGTTAATGTCACAGCCAATCGCGTAGACAGTATCTGTGGGATAAAGAATTACAGCACCATCTCGCATTGCCTTTACTATTTGTTCTATTCGACGTGTTTGGGGTGTATCAGGATGGATGGTGTAGATGGTCGCCATGAAAAATTAGCTCTCTCGCACTTAGCTTATATTTAGTTACCAGTTATAATTCTCGTCCCTAGTCAGAGGCTAAGAACGAGACGATGGGAGGCGGGAGCCTCCAGATTGTTGAAAATGGTGCAAATTTTCAGTTTATTTAAACCTCAAAACCCCTTTAACAGATAATTTGGTTAAAGCCCCTGACTCTTCATTACTCTATGAACAAGCTAGCTTATCTAGAATGTCCGACGGGAATTGCTGGTGATATGTGTTTGGGGGCGCTCGTAGATGCGGGGGTTCCCTTGGATTACCTGATAGAAAAGCTTGATGGTTTGGGGATGTCCCACGAGTACCAGTTACGAGCCGAAAAAGTCCATCGTAACGCCCAGCAAGCCACCAAAGTTCACGTAGATTTGAGTGTTCTGGATAATGGCAATGGAAGTCAGCACCAAGAACATCACCATCACCGTCACGAGGACAATGCTCATCACCATCACCACCACGAAGATGCTCATTCCCCGACGCGGCGCTTGCCAGAAATTGTGCAGTTAATTAACGCCGCCGGGTTGCCTTTACGGGTGCAAGCATCGAGTCTGGCGGTGTTTCGACGGCTGGCAGAGGCAGAAGGGGCGGTTCACGGTATTGCTCCGGAAGAGGTTTTATTTCACGAGGTTGGGGCTACTGATGCCATTGTAGATATTGTGGGTACTTGCTTGGGTTTGGATTGGTTAGGGATTGACGAACTATATTGTTCGGCACTTCCCACTGGTGGCGGTACGGTCAGGGCATCTCATGGTGTGATGCCAGTGCCAGTACCAGCGGTGCTGAAGTTGTGGGAATCCCGCCAGGTGCCAGTTTACAGTAATGGTATTGACCGGGAAATGGTGACACCGACTGGGGCCGCGATCGCAGTTACTCTTGCAACCAGTTTTGGTTCTCCGCCACCAATGACTATTCTGCGTGTTGGTAATGGTGCTGGTTCTCGCCAGTTACCGATTCCCAATATCCTGCGTCTCTGGATTGGGGAATTCACAGGCGAGACGCCCGCGCTACAGGCTGGGGATCTCTCTACCCCAATCTCTATTCCTCAATCCCCTCAATTAGAAATGATTTCGGTGCTGGAAACGCAAATTGATGATTTGAATCCCCAAGCTATCGGCTATGTGTTTGAGGCACTTTTTGAGGCTGGTGCAGTGGATGTTTTCACTCAATCAATTGGTATGAAAAAGTCCCGCCCTGGTGTGTTGCTGACGGTTATCTGCCATCCAGAGCATTTAGCTGCTTGCGAAGCCGTTTTGTTCCGCGAAACGACTACACTGGGCATCCGGCGGCTGATGCAGCAACGTTCCATCTTGCAACGGGAAATTCAGCAGCTTGAAACAGATATTGGCTTAATCCGCGTCAAGGTTGCTTGGAGTGGTAGTGATGGAGAAAGAGCGATCGCTAACGTACAGCCAGAATATGAAGATTGCGCGGCTTTGGCAAGGGCTACCAACCTACCCTGGCGCGAGGTGCATCAACTAGCGCTGGATGCTTGGTATAGTCAGCACCGAGCCGCTAGGGGCTGGTGACAGTAGCCCAAAATAACAAATAGGGTGGACGATGGCCACCCTATTAATAGCTTATTGAGTTTTGGTTTAACTTCAGAGGCTGCTAATCAATCGCCCGTTTGGCACCGTTAACAGCTTCATTTGTTTTGTTCTGAACATAACTAGAAGCTTTATCAGCTGCTTCCTTGGCACTGTCAAGTACGTTTTTGCCTGCGTCTTTGCTATTGTCCTTAACGTTGTCAGCTGCCCGCATTGCTTTTTGATTCACTTCTGAGGCATTTTGCTTAACGTCATCAGCTGCGCGCGCTGCGGACTTATTCGCGCCAGAGACTGCATCCTGAGCATTGTCCTTGATATTCTCAATACCCCGCTGTGTTCCCTTAGAGAAATCACGAGCTGATTTTTGAGCTTTGTCGCCAGCATCTTCGGCATTTTCGTTCACATTCTTACTGAAATCTCTGGCGTTTTCACCCTTCTTATCAAGTATCCGCTTGGTGTTTGTTCCTACATCTTCAGTTTGGTCAATGACGTTGCGCTCAGTTTTGTCTATCAGACCTTTGGCTTTTGTTTGTGCCTCTGAGAAGTCGGCTCTGGGATCTACATCGCTATAGTCGTTCATCCCGCCTTTGTATTCAGACGTTACAGCACCTGAAGGAACTTCATGTCTTATTTGATCTGCGGTTTTGCCTCGAGCTGGGGTTGTTGCTTGCGCTCCACCGTTGCAAGCGGTGCTAACAAACATGATGATTACCGACAAGAAGACGGTAATGATTTTGCCCAGATTGATGCTTTTAATTCGTGCAATTATTCTGTCCATAGAAAAGCTCCTTTTTTTGTAGAGTTAATAGTTGTTAGCAACAGAATTTATTTTAGATTTTGAAATGATTGCTTTTTCAAAATCTAAAATCCTGAGGTTACTTGTGCAAAGCGGGGTTGCTTTGGGCTTCTGGTCTTGCACCAGCCTCATCCGCCTTTTCTGTGACAAATTCGGTAGCTTCTTTGAACGTTTCCCCAACTTTCTCCAGACGATTTCCCACTCGTTCACCCAAGTCTGGATTACGCTGATTTAGCCCACCGGGTTCAGGCTGCACGAAATCTTTGGCGGTTTTTATTGGTAGTTCGTTCTCTTTGGCTATTCTACCCGCTGGTGTCTCTGCACCTGGGTAAAGTATTTCAGAATCTTTATTGGTGGCAATTAGTTGATTGAATGTGTTAATCTCAGCGCGATTTGGCTTGGCTGTTTGATTTTTTACAGATGGATCGGTAGACATTTTGTAGTTTGTGTAGCCATCTCCACCATTTGAGTGCGGGTTATTGTTACCTCCCATTTGCACCGGAGGATTACTTGGACGCGCACCTAAATTGTCACCGTTATTGCAAGCTGTGCTTACCATGAGCAACACACCTGCGAAAAAGATGGTCAATATTTGACCAAAGCGTAGTTTTTTAAAGAAAGTAGTTAAGTGTTTCACACACCGCCCCCAACAATTTTTACCAACTGTTGTAATTAATACAAATAGCAGCGCGATCGCTCATCTAGCGAAGGTCACATTCTGGCAGCGACTGCAAGCCAATCGTATCTAACTCTAGAGAGATTCACAAGAATTAGCCAAAAGTGCGTATCTAGTTGTCAGCAGCGCGCCTAAGAAAGCTAAATCGCTCTCTTAGTATAGAACTTGGCTGATTTATCGCTCTATTGGAAGTATAGTTGCCAATGCCTATTTGTGAGGATCTGGAGAAATTAGACCATTAGCTAGAGCGCAAATAAGGTCTATAGTTCGCCAATGCTGGCAAAGTGTAACGATGACTTTGCGATCGCTACCTGTTTCCAAAATCACATTCTCGCTACCAATCCCCACCCGTTACGCTCTTACCCTAGGATCAGGTATCTGCTGCAACTGACCACTCAATTTAGAAGCCCATGAAAAAAATTTGGTCAACTCTAAAGCCATACTTGCGCTGGGTAATTCTCGGCGCGACGCTGTTTTTTTTAGCGAAAGCTCTGAAAGACAACTGGCGAGAGGTTGCAGCAATTCACATTACTGGTAACGGATGGGCTTGTTTAGCGATCGCGTTTTTAATTACCTTACTTGCTCACACTTGGTCTGGATGGGTGTGGAGTTGGATTCTGCAATCCTTCCGCCAACCTGTTCAACCCCGATGGGTAATCCAGGTTTATCTGAAAACCAACCTTGCTAAATATTTACCAGGAAATGTCTGGCATTACTACGGGCGCATCGTGGCGGTGACATCGCATGGTGGCTCTTTAGGTGCAGCAACTCTCAGCGTGGTACTAGAACCTCTGCTGATGGTTGCGGCGGCTTTACTAATTGCCTTGATAGGTAGTCAAGCCCAAAATTGGGGCTTGCAAGTTCTCAGTTTGGCTGTCGTTTTGCTTGGGGTTCATCCTCGGATTTTGAACCCACTGATGCAGTTAGCGAGCAAGTTGAAGGGAAAAAGAAAAGTAGAGCAACCCACAAGTCCACAAGCAGAGGAAATAGGATTCCCAGCCCCCAATCAAGAGTCCCCAATTCAACAAAAAGAAACTTCTTTTCGGCTAGAACGCTATCCGCTGTTACCATTGTTGGGAGAAATTGGCTTTTTATTATTGCGCGGTACTGGCTTTTTGTTTGTTATGCAGGCGCTTGTGGCTACCAATTCCAGTCAGATACCAATGCTGTTAAGTGCTTTTAGTTTGGCGTGGCTTTTGGGCTTAGTTGTACCGGGCGCTCCTGGGGGGATTGGGGTATTTGAAGCAACTGCTTTGGCACTCTTGAGGCAACAGTTTTCTCCCGCTATTCTTATTAGTGTCGTTGCCTTGTTCCGCATGGTAAGTATTTTGGCGGAAGTAGCCGCTGCGGGACTAGCATCGTTGGTGAAAAATTAAAAATGAAGAATCCCCATTTTAAATTTTAAATTTATTCATCCGTTATTGGAGGCTCTGCGATCGCTTCATTCGCTGCTTCTAGCTCGGCATTCATTTTCAATTGAGAAAAAACCCGGTATACCTCCACAGGTTTATCCGACTGATATTCTTTTCTATGTTCTTGCATTTTTATTAAATTGTATTGCACATTCTCCCCATAAATCGCAAATGTTATATTGAATATCTCAAAAAAACTAATCACCCACTTGCAATCTTCTTCTGGATAGTCCATATAATACTGAATTAATTTAGCAATGCAAGTTTCCAAATGTGTGCGAGAATTTTTTGAGATTAAAATTACTTTTAATAACACAATCACCAAAGTCAAGGGATTCCCCTGAGACATCAACAAACCAAATAACGGCGATGGTTCTTGATGGTTTTCAGTTGTTAAATACTCGATAACCCGATTACAGGTTCGGAGCATTATCGCATCATTTAAGACGTTTTCGTTATGAGTATTATATAATCTGTCTAACTTTTCAGATAATTTAGTTCTCAGAACTTCGACAAAATTTGGGTTTTGTACTGAAAAAATTAAGTATTTTTTTAAGCTTTGCTTAAAATCTTGATAGGGAAGTTCTTTCGTTTGTTGTTTAAAAATATTGGCCAGATTTTCATAACTGAATGGCCCTCTTTTGACTACAATTGCCTTGATAAGACGCAGAACCTCATCTCCCAAGCTAGTCGGGTTTTTCGGCAATTGTTCTCTACCTACTGCCGATTGCGAGCGCGCAGTATACATCGCTAGATCAAACTTAAACTTGTCTTTTAGCTCTTGCGATAGCACTCTCGCAGCTTCCCGCTGTTCTACGGGGTTTTTGAGATCAGCATATTGAGGTACTAATAAATAAGAAGTATAGCGCTGGCTCCAGTGTAAGTTGTCACTATCTTCATATCTCGCAGCAAATAACTTTAACTCTTGATAGTCTTTGCTTTTAATAAAATTTGCTAGCCAAAGTCTCAGTCTACTTAAATTATGAGACAGAGTTTTTTTGCTAATTAGCAAATTATCAAATGAATGAATTAACTCTTTTATGGAGTTATAATTTCTGGTTGTCTCCCAATTATTAATGAGAATATAACAAGACCGCTTTAGCGTATTTCTAAACTCCTCCTCGTTATTAGAAAATATAATTTCTGACAGCGATTTTATTGCTGTAGCATTAACAGGATTAGTATCATAATAAATAAATAATCTCTTAAATTCCAGCAAAACATCTTCTGGAGGCCAGTGCTGAACGATCTCCAATAAGAACCGATATATCATGTCTTGACTAGGCAAAATTTCGCGCTCTGACTGATTAGAGTTGACGCGAGCCTTAGTTTGATACCCATCTGATAGAAGATCCCCGATCATTCCAGCACTTTAGGACTATTGAGTCCTTCCTTAGAGTATGAAAAGAGAAAGTAAATAGCACCCGTCGTCACAGAGTAATTGCAGTTTATCCTATTTGCTCTGGCTGCAATAGCCAGAATTGAAAAGAATTTTCAACTGTTAGGGATCTTGCGATCGCGACCTAAAACGGTTAATTTCAGCTTGTAATTCCTCAAGTTGACGCCGCAGTGCTTCCACGTCCTCAACTGGTGCTTCCGAGGGAACATTCACCGCTCCCGACGCTCCTTTACGCTGGTAATTTCCCCTACGAATTTGACCATACTCCTCGGATTTTGCCCAATTTCGCAAGTGGTGGACACGTTCAACTGTAAATGGGTGGGTAACAAACCAGCCTTGACCTCCGTTATAAAGTAAAAATTTGTACACTTGATTTAGTCCATCTTGATCGAGTTCTTGATACCTCTCTGATTGGCGAATAAATTCATCTAAACTTGCTTCATTCACATAACGCATACTCCCACCTGAGAGTTTCATCATTTTGTTCATTACTGGATTAAGGTCATCTATTACTAAAAGAGCTGCCCTATCTGCTGATAATTCAGCTTTTCGGCTCCATTCATAAAAAGCCAAAATTAAACCACTGCTTAGCAAATTGCTAAAGCCAAATGTCGCATTACCTATATAGTTAATGGTTCGCAGCGCCCAAATTGCCATTTGAGTTAAAGTCGTATGACCGCATTTAAGATGTCCTAATTCATGAGCAATTACTGCTCGAATTTCTACTTCGTTTAGCAGGTCTAAAAGTCCAGAATTTAGGATAATAAAAGGGCGTTCTTCTCCAATCGCTCCAGCGTTAGCCTCTGGAGTTTGAGAGATGAACAACAATGGCTCTGGGTAAATGTCCAAATCGCGTACACATTCCCGAAATATCCCGTAAATGGTGGAATACTGGCGCGGCCCCACCTGAATGCTATTCCCCATCTGATAGACAAATTGCGGACGCTCAGAGAAAAACTCGACAAACTTGCGAGCCACAAGGTCAAATCCAGGTACGCTGCGTAAAGTTTCCTCGGCTTGTCGGTCGAGGGGGTGTCTAAATGCTTCGCTGGAAATTCCGGTATAAGTAGGCATACTAATCAACTCTTATACAGTATTTTACTGAAACTATGAAAGCTTACCAATAAAGTAATCAGGTATTGATCTACATTACATTTAAGTGGGATTACGGATGTAGCCAAACAGCCCCAGAAATATCTTTAGAACCAAACAACCATCTAACCTCTGAAAAAGAATCATAGTCAGAAGTTACTATATGTAGCATAAATAACCTCAAAAAGTTATTTTCATATGAATCCTGGGGTTAAGCTTGGCTTCTATCGGCTGTCCCCCTTTTAAATGTTGTTCAACAATAGCAGTTACATCCTGGGGTTGAACTCGGCAGTACCAAGTTTCTTCCGGGACGATCCGCACCGTAGGACCACAGCTACACTGTCCTTGGCAAGCGCTCCCCTTTACCGTAACTCCTGGTACTTCCTGAGCCTCAAAAGCGGCTAACACTTCGGCGGAGCCATGTGCTAGACATGAGCGGTACTGGCAAACAAATAGGCAACGCTGCTGTTGTTCTAAAGAATTTTCTGGCGTAATATTTTCCAATTTCCCCTGTCCGCTCTTGTATCCCGAATGATTATTGATCCATATTAACTTCACCCTACTCGTTCAGTAGGGACAGGTTTTGCTAGTGTTTGAAAGGAGTCTAGCGTCTTTCTCTTGCAAATTGCTAGAAAAGGGAACATTTTAATGAGCTATCTTGAAACCGCTGCTGAATTTTACGGCGAAGTGGCACAGACACCAGAAGTTGGTTTATGCTGCGTTCAAAGCAGTCCGCTACAATTACCAGGGCTGAAAATTCCGCCTCAGATGCAGGAGATGAATTATGGCTGCGGCACTACTGTCCATCCGACGGAACTGGCTAACTCTCCGAGTGTGCTATATGTAGGTGTTGGCGGTGGGTTGGAAGCACTGCAATTTGCCTATTTTTCCCGACGAGTTGGTGGGGTAATTGCCGTCGATTCAGTAGCAAAAATGCGCGAAGCTGCTGCTAGGAACCTGAGAATGGCTTCTGCCCAAAACGCCTGGTTTGACCTCAGTTTTGTAGAGATTCGGGAAGGCGACGCTTTCGCCTTACCAGTACCAGATGCCTCAGTGGATGTAGTTGCCCAAAATTGTCTTTTTAATATCTTTGAGCCCGCCGACTTGAATAAGGCGCTTCAAGAAGCCTATCGGGTATTAAAACCGGGTGGCAGGCTGTTAATGAGCGACCCCATTGCTACTCGTCCGATTCCATCCCATCTTCAGAAAGATGAAAGGTTACGGGCAATGTGCTTGTCTGGTGCTATGACTTACGAACAGTATACTCAGCAATTAATTGATGCTGGGTTTGGTCAGGTGGAAATTCGCGCCCGTCGTCCATATCGGCTGCTGGATTCTGCTACCTACGGTTTGCAGGAACCTTTGCTTTTGGAAAGTTTAGATTCTGTCTCTTTTAAAGTCCAAATCCCTGAAGATGGTGCCTGTATTTTTACAGGGAAAACAGCAATTTATGCTGGTTCTGAAGAGTTTTTTGATGACTTGAATGGGCATATACTTCATCGTGGCATTCCAGCAGCCGTGTGCGATAAAACGGCGGGAAAACTGGGAGGATTAATGCCAAATGAAGTATTAATTACTGATTCAACTTGGCACTATACTGGCGGCGGTTGCTGTTGATATAGGCTGCAAACATATTCCGAATCGCTCCCCAACCGGGTTGGGGAGCGAGCTTTTCTGCTCTCGTTACTATTACGGCTTGGGAGGCGATCGCTTCCGCCTTATTGGTTGGTGCAAGGTTTAGGATAGCTAAAGAGTCGTTTCAACAAAACTTGATGGTTAACCTAAAACCGATCGCACCAGCTTCTATTTCTTCTAGTTTTCATGCTCTGTCTGACCCTCTGCGGCTTCAAGTCATAGATTTGCTGCGATCGCAAGAGCTATGCGTGTGCGAACTTTGCGAGAAATTAGGGGTGACTCAGTCTAAACTCTCTTTTCACCTGAAAACACTCAAAGAAGCCGAACTCGTGCGATCGCGTCAAGAAGGGCGCTGGATTTACTACAGTCTGAACCTCCCCCAATTTGTCCTCTTGGAGCAGTTCCTCGCCGAGTACCGTACAAAAGCTGTGATGTTGCCCGCTCGCTCCTGCCCTGACTAGCCTTCACCCATCAACTTTTTTAATAAGGTTATTGTCTGCGATACCTTCACTGCTACTTGACAAATCAATTTTTTTTGAAATGATATAGGTATACCCCTAAAATATGTAATCGGGGGAGGGCAATGGACATAACAGCAAAGGGTTCGGCTATCCGGCTTGGTATTCTTGCTTTGACAGCTATTGTCGCTGCCACACTTTCCTCATGTACTTCCACCCTATCGCCGCAGCAAAATCAGAGCAGTGGTTCAAGCAACGGAGCGCTTAAACTCTATGGTGCAGTTTTTCACTTTTGTATGAGAGCTTTTACCAATTCCTAATCCCATACTGAGAAAAGATTTGAAATCAAATTCAAAAATTTTTTTTTGGAAATCAGTTTCCCATTGCTGGCGAGAGGCCGTGGCGGAAGGCATTGGCAGTTTTGTTTTAGTCTTTGCTGGGACTGGCGCTGTGATGGTCAATCAAATCAGCAATGGGGCCATTACTCATCTCGGCATCAGCTTTGTATTTGGGGCAGTTGTTGCCGCTTTAATTTATACGCTGGGACACATTAGCGGTGCTCATTTTAACCCGGCGGTGACGCTGGCTTTTTGGACAAGTGGCTTTTTTCCTAAGCGGCGAGTGCTGCCTTATATTTTGGCGCAGTCATTGGGAGCAGTTTTCGCCTCAGCTTTACTACTAATAGCTTTGGGGCGCGTAGCTAATCTAGGTGCAACTGTGCCGCTAGAGGGGAATTGGCTGCAATCTCTGGTGCTGGAAGCGGTGCTGACATTTATATTGATGTTTGTGATTTTTGGTTCTGGGCTGGATCGCCGCGCCCCGATTGGCTTTGCGGGGTTAGCGATTGGCTTAACTGTGGGGTTAGAGGCAGCGTTTATGGGGCCGATTACGGGAGCGAGTATGAATCCCGTAAGGTCATTTGGCCCTGCTTTGGTTGGCGGAATATGGCAGCACCATTGGGTTTATTGGGTGGCACCGATTTTAGGGGCGCAATTAGCGGTGCTAGTGTACAGGCAACTTTCCAACGGATTTCGGGATATTCAGTAAGCGAGGAAACAAAATGAAACGTGTCATGTTTGTGTGCAAGAAAAATTCTGCCCGTTCCCAAATGGCGGAAGGCTTTGCAAAAACGCTGGGTAAGGGAAAAATTGAAGTGATTAGCTCTGGATTAGAAGCCTCTCAGGTTAGACCAGAAGCGATCGCTACCATGAAAGAAATCGGCATTGACATTACCAATCAACACTCGAAACCCCTTAGCGACTTCAAAGCTGAAGACTTTGATGTGGTAATTTCCCTATGCGGTTGTGGAGTTAATCTGCCGACAGATTGGGTACTTCGGGAAGTCTTTGAGGATTGGCAGCTTGACGATCCGGCTGAACAGCCTGAAATTTTCCCCAGAGTGCGCGATCAGATAAAAGAACGGGTGACTCAACTCATTGAATCGCTTAAAGAAGAAGCAACACCTGTTGGATAAGGTTCTAATGACAAACCAAACACCGATAGAGCAACCAATCCAACCGATTGCAGAGAATTTGTGGTGGGTGATTCCAGGCAAACTCGCAGGTGTTCGTAAGCCAATGCCAGAGGAACTGAACGAACTACAGGCTGCGGGTGTTGGCGCGATTGTCTCTGTTATGGATGACCCCTCCAACCTAGATTTGTATCACCAGGCAAACATCCCTCACCTCTGGTTGCCAACCAAAGGCGGTACTCAACCCAGTCGGGAACAGGTTGAAGAATTACACAACTTTGTTGACAGTCAAAATCGCCAAGGCAACGCTGTTGCAGTGCATTGCACCAGTGGGAGACGACGGACGGGAACGATGCTGGCTTCTTACCTAATTTGCACTGGCGCGTCTTATAGCGAAGCAATGCAGACAATTGAGAGTGCGAACTCCGAAGTCGAACTGCGCGAAGCCCAAAGCGCCTTTTTGCGAGATTTGGCAGGAGGATAAATAAGCCAATTGACATACGGGGCGGTGGAGGATTGTGCAGTAAAGGTTCGGATGCAGACGGAGGTTCATTAGCGATGAGGGCTGAACAAGATTACAACCGCTCCGATGAGGGAGATCGTAACGCCAAGTAAGTCCCACTTATCCGGTTTAACCCCCTCAGCCAACCATAACCAAAACAGAGATAAGAGGATGTAGAAACCACTGTAGGCAGCGTATGCTCTTCCAGCATTTGAAGCATCTACTTTGGTTAGAGCAACAGCATAGATGATCAGAGCGAAGATACCTGGAACAGTCCACAAGATACTCTTTCCTAGTCGTAACCATGCCCAAAACGTGTAACACCCGGAGATTTCTCCTAGAGCTGCAACTAGAAAGAAGCCAAACGTTTGCATTTTTAGTAATTACTAAGAGGTCAAAAAAGACATCCTATATCAAGCCCGTCTAATTATCAATAATAAAAACCTGTCCGCTTCAGTTCTAATTATAGCTATTCAACCGGACATGATATTACATCTAGGAGTCATGATCAATTCGTTAGTTGAATTCCTAAACTAGAGGTTACTAATTTCCATGACAACTTTCGATCATCCACCCAGAATCTTGTTTTTGTATGGCTCTTTAAGAGAGCGTTCTTACAGCCGTTTATTAGCAGAAGAGTCCGCCAGAATTATCGAAGGTTTTGGTGCAGAAACCAAATTTTTTGACCCACGTGAATTGCCGATTCACGGCAGCGTAGAAGCTGACCATCCAAAGGTTCAAGAATTGCGGAATTTAAGCTTGTGGTCTGAGGGTCAAGTTTGGTCTAGTCCAGAGATGCACGGGAATATTACAGGTATCCTGAAAAACCAAATTGACTGGATTCCCCTAACTTTAGGGGCAGTGAGACCGACTCAAGGCAGAACTTTGGCAGTTATGCAGGTCAGTGGCGGTTCTCAGTCGTTTAACGCCGTCAATACTATGCGAATCCTGGGACGCTGGATGCGGATGTTTACTATCCCCAATCAGTCTTCGGTTGCCAAAGCTTACAACGAGTTCAACGAAGACGGGACGATGAAGGATTCCTCATATCGCGATCGCGTTATCGACGTAATGGAAGAGCTTTACAAGTTTACGCTGCTACTCCGAGATCGAGTAGACTACCTGACGGATCGCTACAGCGAACGCAAGGAAAAAGAAGCCAAGCTGCTTCAGATGTAATTTCCTACGGGGTGTCGGGTGATTTCATACTACAGCTAGAGGTCAAGGAATCTAGCTGTGAAGCACTGTTTCCCGCAACCCGTAATCTTTAAGATTAGGGGCTTTTTAACTACTCGCCTACAAAATAGAACGGTATGATCGGGAGAGAACAATAAATTTTTGTTAACAAATGCTCCAGATAGAATCAAATCAACCAAAAATAACCCAATTTAAAGAAAAAATCGGACTTCCTCTAAGTAAAAGCAAAATCAGTGTTTTGCAAATCAATTTAGGAAAGCGCTGCAATCTTGCCTGTACTCATTGCCATGTGGAAGCAGGGCCAAAACGCACAGAAGAACTCACCCCAGAAGTTTGCAATCAACTGATTGAAGTAATATATAAATTTCCCGAACTCAAAATAGTAGACTTGACGGGCGGCGCGCCGGAAATGAATTATGGTTTCAAGCCATTGGTAGAAGCAGCCAGGGATAATGGTAAGCAAGTAATTGTCAGGTCAAATCTCACTATTTACTTTGAATCAGGGTTTGAAGATATCCCCGAATACTGTGCCAAACATCAAACAAGAATTGTTGCTTCTCTGCCCTGTTATCTGGAAGACAATGTTGATAAAATGCGCGGAAATGGGGTTTATGATGCTTCAATTCGGGCGCTGCAATGGCTGAATAAATTGGGTTATGCACAAGACCCAAATTTAATCCTAGATTTGGTGTTTAACCCGCAAGTACCGCGCACAGAAAAATTTTCTCTAACTCCTAATCAGAGGACGCTGCAACAAGATTACCAGAAGTTTTTAAAAGAACATTTTGATGTTGAATTTAACAACCTATTTACGATTACGAATTTACCGATAGGGCGAGTGCAGCAGCATTTACAACGTAAGCAGCTATACACACCATATTTGCAGTTTCTAGAGGCTCATTTCAATGGCGATACGGTTGAAAATTTAATGTGTCGAAATGAACTTTCAATCGACTATCTGGGCAATATTTATGATTGCGACTTTAACCAGATGACAAATATTCCAGCCAAAACTCGCACAGGTGAAACGCTGACGGTGGCTAAGTTACTGGAAGCTGGAAGGTTAGACTTAATAGACGAGGTACAGACGGCACCGTATTGTTACGGTTGTACGGCTGGGAGTGGTTCTAGTTGCGGCGGTGCTTTGGTGTGAAATGATAAATCGGTCGCCAGTCAAATTCCTCAAAAATCCGCGATTTTGGATGGCGATCGCGCTGCTATTTTTCCTGCTGCTATGTATCTTTAGCCCGCTGAAAGTTTTGTTCGATCCCATTGTTCTTACTCAGCAGATAAAAAGTTGGGGGAATTGGGGCATCTTTTTGTTTCTTCTAATTTTCACCGCAGCAACGGCGGTAGGTATACCTGGAATTATGTTTCCGGTTGTTGCTGGTGCCGTTTTTGGGTTAGTTTGGGGAACCTTTTGGTCTGTCGTGGGCGCTACACTGGGAGCGATCGCTGCTTTCTGGACTGCGCGTTACATGTTGCATGACTGGGCAAAACGTCGATTTGGCGAACATCCAGCCTTGATGCGGTTTAATCAAGCGATCGCCCGTCAACCGCTGACTTTTGTGTTAGCGGTGCGTTTTGCGCCAATTTCGCCCTTCACTGTCGTCAATTTTCTCTTTGGACTAACACCGATTAATTGGGTTCCCTATGCAGTCGGCACCTTTTTAGGAATTATCCCTGGAATGATAGCTTACGTCTGGGTGGGAGCCACGGGAGAGTCGGTTTTGCGAGGAGGCGATCGCTTCCCTTTTTTCTTAGCATTGAGTTTCCTCGCCTTACTCTCCTTCCTGCCAATTTTGGCTAGGAAAAAAAAGCCTTAACTTTTCATAGAAAACTTCTATATAGCAGCCCTAAATGGTTCGTGAACGCAAGATACCCGACTTCTTAAAGAAGTCGGGTATCTGAAGGACGGGCATCTTACAATCCTATTTGAATTGTTATATGTCCCTGGAAAACATATATCTGTAGGGACATGGCATTGCCCACTGGTGTCAACTTAAGCGAGATAAGAAAGAGCGGCATAAAGTAGAAAAAAGCCTCGAATAGCTTCTAGGCTCTTAGTATCCTCTTACTATCAATGAGTAAAAAACGTCC
>NZ_JACJPF010000106.1 GCF_014695915.1 Trichocoleus sp. FACHB-40
TGGGAGGACTGAGGTACTCAGACAAGAAAAGATTCGTAGACTTTTTGGATAAAGGCAATGCAGATAACTTTTACAAAGTCCTTAAAAACTTTTATCAAGAGCTAATTTACGAATGGGTAGAAGTTGGTAATCAAGCCAAAGACTTTGCCGATAAAGGAGCGAAGATAGTTATCATTCTTGATAATGCAAGTTTTCACAAGAAAGAAGATTGAAGCAGAGATGCCGAATCTTCATTTAGAATTTCTTCCGGAATATAGCCCGGATTATAACTTAATTGAATTGGTATGGCATTCTACAAAAGAATATGTGGCTAATCGACTATTCAAATCAGTTGAGGAGCTAGAGTATTTATTACATCGGCTTTTAAATGAAGGAGAGCTGGTTATTAAGTGGGGACGAAAGCTCAAAAACAAAGGTAATGCTTTTATCACAATTTAAATGCACAACAGCTTATCAATCCCCTGAGTGCTATTGTTGGTAAAATCGAACTTGATCAGCCAGTAAATACTACTGTTCGTGTTCGACTAACAGAAGCAGATATCAACCAAGCATTAAACTCAGATTATATCAAAAGCAAGCTGTTTCCTATAGAGCTTTCTGTAGATGACGAAATTGTAACTTTGGAACTGCAACTTCCTCTATCGCTTCACTTACCTGGTGGCGAGAAGATGGAATTCACTGGAAGTATGCTAGTGCATAAAATAGACAATACGCAACAAATAGGCTTCAGTGCTGTTGCGTTACCTCGTACTGACAAGCATCCCGTATTGCTGGAGGGGTTTCGCTGCACCCCAGGTACGGGTATTTCGCTGGAACTAACTATCGCCTTAATGCAGAAGTTAAAAGAACTGATGAATTTACCTTATTTTGAGTTTCCAGAAATAGCGTTTTGCATAAAAGAATTGGGTGTGCAAGAAGGCACTATGACGCTAATAATTGAAGCTCATGTATATGAAATTCCGTCTTCGTAAAATTAGGGTAGGTATTCTCTACCCTGATTTTTGAGAAAAATAGGGCATTTTCAGGAATTTATCGGCTCTCAGCCGATAAATTTAATCCTGTCTCTGCCAATCAGCATTTTTCGGCGCTTTGTTGGGCAGCAAGCATCTGCATCATGGAGGCATAGGCAAGGCGCATCCGTAACTTTAAAGCGAGTCTATCCCTTGACATTTTGTACTCATAACGAGTACGCTTTAAAGAACTTTACTTAGTCAAGGAGCCAGATTCATGTTTGCCAATAGAGAAGGACAAAAAGTCCCCAACGTCACCTTCCGTACTCGCAAGAACAACGACTGGGTGAAAATAACTACTGATGACTTGTTTGCAGGCAAGACAGTGGTTGTCTTCTCTCTACCTGGTGCGTTTACTCCGACGTGTTCATCGACCCATCTCCCTGGCTATAACGAGTTGGCTAAGGTTTTTCAAGAAAATGGCGTTGATGACATTATCTGCATTTCCGTCAATGATGCCTTTGTGATGAATGAATGGGCGAAGGATCAAGAAGCAGATAATATAACTGTCATTCCCGATGGCAATGGTGAATTCAGTGAAGGGATGGGAATGCTGGCTGATAAAGCAGACCTGGGTTTTGGGAAGCGGTCATGGCGCTATTCCATGCTGGTAAAAGATGGCACCATTGAAAAGATGTTCATTGAGCCAGAAGAACCAGGCGATCCCTTCAAGGTGTCGGATGCCCAGACAATGCTCAACTATATCAACCCAGAGGCAACGAAGCCCAATTTAGTTTCCCTGTTTACAAAAGTGGGTTGTGGGTTCTGCGCCCGTGCTAAGAAGATGCTCGATGAGCGTGGCATGGATTACGAAGAAATTGTCTTGAGTAAGAATATTAGCACTCGCTCTTTACGGGCTGTCACAGGTGCAACAACGGTTCCCCAAGTATTTATCGATGGCAAATTAATTGGTGATTCCGAGGCGCTAGAAGCTTACCTGAGTGCTGTGTAAGTAGAATTCAACGAGAGTTTCATTGAGAGCGATCGCGCAACAGCAGCCCAGGACACATAACCTTGATTCTGGTTTGTGAGTTGCGCGATCGCTGCTTCATTAAGAGCAGCTAATAGTAAATTTATCTAAATATGCAAACGTCTCACAACCAGCAAAGGCCTCTAGAAGTAGAATTAGTATTGCCTGTAAAAACTTACGACATTGACTTTGCAGGAATTGTTAGTAATATTGTCTATATCCGTTGGCTTGAAGACCTACGTCTAGAAATTCTTGATGCCTATCTTCCTCTACAAAAAATGCTTGAAGATGGGATTGCTCCAATACTCCTACAAACCCAAATTGAGTACAAACAGCCAATTACTATTTTTGATGTGCCAATAGGTCGGATGTGGATGAGTAAAATGAAGAAATTGAAGTGGACTGTCACCGCTGAAATAGTCGTTGGGAAGGTAGCAGCAATTGCTGAACAATCGGGCGGTTTTATTAATTTATCTAGTCGAAAACCTGTGCTGATTCCACAGCAGCTTTATCAAGCATATTTGGCGCAGCAATAGTTCGTAGGGAATGAGAGCCACCCTCATGCTGCTTTGTTTCCCACGCCCTTGGTGCGTAGCGTTTGAGGTACAAAACCTCGCACGCTGGTGATCGCTCTCCCAACCCGGATGCGCTCAGCCTGCAAGGGAGCGCTTATGAACTTCTCCCTTTCCTCCTCCTACGCCCTCAGGGGTTCGGTTAAAAATTAGCTTTCACAACTAAAAGAGGATGCTATATTAAACTTTTGTTGGGTTAAACGCGAGTGTTACCCAATATACTAACTAAAATTAACTACATTATGAACAACCAGATTGTTACTAATTCTGCGGTTCCTCGCTTAATTAGTATTGCTGTTAGCCATTATTGCGAGAAGGTACGATGGGCGCTTGAATGGCTGAAAATTCCTTATGTTGAAGAAAGTCACGTACCACTTTTCCATCGCTTCGCTACTCGCGAATATGGGAGTAGTAGTGTTCCGGTTCTGGTTACAGGAGCAGATACTTTCACAGATTCAACTGACATTCTGCACTATCTTAATACACTTGCCCCGGAAGGAAGATATTTATATCCCCCTGATCCGGGACTATGCCGAGAAGTCGAACAACTTGAAGAGTTATTTGACACGAAACTGGGAGTTGGTATTCGAGGCTGGGCATATTTTTATCGCTTGGATGACCGGGAAGCGATGCGGCGGGTGTGGTGCAAAGGAACGCCTTGGGTTGAGCAAGTTGGGTTTGCGATCGCTTTCCCTATAATGCGTCGGTTAGTTCAACAAAGCTTGAATATTACAGCAGCTTCAGCAGCAAATTCCCTTCAAGAAATTAAGCAAATTTTCGACACAGTTAATCAGCAATTAGCAGATAATCGTCCGTACTTGGTTGGAGATAAACTTTCGGCAGCAGACATAACTTTTGCGGCGTTAGCTGCTCCAGCTTTACTACCCCCAGAGCATCCCGTAATGCCGCCTCAGCTTGACGGTATCAAGAGTGAAATGGCAACAACAATTAAAGAATTACGGGCAACTCCAGCGGGAATGTATGCACTGCGCCTGTATCGAGAACAACGCCATTTCAGTTAAATGTTGTAGGAGCGATCGCTGGCGTCACTCCCTTCTCCTTTTAGCTTTGAGAGTTTAAAAACGCATCAGGATCGATTCCTGATTCCCGAAGTCGCTGAATTAGAGATTCTAACCTAGATTCCGCTTGTTCAGCCCTAGATTCCGCTTCTTCAGCTCGCTGTCGCTCCTGTTCGGCTTGCTTTAGAGCTTGTTCTGCTTCAGTGAGAATCCAATTGCCTTGAGCATCATACCAACGCAACCACAATCGCTCAATTCCTTGAAACTCTCCTTGCCACAAACCCAAGCCCAATTCTAGCTCAGGAATCCAAACTCGCGACTCTTGCAAATCTAGCTCTTGGTAATGCGCCCCCGCCAGCTTAAAGACTCGTAGCTGATTGGTATAACGACTGAAAACCACATAGTAAGGAATGCGTAAAATCTGCTCATAAACCTCCCATTTTCGAGGCGGTTTATTCTCAGTTTGAGGCTGAATTAATTGCCCATTGCCTGCATCCTCAGATTCAGATGGCAGCTTTTCCTCGTCTTCTCCTAAATCTTCTTTCTCTGTACCCGGTGAAAGTAGTTCGACAATGACAAAAGGATTTATTCCCTCTTGCCAAACAACGTAACTTAGGCGCATATCAACTTCATCATAAAGTCGAGGTACGCCCACAACGCCAAACCAATCCGGCCTTTTATACCATTGAGCATGACGCACATCATAGTAAAGGTTCATGTCACTGGCACTGAAAACTTGCGAAGCCGGATATTTTGGGGGATGAAAAGTAAGGCTCAATAATTGCGGTTGCAAGTCGTGGAATTCATCGGGCAAACCAGGTTCCTCCGGGTCTTCGCTGGGCAGATCATACATGGTGGGTAGGGTTTCCCTGGGCGATCGCGGCGGATCAGTTTGAGGGACGGGGTATTTGAAGGGAAACATAGGGTCTAGGGGAATGACTGGCTCTTATGTTAACACCGTGAAAATGCCTGATTGAACAAAGCCGCGCCCTGTTGCTACCCTTGGCTACTTATTTCAAAAAATGTCTTAATCTTAACTATTTCTTGGGTACCGAAATGCCATCTTATTCTCCAGGGTACTCTCGCCAAGTTTCGTGGCGGGAATACAAAAAAAATAAGATGCCGAACATCGTCAAATAGCCATGTGATGAGGAAGTAATTCGCTTGATAAGATGTAGTAGCCTCTGCGCGAAAAATACTAAAGCTTGGGTATTGGTACCAAGATGAGTAAAATGCTAAAACAAGCGATCGCTTTTGGTGCTGATAGTTTTCGATTAGTTCTGTTTATTAGTGTTGAACTCGCTTTGAGAAGTGTGTAAGCGTTGCGGCTGCTCTCTTGGGCATCGCTGCTTTAGTGATGATTAAGAAGCACCCCACCGCAGTATAGTCATTAGTTAAAAACTCAAAACTCAAAACTCAGGACTTATTATGAAAAGTTGGTTGCAACCTCCGCGATTACGCATTGGAGAAGAAACCGAACACGAACACCGCCACGCTACTTGGCTGGAACTTTTCTATGACTTGGTGTTTGTGGTGGCGGTTTCTCAAGTCGCCCACAATCTGCATGACAATTTATCGCTATCAGGATTTCTCGGCTTTGTGTTTTTGTTTATACCGATTTGGTGGACATGGATTGGCACCACATTCTACGCCAACCGATTCGATAGCGATGACATCGGACATCGATTGCTGACTGGTGTGCAAATGGTAGCGATCGCAGCCCTTGCAGTGAACGTACACCACGGCTTAGGCGAAAGTTCCGCAGGCTTTGCCTTATCGTATTTTGCTGGTAGGGCGGTGCTGGTGATTGAATACCTGCGGGCGGCAAAGCACATTCCTCAAGCGCGCAAACTGGCTACTCGCTACGCCACAGGTTTTGCGATCGCTGCTTGCCTTTGGCTACTATCCGCATTTGTACCCATTCCACAGCGTTTTGTCTTGTGGGGATTAGGGTTGCTAATAGACTTCGCCACGCCACTTACAGCCAAACAGTTGCAGCAAGGACTGCTCCCCCATCCCGAACACTTACCAGAGCGTTTTGGGCTGTTTACCATCATTGTTTTGGGCGAGGCGATCATCGCTGTCGTCGATGGTGTCTCCGAACAAAAATGGGATATGCAAAGTGCGATCGCCGCAGTATTCGGCTTCAGCATCGCTTTCAGCTTGTGGTGGATCTATTTTGAGAATATTGATGGCTCCTCTATGCGGTCTGCTGGCGCAACTGGTCGATTTTCAATTTATAATGTCTGGCTTTACGGACATTTACCGTTAGTGATTGGACTTGCTGCTACTGGCGTTGGCGTAGAACACGTTGTCTCAAGTGAGGCTGGTGTAGCAATGCCGGATGGGGTGCGATGGCTGCTGTGTGGATCAGTAGCTTTATGCTTGCTGAGTTTAGGAATTCTGCATCGCACTGGGGTGATATTCAAGTGCAAAGTCCGCACCAAGTACCGAATTGGTGCGGCGACTGTGGTGCTGGTTCTAGCGATCTCTGGTATCGGTTGGCCGCCCGTTGCGGTAATTGGGTTAGTTGCTGTAGTGTGTGCTACCCAAGTTGTCCAAGATTTGTATCAAAGCGGTAAGTTAACGCTTGAGTAGCATTTTTTTGATTGGCTGCGTTTAGCGCGATCGCATTTTTTTGCACCAATACCAGCAATTATTTCCTGGCATTGGTGCAATTTATTTGAGGTGATATCGACAAAACTCTACTGCTGCTTCTATGTCGCTGGTTTGCTGCGGATAAGCAACCTCTGGACGAGTGATCACAACTAAAGGAATGCCTAACTCTGTTGCAACCCGCCGCTTGACATCTTCTCCCCCAGCCGTTCCCGATGCTTTGGTGACAACCAGGGAAATTTTCCAGTGATGCCACAGTGCCTTTTCTAATTCTGCTGGAACCGGAGGACGCAAGGCAATTAATCTATCTGGCGCGAAACCTGCTGCATAAGCTGCATCCATTGCTGCCACAGAGGGAAGAATTCGCGCAAATAAAGTTGATTTTTCTTGCCACGGACGAAATAGGGGAAAATTTCTGTAACCGATTGTCAGTAGTACCCGTTGTTCTTGCAGGTAGTCTCCCGTTAGCAGCGTCTCGAAGCTATCTAACCTAATTACCTGTTGGTTATCTATTTCAGCGTCAACTGCTGGACGTTCGTAGCGCAGATAAGGGATTTGCCGATGAAGGGAAATTGCGATCGCCATCTTCGATATCTGCACTGCATAAGGATGGGACGCATCTAATATTGCAACTATCCCCTGTTCTTGCAAAAACTCTTCTAACCGGGTAACGTCTAAACGACCTACCCAAATTTGCAAACTTTTTGTAATAGGATACAGCGCCTTAGCTGATTCTGTGGTGACAGTGACAAGACAAGGCAGCTGAAAGCGAGAGAGTGCTACGCTCAGTTGGGCGCTTTCCTGAGTTCCGCCAATTAACCAAACGCGATCGCCAAAGCATGAAGGAGCAAGAGTCATTAGTCGTTCCACACTCATCAGTTAAAAAAGATTTTACTGATGACCCTAGACTGATGACTAATGACTTTTGCTTTAACCCTTAAGGGCTTTTCTGTAGTTCTGACGATAGGATTTATTACCAATCACCAACACAGGCCACAACAGGGCCAAAACTAGCCGTCCCTGGCTGAAATTCGTCCGGCGAAACCCCTTCCAGAACTTCCAGCCACCGTATATATAACCCCCAAACAACAAGAAGCCGAGTAACGTACCCATTTAATCAACCCCCATAAAACTGACTCCGGTTTGGTCGTCAAAGCCAGCAATTGCCAAATTATGCTTACTGTAGCTAGTCTACACAATTGATTTGGTGCTACACGGCAAAGTAGCATTGATTCAGTTCTAGTCTATCTGGGGTTGAGTTGCAATACAGTTAATCTTAATTTTTTGATGCACGACTTACGCTCCCCGCATAATGTATCTATATTGCCTACTTGTGTTCTACGAGAGTTAGCAAGAGGTTGCACCCTTGTCTTATGAGAGATACCTGAAATTTCCTGGTTATAGGAGACTAAAAGACAGGCGCAACGAAAATTAAGGGTGATATCTGTATCATGACGAATAATAAGGAGGAATTATGAGAGCAGTGCTGATGGCTGGCGGTTCAGGAACGCGGCTAAGGCCGCTGACCTGCGATCTTCCAAAACCAATGGTGCCGATTCTGAACCGACCCATCGCCGAACATATTATCAACTTGCTCAAGCGGCATCAGATTACAGAGGTTATTGCCACGTTGCATTATCTCCCTGATGTCATGCGCGACTACTTTCAAGACGGGGGCGACTTCGGCGTACAGATGACATACGCTGTAGAGGAAGACCAGCCTTTGGGGACTGCTGGATGCGTCAAAAATATTGCTGAGTTACTAGATGAAACATTTTTAGTCATCAGTGGCGATAGTATCACTGATTTCGATCTCACTGAAGCGATTAAATTTCACAAACAAAACAAGTCAAAAGCAACCCTGGTTTTAACCCGCGTTCCGAACCCGATTGAGTTTGGAGTGGTAATTACAGATGAAAACCATCGGATTCGGCGGTTTTTAGAAAAGCCTTCCACCAGCGAAATTTTTTCGGATACGGTCAACACGGGAACCTACATTCTTGAACCAGAAGTTTTACAATACTTGCCAGCAAATCAGGAAACTGACTTCTCTAAAGACCTGTTCCCCTTGCTACTAGAAAAAAATGAGCCGATGTACGGCTACATTGCTTCTGGTTATTGGTGCGATGTCGGTCACTTAGATGCTTATCGCGAAGCGCAGTATGACGGGTTACAGCAAAAAGTTAAACTAGACTTTGCTTACTCTGAGCAGTCTCCCGGATTGTGGATTGGGCAAAATACCCATATTGACTCGACGGCTAAAATTGAAGCGCCAGCGCTGATTGGCAGTAATTGCCGGATTGGGCCGCGAGTACACATTGAGCCAGGAACTGCAATTGGCGACAATGTGACAATTGGGGCTGATGCCAACTTAAAGCGTCCAATTATCTGGAATGGGGCGATTATTGGCGAGGAAGCTTCTTTAAGGGCTTGCGTGATTGGTCGGGGGACGAGAGTGGACAGGCGATCGCAAGTTTTGGAAGGCGCTGTCGTCGGTTCCCTGTCCACTGTAGGGGAAGAATCACAAATTTCTCCGCAAGTTCGCGTCTGGCCTAGCAAGCAAATTGAATCAGGGGCGACGTTGAATATTAACTTAATTTGGGGTCAGACTGCACACCGCAATTTGTTTGGACAGCGTGGTGTGAGTGGTTTGGCAAATATCGACATTACTCCAGAATTTGCCGTCAAGTTGGGTGCGGCTTACGGTTCTACTTTGAAACCTGGTTCTCAGGTTACTATTTCTCGCGATCAGCGGAGTATTTCCCGCATGGTCAGCCGAGCCTTGATTGCTGGTTTAATGTCTGTAGGTGTCAATGTCCAGAATTTGGAAGCTACAGCAATTCCTGTGGCTAGAGCAGTTGTTCCTACTCTCGCAGTTTCTGGTGGTATCCATGTAAGGGTGCATCCAGACCGATCGGATCACATTTTGATTGAATTTTTTGATCGCAAAGGCATCAATATCCCCAAATCTATAGAGAAGAAGATTGAGGGGGCTTATTTTAAGGAAGATTTGCGACGGGTACAGATTCCTGAAATTGGCAATGTCAATTACCCCAGTCAAGTGATTGATATTTACAGCACTTCCTTTGAGAAACATCTGAATATTAAGGCGATTCATCATTCTGGCTCGAAGGTGGTGATAGATTATGTTTATGCTGTCAGTGGTGCCGTTTTGCCCCAATTGTTGGCGAAGTTTGGCTGCGATGCTGTGGTGCTGAATGCTAGTTTGAATCAACAAGGACTCTCAGCAGCTGAAAGAGAAGCGTTGCTAAATCAGCTGGGTCATGTGGTGGAGGCGCTGAAGGCAAATTTTGGCGTGCAGGTGTCAGCCAACGGGGAGATGTTGATCTTAGTTGATGAAGCTGGGACTCCAATTCGCGGGGAGTTGTTAACGAGTCTGATGGTAAGTATGACTCTTACGGCTAATCCTAGAGCTACTGTGGTAGTACCAGTGCATAGTAGCAGTGCGGTGGAACAGATTGCTCGTCGTCACGATGCTAAGGTGATTCGCACTAAGGCAAATCCTACGGCGTTGATGGAGGCTTCTCAAAGTAATCCGAATGTGGTGATGGGTGGTAGCGGTGAAATGGGCTTTATTTTCCCGCAATTGCATCCGGGGTTTGATGCGATGTTCTGCATTGCTAAGATGATGGAGATGCTGACGGTTTCTGAGCGATCGCTTGCTCAAATTCGCGCCGATCTACCCCGCGTTTACCACAAAAGTTATACTGTGCGCTGTCCGTGGACTGCTAAGGGGGCTTTGATGCGTCATCTGGTAGAAACTCACCCAGCAGAACATCTGGAATTGGTCGATGGTGTGAAGATTTGCAACTATCACGATGACAGCTGGGTGCTAATTTTGCCTGATGCTGGGGAACCTCTGGTACATATCTTTGCTAATAGTAATGACCGGGATTGGGTTGATGAAACGTTGCGGGAGTATCGGAACCGGGTTCAATCATTTGTTGAACAAGAGGAGGGTGTAGAAGAATTTAAAGTGGCAATGGTGTAAAAATTTTGGATTTTGAAGCGATTTTTGGGGAGATTGATCGGGGAGTTGAAGGATTACTGGTTCTTCCCCCAACCTCTCTTTCTTCCCAAAATATCGCGATATTTTGGATTAAATCACTAATCCAAAATCATCGGAGGATCAGAAACTGCTTCTCCGGGAGCAAAATCTAAAATTGTCATGGTACATTTGTTCTAATATAGATGAGGCTAAACATACCATAGTGGAACTTTGAGTTATGAACAGTTGCATTTTAATGGCGGAGATTATCAAAGAACCGGAACTGCGTTATACGCCGGATAGCCAAACTGCGATCGCTTCTTTGCGAGTCCAGTTTCCCGGGTCAAAGGCTGAAGATCCACCAGCAAGTATACAGGTTGTCGGTTGGGGCAATTTAGCTCAAGAAATTAAGGATAACTACAAAAAGGGCGATCGCGTAATTATTGAAGGTCGCCTCACCATGAACACCATTGATCGGCAAGAAGGTTTTAAAGAGAAACGCGCTGAGTTGACAGTTTCCCGAATTCATAAAGTGTCAATCGATACAGATTTTGGCACGCCAGCAACTGAACCAACTCCTCCCAGCAACGTCGTTCCGATGGGGTCACGTCGTCCAACTGCTGCACCTGCTAATAATAGCGATGTGGAGATGTCTCCTCTAGACTACCAAGAAGAAGATGAGACACCCTCGTTTGCACCCGCCGCTAGAACTATAACCCGTCCAACTCCACCTGTCCAACAAGATATAGATGATATCCCCTTTTAATCATTAGTTAGAAAAAAGTTGGAACGTTGGAAGGTTGAAACCTTCCAACGTCTAAGTAGTCAATCTCATGCTTCGGACGCGAAGGTTGACACATTCATAAAAATAGCAATCAGTCTATTTGCTTCCAGGCTTGAATTTCGGATTCCAACGTTGCCACTCACAGAGTTCTCGGTTTTTCTAGCTTTAGTTCAATGCGGGTGAAAGGTTCAATAGGCAAAGGTTGAAGTAAGTTGTCTAGTCTAATTTATTATCGATTATTTCTTTCATTTACAATTATTACTTGGCAATTTTTTGCTAATCGTTCTATATAAGTCAGTGACTTTTTTCCAGCTTTACCTGAAATATCGTATTATTTCCGTAGCTTGCATCAATCAGTAAGAAACCGGGTAAATACCATCTTTTCTTACTTCAGTCAATTAACTCTAAAGCTAATTCCGGCTTCTTCTTAAATTCTGTATCTCATCGAAGCGTTTACACCATTTATTGAAGCAAGGAGGTATGGCTGCGGGAGTTGTCTGTTTGATCCCTCAGACTTCGACGTGAGAAGCTTCCTGTGCCAGTATTGTACTCTCTAGCCTAAGCATTGCATGGGGGCGTTGAGTTGGATGTCGTAGCCACCATAGTTGGAGGGACGCAGAACGATGATTCTATCCAAGCCTTCTTGAAAGATTTGATGCTAGTGGGCGAGATATTCTAGGAGTTGGCTATATTCGCGGTCGCGGTGTTGGAGGAAACGATCGTAATCGTTACCCATGACGATGTAGAACCGGCTTTTCTTGAGCCGCTCCAAGTTGATGACTCTGAAGCGTCGAACAATGACGGGATACATCTGTAAAGCTGGAAAATATAGGAATCCTGTCGGGAGCATGTCACCTTTGCGCTAAGTAGAAGTGCTCAGGAGAACTGTATTTCTAGCCCATTGAAACAGGAGGGGGGAAGATAAGAAGATTCCACTCCTCCAAGCAAGCCATGACTCCCGAACAAGAGCAATCCCTGAAGACCCATCTCAAGGCCATTGCTCAATTCTTGTATGACGAGAGCGACCCAGAAGCAATGAAAACTGTAGAAGGAATGGAGTTGACGCTGCGGCGACAACTCCAGACCCATGTCAGCCCAGAACTGGGGAGTTTTTTATCCAAACGCTCACAGGAACGCAAGCAGGCAAGCCAAGAAGCC
>NZ_JACJPF010000107.1 GCF_014695915.1 Trichocoleus sp. FACHB-40
CAACGCAATCATATTGGTTTGGCGATTCGAGCGTTTCTACGCCTGGAGATGCATTGGTTCAATACTGGCATTAGTTGGTATGAATCTAAAGTCAGCATTGTTCGTGAGGCTGTGCGCTCTTATTTAGCAGCTCCTTGGTTGACTCTTCCAGCAACTGCGTAAGTCCTGACTCAATTAAAACCAGCTCTCCATCTAGGTCATAGCCAAAAGCATCAACTTCCCAATTTGCTCCCGTTTTCTTGCCAGGAAAAGAACATTTTTCAGCTTCTATTCTATTTAGATCAAGATAAGGGCAAATACGATCATCATTAAGAATTTCTCTGGTCAAATTTTCATATTCTTGTGAGTTATTGTTTGGCATAATCAGCTCTCTGGACAAGTTTAAATAGCCTCAAACTAGGACAGCCAGGCTTTCTGTATAAGGCAAGGAAACAACGATCCCATGATTCTACTTGGGAGCCAGTGCGCGATCGCTCTTTTCCAGATTAGTACATAAACACTAATGAGTAGGAAACCAATTCATAAAAATGTAATCTGTTAACTCCTACAAGCATTGCAGAGACACGATTGCATGATTCTACTTCCGAGACAGTGCGCGATCGCATCCTTCATTTATTCTTCCCACGTACAGCTAAAAAATCCCATCTAGCTGTACCAAAATTACTGGCTGGGTTTTAAACACCAGATGCGATCGCCCCACCCTACTGATATTGATTGTAAAAGCGCGATCGCTCTCAATTTGATTACCACTTTCGACGGATGAACATCTTTCAGAAAATTTCAACACTTGTGACATAACTAACAGCAAAAATTCTGTAGTTACGCATTCTTATGTGTGCCGTGTCCAAGGAGAAAATAAAATGTTTTCACAACCCAAGCACGTTGATGCAGTTGGCGCTGACACCACAGGTAGTGGTTTTCTCACCCCTGATGCTGGCCCTGATACTTCACGCGCCGACTATGCTGATAATCAGGCAGATACGAATGACTCTAGCCACGATTATGACAACGTTGATGAACAAATTCCCGATACTTCACTAAAAGAATCTCAGGCTAACGTTGCCGATCATCAAATGAGGATTATCGGTCGTACATCAGGTTGAAAAATCGGGATGACTGGATTCGAACCAGCGGCCCCTTCGTCCCGAACGAAGTGCGCTACCAAACTGCGCCACATCCCGTTACCATAAAGGCAATCTTAATCCACGATATCACGCCGAATCCCTTTTCACCAACCCACAGCAAGGGAAATTAACTCAAGCAGTAAGAATGCTTGATACTATTAACTCTGTATGACTACAGTGGGAAAAGCGGGTCGTGGCAGTTAAACCAGAATGGTTGCGGGTGAAAGCGCCTCAGTGGGAGCGCGTTGGCAATGTTAAAGAAATATTGCGGGATTTGGGGCTAAATACAGTTTGCGAAGAAGCATCTTGTCCCAATATTGGGGAGTGTTTTAACGCCGGGACAGCAACTTTCTTAATTATGGGGCCTGCCTGCACGAGAGCTTGTCCTTACTGCGATATAGATTTTGAGAAGAAGCCGCAACCGCTAGACGCTACGGAACCGGAAAGATTAGCGGAAGCTGTCCGACGGCTACGACTAAATCATGTGGTGATTACTTCTGTGAACCGGGACGATTTACCAGATGGTGGTGCGTCTCAGTTTGTTCGCTGCATTGAAGCGGTTCGCGCCACCTCGCCAAAGACGACAATTGAGGTGCTGATTCCTGACTTGTGTAGTAACTGGGAAGCGCTGGAGAAAATTCTGCAAGCTGCGCCAGAGGTGCTGAATCATAATACAGAAACAGTTCCGAGTCTGTATCGGCGGGTGCGTCCTCAAGGAAATTATGCGCGATCGCTCGAATTGTTGCGTCTAACTCGTCAGATTGCACCTTGGGTTTATACTAAATCTGGCTTGATGGTGGGACTGGGAGAAACTGATGCCGAAATTCGGCAAGTTATGCAGGATTTGCGCGATGTAGACTGCGATATCTTGACTATCGGGCAATATCTGCAACCCACTCAGAAGCATTTAAAAGTTGATAGCTTCGTGACACCAGCCCAGTTTGACGCTTGGAGACAGTTTGGAGAATCGGTGGGATTTTTGCAAGTCGTCGCCTCTCCCCTCACCCGTAGCTCTTATCATGCTGAACAGGTACGCGAATTGATGCAACGCTATCCCCGAAGCAAATTTTAAATTTCTAGAGGCGAAGTATTGCTGCTGATAATTGGCTGGGATAAGTTAAAATTTCTGCTTGGCAATGCTTCGCCCTAACGGTGATTAATCCAAAATCCAAAATCCAAAATCCAAAATCGATAGTCATTCTGGGATCTGGTGCCTGGGGTACAACATTGGCATCTCTAGCCTCTAAGAATGGCTATGACGTGCGTTTGTGGTCGCGTCAGGGTTCTGTGCTACTAGAGGACATTCTAGAGGGCGCACATATTGTTTTATCAGCCATCTCGATGAAAGGTGTCGCCTCGGTGGTGGCGCAAGTACAATCTTTGCCTGTCTCCCCAGATACCATCTTTGTAACAGCGACCAAAGGGTTAGATCCAGCTACCACAAGTACACCTTCGCAAATTTGGCAAGCGGCGTTCCCCACAAATCCCGTCGTTGTTCTGTCTGGCCCGAATCTTTCTAAAGAAATTCAACAGGGGTTGCCAGCAGCTACCGTGGTAGCCAGCACAGATGCGATCGCTGCTTCATCCGTGCAAGCGGTATTCTCTTCCCCAAGTTTTCGGGTTTATACCAATGCTGACCCTTTGGGAGTCGAACTGGGTGGTACGCTGAAAAACGTCATGGCGATCGCTGCTGGCACCTGCGACGGTTTACAACTAGGAACCAATGCCAAAGCCGCTTTATTAACCCGTGGCTTGACCGAAATCATCCGCATTGGCAACCACTGGGGCGCACAAACTGAAACGTTTTATGGTTTATCAGGACTTGGGGACTTACTCGCCACCTGCAACAGCAGCCTCAGCCGCAATTATCAGGTTGGTTATTCTTTGGCTCAAGGCAAGACGCTTTCTGAGGTTTTAGCTGAATTGGAAGGGACAGCTGAAGGTGTCAACACCACCTCAGTTTTGATTCAAAGAGCCAACGCAAAAGGAATTTCTGTTCCCATATCTTACCAGGTTTACCGCCTACTCCAAGGAGAAATTACCCCGCTCTCTGCGGTTGAGGCATTGATGCTTAGAGACAGCAAGCCAGAGTGATCTGATACAAGGATTTTGGATTTTGCATTAAGGATTTTGGATTGAAAAAAGGTCTTTTCCCAATCCAAAATCCCCAGCCCCCAATCCCCAGTCAGGGAACTTGTGCGAACAATATTCTTTCTAATAAGAGGTAATTCTTCAGGAAATGCTCTTGCTAGTGATGTAGATTAACCTAGCGTATTGACCCAAGTCACTACTCTGGGATTGATAGCTGCTTATACTAGCTCCTAAAGATAGAAATCTGAATCCTTCTGGAGACAGGTTTCTGGAAGTCAAATTGTCCTAGTGTCAGCGCCAGCAGTTGATAGCGATGCGTGTACTAGGTGTCAAAGGAGCGGGGTCAAATAGAAACCCTGTTGGTGGGTGCGAGAAGTAATTAAAAGAACAATAAGCAGTAGTAGTTTCGTCTTGGAGAATGGGAATCCTAAATAAGTAGTGACTAACTGAAAGATTATTCCGGTCGCAATTGAGAGATCCCTATGCCAGCCACCCCTTTCTATACAGAGACAGAATTTGAACCGATCGCTCCTGACTTCAGCTTTGGGCTGTCAAGTCACGGCGACGACGATCGACCACCAGTAGACGATCTCAGTGAGCCTGAGATCGAAATGATAGACGCTCTTGATGAGCAACTCGACGAGTCCCGCCCCTCAGCAAGTGCCAGTCGTCGTACAACCGATTTGGTGCGCTTATACCTTCAGGAAATTGGTCGGGTTCGTTTACTAGGGCGAGATGAAGAAGTCTCGGAAGCTCAAAAAGTCCAGCGTCATATGCGTTTGCTGGAATTGAGAAGTGACGCTGCGACTAAGGGTGATGAAGTAATTAAACCCTATGTCCATCTGATTAATGTTCACGATCGTCTGGCTTCTCAACTAGGGCATCGTCCTTCTTTGGAACGCTGGGCGGCAGAAGCTGGTATTGAAGTAAGCAACCTGAAGCCCAGTTTGGCAGCAGGAAAGCGACGCTGGGCAGAGATAGCTATTCTGAATGTCGAGGAACTAGAGGCGATTCAGAATACTGGCATCCGCGCCAAAGAACACATGATCAAGGCTAACTTGCGCTTGGTGGTGTCGGTAGCGAAAAAATATCAAAATCGCGGCTTGGAATTGTTGGATTTAGTTCAGGAAGGAACTCTCGGACTAGAACGGGCGGTAGAGAAGTTCGATCCGACAAAGGGTTATCGGTTTAGCACCTATGCTTATTGGTGGATTCGTCAGGGGATTACGCGCGCGATCGCTACTCAAAGCCGCACCATCCGCCTTCCAGTTCACATCACCGAAAAGCTCAACAAAATCAAGAAAGCTCAGCGAAAAATTTCTCAAGAAAAAGGTCGCACCGCCACCATTGAAGATATCGGTCATGAGTTAGACATGACAGCCGAACAGGTGCGGGAAGTTTTGCTGCGCGTCCCCCGCTCTGTCTCTTTAGAAATTAAAGTTGGTAAGGAGAAAGACACTGAACTAGGCGACTTGCTAGAAACAGATAGCATATCTCCCGAAGAAGTGTTAATGCGAGAAGCTTTACACCGCGATTTGCAGAATTTGCTTGACGATCTCACCAGCCGAGAGAGAGATGTGATTCAGATGCGGTTTGGCTTAGGAGATGGTCATCCTTATTCCTTGGCAGAAATTGGTCGCGCTTTGGATTTGTCTAGGGAACGAGTCCGGCAAATTGAAGCCAAAGCCCTACAGAAGTTGCGGCAACCCAAGCGCCGCAACCGCGTGCGAGATTATCTAGAATCTTTGGGGTAAAAGAACATAAAAGGTAAAAGGCAATCATCGAATTCTTTCTTTTGCCTTTTACCTTTTATCTTTTACATGATTGCCTTTTAAGTAGTTTCGTCAAAAGTGAAAAAGCAATCATGTAAAAGACATAATTCTTTACTTCTGCTTTTTCCGGTTTCCTTCTATACTTTCCTGCTTCTTGACTGCTTTGCTTATTAATTATCATTCTCAATAAGATAACTTTGTTGCAAATATTCTGGCAATTCGCTATCCTTCTCAATAGGGCTACTTTCTTGAGAAGGTAAATATGTCATTTTATACAGCAACCTCCCTCAAGGCTGAACTCAATGAGCGGGGCTGGCGTTTAACTCCCCAGCGGGAAACTATCCTGAATGTGTTTCAACATCTCCCCAGAGGTCAGCATCTCAGTGCGGAAGACCTATACGAGCTGCTGCACAGCGAAAGTGAGGATATCAGCCTATCCACCATTTACCGAACTCTAAAGTTAATGGCTCGGCTGGGCATTCTACGCGAACTAGAACTGGCGGAAGGACATAAGCATTACGAACTCAATCAACCTTACCCGCATCACCACCATCATTTGATCTGTGTTCGGTGTAACAAGACGATTGAATTCAAGAATGACTCGATATTAAAAACAGGCACCCGAACCGCCAAAAAAGAGGGGTATCATCTGCTTGACTGTCAGTTGACGATTCACGCCGTCTGTCCGTCTTGCCAACGGGCGTTACTGCCAATTTAAGCAAATAGGGGCAGTAGCTAGTACAGCGATGGGAAAACAGCCGCTAAACGAGCGATTAGCTTTTAAAGCTAATCGCCAAAGTTAGAAGCGTCCCTTCACAATGTCATCAGCACTGAGTCCATAGTCACGCTGTGCAGCTTCGACAGCTGCTTTGGTTTGCTTATCGAAAACACCATTTAACGGGCCGTTATAAAAGCCATTTTCTTTCAAACGCTTTTGCAAGGACAGCATACTGGAGCGATCGCTTGCTTTTGCGCTTGCCTTCTGTAATGCTGCTAAAGTATTTGGCCCCACAACCCCATCAGCAGGTAAGCGTTGTTCTTGCTGAAACTTGGTGACAGCATCTTTAGTTTCTTGGTCGAAGTAACCAGTTAACCGACCTTGATAGTATTCCATTTGCCGCAGCTGTCGCTGGACGGCTGCTACCTGTTGGCTGGTTTGACCGAATTGCACGAATGGGCCAGTAGAAACAACGGCTGGTTTTGCCGCAGTCCGAAACTCTCCATTTCCCACACCCAGTAAAGCCGCCTGAGTGTCTGTACCTGCAACGCCATCAACAGGCATTCCCGCCACTTTCTGAAATTGGGTAACGGCTGCTTTAGTTAACGGACCATAATAGCCAGTGGCATTCGCCTTCAAGTAACCCCGTTTTTGCAACTGCTGCTGAAGGGCGGCTACCTCTGCACCCTTGTCCCCTTCCTGCAAAGCGCCACGGCGACGGTTGCTCACCTGTGGAGGGTTCCTCACCTGCGGACGAGTGACCCGTTGACGGTTCACCTGCGGACGGTTAACTAGCAGACGGTTGCTCACCTGCTGACGGTTACTTGCCTGTGTTTGGTTATTCCTCCTTGGAATGCTTAAAGCTGCCTCAGTTTGCGGCCCTACAATGCCATCTGGTGCTAGTCCTTTAGCTTTTTGGAATTGGATCACCGCCTCTGTGGTCAAGGGACCAAAATTTCCAGTGGCATTTGCCCTGAAGTAGCCTAGCTGTTGCAAACGTTTCTGGAGGGTAACTACCTCTGAACCACTTTCCCCAGGCTGAAGCGTTGCCAACGCGACCGATGCCATTCCCAAATAGCTTAAGCTAACTGCCAGCGATAGCATATACATACTCGCCGTGCTGGAAAGCTTTTTGCACTCCAGTCCCTGAAAAAACTTCTGGTTATTGAGGGCAGAAACTTGCTTGATGTTGACGGGTTCCTCGTAGGCAAGAGCAAGATGGATATAGGCAAGAGTTTCCATAATTATCTAGGGCTTCTTTTGATAGCAAGTTTAGCAGGTCAATTTCAACAAATAGACACACTTATAGTAACTATCAGCGGGACTCTTTCACTGCATCCAGCCGATAAGATTGTATAAGCGCATATTGCCTTTCAGCACTGCTTCGGGTTGAAGATATTCTTGCATTCAAATAGGAAGCCTTAGTTTTCTGGCATCTTATATTTTTTACCGCCAGTCTAGCTAGTCGATTAAGAGGCTTGTAAATATATCATATTTTTGCTATTGGCGATAGACTACCCGTGCATCAAGTCCACACGAGCGCAAAAACTCGGACTGACTTTCAGCCCTGTTGTAGTCAGGAAATGCGCCTGTTTGAACGTAATTCCCTAATCTCGAATCTGTCCTAAAATTCACAGAACCAACACGCAAACGCAAACACTGGCGCACGTCATCCAGTTCGTTTTCGCTCCCTGGTACGATCACTACATAGGAAAGGGGACGATTTCTAGCAACAGCACGACGGACTCCCAATTCGTCCAGGGTTTCCCGATCGAGACGACCGTCAGCGAATATATCCCTATCTCTTTGAAACTCCCTGATCGCCTGCCTGGTTCGTGAACCAATAATTCCATCGATGGGGCCAGGGTTGTAACCCAACTGTCTTAACCGTAGCTGAACACTCCTATTAAAAGCGCGATCGCCTTCTCGAAATATGTCTCTTTCACCAAGGTTGTTGGTATCTAATGGTCTGTCAAAATTAGAAAAATCGTCTCTGATACCCGGCAATACGTCATTTCCAAACTCAAAATTGTATTGTTGGCTCTGGGGCCGCCTAACGTTAAATAATGCTGCCCTGGTTGCCGAACCAACCTCGCCATCCGGTGCCAGTCCATTATTTCTCTGGAATTCGATTACAGCTGCTCTGGTCTGCGAACCAAAAAAGCCAGTAATAGATCCCCTGAAGTAGTTCAAATCTTGCAAACGTCTTTGGACCTCTGCCACTTCCGGATCTCTGCTTCCTTGCTGAAGCACCCTCTGTGCCAACGCATCGGAGGCCATGCCCAACACCACCAAAGAAACGGCCAGCGATAGAAAATGAATACTCGCTCTGCTAGAAAGCTTTTTCCAATTCAGTCCGGCAAAAAGTTTCTGGTTGTTCCAGATAGGAGAAAAACTGGCTTCCTTGGGTGTCTCGTAGGCTAAGGAAATATGAAGATATGCTAGAGTTTCCACGGTTATTGCAGTATATTTATCTCGCCAGTCTAGCCGAAAAAATTCATCAAATAGCTATTCCTAAGAGTTGCTACCGTAAGTAAACAACCCTTGCTTGCAACCCACGAGATCGCAGCATTTCCGCTTGGCCTTCGGCGCTAGACGGATTGGGAAATGTCCCTGCATAAATATCTGCATCCTGCCTCGAATCCTTTGGATACGCATTAGACACGTATTGGCGCACTTGTAAAAGCGTCTCGGCACTTTCAGGGATGACTACGACCAAGTAGGGAGAATTTGAACTTCCAAGGTATCCCGCTGCAAACCAGGTTTCCTTCCCAACAATGCCGTCAACACGTAAACCTCTTTCTACCTGAAAACGCTTCACCGCTCGGGCCGTTTGCCCGCCATATTTCCCATCGATAGGGCCTTTGTAGAACCCGGCAGCTTTCAACCTTTGCTGCGCTTCTATGACTTGGGAACCGCGATCGCCTATTCGCAGTCCGCGCACGCTGACACTCAAGCCTTCTGATTGCTTAGTTTTTGTCTTTTTGCCGCCCTCCATGTGACGCTTCAGCGCCGCTAGAGTTTGCGTACCCGCTATGCCGTCAGCAGCTAAGCCATTAGCTGCCTGAAACCGCTTTACGGCAGCTTGGGTTAACTTGCCATAATATCCAGTTACAGGCCCTTTATAGTATTTTGCCGCCATCAAGTTATTTTGCAGCGCCGTCACTTCTGCACCCCTGTCCTCTATTTGCATGGCGCTAGCGCTGGCGATCGCGCTTAGGATAGCTAGATTCAGCGCCAGCGATAGCATATAGATACTCGCTTTGCTGGAAAGCTTATGCCAGTTTAGTCCCTCAAAAAGTTTCAACTTCTTCAGGACAGGCGGAGTACCAGCGTCTGTAGTTTCCTCGTAGGCTACTGCCAGATGAAGATATGCAAGGGTTTCCATTATTGTCCTGCAAAACCAAAACCAATAGGCGCTAATCCACCTTATAGATGTTTTAGCTGCTGTTTTCGGCTTATTTTACGACAATTTAAGGGTTTATAGTTACTTACTTCAGGGATAGTTTATTAAAAATGATAATTGACGGTGTTACTTTGGATAAAATCTGTCCCTTCACACCCATTTAAACTAAACTCTTGGAATCAAAAACTCAGGAAAGCAGCACTGGTAAAGCAGTAATTACCATAACTGCCAGGGAATGTTGACCTTGAGTTAGGGGCAAATAAGCGAAGCTTCTCTTTTCTCAAGCCTGCTATAACAGCAGATCCCAGTTTCTTGTTAGAGTTTTTGTCATACATAATTTGTTATCCATCGGTAAGGTGGAAAATGGCTGTAAGTAATGGTTTTTCAACCTGCCACCCGCTCTTTACCTGCTGGAAAAGTTGCCAGAATATGGCAATTAAAATTTAGCTAATTTTAACATACTGCTCATTTCTTAGGGACGCGGCAATGCCATGTCCCGACGTAGCGCACCCAAGATGCCTGCGCTACGTCGGGGAGAGAAAAATCCCCATTGAAAATTTTAAATTTGCTGGTTGCTACGTTTATTCTGAGTCAACTCGCTTAACGTTACCAGCTTTGATCCAACCTTGTTGTTCGCCATTTTCTAGGCGTACCTGCTGCCACCTTTTATCGTCGCTTTCTTTTATAACCACAACTCGCTGATTGAATCCAACCCCACCAACGCGGCTGGCTTCCAGACTGGGGTTCTCCCGTAGACTCAAGCCTTCTGGCCAGGTGACACTGGCTATGTAGGCTCCTGGTTCTAGCGGAGTCGAGGCTGTAGGAGTGGGACTGGCTGGAGCAGAGGACGCTGGTGTTGGCTTTTTGGACGCGCTGGCTGCCGCCTTGGCTTTCAGCACCGATTTATCGTTTGCATACATCGGTTTCGCGGGCGGTGTTGAGAGTTTAGTCAGGAAGTAATAAGCAGTGGCACCACCAGCCACCAGCAAAAGGGAGATCGCCAGGAAAAAACCTATTAGAAATTTTACTAACCCCGAAAAACTCATGAGGGTGATTCCGGTTGTTGCAACTTATGAAAGCGACTACTCAAACTACAGTGTCTCGAAGCCATACGGGCTTTACCTGCGGCTGCCCAATCTTGTAGAAACTGGATTTGCTCGCTTGCAGTCCGCGCCAGAGGGACAATCTGGCTGGCGGCTTCTAGAATATCATCTACGGTGAAGTCTCGGTTCTGGCTAAATCCAATGTGCATTGCTTCTATAAGCGTTTGCTCAATTTCTGCCCCGGAAAAGTCCGGTGTCTCGTATGCCAGCCGATCTAAATCGTAGCTATTCAAGTTGTGAGGCCGCAGTCGGGATAAGTGTACCGCAAAAATGGCACGACGTTCCTCTGTTTCTGGCAAACCGACAAAAAAGATTTCATCAAATCTGCCTTTCCGGAGCATTTCCGGCGGTAAAGCCTGAATATTGTTAGCGGTGGCAACTACAAAAACTGGGGAGGTTTTTTCTGCCAGCCAGGTAATAAAGGTGCCAAAAACGCGGTTGCTGGTTCCGGCATCTCCTTTACCATCCATTCCAGAGAAGGCTTTGTCAATTTCATCTATCCATAGTACACAGGGAGCTAAGGCTTCTGCGAGTTGAATCATCTGTCTGGTGCGAGATTCTGATTCTCCCACCAATCCCCCAAAGAGTCGCCCAACGTCTAGGCGCAATAGGGGTAGGTGCCAGTGATGGGCGATCGCTTTTGCTGTTAGAGATTTCCCAGTTCCCTGAATTCCCACCAGCAGTAAACCTCTGGGATAAGGTAAACCATATTGCCTAGCTCGTTCTGAGAAGGCACCGCCTCGCCGCAGCAGCCAGTCTTTCAGGTTATCTAAACCGCCAATATCAGAAATTTTCTCAGTTGTCGGATAAAACTCTAATATTTGCGTCTGACGAATGCTCTGACGCTTTTCTTCTAGCACCAGTTCCACGTCTTCGGGACGCAGTTCGCCGTGGGTTGCGATCGCGCGTGCCAAAACCCGTCGAATCCGATCCATTGACAAACCTTGGCAGGAACGCACCAGTTCATCCAAGACTTTGCCGCCGAGAGATTTACCTGTCGCACCTAGCAGACGCTCTACTTCGTTCTTAATTTCTGCTGGTGCTGGCAGGGGAAATTCTATGACTGTCAAAACTTCGCCCAAGTCTGAGGGAATATTAACTTGCGGCGACACAATAACAATGTTTTTTGGCTGGGATTTCAGCCGCCGCGATAAATTCCGAAGTTTTCTGGAGACGGAAATATCTTCTAAAAAGCGGTGAAAATCTCTCAAAAGGAAGATTGCAGGGGAGGCTGCGGGTAATTTTTCTACAAATTCTAATGCTTGTAGGGGATTACGACGACCGAACCCGGCATCGTTGGGGTTGCCTTGGTAGCCATCAACAAAATCCCAGATATAGACTGCGCGCTCGCCCGTTCGTTGAGCGCACTGTGCGATCACCGCTTCTACTCGCTCCTCTTCGGGAGTCGGAATATAAATTGCCGGATAACGGGCGCGTAGGAGCAGTTCAAACTCGTCACTGAAGCTCATATTGTTGTTAAGAAGGCTAATGGCTAATGGCTATTTACTCGCTTGTTCTAAATCCATTAGCCATTAGCCAATAACTAATGACTAATGACTATTTGGGCAGTTGTCTCTTGAGCGCTTCTAAAGCCTCCCAACGCCGATCTGAGGCCATTTCGGAGGCATTTTTATCGCCTGCTTGAATTCCCGAACAGTTTTTGTCACAGAGATTTCTGGGAGGAATTGCTAGACACAGCTGTTCGTACAACCAAACATCGGGGTGAAAATCACCGTATGGCGACAGCATTTCCACCAAATCTTCTAGCGGTGTCTCCCGTTCCAAAGGCCCGCTATCAGGTTTTTCTGCCGCTTCATCTAGCCAAATCATTTCTGAGGTATTAAGGGCTAGGCGGTGGTTATACTGTTGCAAGCAGCGGTGGCAGGTGAGTGTGGTAATTGCTTCTGCAACAGCAGAAACCTCAAGGTAATTTCCTTGATGGGTAACTTTTATCTGTCCGCGCACTGGGGTTAAGGTTTCCAGTTCCGGTAAAAACTCATCAATTTCTATTACTTCGGTGCGCTCTGGCGCTTTTGTCAATCCCGGAATATAAACCGTCTTCATAGTGATTCAGCCATCCTTCTTACAAAATTAAAAATGAAAAATTAAAAACTTAAGCTTTTAATTTTTCATTTTTAATTTTTAACTCCTCAGCCGCACAACCAACCTTCGATCTGGCTCCTGACCTCGACTGTAGGTTTCTAAATCTTCGCTCTCTTGAAAATAGGTATGAACTTGACGACGTTCGGCTGAAGACAATGATTTCATTTCATATTCTTGACCAGTTTGGCGCACCTGCCCTGCGGCATATTCAGCCATTTCCAGTAGTTCTGCTTGCCGCTTTTGCCGATAGCCGTCGAGTTCAATGGTGTACGCTGTTTGATTTTCCCGATCTTGGCCAAGGTTCAAAATCGAATTAGCAAGATACTGGATGGCATCAAGAGCAGTACCTTCAGTGCCAATTAAGGCTTGAATTTGTGCTGGTGTTAGTTTGGTTTCGTCGATAGTCAACCAGTAGCTTACTCCTGATTCTTCTGTTGGCGAGTCAATTGCTGGCTCGATCGCTTGCTTTTCGACTGTAACGCCTGTGGGAAATTTCCCTAACCGCAGAAGTTCTTCCAGCCACTGTTGACCCCGCTGCATTATGCGATCGCTCATGGCTAACTCGAAGCTTTTTTCTTAGATCGACCGGGTTCAAAGGGAAGTGCCTCTCTTTCCTTTGATTTTGTTTCTTTTTCTGTTTCTTTTTCTTGCACCTCTACCATTTTCTGGATATTTTCTGGCAGTGGTTCCCGCGACAGAATAAATGTCTGAGCGGTCTGAAAAATGTTGGCAATGACCATGTACATCAGCACTCCAGCTGGCAAGGGGAAGAACAAAAACATTCCCGAAAACAGGACTGGGGTGATTTTGTTTACCGTCGCTTGCTGTGCGTTTGCGTCGCCTGAACCGCTGTTCTGTCCAGAGAGAACTTGGTTGATATACAAACTGATGCCAAAAAACAGCACCATTCCGATGATATCCCAGTGGATAGTTCCGTCGTCATCAAAAGCGCCCACACGACCAAGCGCATCAATAAATAGGAATCCCTTATCTGCCGCCAGTCCCGGAACTATTCCCTGAATAGTTGCTTCCCCAGGCTGTAAAGCTTCCAGGGTGCCATCTTCATTCAACCGCACCCGATCCTCGCCTTTTGTCACCTTCCAATGAGGCACCAGCTTGGTTTCGGGATAGTCGGTGAGTAGTTGGGACAGGGGTTTTCCCTCAACACTTTGAAATTCTACTTTGGTTTTTTCCCCAATCGCAAGGCGATTGCCCCCAGGCAGCAAAGCTGCAATCGGAGCATGAACGCCATCGGTAAAGTAAATGTTTTGCGGTTTGGTTACAAAAGCTTGCGGTTGGATGCGTTCAATTTGTTCTTGAGGAAATATTTCCAGGTTGACGGAGTAGTTTACATCAGAAAACGGCGAACCCCGCAAAGTGGCGAACAAGGCAAACAGAACTGGCATTTGCACCAACACAGGGAAACATCCTGCCAAAGGGTTGCCAAACTCTTTGAACAGCTTGCTCATTTCTTCCTGCTGTTTTGCCGGATCGTCTTTGTAGAGTTTCTGAATCTCTTCTTGCCGCTTTTTCATCAGCGGTTGAGTAACTTTCATCCGCCGCATATTGCGAATAGAGCCTGCACTCAGTGGATAGAGTGCAAAGCGAATCACAAGTGTCAGCGCCACGATGGCGAGACCATAGCTTGGCACAATCCCGTAGAAGAAATCCAGGATTGGCAGCATGACATTATTGGAGAGAAACCCGATACCAAAGTCCATTCGTTCTGAGTCAAAGAGGGCGCTAGTAACTTGAAGTGAATCTAATCTAAATTTATCTAATGTTTCTCGTTTTGGGGGTTGTATAGCATCACAAAAGCTTCCCTGGCGCTGAATTTAGATTTTAAATGTCATAAATTTCATTGTTCCATCTAAAATTCTTCAGCAAGGAAGAATGCTACCCTAACGACTTGGAGGAACCACCCGGTTTCCCGGTTCTGGCATCTACATTCTCGGTGATGTAATCATAAATTTCCCGGAATCTAGGCAGGGATCTGAGTTCTAGACGGCTACCATCTCTGAGGGTTAGCACCATGTCACCCCAGAGTCCGAGTCCTCTGGGAACTTTAACGGCCTTGACGATTTCTGAGTAGATGATGTCGGTGCGATCGCGCCCCATCCAACCACCTGTCACCGATATCCGGCGATCGGTAATCCGGTAGCGCAACCACAGCGATCGCACAATCGCACCTACTGTCAGCGGCAAACAGATTACTGTGAATCCCAACAGAATATTTATAATCAAATCGCCAATATGCGGCCCACCTTCATAAAAGGTTTCCTCTTTAATCGCCATCTAGTACCTCTGCTTGTGCCAACAACTGCTCTAATTCTCGCAAAATTTGACCATAATCGCACTCAACTGCTGTCGGTCGCACCACCACTACTAACCTCCAGCCTGGTGATAGTCGGGGCAACAGACAGCGAAAAGCTGCTCGAATTCGTCGCTTGATGCGGTTCCGGATTACTGCTCGTTTGCTGACTTTTAAGCTGATAGATATTCCTATCCGTGTCGGCACCTTACCAGTTCCCACACCAGTTGCGCCCCCAAGCGGCGACCTTAGTGCTCGTAAAGTTAAGTGAGTGGTATTGCGCCGCACTCCACTCTGATACACGGCTGTAAAATCTCGCCGATGCCGGAGTCGATTTGCTTTCGATAATGCCACTGGAAACTTCCTTACCTCGGTGGCTTGGAGAAGGTTGAAGGCGAAATTAATTCATCCTTCATCCTCCATCTTCCTAAACGCTAAGGCGATAACGTCCTTTTTTTCTCCGGGCTTTGATAACGTTCTGACCGTTTGTGGTACGCATCCGCGCCCGAAAACCGGATGTTCTTTTTTGTTTGCGGTTAGTGCCGCCGAGAGTCCGCTGAGTCATCGGTGATTACTCCTATAGCAATTGATGCTGTAAAAAAAAGTCACAATTCTCTAGCTTAGCACCAAATCTCTGCGAGTGCCTTTTACCCAATGGCTGGAAGGCTCTCTCCGTAAAGGCAAAATGCCTACAATAATTTGCTCTCTCAGTCCTCTTGCCTGCGCCAAGGACGTGAGAGAAGTTGCTTTTCGTTGTTAATTAATACTCAAAATCCAGGTGCCGAGGTAACGCGGCAACGGTACATCACCGGGAGTGAGGATGGCAGCATTGAAATAATAAACTCCCCCAAAAGGCGGGTTCTTCACGTTAGAGAACACCAATTCTACATTGTTCCCAGCCGGAACTGGCTCCTCCATATAAATTAGAACCTTGTGATTTTCTTTGTCCCAGTTAACCTCTCGAATGGGAAACTTTTTACCTTTGACACGCACCTCCATGCTTTTAGTGTCAAACTTCCCTTTGTAGTAGTCCGGATAAGAAACGATAAACTGGGCAGCGCCTAATTCCATTTTCTTACCGGGAATCTTCAGCCGATAGCGATCCCAATTATCCGATTGACCGCCGAAATCCAAAAAGTAGGACAATTGATTTTGCCGCTCTACACCACTAAAGATGGTTAATCCAGGCAGATTCTGCGCCTGAGTCAGGGTGGAAAACCCCGCAAGCAAGCAACCAGTCGCCGCCAGAGCAGTCAGGAGGCGTCGTGTAGAGGATTTTATGGACAACATAGGCTGATTCCCTCAACTGTAGATAGTGAGATAGTGGGCTGGGCGTTACTAAACTTTACTGTTTTTGACTGTATCAGGTATTTCACAATACCTGATGAATCGGTGCTTGTGACGCGGAAAGCTTATAAAAAGTGCCTCCCGTTGGGGACGCGGGGACGTGGGAGATTTTTGTTTGGTGGCCAAGCGCATGAGCATCTATGGCGAAGAGAGCTGCTGCATCACCGATCTCGCTTAACAGCCATCTTTTTATTGACTAATGTATACCATTGTATAGTTTTTTATTTAATTTTTTGAATAAATTTGACAAAATCAACAGCAACCAGAGGTTTCAATTAATCTTAACTGACGGCACAGAAGCTAATAGCCACCGAAAATTTTTAGGGCAAGCTTTTCCATCATTAAGATGAAAGTTTTTTAAAATTGTCTAGAAGTGTGTGGATATTACAAAGAATGTGCGATCGCGCTCAATCCAAATTCATAAGACAAAATTAAAGATACGGATTGGGATTTAAGAATTAACATAGGATTCCAAAGGGCGGGAAAAATTGATTGGGAGAATTCATGAGAATATCGGTTGCTAAAGAAGTTGAAGTTGGTGAACATCGCGTTGCTCTGGTGCCTGACACTGTAGGCAAGTTGGTCAAACAGGGTTTAGAAGTATGGGTAGAGGCGGGTGCTGGCGAGCAGGCATTTTTCTCTAATGAAGCCTATGAAGCAGCCGGAGCAAAGATTGTCGGCGATACAGCGGCTTTGTGGGGTGAGGCGGATGTCCTACTAAAAGTTAATCCGCCGGCATTGCATGAAGTTCACCAGATGAAGGAAGGAAGCGCCTTGGTTGGGTTTCTCAATCCTCTAGGGAACCCAACATTGGTGCAACGTTTAGCCGAGCAGAAAGTAACAGCTTTCAGTATGGAGATGATTCCCCGCACCAGTAGGGCGCAAAGCATGGATGCTTTGTCGTCTCAGGCGGGGGTGGCAGGTTATAAGGCGGTATTGATTGCGGCGGCGGCTTTGCCGAAGTTTTTCCCAATGTTGACGACAGCAGCAGGTACAATCGCACCAGCGAAGGTGTTTGTGATGGGCGCAGGTGTGGCGGGACTGCAAGCGATCGCTACCGCTAGACGACTTGGCGCTGTAGTAGAAGCTTTTGATATTCGCCCAGCGGTGAAGGAAGAAGTACAAAGCTTGGGAGCCAAATTCGTCGAAGTCAAACTGGAAGAAGAGACTGTGGCGGCTGGAGGCTATGCTAAAGAAGTTTCTGAAGCATCCAAGCAGCGGACTCAGGAAGTCGTAGCCGAACACGTCGCCCAGTCGGATGTGGTAATCACCACCGCCCAAGTACCGGGTAGAAAAGCACCCATACTTGTGACTGAGGAAATGGTAGCTCGAATGAAGCCTGGTTCGGTAATTGTAGATTTGGCAGCCGACCAAGGCGGAAACTGTGCTTGTACCCAAGCAGGGAAAGATGTCCAGCGCAACGGCGTGACGATTATTGGGCCGATTAATTTACCTTCATCTCTGCCAGTTAACGCCAGTCAAATGTATTCCAAAAACGTTTTGACTTTGGTGCAATACCTGATTAAAGACGGTACATTGCAGTTGAATTTTGAAGATGACATCACCAACAGCACTTGTGTCGCCCATGCTGGAGAGATTCGCAATCAACGGGTAAAAGATGCGATCGCTCAAATAACAGTCAACGCATAGTAATGGGGACTGGGAACAAGGAATTTCTGGTTCCCAGTCCCAGGCTGGAAACCAGAATATAGAGGCTAGAGCCTCTTATTGAGACTGGTGCAAGATGTAAGTTTAATGAAAGGATTTGGGAACTGATGACAGAAGCATTGATTGCCGCTTTGTTCGTGTTTGTGTTGGCATCTTTTACTGGATTTGAAATTATCAACAAAGTACCGCCAACGCTCCATACTCCCCTCATGTCTGGGGCAAATGCGATTTCTGGAATTGCCGTGATTGGGGCACTGCTCGTCTCTGGAGAGCGCGATACAAATCTCAGCGTCATTTTGGGCTTGATAGCCGTGGTGCTGGCAACCATTAACGTTGTAGGTGGTTTCTTGGTGACAGATCGGATGTTGCAAATGTTCAAGAAAAAAGCGGCTAGCTAATGGCTAATGGAAAAACAAATTAGCCATTAGCAATCATTCAACTAACAACTAACAACTGATATGACCGATTTTCTGCCAACTGGAATACAACTGACTTATTTAGTCGCAGCATCTTTATTCATTTTGGGGTTGAAAAAACTGGGTTCGCCAGCAACAGCTCGTCAAGGCAACTTATGGGCAGCTATAGGGATGCTGCTGGCGGTGGTGGCAACGCTGCTGGATCGGCAAGTGTTGAACTACCAGATGATTTTGGTGGGTTTGCTGATTGGTTCCGTGTTGGGAGCGATCGCAGCCTATAAAGTAGAAATGACCGATATGCCCCAAATGGTCGGTTTACTCAACGGATTAGGAGGTGCTGCATCTGCCCTCGTTGCCGTGGCAGAATTTGGGCGGTTAGTGGGACATCAAGCCATACCCATCGATGCCAACATCTCGATCATCAGTAGTGTGTTTATCGGTGGTGTCACCTTCACTGGCAGTATGGTTGCCTTTGCCAAATTGCAAGGACTCATCAGCGGTAGCCCAATTACATTTCCCTTGCAGCAACCAATTAATGCTCTCCTTTTGGCAGGCTTTTTTGTTGCCACCGCCTATCTGCTAATCGATCCGCAAAACCTGCCCGTATTCGTGGGCATGGTTGGTATCTCCTTACTATTGGGCGTGCTGTTCGTTATTCCTATCGGCGGCGGCGATATGCCAGTAGTAATCTCCCTGTTGAACTCCCTATCCGGAGTAGCAGCAGCCGCCGCAGGTTTTGTGGTGATGAACAATATGCTGATCATCGCTGGTGCCTTGGTGGGCGCATCTGGATTAATCCTTACCGAGATTATGTGTAAGGCGATGAACCGCTCTTTAGCCAGCGTACTATTCGGTGCCTTTGGCAAAGCTGGCTCGTCTGGCGGCACTGGTGCAGCAGCAGGGGGCGATAAATCTGTCCGCACTGTCGATCCAGAAGAAGGGGCGATGATGTTGGGCTATGCTCGTTCTGTCGTGATTGTTCCCGGCTACGGTATGGCGGTGGCGCAAGCGCAGCACGCTGTCCGCGAATTAGCTGACGGCTTGGAAAAGCTGGGCGTTGAGGTGAAGTATGCGATTCACCCAGTTGCTGGGCGGATGCCTGGACACATGAACGTACTATTGGCAGAGGCAAATGTGCCTTATCCGCAGCTGTACGACATGGATGATATTAATCCCCAGTTTGAGCAGACTGATGTTGCCTTAGTTATTGGGGCAAATGATGTGGTAAATCCATCTGCTCGTCACGATTCTGGGAGTCCTATCTACGGAATGCCAATTTTGGAAGTAGATAAGGCGAAGCACACGATTGTGATTAAGCGGGGGATGAGTGCGGGTTTTGCTGGTGTGGATAATGAGCTTTTCTACAAAGACAAAACCATGATGCTTTTTGGTAGTGCGCGGGATGTGGTTGCGAAGCTGGTTGCTGAGGTGAAGCAACTTTAGGAACACCGCAAAGACACATTAGCGGATGCGCTCTATAGGGCGAAGGAAGAAGTAAAAAAGGCTTGCTGGCGGCAAGCCTTTTTTTTGCTAGAGCAGCTAAAAAAGCTGGAGATTGGTTCAAGGTGTAGAATATTCAGGCGGTTAATAAGCCTGCTTGACTTTTACAGCAAGCATAAAAATGAAGTAGAAAAACCCGTTTTTGGCAACCTTATTTTTTAGTTTAAATTGAATCTATTTTTGTGGTTTAGGGAAAGCATCAAACTCAGCCAAGAGATAAATTAAGCAATTTTCACAGAAAGCAGGGCTAAAATAAAGGTAGAATAAAGTTCTGTCCGTATGCAACTCGATCGGAAATAGGCGTGATACATTGAGAATATCGGCGGCTTCCAAGGAAGTAAAATCAGGGTTTAATTGCTATAGGGATACGCCACTTGAGTCAGCTATCATCAATTCGATGACTGACTGCTCTCAGTAAGGTTTGCGATGATTTGGAAGTGCGATCGCTCGCTTTGAAATCATCTCCCACTATTTCTATTGTGGGTTGTTAAATTCTAAGACTTGAGCCATATCTTGGGAATAGCATCTACCTCCGGTTCGCAAGCAAAGGCTCATCTCCAGCCTACCCTGGCATCAAAAACCGCTCCTTGTTGCTCAAGCCTACTCGCCTTAGAAAGGAAATATCCGTTTTAAGTTTTGAGTTACATATTTTAAATCAATCAAAACCAACAAAGGTGTATAAACAGCTTGCAGCACGGGTTTTAAACTTTTGTGCCAGATGTTTAGTGGGATGAAAGATAGGTTAGGCTAGGTTAACTATAAGCATCTGCTACATTCTCCAAAGCACTGATATGGCATTTTGCATGAAAGCAGCATGAAACAGATCATCGCGGGTTTCACCGCCGCTTTAGTAGGTTTGACGACCACTTTGGCTGGTTCCGCTTTGGCTTGTGAGCCTGGTATCCCTCTGAGTAATAAAACCTCCTCTGCCAATGCAGATGCTACCGCTACCCTGCCCTTAAAGCTTCGCCCTCAGACTCGGACTCCCATAATAATCAGCCAAAACCCATCGGAAAGTGGACAAGCTACAAGAGAGCTGTCTGCTGAGGTAAATACTGTGGTAGAGGGTAACAACGCCTTCGCCTTCGACTTATATAACAAGCTGCGTAATCAACAAGGGAATTTATTTTTCTCTCCCTACAGCATCTCAACAGCACTGGCTATGACCTACGCCGGAGCTAGGGGGCCAACGGCAACAGAGATGGCTACGGTTCTCCACTTCACTAATAAGCCAGAAAACCTACATTCGAGTTTTGCCACGCTCATAACTAAACTGATCTCTAGTAACCCCCAGGGGTATCAACTAAGCATTGCCAATCGGCTTTGGGGTCAGAAGGGATACGGCTTTAGCGATGCCTTCCTCAAAACTAGCCAGAATAACTATGGGGCGGGGTTAGAGCAGGTAGACTTCGCTGGTGCTACTGAACAGGCTCGTGGCACTATCAATAGCTGGGTGGCAAAAAAGACCCAAAACAAGATTGAAAACCTGATTGAACAGGGCATTCTCACCTCGAATACGAAGCTGGTACTGACAAACGCCATCTACTTTAAGGGCGCTTGGGCAAGTCAGTTTAACCCAAAAGATACCAAACAGGAAGCATTCAGTGTCACGGCAACTCAGCAAGTCAAGGTGCCGATGATGTACCAAGAAGCGGCGGTTCCCTTTGCAGATTTAGAGGAGCTGCAACTCTTGGAGCTGCCCTATGCTGATTCGGACATATCTATGGTAGTTCTCTTGCCGAAAAAAGTTAATGGGGTGGAACAACTAGAGCAGCAGCTAACGCCAGACAACCTCCAGAAGTGGTTATCGTCGGTTCGAGATGGGGGTAATGTTAAGATTTGGCTACCCAAGTTCAAGGTAGATTCAGGGATTGAGCTAAGCGATGTACTCTCAAGCATGGGAATGGCGATCGCTTTCAGTAAAACAGCCGATTTCTCTGGTATTAGCCCCAAGAAAGGACTCTCGATCTCGAAAATAATTCACAAAACTTTTGTGGATGTGGATGAGTTGGGGACTGAGGCAGCTGCGACTACAGGTGTTTTAATGGCAAGGGGCGGATCTGGGCAGTTTCGGGCAGATCATCCGTTTGTGTTTTTGATTCGGGATAATCGCTCTGAGAGCATTCTATTCGTGGGTCGTATGGTAAACCCGCTAGAGTAGTCCGTTGTAGCAATTCAAGGCTTGGGTGGGATACATCTGTTGGGGCATGGCATTGTCCCAACCAAGGTGGCGGCAACTTTATAACCGCAATATATTCCACCCAACCCTTGAAACACTATATTTCATCAGTTAAGCGTCATTAGTTATGAGTCATTGACAATCGACAACTGAGAACTAACTAAATTTGCTGCCAATGACGCAATAAACCGAGAAAATAAAAGATAGAGGCTTCCCAAGGTGAAGCTATATCTTGAATTAGGAGTCTGGCAGCTGTGGTTGTACAAATATCTTCTGATAGTAGTTACGAATTAAAAACCCAAGAAATTGCCAAACAGCTGTTGGCAGCAACTAGAGAAAATAAATCCTTTTTTGCCCAAATGCGCGACCAAATGCGCTGGGATGATAAATTACTTGCTTGGGCGATGGCTAGCCCTGGTTTGCGGGTGCAGTTGTTTCGCTTTATTGATACTTTGCCAGCACTACGTAGCAAACCGGAAGTTGCGCGTCACTTGCAGGAATATCTGGGGGATGAGTCGGTTGAACTACCAACTGCTCTCAAGGGGATGCTCAACTTTGCTTCTCCAGATTCTATGCCTGGTACTGTTGCGGCGACAACTGTGAATACAGCGGTTGAAACTTTGGCGCATAAGTACATTGCTGGAGAAAATATTAAGCAGGTAATTAAGACGGTTGAGAGTTTGCGGAAGCAAAAAATGGCTTTCACCATTGACCTTTTGGGTGAGGCTGTGATTACGGAAGCTGAGGCGCAGTCTTATCTTGACCGTTATTTGGAATTGATGGAGCAGTTGACGGATGCGGCTAAGTCGTGGTCAACTGTGGAGGCAATTGACAAGGCAGATGGGGAAGATTTACCAAAGGTACAAGTATCTGTTAAGTTAACGGCGTTTTACTCGCAGTTTGACCCGTTAGATGCTAAAGGAAGTGAGGAGCGAGTAAGCGATCGCATCCGCCTCCTACTACGTCGCGCCGCACAGTTGGGTGCTGCTGTTCACTTCGATATGGAACAGTATGCTTACAAAGACATTACTGTGTCTATCCTGAAAAAACTGTTGCTGGAAGATGAGTTTCGCAGTCGTACCGATGTCGGGATAACAATTCAGGCGTATCTGCGGGACAGCGAACAAGATGTAAAAGATTTGATTCCCTGGCTAAAAGAACGCGGTTATCCCCTGACGGTGCGCTTGGTGAAGGGCGCGTACTGGGATCAGGAGACAATCAAATCGATGCAGAAGGATTGGCCTGTGCCAGTTTATAGCGACAAAGCGGCAACTGATGCCAATTTTGAGAAGATTACCCAATTGTTGCTGGAAAATCACGAGTATCTTTATTCGGCAATTGGCAGTCATAACGTGCGATCGCAAGCACGGGCGATCGCGATCGCCGAAACTCTCAAAGTTCCCCGCCGTCGCTTTGAAATGCAAGTCCTCTACGGTATGGGCGATAAACTGGCAAAATCTTTAGTTGATAAAGGCTATCGAGTACGAGTTTATTGTCCTTATGGCGACTTGCTGCCGGGAATGGCTTATTTAATTCGCCGTTTGCTGGAAAATACGGCTAATAGTTCATTTTTACGGCAAAATCTGGAAGAACGCCCAGTAGAGGAATTGTTAGCGCCGCCTACCCCCTCTAACTCCGCGGTCAACGGGGTAGGGGGGACAAACGGAGCGTTCCCGAATGCGGCTGATACAGATTATGCTGAAATTGAGGCGAGAGCGCGATCGCAACAAGCTTATGCTACTGTGCGCCCCCAACTGGGTAAAACTTATTTGCCGTTGATTAATGGCGAATATGTAAACACAGCAGAAAGAGTTGATTCTGTCAACCCGTCAAATCCTAGCGAAATTATTGGCAAAGTCGGACTGATTAGCATCGAACAGGCAGAACAAGCGATTCAAGCGGCAAAAGCAGCATTCCCCGGTTGGCGGAAGACACCAGTCAGACAGCGGGCTGGTGTGTTGCGGAAAGCAGCAGATTTGATGGAACTCCGTCGCGCCGAATTATCAGCTTGGGTGGTGTTGGAAGTTGGCAAGGCGGTAAGAGAAGCTGATGGGGAAGTTTCGGAGGCGATTGACTTTTGTCGCTACTACGCCGACGAAATGGAACGGCTGGATGAAGGGTATAACTACGATATTGCTGGGGAAACCAACCGTTATATTTATCAGCCGCGAGGCGTGACGGTGGTGATTTCGCCTTGGAATTTCCCGATAGCGATCGCGACTGGGATGGCGGTGGCGGCGCTTGTTACGGGAAATTGTACTTTACTCAAGCCTGCGGAAACATCTTCTGTAATTGCTGCCAAAATAACTGAAATCTTGGTTGAGGCGGGGATACCGAAAGGTGTGTTTCAATACGTACCGGGGAGAGGTTCCCAAGCTGGTGCTTACATGGTGAAGCATCCCGACGTTCACCTGATTGCCTTTACCGGATCTCAAGAAGTTGGTTGTCGGATCTACGCCGATGCTGCGATTTTACAACCAGGGCAGAAACACCTGAAGCGGGTAATTGCCGAGATGGGCGGTAAGAATGGCATCATCGTAGACGAAAGTGCCGATTTAGACCAAGCTGTTGCGGGTGTGGTGTATTCAGCTTTTGGTTACAGCGGACAGAAGTGTTCAGCTTGTTCGCGGGTAATTGTGCTGGAACCAGTTTATGAGGCTTTTGTGGCGCGTTTGGTGGAAGCAACGCGAAGTCTCAACGTTGGGGAAGCCCACTTGCCCAGTACGCAAGTAGGCCCTGTGATTGATGCAACAGCTCAAGCCCGTATTCGTGACTATATCGAGAAAGGTCGCGCCGAAGCCAAACTTGCTTTAGAAATGCCTTCCCCTGATAACGGCTATTTTGTCGGCCCTACGATTTTCACGGAAGTACCGCCAGAGGCGACAATTGTCCAAGAAGAAATTTTTGGGCCAGTTGTGGCAGTCATGCGGGTGAAGAATTTTGAGGAAGCGATCGCAGTTGCCAATAACACCAATTTTGCCCTGACTGGTGGCTTGTATTCCCGCACACCTTCCCACATTGAACAAGCGCAAGCTGAGTTTGAAGTCGGCAACCTTTACATTAATCGTGGCATCACTGGCGCGATTGTCTCAAGGCAACCCTTCGGCGGCTTCAAGCTTTCCGGTGTTGGTTCCAAGGCTGGCGGCCCCGACTACTTGCTGCAATTCCTCGAACCTCGTGTAATCACTGAAAATATCCAACGCCAAGGTTTTGCGCCAATTGAAGGTGTAGATTAAAAAGTTTATTCCCCATGCAAGTAGCTATTTACATGGGGAATTTTTTGATCTAGATTGATCCAGAAGAATTTTTTAATACAGGAAAAAGAACCTATGGATATAAATGTTGTAGCTGTTCCAGTGCTAATGTTACTGGCGGGATATCCTCATGGATATAAATGTTGTAGCTGTTCCAGTGCTAATGTTACTGGCGGGATATCCTCAAGTAGGGTTAAATAACACAGAGTTACAGAAGCAGCAAACTAAAGTTCCTTTGTATGAGGAGCTAAATATTCAGAAAATAAAAAAGCTACCAGAAAAGGCTTTTGTTAAAAAGCAGTTATTGGCAGAAACAAAACAAAATCAGTCAGATAGACAGGCAATAAGAGAGTTGGTCAATAAACAATTCAAGGCTTTAAATGAGAAAAATATAGTAGCTTATATGGATACGGTTGATAAACAATCTCCTGGTTATGACCTCACTAAAGAATTATTAATGGAAGTTTACAAAACCTATGACTTAAAATATCAACTGAATAGTCTGGAGTTTATTCGTATATCTGCTAATGAAGCAAGGGTAAGGATGATTCAGACAACTACGAAGCTGAAAGGCCCTGAGTTTAGGAATAATACGTTAACATCAATAAATATACTGAAGAAAAGAAACGGTCAATGGAAAATGGATTCGACAGAAACAGAAAAAATTGAGTACCTAAATTAGGTTGCAGCTGGATTTTGTGGCTGATAAAGATAAACGCACTCGGTTTAATCCACTACTGGTTTTGGGGATAATTTGGCTGGTTGGGGCGGTATGCGATCGCATTTGGTTTGCCCTTGACCGTTCGGTGCCATCCTGGGATCAGGCAGATTACTTGACAGGCTCTTTAAATTATTGGAAAGCTTTACAACATCCCCAGTGGTTTTCTGGGGAATGGTGGGAGAGTTTTTGGCAACTTTCCTCAAAAGTGCCGCCTTTAACCTATATTGCTACGGCTATAGTTCAAAATCTCTTTGGGACGGGGCCAGATAGCGCCACATTAGTGAATCTGCTATTTAGTGCGATTCTGCTGGCTTCTGTATATGGTTTGGGTGTGCAGCTGTTTAGCGTTGAAGTTGGTTTATGGGCGGCTGGATTGTGCCAGTTGTTACCGGGTCTTTATCGGTATCGTCTGGATTTTCTGCTGGATTTTCCATTGACGGCTGTTGTCACGTTGAGTTTTTATTGTCTGACGGCGTGGAGGAGTAGTCGCAATATTTTGCGCTTAACCTCTCCTTTAAAAAGGGAGGGGAGTCCAATTTCCCCTCACTTTTTAGGGGACGGGATTGAATCATTCGGTCAGCCCCTTCCGAGAAGTATTGAGAGTAGTCGAACCGCAGAGGCGCAGAGGACGCAGAGAAGAGAGTGGTTTTGGGCGGCGGCGTTTGGGCTTTCTTTGGGGCTGGCGTTGATGGTGAAGCAGACGGCGCTGTTTTTTCTGTTGGCTCCGGTGTTGTGGGTGGGTGTTGGTGTAATTCGGCACCGAGCATGGGGACGATTAGCTCAGCTGGTTTTCTCGTTGTTGCTGTCGGTGTTGGTGTTTGGCCCTTGGTATCGCGCTAATTGGTTGCTGATGCTGACATCGGGGAAGCGGGCGACGGTGGATTCAGCGATCGCAGAAGGAGATCCCGCGCTGAATACGCTAGAAGCTTGGACTTATTATTGGAAAATTCTGCCTTATCATGTTTCCTGGCCTTTGTTGCTCGTCCCGATCGTAGGATTGTTGATTTATTGGGGTCGCGCAGCATTTAGCAATCAGAAGGCTCAGCTTGGTAACGAGAATAAATCCAAAATCGGCTGGTTGGCTGTTTTTTGGGTGGGATCTTATTTGCTTTGTTCGCTAAATATTAATAAAGATTCTCGCTATGTGTTGCCTTATTTGCCAGTAGTTGCGCTATTTCTGGCTTATGGTTTGACGCGCTGGGTTGGTCGCTGGAATTACATCCGTTGGGGAACGATTAGTCTGGCGGTGCTGTTGATGTTTATTAACTGGTTCCCCGCGGAAGGTACGGTATGGAAAAATTTCGCGCAAGCCCTCAGTCCCTATGCTCAGCACCCAGTTTATTTAGAAAAAGAATTACCTCACCCCCAGGTAATTAAAGAAATCATTCAAACCGAGCCTTATTTACGTTCGACGTTGGGAGTGTTGCCATCGACTGCCAATATTAATCAGCACAATTTTAATTATTATGGGGCGTTGCAACATTTTCAGGTGTATGGGCGACAGGTGGGGACGAGAAAGAAGCAAGTAGTTCAAGATGCGCGATCGCTTTCCTGGTTCCTAACTAAAACTGGCAAGCAAGGATCTGTTCCCGATGCTCAGGCTACCATTGTCCAAACTGTCGAGCAAGGTTCAGATTTTCAGCTGCATAAAACTTGGAATTTATCCGAAAACAGTAGTCTGAAACTTTATCATCAAAAATCGCCACCCGTACAGGTACAACCGCTATCGGAACCACAAAATAAGGTCAAGTTAGTACATGTAAAAGTACCAGAAATTGCCCTGCCTGGGGTGCCTGTCCCTGTAACCTACGAGTGGACTGGTTCCTGGGAACAGTTGCAATCTGGCATCGTGTTGCTAACTTGGCGTAGCGAAGAGAATACGGAAAATCCAAAATCTCAATGGTTACACGATCGCGCTATTGGGATGGGAAATTTATATCCAGAAATTCTGCCGGATAAATTATTAGCTAAAGGTTTTCGAGTCATTGAACAGACTGCAATGCTGCCAAAAGCTGATACATCTGCTGGGATTTACACCCTGGAGGCGACATACCTGAACCGAAAAACTGGTGAAACTTACCCCATACAAGTGCCGCCAGTGACTCTCAAGATTGACGCTGCTGCTGGTGCTACACCTGCGCCTGAGTTGGATTTAGGGACTCAGTTGCGGACTTTAGCCGCTACTTTACCCCAAGGGACAGCCGCCCTAGAGCAGATTTTTGCGGAAACTGGGCGAATTAATCAGTATGACCCGATTCAAGACTATCTGGTGCAAGCGCAGTTGGCTTTGGAGTATCGACTGCAACGGGAACCAAACCGAGATTTGGCATATGCGCTGGCTTTGTCAAGGGTTTTGAAGCGACAAGCTAAAGATGCGATCGCATCCCTTGAACGAGTGGTGCGACTAGACTCTGAAAATCCCTATGCTTATGCTTATCTTGCCTTTGTTCATCTGTACGAATGGCATCCCAAAAAGGCTCAAAACGTGCTGAAGCCAGCTGTTGCACTCAACCCTAACCTACTCGAAATTAAAGCCTTAAACGGCGTTGCAGCGCTTATGCAGGGCAATTTCTTAAAAGCTTGGCACATCGTTCAGGAAATTAGAAAGTAAAAGGAAAAAACATATAACTTTTTTTTCCTTTTGCCTTCTTTAGAAATAACGCATTAAAACTAATTCTAGTTGTTGGACACCAACTGGCTTGCTGAGATAATCGTCAGCACCAGCATTTAGACAACGCTCTTTATCATCTGCCATCGCCATAGCTGTCACTATCACCACAGGTAGTTCTGCTATATCCGGTTCCTGCCGCAATTGTGTCAGCAGATCCAACCCACTAATACCACCTGTTAAATTGAAATCTAACAAAATCAGATGAGGCTTGAATGTTCGCACCCTGCTGATAAAATTTGCACCATCTATTAAAATTTCTACTGTATAACCAATCGATTTTAGATAGTCATTCAACAGCATCCCGCTGTTTTTATCATCTTCTACAATTAAAATTTTTCCTTGCTCGTTACTTTTAAGCTTTTGTCCATTACTTGATGATTCATGACTGATGATTGATGATTGATAATTTATGACAGATGAAGAATCACTGCCCAAATCCGGTATATCAATAGTAAATGTACTGCCTTTTCCTAGCGTTGAAGAAACTCTCACATCTCCGCCATGAAGTCGGGCTAAACTGCGAGTCAGAGACAACCCCAAACCCGTGCCTGTAAACTGTCGGTTTAGTCCACTGTCCAATTGACGAAATGGCTGAAACAATAACGGCAGCTTTTCTGGGGCAATACCGATGCCCGTATCTGCTACGGTAAATGCCATGCCTTCAGGCTGCTTTTGTACAATTAATTTTACTGATCCTGCTGGTGTGAACTTAATCGCATTAGACAGCAAATTCAGCAACATCTGCTTCAAACGCCGCTCATCGGCTAGGCAGATATTAACATTTGGATCAATTTCGCAGGTGAGTTGCAGCCCCCTTTCTAAGGCCTGCTCTCGCATAATTGTAACTGCGTATTCGCACAAATTCTCGACGTTCACAGCGGTTAAAGTGAGTTGTTCTTTGCCCGCTTCGACTTTAGAAAGGTCAAGAATATCGTTAATCAGCGCCAAGAGATGTTCGCCGCTGCTATGAATGCAGGCAGTGTATTGTTTTTGTTTTTGATTGAGAGTGCCAAATATTTCTTGTAGCAGGAGGTTGGACAGTCCCAAGATGGAGTTGAGGGGTGTCCGCAGTTCGTGGCTGATCGTTGCCAAAAATTCACTTTTTGCGCGACTTCCAGCTTCAGCGGCATCATACGCTTGACGCAATTCGATTTCTGTCTGGATGCGATCGCTTATGTCATAAACTACCGCTTGTAGCACTTGCTGGTTCCCCAACTCGATTGCACTCAGCATCACTTCTGTAGGGAAATCTGTGCCATCTTTACGCCGATGAATCCAATCAAAACGACAGCTGCCTTCTTTTAAAGCAGTGGCTATGCGATCGCAAGCAAGGCTAAAAGAGTCGTTACCATCAGGTTGAGTCGGTGGAGAAAACTCGCTGGGATGTTTGCCGCAAAACTCCTCTAAGTCAGCGCAACCTAATAACTCTAGCGTCGCGCTGTTGCAATCGAAAAATCCTGTTTCATCCAGCAGCATGACTGCGGCGCTGGTTGATTCATAAAGTGTGCGAAATTTGGTTTCTGATTCTCGCAGTGCTTTCTCCGCCTGTTTGCCTTTGGTGATGTCTCGCGTTGTATTCACCGCCAGCAAAACTTCTCCAGCTTCATCAAAGATAGTCGATCCAGAAAGACTCACCCACTTCTGTTCCCCATTCGGACAATCTACAATTAGCTCGTGATTGGTAAAAATTTCTCCTCGAATTGCTCTACTGATAGGTAGTTCCTCAACAGTTGGACAGGAACCATCGGGATTGCGAATTTGTAATTTAGCTAAATAGTCAGTGAAGTGAGGTGCTAATCCCGTCTTAGAGTTAGGTTTTTTAACTTGTCCCTCAAGTCCATATATCTGCGTCGCTGCCGGATTAAACATCACTGCCTGACCATCAGGTTGACTGACAACAATCCCCTCTTGAATTGAATTGAGGATTGCCTCTAGCAGTGCTTTTTCCCGTCCTAACTGCTGGGTGCGCTCTTGCACGAGGTTTTCTAACTGTTCTAGTTCTCGCGCATTGTAAAGAGCGATCGCTGTCTGCTGTGCTAGTTGTTGTAGCAGTTGGATTTGTGAGTTACTAAATAAATTTTCCCCCTGAATATACCCGACAATTAGATTGCCGTAGTATTGGTTCCTAACAAAAATCGGAGCCATCAAGACAGCGGGAATATTCAAAACTAAAGATTCACCATTCAAAATTTCCGCATTTTTTATTTTTATTTTTTCATTTTGAATTGTCATCGGACGATTTTGTAGTAACTCGTCCCTCACCGTTTCCCAGCCTTCAAAGAGCAGCGTTTTTCCCTGCCAAGCTAGGAAATTTCGCCTTTGGTCGCCCTCTGACAAATCAGACCAATATTCGGCTTCAATTAAAAATTGTTTTGATTCAGGCAAGTCGCGGGCTACCATGCAGAAATCGCCGCCCATCGGTTCGAGAGTTTGCCGGACAATTTCCTGCACGACAAATTGAGGATCGAGATTGGAATTCAGGGCGGTGGTAATGCGGTTTATTAAGGCTTCCCGTTCCAGCTGGTGTTGCAACGCTTGCTGAGTTTGTTGGAGTCGTAGTTGCATCCGCTGTCTTTCAATGGCATAGCTTACGGCACGGATCAACCCATGACCGTCTGTATAACCTTTTACGAGATAATCTTGCGCTCCTTCTTGCAAAGCTTTGAGGGCGATCGCTTCATCAGTTAGTCCTGACATGACTACAATCGGGATGTCTGGTGCCGCACTGCGGACTCGCATCACCGTTTCTAACCCGTTGCCATCGGGTAACGACAAATCCAACAAAATTACCCCTACACAAGGCGTTGTCTTCTCTTGGTCAGAAGGGTTAGGCTGCTTGGCGAGGCAAACCTGGCACTCTTCCAGATTAACTACATGGAGCAGCTTTATCTGCGTAGCATTCATTTCCCGCAACATTTCCCGAACCAAACGGGCATCGCCAACGTTATCCTCCACCAGCAAAACGGTGATGGGTTCTTTGATCTGCATGGGCTTTACTTCGCTTGTTGTGCTAGGGGTTTTAGCCTGGGTATGGTCAGATATTCTTTAAGCAGCATTACAATGATCAGTCATGAATTTTAGATTCATTACACAATATTCAAGATGGTAATGTAACATTTCGCATGGTGATTCTATGTATTTTAAATATTTGGGCGTGTCAATAATGTGGGAAGCATTACCAACGGAATTTATTTGAGGTGTTCCTCTGGCTTTTTTGAATTTTTTGTCCCTAATTTATTATAGGAAGAGTGAAATAGAAAGTAGAACCTTTGCCTAACTCAGACTCTACCCAAATTTTACCTTGATGCCTGTTGACAATTTTCTGGCAAATTGCCAGTCCTATGCCATTTCCCGGATAGTCAGATTTTGTGTGCAAGCGCCCAAAGATAACAAAGATGCGCGCGGCGTACTGCGGATCGATGCCGATGCCGTTATCCCTAACAGAAAACACCCATTCCTTGTCACCCAAACGAGCTTCGATATGAATGCGAGGGCTTTGCTGGGAGAACTTGATAGCATTGCTAATTAGATTTTGCAACAGTTGCGTCAGCCCAGCAGCGTTACCTAGCACCACTGGCAGGGGATTGTGAGTCACCACTGCCCCACTTTCGGCGATCGCAGCAGTTAGATTTGCGATCGCTAACAGCAAAACTTTCTGGCAGTTCACCGCGTCAAATGTTTCGGCCCGATGCCCCACCTGGTAAAACGCCAGCAAGTCTTTAATCAGCTGTTGCATCCGGTTAGCACCTTCAACCGCATAACTAATGAAATCATCAGCATCATCATCCAGCTTGCCTTTATAGCGTCTTGCCAAAAGCTGCGTGTAGCTGGCAACCATTCGTAGAGGTTCCTGCAAATCGTGAGAAGCGATATAAGCAAACTGTTCCAAGTGGGAATTAGCGATCGCTAACTCTTCGGCTCGTTGCGTCAACTGTTCTTCAGCGGCTTTGCGGTCAGTAATATCCCTAAAAAAGGCGATATTGTAGGGAATCTGATTGTAGATAATGACTTTAGAGCCAATGTCTGCAAAAAAGATACTTCCGTCTTTTCGTAAGCACGGAATATTTTTGCTATGTCTAATTGTTTCTTTCTCTTTTTCCCGAAGCTTTTCCCATATAACATCTAACTGATCTGGTGGATGAATATCCTTTACAGACATTGATAATAATTCGCTTTCTGAATATCCCAACATATTACAGATTGCTGCATTGGCACGAAGAAACTTTTTTGTCTCTCGATCGGTAATTAGCAGTCCATCCACCATCCCATCATAAATTGCCTGGAGTTGCCCTTTCGATTCTCGCAGCTCCTGCTCAGCTTGGATGCGATCGCTAATGTCTTCAATCACACAAATGAAATATTCTGGTGTTGGGAAGGGGATTGGGGATTGGGGATTGGGAATTGGGAATTGCTGATGGGGAGGACTCTTACCCAGTCCCTTGTCCCCAGTCCCTTGTCCCCAGCTCCCAGTCCCCAGTCCCCTTCCCAACGACACAGTTAAATTAATCCAGACGGTTGAGCCATCTTTACAGATATAACGCTTCTCCATCGAGTAAGTCTCAATTTCGCCAGCCAGCAATCGATCAACTAACGCCAAGTCTGCTTCCAAGTCATCCGGGTGAGTAATATCCTGAAAAGTTAGCTCTAGCAGTTCCTCGCGGGTATAACCCACAATTTCGCAAAGCTTTTGGTTAACTCGTAGCCAGCGACCATCTATCCCCACATGGGCAATGCCAACAGCCGCTTGCTCAAAGGTCGCGCGAAAGCGCTGTTCGCTCTCAAAAAGCGCCTGCTGCACCTGTTGCAACTCTAAAATTTGAGCTGCTAGTAAATTTTCTCGCCTGTGTTTTTCCTGCTGAATTTTTTCGTTGTAGTCAGCAAAGAAATCCGCCAAGTCAGGTTCCTCTTCCAACAAGGCGGTTAGATGAGACTCAGCTCGTAGGTCGGCTTTATATGACAGCTCTGGATAACTTTCTACCCACTGGTGGCACATTTTGATGTAACCCAGAAACGCCACCAAGTGAGCGTAATTAGTTGATCCTAACAACTGACGCAACTGGTTTCGATAAGCTGCTGCACTCTCAGGCTTCAGGAAAATTAAAATCGCATAGTCGTAAAGGCTTTGCTCAGATTGGAGGAGTGCGGTAGATTCTTCTGTATTCTCGATTTCTGATTCCCGATTTCCCGTAGGTGGTGGCGTTTCCAGTAGTTTTAGCAATTCCTTGGCTGTCATTCCTAAAGGTCGCAAGGCACAACTATGGCAAACGATGCAGTAGGGAACTGAGCAATAGCGCGACAGGTAAGCAAAAAGCTTTTCCTTGAATAAAGATGGCAACGGATTATTGACATAAGCCGATAGAGTCTGTTGCCAAAGGTTTTCCAGAATCTGCGGTGTATCGAGTGCAGGTTCAAAAAACGGGGGGAAAAAACCGAATTTTCCTTCTATTTCTGCTTTGATTTCGTCGCTTGTTCGCACTGCTAAAAGCCTCCTTTATCTGGTGGGAATGCCCCACGGGTACGACTTGTCTTCTGCTGGCGAGCGCCGGCAGTTTAGAATCCTCCTGCCGCCAACCCTAATTTAACTTCCTGATCCCGATGATCTTTCGGTGTTTTGCTGCATTCTTAGTGCTTGATATACCCTTAACAAATGATCCCCAGGATAGATGAGCCGACTTGTTGCTTAGTTTTATCTTTATTTATGACACCAGTTTCGCCGCCTACTTTTTGTGTAACGGCATCAGTATCTCGCCATAAAATGTTACCGTCAACCCAACTCTTGCTGGTCGGGGATCTTAAGATAAATTTAACATTTTTAAATTGGTATCCCATCATACATTAGCTTGAGTTGGTACTGAGTCAGTGGTGTACGTTTTTTAAATAGGGAGTTTAATAAAATGCGACTAAATACTTGTCATTGTTGCGGTAGCCCCCTCCTGCGTCATGCGCGGCAAAATGGTGTTTATTGGTTTTGTACCTCATGTCGTCAAGAAATGCTACCCGTAGTTATCGAGAAGACGTCCCCTAGTGAAGTCAAAGTCGTTCAATTATCGCGGACTTTAAAACTTGTAAATACTTAAAGTAAGGCGAAAAGTAAAAGGTAAAAGGCACAAGGTATACGGATGAACAATAACGGTCAGAATGCTTTTCATCCTTAATGCTAGATGATTTCTTGTTTTTACCTTTTTTAAATCTGCCCTGATAAAATCAGCTAGGACACGGTTAGGGGCAGAGCATAATGCTAGCGGCTGTACTTTATGGACAAGAAGATTTACGCCTGGAACGGGTAGCTGACCCTACGCCAGCTGCTGGTGAGGTGGTGATTCAAGTGGCAGCGGCAACGACTTGTGGTACAGACCTGAAGGTTTGGCGGCGGGGAGGTCATGCGAAAATGCTGAAGCCTCCCACTTTGTTTGGCCACGAGGCTGCTGGGCGGATTGTGGCGGTGGGTGAAGGTATCAGCGCTTCGCAGGTAGGAGTTCGCGTAGTTGCTAATAACTCGGCTCCATGTACAAATTGTTTTTTTTGTCAACGTCAGGAATATTCTCTCTGCCCTAATTTAACTTGGAATAACGGCACCTTTGCAGAATATCTAAAAATTCCCGCCCAGATTGTGCAGCATAACCTGTTGCCGATTCCCCCAGACTTGCCAGATGCGCTGGCGGCGATGACTGAACCTCTAGCTTGCGTGCTGCACGGGGTAGCGCGTTCTAATGTGAAACCTGGAGATAGGGTAGTAGTGTTGGGAGATGGGGCAATTGGGCTGATGTTTGTAGCCAAATTAGCATCTGACTCTTCAGCGGAAGTCATACTATTTGGCGGCAATGACCAGCGGTTGCAGATTGGGAAAAAATTGGGGGCAACTCAAACGTTTAATTACCACAAGCAGGCAGATATAGCAAGTGTGGTAAAAGAGCTAACGGATGGCATGGGTGCGGATGTGGTGATTGAGGCAACAGGTGTGCCGAGTGTTTGGGAGAGCGCGATCGCATCTGCTCGTCCCGGTGCTACCGTAAACTTATTCGGCGGTTGTCCGCGAGATACCACCATCACTGTAAATACAGAACAGCTACACTACAGCGAACTCACTTTAAAAGGCGTTTTTCACAACACGCCAAAGTATGTCCGAGATGCTTTATCCTTGTTGGCGAGTCGGACAATTCCCTTTGAGTTGCTAATCAGCGAACATCAGCCTTTAAAGAATTTAGAGCAAGTATTCCAAGATATGAAGAATCGTAAGGTGATTAAGGTCGCCATCGACCCCAGCGTGGCATCTTAGAAGTAGTAACAACACCTAACGACTAAAGTCGCCCTTGTACTACTAATGAATTGTTTTTTTTCTGGGAAAGTTTTAAGGATTAGATGAAAAGCGTCAAATTGTTATCAGTTTTATCCCTGGGAATTTTACTAGCATTGGGAGCCAGTCGTGCCGATGCTTTACCGGGACAGAGAACAGAAGAGGTGACTGCATGGATTAATTCTAATCCCACTCTTCGCCCTGCTGTTGGTGATGGGCTAATCGTGCAAAAGAGTAATACGCCTGCCCAAAGATTTACCTTTCAAGCAACTGTGTTCTCGCCGGGCAGAATTACTTCTATCAGAGAGCGCGGTACAATTCGCAGCGAACGCTTTAATTTTTATGACCAAATTAATGGCGTTACTCCCGAACGCCTGAAGGAATCTTTGCGGGTAATTTATGGCCCAGATATCTATCAAGATTACGACCGTTCGAGACTTGTGTATGAATATCCCACGCCCCTAAGTGTAGACTTATCTCGTCGTCAGGCACTGCCGCTTTTGAGAGCGCAGCAGGGACAATTACGATTAGGAGAGAGATTTGCTTACTGGATGGAAATTGTCAACACCAAGGAAGGTAAGGCTTACAACGGTCAAATGACAGTTTTCCTCAGAGAAGATTTAGATAAGATGGAAACTGAATTACGCGATCGCTAAATCCCAGTCATTAGTCATTAGTCTTAAACTAATGACTAACGATAAATAACAGCTGTAACTACTTGTCCTTATCCTTTTTTTTCCCCTTTCCTTTTCCCTCTGAAGGTGTATCAGTAGTTTGTTCAACAGTTGATGACTGTGGAATTGGTGACTGTACTGTTTGGGTTGACGCTGCTGGTGAAGGTGAGATTGATGCTGCTGGCGATGGTGAGATTGACGCTGCTGGTGATGGCTGCGGAGTATCAGATGGTTTTAGCGCAACAACTAAGCCAGTTACAGCAGTGAGAATCGCCGCAGTTGAAGTTATGATGCCCGGAAGCGTGTGAAACCATCCTTGTGCTTTTGGTTCGTCAGACATAAGTTTAGTTCTAGAATTTCCTCTTTCCTGAATACGGCTAATTACTCGCCGTTCCGAATAAACGAATGCGAGTATAACAAATGTTATCCTATGGCGAGAATGGGAAATTTACTTAGGGAGAAAGAGAATGCGATCGCATCTTTCTTTCATTTCTCCTTCAACAGCTAACCAATATCACCACCTTACAACTGACAACCCATGAACTTCTCTGAAATGCTCATCACGCGATACCAACGTTAATTGGTATTGCTGGGTAATAGCAGCAATCCAAATATTATTTTCAGGGATAGGTCGCCCTTTCTGTCTTAAAATATTTTTTATTTGCCCATACTCGTGTGCTGTTGCTGTGTCGCACACCAGTACAGCACTGCTAGTTGCAAACTCATCTATTCATGCCAAGTTAGCTGCTACACGGGCCGACTTTCGAGCGCCATAATAAAGTAAAGTTCGCCTAACACAATACTTGCGACAAATACAGCCTCAGCCTCAACTATATGCTGCTGAACTGAAGTGTCCTGTGCAAAGAGGGCAATGACAATATTAGTATCTAGCAGGAACCTACCATTCATTCAAATCTACCTGTTCGCAGCCTTCTTTTATTGCCTGTGCCATAAGATTTAGATCATCTGCTGGGATAGCGCCAGCAAAGGGCAAAAGTTTTTTACCTGGAACACCAACAGGCTTTGTCATTACTAAAAATCGAGCAAAGTCCAGCACTTGCTGTTGTTGCTGCGAACTCAACTTGTTTAACTGATTAATAATTTCTTTCTCAACAGATGGGTTAGCCATAATGTGTCCTGCTGATTCAACGGTCAAGCTTTCAATTGCGGCATCTGGTTTATTTTAGGGCGATCGCTCTCGTCAAGACTAAGATTGATGCAATTGAACCTAGTGGCGAGACAGCAAGCGATCGCGCTAATGTCCTACTTCGCTAACGTGTACTCTTTTCAGGTCAAACTTAGTCTGAGCGATTTATAGCATTTATTCCCTCAAGATAGATGTCTTCGAGAGGGAGCAATCGCGCTTTTGTTCGCATCTTTCTTCAACAACTCATCAGCCCCACCCAACACGAGTAACTGGTAGCAACCGGATGCTAGAAGCCTGAAGCAAACAGTGCACCGCTACGTCAAGGCAAAACCAGAGTTATTTCGCTTGTTTCGTTTATTGCGTTCCTTTCGCAAGATTGTTATTATAATATAAGTGATATTACTTATGGCAATCCAACTCCTCGTTTGGAAAAGTAGGACATCCTTTTCGTAAATACGCGCTTTTATATTAGATAGTGCGAGGCCAATCTGTATGAAATTCTCTACGTACCCAATCTCTGAACCCATTGCGCCTACGGAAGAAGACGTTACTCTTGCACAAGTCAGTAGCCGGAAATTGGCATCTTACTTACAAAATAAAGGAGCTTCTCGTACTATCGCAGTAGTGATGCAAGATGACACTACGGGCGAGAAAGTTACTTTACCGCCGGAAGCGTTTCGTCTGCTCGTTGATATTTTGGCACAGATGGCAGAAGGCAATGCCATAACACTTATACCGATACACGCAGAACTCACCACTCAAGAAGCTGCTGACATCCTGAATGTTTCCCGTCCTTATTTAGTAGGGTTGCTAGAGTCTGGAGAAATCCCTTTCCGTAAAGTTGGGACACGCCGTCGGGTGCGTTACCAAGATTTAATGAACTACAAAAATCGAATTGACGCGGCACGCAGGCAAACTCTTGACGAACTGGCTGCACAAGCTCAAGAACTTAACATGGGATACGAGTGAATCTTGGCAAATTTCACGGCTGTCTATGATGCGTGTGTCCTATATCCAGCACCGCTTCGTGATTTGTTAATGGAGCTTGCGCTCACGGACTTGTTTAGAGCGCGTTGGACAGATGCGATTCACGACGAGTGGATACGAAATGTTCTGAAGAACCGTCCCGATCTCACACTCGAACAGCTCACCAGAACTAAAAATCTGATGAATGCCAACGTCCGAGATTGCCTTGTGACAGGTTACGAGGCAATTATCGCAGGGTTGCAACTGCCAGATCCGGACGATCGCCATGTTTTGGCAGCAGCAATCCGGTGTAATGCTAGTGTAATTGTCACTTTTAACTTAGACGACTTTCCCACCCAAGCACTTGCATCTTACAGCGTTGAGGCTCAGCACCCAGATGCGTTCATCCTACACCTGCTTGACCTTAAACCAGCAGCAGTCTGTGAAGCGGCACGAAGACAAAGGAACAGGCTTAAAAATCCACCTAAGACACTTGATGAATACCTGGATACGCTTCTAAAGCAAGGACTTCCACAGTCAACTGCTACACTACGGGAGTTGTGTTATGAGATATAGCGTTGTAGGCGGTACAGGTGCATGAGCGAAGCTTTCCATACTCTCTAAAGTGTCACGCCTTCAATTTCTGCATCTGATAACTCATACAATTCGCGCAACTTCTGCAATTTGTCCTCATCGGGTTGCCAGAAACCACGACCATTTGCTTCTATCATTCTACCGACAATATTGCGGAAGGCTTCGGGATTGGCTTCTTGCAATTTCTTCGCCATTTCTGCATCTAAAGCATAGGTATCTGCTGCTTGGTCGTAAACCCAATTATCGGTAAAATCAGCAGTAGCACCCCAACCAATTAGTGCTGTCATGCGCTGCGAGATTTCGTAAGCACCACCTGAACCTTGATTCGCCATTGCTTGCGCCCATTTAGGGTTAAGCAACTTAGTGCGATACTCCATTCGCAGCAAGTCTTCTAATTTGCGGGGTGTCGTATCTTTCGAGAAACTTTCGACAAAACTGGCGTTAACTTTTTTACCTTGTTGTTTTTCTGCTGCCCTTTTCAAGCCGCCAGTGTTGGCGTAATATTCTTGAATATCGGTGATACCATATTCTACAGAGTCGATTTCTTGGACAATGCGATCGCATTTATCCAACAACTGCGTCAAAACCTCTGGTCTAGCTTGACCTTTATCTTTTCTACCGTAACTAAAAACATTGCGACTTTGCCAAGTATCGCCCAACTCATCACCTGATTCCCAACTGGAAGCGACAACTTGATCGTTTACCAAAGAACCAAAATCACCCGCAGGATTAGAAAATAATCTCGCCGTTACATTCTCTACACCCTTGGCTTTTAAGGCTAAAGCGTGCTTGCGAACAAAGTTTTTATCTTCCGGTTCCTCAGCATCAGCAGCACGTTGAAATAAATCATCAAGTAGTTCGATAATATTTACAAAGCTATCGCGAAAAATGCCAGAAAGATTCCCTAAAACATCGATACGAGGATGATTTAACTGGGATAAAGGTTTTAATTCGTAACGGACAATCCTGCCAGTTCCTTCTTTCACTGGTTCAGCGCCTACTAATTCCAGCAAAATTCCCAGAGATTCACCCTTAGTTTTAATCGCATCCAAACCCCACAACATTACCGCTACAGTTTCCGGATATTGACCATTTTCCTGAAAGTGTTGGTCAATAATTTTTTTAGCAATTTCTCGACCTTTTTCATAAGCCGCAGGTGAAGGCATTCTATAAGGATCTAAAGCATGAATATTGCGACCAGTCGGCAACACACCAGCACCATCTCTTAACAAATCGCCCCCCGGTGCAGGCGGAATATATTCCCCATTAAGCCCTCTGATAAGATTCCTTAATTCTTCCCCAGTTTGCACCAACAAATCCCGAATCTGTATAACCTCCTCCTCTCTACGTTCTGGGGGTCTCGACGGTTCAGTTCCTTCTACAATCCCGCGCACAATACCCTCTGATAACTCCTCGCCAAAATAAGCCTCAAGGTACGACACCATCTCCTCTGAATTAGGCGCTTCACCCAACGTATGCAACCCAGATGAAAAAAGCCGATTTTCCAGAACTTGCAGATACTCGTACAACCGCACCAAATAACTATTAAAGACATCAGCACTAAACATCCTGGCATTTTCAGGAGTAAAGGCAATTCCTAAACGTTTCGCATCCTCAAAGGGACAATCTGCATCCAAACCTATATCTAAAATCTTTTTGCAGATGGCTTCTTTGAGAACGTAATTTTTATCTGTATCTTCCCGATATTCCGCGATTAATTCTCGCAACGTCACCAATTCCTTATACAACCCAGCCCGACCATAAGGCGGTACATTGTGAGAAATTATTACCCCATAGCCGCGACGCTTGGCCAAAATTGATTCGGAAGGATTATTTGCCGCATATACATATAGATTCGGCAAATTTCCTAACAAAATATCTGGCCATGAATACCCAGTATTTCCCAGCGGAGATCCCGGCAACCATTCAACCGTTCCGTGCATCCCAAAGTGAACAATGGCATCAGCTTGAAAATCATTTTGTAGCCACTTGTAGAAGGCAGCATATTGAGGATGTGGTGTCAAATCTCGCTCAAACATTAGCCGCATCGGGTCGCCAGAAATCCCCAATGGTGGCTGTACGCCTATCCAAATATTTCCTAGTTGTATCCCACCAATTTGAAATTCATCTCCATAAGTTTTGATACCAGTTCCGGTGAGAGATTTCCACTGTTTTTCGATGCGGGTTGTGAGTAGGTATCCTAGCCATTTTTCTAGGGCTTTGACGTTGACGGTTTTTACCCCTTCTACTTCTAAACATTTTATTGCCTTCTCTCCTTCAGCGGTGAGGGCTGGGGTGGGGTTCTCATCCGCTTCTTTCACTAATCGAATTAATTCTTCGCCGTCTTCTGGTAATTCCCCAATGTTGTAACCTTGGTCTTTGAGTGCATGGAGAAATTTAAGGAGACTACGTGGTACATTCAACAAAGCTGCTGTACCCGTTGCACCATATCCCGGCGGAAATCCATACAAAATTATGGCAATTTTGCGTTCAGCGGTAGACTTTTGTCGCAAGGAAATCCATTTTTTCAACCTTCCGATTAACCGCTGGACTCGTTCTGGAATTAAGTAAATATCTTCTCCTACCAAACCACCGAGAGGAACTGGATCAATCGCCCCGTCGAGTTCTGGTAAGGCATACAAAACGACACTTTGTAATCCGCCAACACCCTGCCGCGTCCAAGAATGGATATCTTGAATTAGTAGGGGTGCGGCAACGATATAAGGTACATTCTTGGCGGTGAGAATGCGTTTTGCTACTTCCACCTGTCGCCCTGCTTCCATCGACCCCGCAGGGCCACCTACGAGGGGAAAACCAATCGTAGAAACAATGGCATCCACTGGCACTGCTTGATCACACAGCGAAGGAGTTTCAATATTACCGAGTTTTCGTTGGGCGATTTCGTAATTAGTTGTTATCCAATCTCGCACCGCCACATGGCCTTCAACTCCGTTGATAAAAATTGGTAAAGGTATTAACCCAGCTTTCTCAAACTGGCGAATTAACTGAGGGATGTAAGGCTGTTTTGTAATTACGTGTTTGCGATAAAGCAGAATTCCAACAACTGGGGATTGGGAATTGGGAATTGGGAAATCTTCCTTCCCCAGTCCCCAGTCCCTAGTCCCCAGTCCCCAGTCCCGTTGATACCAATCTAAATATGCCTTTGGTGATTCAAAAAATTCTTGATGATCCGGATGCAGTAATCCCATGTTGGGGGTTTCAACTGGCGGCGGGATTTCTCCTACCTTCAGCCCCAAATATTTCTCTACTATAGTCCAGAACATAGAGGCAACATTTTCTGTTCCTCCAGCGTTCCAATAACCGTAGATAATTAGCCAGTTGCGTAAGTCTTGTACTTTTTGCACTGGCACGAATTTTAATAATTTTGGCCCAACTTTTAAAAAGCTAATATAACCAGCAAGTTTGTCTTCTTCTCGCCCGTTGCTGAATTTATCGAGAATAAATTTCACAGGTTTGGGCATTCCCTTGGGATTGTCGCCAATTTTGAAGGCACCTATCTGAGTGAGGCTCATCAATTCCAAGGCTGACTCGAAGACGAGGCGAATGGGGATGTGTTGTGCGCGATCACGCAACCACAAAACTTGGTCATAATCAAATAGCAGACTGCCAAAGAAGACATCTGCCCCCTGGAGTGCGGCTTCTACGGCTTCTGGTTCCGTTGTGAGAGCGCGATCGCTAAACACCCGGATATCCAGTTCCCGACAGCTTGCTTGTGCCAGATCAGCCGCTTTCCGGTACAGGTCAGCGTTGAAAGATTCAAACCCAGCAATTAGAACAATGCGTTTCATGCCGTACAGTTAAAAGGTTCCTAGTCTCGATCTTAAGCAGGAATTGCTATTGCAGGGTATAACTAGCGATCGCCTCCCCTGCGGTCATCATAAGCAATTTCACCCATTCGCCCAGATAAAGTCTGGAACTGAATCAATCTGATTTGTGCTTTCTTCCTGATGTGCCAGCAGCCGTTTCGTAGTAGCCGCTATTGCCTCTTGCCCTACTTATTTAAGACAAAATTAATATTATCTTGTAACAAAATATAACTGTTTAAGTGAAAATAATGGACAGAAAATAAGGTAAAGGTTTTACTATAAAAGTTGCCCTAAACTTTCGGAAACTTAGTTCAACAGAAAATTTGTCATCTCTCAAAGGAGCTAACTGCAATGGAATACGGAATTGATATCGGGCATAATTGTTCTCCCGACACGGGAGCCAGAGGAATTAGAGTTGAAGATGTGATGACAATGGAGGTGGGGACTAGAGTTATATCCAAGTTAAAATCTCAGGGGCATCAAGTTGTAGAATGCAAGCCTAAAAGTGCGAGTAGTGTAGGCAATTCCCTATTGCAAAGATGCAATATAGCCAACGCTAATAGAGTGAACCTATTTGTATCTATTCACTTTAATGCTTTTAACCGTGTAGCTAAGGGAACGGAAGTATTTGCAGCCAGCGATACAGGCCGAAAGATTGCCCAGCCCATACTAGACAATATAGTTAAATTGGGATATTTCAACAGAGGCGTTAAAGATGGTTCGCACTTGTATGTAATAAAAAATACAAATATGCCCGCCATTCTGGTTGAGTGTTGTTTCTGCGACAACCAAGAAGATATGAATCGGTACAATCCAGAAGCTTTGGCGAATGCTATTGTCACCGGATTAACTGGAAAATCTCCAACGCCTCCCGCTCCAAACCCAGCTAAAGATAACGAGATAATCAAACTACAGCAAACCTTAAATAGGTTAAAAATAACCGATAGCAGTGGCAAAAAGTTGGTAGAAGATGGAACAATAGACCATGAAACTAGAGCAGCTACCCAAAAGTTTCAGTCCATTGTAGACATCACTGAAAATGGAATTGCCGGCCCTACTACGTGGATTGCACTTAATCAGATTCTTGCCAAGCCAATACTAAGAGCAAATCATGCTGGCGGTACAGCTGTAAAATACCTGCAATACCGCATAGGTGCAGAAACAGATGGCGTTTTTGGTCCGGGTACAGAGGCAGCAGTTGAGAGATTTCAAAAACAAAATGGCTTAACTGCTGATGGCATTCTGGGGCCGCAAAGCTGGGTTAAATTAATAGGTTAAAGCGGCGTACAACTTTACTGGGGTAATACCTCCCTTCTTTCAAGGGGTAGCTTAGAAAAAAGCGACTAACGTTTTGCCCCGCCAACCGCCCATAAATTGGGAGTTAAGGTATTGCCCACCCTACTACTGTTCAACTCAGGTAAAATCTATGGCTTTCAATATCAGTGTTCTAAAATTGCCTACAATCAAAATTGGCTCTAATGGTTCAGCTGTTAGTGCTTGGCAGAGCTATTTGAAAGAAGCTGAATATCCGATTGGGACTGTTGATGGAGACTTTGGCAAAATAAGTGATACCGCTACCCGCAGCTATCAACAAAGAAATAATTTGCCCGTCACTGGAGTTGTAGATAATACAACTTATACCAAAGCTTTGAGCGACGGGTTTATTTATAAAGTTCCAAATCTTACGGCGGCATTGTTGTTAGCTTACCTGCGCTTTGGTGATCCAGAGGTAAAAGATTTACAAAAGTCTTTGAATACTATCTTGGTTCCAGATTTGGGAGTAGACGGAGACTTCGGTGCCAGAAGTACGCAGGGCTTAGCTCAAGCTTACCTACAAAGAGATGTGCGCTTGCGTAGCGAATTAGAGGAGCTGCTTTCTGCAACTACTAAGCAGAAACTGGGAGCAGACTTTACCGAAGCAATGGATATTCTCATCAACTATGCTAAAAGAATTAGATTTCGTTTGAGTGGACAACATTGGTATGACTTTTTTCCAACAAGCAAGTCTATTTCTGATTTAGCTTCTCCATTCCGCGAAAAGGTACTAGGATTTCAAAAAGCTTTAATCGACGCAGGCGCTCAAACAATTATCGCCGCCACTTATCGACCTCCACAACGAGCTTATTTGATGCACTATGCTGCTAGAATTTCACGAGGAAGTATTAAGGCAGAGGATGTGCCGCGCTTTCCGGGAGTTGACATTCAATGGGTACATTACACAAATGCGGTGTCGGTGAAAGCGGCAGAATTGATGGTAGATGCTTATGGGATTGGCGGTAATCCTGTTGCTCTCAAATCTCTTCATACTGAAAGGTTGGCGATTGATTGGAATATTACCTGGGATGGTATCCTAAAAATTAAAAGACGAGATGGAACCATCTTTAATATCAGCGCTCCTACTAACGGTGCCAGCAATACTATTTTGCACAATGTTGGTGCTTCTTATGGTGTGTATAAGCTATTGAACGATCCTCCACATTGGTCATATAACGGTCGCTAAAAAGGCTCTCATGCGCTCCCCCTAATCGTGTTACAAAAGGGGCAGGAAAAAGGCAAAAATTAAGAAGTTTTTGCCTTTTTACTTCTAGCGATCGCATTTACAAAAAATGTTTTATCTGCTGTTGGGGTTGGCTACAATTATTCTTAACGAAAAGCAAAGACGTAATATATCCCATCCTACGCTCTCGTGCCATGCAACCTCAAAGAATTAACCTTCGCTCAATCATCATCCGCAGTACAACGATAGCGCTGCTGGCGCTAGTGGCTGGGTGTGACTTACTGGAGCCACCCGTAGCATCACAAACTACGCCAAACCAACCCGCCGCGCCTCCCATTTCAGCAGAGGTGGGTTTAGCCAAACATCTCAAAAAAATTGGAGCGAAATTTTACGGTGCTTACTGGTGTCCTCACTGCACGGATCAAAAGCAAATGTTTGGTGAAGAAGCAGTGAAGCAAATAAACTATATTGAGTGCGATGCTGGCGGTAAAAATCCGCGCCCAGACCTCTGCAAAAAAGCTGAAATTGAAGGCTATCCCACCTGGGAAATTCAGGGAAAGCAATACACAGGTGTGCTGGCTTTGCAGAAACTTGCTGATATATCCGGGTATGAAGGCGATCGCAACTTCAAAAACTAAACCCTATAACTCCCAGCATTTTTCCTCGTTCCCAGTCTCAGGCTGGAAACGAGAAATGTTTCCTTTAACAATTAGCCATTATTATTTTGGCTGAACTTGAACTTGATACTGAGAAGGAATCTTTTCCACTCTTCCAGCTTGCGCTAAGGCTTGATAAATCGCAGCCGCAACCTCAGCTCTCGTAGCCGCCTGAGTTGGTTTTAGCAAGTTGGTTTTTGGGTAATTTACCACAAGACCGGATGCCGTAGCTGCTGCGACCCCTGGCTTGGCGTAATTAGGAATCTGCGGAGCATCTTGATAAGCCTGTAAAACTTGGGCAGGATTAGCCGGTGGTGCCAGCCCTAAGCCACTGGCAAGGGCAACGAAGACTTGCGCTTTGGGAATTTCTTGATTGGGGAGAAAGATATTATTTGGATACCCTTTTAAAAAACCCGTTGTAGCAGCTTGCTTAATCGCTGCGTTTGCCCACAATCCAGCTGGAACATCTTTAAAATTAGGTGCGTTTTGAGCTGATTGTTTGTTAAAAGCCTTCTGCAAAATTGCAGCAAATTCGGCTCTAGTTATCGGTCTATCCGGGCGAAAAGTGCGATCGGTAAAACCGGCGACGATGTTACGCTGAGCCATTGCCTGTATGTAAGGACGCGCCCAGTAATTAGCAGGAATATCGGTGAAGTTGAGCGCCCTCGCGGGGGGTGAAGCTGTGGGTGTTGGGGAGGGAGTCGCAGACACAGTTGAGGAAGGAGCTACGGCCACTGGGGCAGGAGCTACGACCACTGGGGCGGGAGCTAAGGGTATGGTTCTCGAAGCCGCTGTGGGGTCTACTGGTATCGGTACGACTGGGGTGAGGTTTCCCGAGGCTTCTGGCGTTGAGGGATCTATGGCTTGGGGAAGGGGCGACTCTTGTGGCAATACGGGCGGTAGTGGGGCTGCTGGCGTGGGACTCGCAGTGGCGTTAGGAATCGGCAAGCCTGTCAGATTCAACCCTTCATCTTTTCTACCTATCACCCAAAAGAAAATCGCGCCAATGGCGGCAAAGGCTACAACAATGCCTATCAACTCATCAAAGCCTAGTTGAGAGGATCTTGGATCGGGGGGCGGTGGATTCGTCATTTGCCATCCTTCATGCAGCAAATAGCTTATAACCCAAAGCGGTAAGCCTAGTCATCCTCCTAGAGTAAAATTAAACATTTTGCATTTTTAATTTTTGACTTGACTACCGTGGCTGCGAGGATCGTCAGGGGTGGCTTTTGCTGGGGTGACGGGCGCTTCAAAGGCAGATAGTTGCCCTGCTTGGGTATAAGGTAGGGGTAAGGCAGCAACTAAAGCTTCAATGTTTGCCTGCATAATGGGACGAGGCATTTCACCAAGGGTTTGAGCGATCGCTTCCCCATTTTTCCCAAAATACACGAAATGCGGAATGCCATCGACTCGGTAGCGCAGCATCTCTGGCAACCACTTGTTATTATCCACGTTCAGCATCACAAAGTTCACAGAGTCCGCGTACTCTTGTTTGAGTTCGCCCAAATCCTTTGCCATCGCCTGACAGCTAGTACACCAGTTGGCATAAAATTCCATTAGCGTCGGCTTACCATTACTCAAAGCCACTTCTAACGGTGCGGATGTTTGCGCCTGTGCGTCGAGGGAAACTGAACTTGTCTCGGTTCGCAGTCCGAAAAATAGGGCAACGGTGAGGATAATTGCTACCATTGCAATCAAGAAATTTCTGATGCGTTTCCCGCCGTCTGCTGGCGGCTGGGTTTGGGGAGTTACAGTTGTTTCAGGTGAATTCACAGGCATTGAAGATTTTGTTTACGATTTGTATATAAGCTTCCTTTAGTTTACTAAGGGGATTAGGAATTAGGGATTAGGGATTGGGGATTGGGGATTGGAAGGACTCTTACCCAGTCCAAGAGTCCCCAGTTTTTAATCCCTAGCCCCCAGTCCCCAGTCCCCAGCCCATCCCCTGCTGTGAAAAAACGAGTAACGCTGACTTTTCCGAAACGCGCAATACAAATGCCAGTGACTTATCGACTGGCTAAAGATTTTAATGTTGCGGCGAATATTATTCGCGCTCAGGTGGCACCGAATCAAATTGGTAAGCTGGTAGTGGAACTTTTGGGCGATATTGATGCGCTGGATGCGGCGATTGATTGGATGCGATCGCAAGATATCAGCGTTTCCTTTGCCAGTCGGGAGATTGTTATTGATGAAGATGTCTGCGTTGATTGCGGACTTTGTACTGGTGTTTGCCCTACGGAAGCCCTTACTTTAGATCCGCAGACATTCCGGCTAACGTTTATGCGATCGCGCTGCATTGTCTGCGAACAGTGTATTCCTACTTGTCCCGTTCAAGCAATTTCCACCAATCTTTAATATCGATTATTCACACCCTCCCCCATTTGAATACTTATGTTTATTCAAGGGGAATTGTGTATACCCATTCACGGTAATTATCGTCTCGATTTTCGGTAATTGCTGTCAGTTTCTCCCTAAGCTTTTCAGTTATGGGTCTAGTTGTTGATAACTCGTAGTTTTCAATTCTTTTTACTGGGGTTATCTTAGCAGCAGTCCCACTTAAAAACACTTCGTCAGCAATCAAAAGCTCAGATTTATCAACGGGCCTTTCTATAGTTTTAATTCCCATATCTTGAGCGATTGTAAGAATGCTCTCTCTAGTTATGCCTTCTAAAATATCTTGTTCAACTCCAGGGGTAATTAGTTGCCCATTTCTCACAATAAAAATATTCATCCCCGAAGCTTCACAGACTTTGCCTTGAGAATTCATTAAAATCCCTTCGTCAAAACCGGATTCTACAGCTTCAGTTTTGGCTAGAGAAGAAGTAATATAAGCTCCTGTAATTTTACCTTTCAGGGGAAAGCTGCGATCTTCTTGTCGATACCAAGAACTAATGCGACAGCTTACTCCTTCAGGAGACATATAATCTCCTAACTCTAATCCATAAACGAAAAACTGTTTTTCAATGTTATGAAGTCTGGGAGCAATACCTATATCTGAGGTGTAGATAAAAGGTCGAATATAAAAAGACTTACTTGGCTTATTAACTCGGACAAAATCGACTATAGTATTTTCGATTTTATCCGCTGGCAAATCGTAGCAAAGAAACTTAGCACTCTGACTCAATCTTTGACAATGACGGTCTAATCTAAACAGCAAAATTTGTTGATGGTTTTGGGGATCGGGGATGCCGCGCAATCCTCCAAAGGCTCCGGTTCCATAATGCAAAGCATGGGTAGCGATGGAAATATTTGCCTCAGCAAAAGGCACAAATTTGTTTTGGAAGTAAGCAAAGGGTAAAGAATTAAGCATACTAAAAGTATCTGGTGAGTGTTATCACTATAGAATAATCTTACAAAATTTAACTATAAATTACTTTGATAGCGCTTGAATTATTTTTATAGTTCTGATTTTAGTATGGCTTGGCAGAACACTACAACACTACTCTCCAAATATCTATGACGTTCATTATCACCAACGACGACGGAATAGACGCTCCTGGTATCCGAGCGCTGTACAAGGCGATGAATGGCAATGGCGTAATTGTTGCTCCCTGTGACCATCTATCGGGTTGCGGTCATCAGGTGACGACGACTAGAGCGATTCATCTCAAGCGACGCTCTAATGTTGAATATGCGATCGCAGGCACTCCCGCTGATTGCGTTCGCATTGCCTTGTCACATTTATGTCCAAATGTCAAATTCGTACTTTCAGGCATCAATGCTGGAGGCAACTTGGGAGTTGACTCTTACATCTCAGGCACCGTGGCAGCTGTGCGCGAAGCGGCGATGCACCGAGTTCCGGGAATTGCCGTTTCTCATTATCGCAAAGGGAAGCGGAATGTTGATTGGGATGTGGCGGCGCGTTGGACAGCTGGAGTTTTAGCAGACTTACTGACTCGTACCATTGAACCGGGAAGCTTTTGGAACGTCAATTTACCACATTTGGAACCAGGAGATCCCGATCCAGAAGTGGTATTTTGCGAACCCTGTAAGCGACCGTTGCCAGTAAATTACCGAATTGAAGGTGATGATTTTTACTATGTAGGAGAATATCAAAAACGCGATCGCACTCCCGGAAGTGATGTTGATGTTTGTTTTTCGGGCAAAATTGCTGTCACTCAACTCAGACTGTAAGATGAGTTTTGGCAAAAATTTAGAATAACAACTTGTGGAACCATCAGAATTACAGTATCTAATTCTTAACGCTCTGGACACCTTAGAACTACTTAGCAATGCGGTGTATGATGAAGAAACAGGAATTTGGGTAATTGAAACACCAAGCTCTGTATTACCTTATGCCCGACTCCTGCAAAATGGCGATATTGTTCCTATGAGATGGAGATCGGAACTATGAAAGAACTGACTGAAGTCCAGAAACAAGAGTCCGAAAGATTAAAAGAACTTTTTGCCCGATCTCGGCAACGCTATCTAGATGCTGGGGGAGATCCTCGAAAGCGTCCAATGGGCCGTAAAGGTGATGACTACTTAACAGATTCAGAGAGAAAAGAAATATTTGCGATTGCACGACGTGGCGTTCAAATCATTGGCGATGAAGTTCACTGCGAAGGACGTTCGTGGAAAATTTCAGACAAATTGGCAAAAAATGAGGATGGTGCAGAATGCGAATCTTAATGATGGGTGGAACCCGGTTTATTGGGGTTTATCTAACAAAAATGCTGGTGGAACAAGGGCATGAAGTCGTACTTTTTAATCGCGGCAACAAGCCTGCACCAGTTGAAGGTCTAAAACAAATTCATGGCGATCGCACTGATGCCTCGCAACTAAAAGAAAAATTATATTCAGAAAATTTTGACGCTATCTTTGATAACAACGGGCGGGAACTAAGCGACACCCAACCTTTAGCAGAAATATTTAAAGACCGGGTGCAGCATTTTGTCTACATGAGTTCTGCTGGTGTTTATCTGAAGTCAGACCAAATGCCTCATGTAGAAGGCGATGCTGTCGATCCAAAAAGTCGTCACAAGGGCAAGTTTGAAACAGAAGCTTACCTGATCCAACAGGGATTACCTGTTACATCTATTCGTCCTACATATATTTACGGGCCTCAGAACTATAACGATTTGGAAGCTTGGTTTTTCGATCGGATTGTGCGGAATCGCCCGATTCCAATTCCCGGAAATGGCTTGCATATCACCCAGTTTGGTCATGTGAAAGACTTAGCGGCGGCGATGGCAGCAGTTTTGGGGAAATCTCAGGCAGTCGGGCAGATTTATAATGTGTCAGGCGATCGCTATGTCACCTTTGATGGGTTAGCGCGTGCTTGTGCTATTGCTGCTGGGAAGTCAGACCAAGATTTGCAAATTGTCCATTACGACGCGAAAAAGTTTGATTTTGGGAAACGCAAGGCTTTTCCTATGAGAACTCAGCATTTCTTCGCTTCAGTTGATAAAGCCAAAACTGAACTAGGTTGGCATCCAGAATATGACTTAATTTCTGGGCTGAAAGACTCGTTCTTAAATGATTATCTCGCCTCTGGTCGCGACCAAACTGAGGTAGATTTCTCAGTTGATGATGAGATTTTAAAAGCAGCCTGATTTAATTCTCGTTCCTGGGCTGTGGCCTGGGAATGAGAACCCTACCCTATCGGTTGAGCGCTTTTTTGAGGTAATACATAAATTGCGCCAGAAATCAAGGTAAGGACAACAGAAACCCAGAAGGCAACCAAAGAGTAAATTTGCCATGAGTCAGGTAGGGGTGCGATGAGGAGTGCGATCGCGAGTATCTGACTGACTGTTTTCAGCTTCCCCCAAATATTGGCACCAGTGATGGTAGTTTGGTTAACGCGCCAACCTGCGATCGCTATCTCTCGTCCCAAAATCAAAAATACACCCCATGCTGGAACTTGATTTAACCCAATCAGCGCCAGTAAAGGAGCTAACACCAATAATTTATCAACTAAAGGGTCAAGAAACTTACCCAAATCTGTAATTTGATTTAGTTTACGAGCTAAGTAGCCATCCAGCCAATCTGTAGCCGCCGCAACCAGGAAAATTGCCAGACTGATCCAGCGAGTTTCAGTTGTTGGGTTTTGCAGGAAATAGAGCAGAAATGGTAGAGATAACAAACGAGATAAAGTGATCCAGTTAGGCAGATTCATCAATAGTTATGATTTATGAGGTAGCCATTAATTACTACCGTCATCATAAAACAAGAGACGCGATTTATCGCGTCTCTACAATTCATAACTAAAAAATTTTAGCAAGCGCCTTTCTTATCCAAAACTGCCATTACAGTCTTGAAAATTAGGCTGATGTCGTAGATAACCGACCACTTGCGTTGGTAGTCGATGTCCATACGAACGATTTCTTCAAAGTCTTCCACAGTAGAACGACCGTTAGCTTGCCATTCGCCAGTGATTCCCGGCTTAACATTCAACCGTTCCCAGTGATGACCGTCGTAGTTCTTAACTTCATTGACTGTGGGTGGACGGGTTCCCACCAGACTCATATCCCCCATCAGAACATTCCAAAACTGAGGAAATTCGTCTAAGCTAGTGCGGCGCATAAATCTTCCCACGCGGGTAATGCGAGGGTCATTTTCATTTTTAAAGATATGCCCTTTTGCCTGGTTCTTCACCAGATGCTGAAGCTTTTCTGCGCCAACAACCATAGAACGAAATTTCCAGATGCGGAATTGGCGACCGTGCAGACCGCAACGAATCTGGCTGTAAAATACTGGGCCGGGGTTATCGAGTTGCATAGCGATCGCTACTGGAATTGCGATCGCAGCCGTAATCCCTAAACCTACAATGCCTCCTAAAATATCAATTAGGCGCTTCGCTTTGCTAGTAACCGATGGATGATGTTCGGCTTGTTTTTCACAATCAACTAAGTAGAGTTCATCCATTTCTGGCGAAGCAACTTTTTTGGATTCCCGGAAGCGATAAGTAGTAATCACAGTTCTGTAGTTGGTTTCTATAATTTAGGCTTTCTATATGTCAATATAAGCAACACCCTTCCCACTTGGAATGTCCAAACCACTTATTTCACCGAATCTTTAAGGATATTCGGCTTTTATATATTTAGTGTTTACGCGGTTGACAAAACTGCATTGATATGATTTCAGGGTTGCAAGTAGAGATTGGGGATTGGGAATTGGGGATTGGGGATTGGGAATTGGGAATTGGGGATTGGGGATTGGGGATTGGGAATTGGGAATTGGAATTCGGTAAGAATCTTGCCCAGTCCCCAGTCCCCAGCCCCTAGTCCCCAGCCCCTAGTCCCCAGCCCCTAGTCCCCAGCCCCTAGTCCCCAGTCCCCAGCCCCTAGTCCCCAGCCCCTAGTCCCCAGTCCCCCAATCCCTAAATTATTGCCAGTTCTAACAAATTGACCGCTAGTGGGTCGTCCAGTTTTTGCTGAGTACCAGCCAGGACGCTACTTAAATAACGCCGCCAAGCCTCGCTTTGCTGTCCATTCATGCGATAAAGCTGCGTCGCCTCTTTCTCGAAAAGAGGTGCGGAAGCGATCGCCTGATAATCAGGATTTTGTGCCGAGGCGGGAGTTAGTAAACCCGAAGCGGTTTGTGACGGCACCAGACCAGCAGGCATCTGACCGTCCAAAAGTGCTATCACGCGAGAAAAGCAAACCCGTGTATTAATACCGCGATACTCTAGTATCTGCAAAATTTCCTCAACTGGAAGCGGTTGGGAGGGCAGTGCGCGTAAAAGTTCCAAAAGCAGAAAATAGTCGCTGTACTGCTGCGTTTGTTGTTCCAACAGTTGGGGATATAACGGTAAAGTAGCCAAACCGTAGGCAACCGGACTACAGCTTCGGGTTGCTTGTTCGCCTGACCAGACACGAAATGTCGTATCTGTGTCCCGAATCAAGATGGCTTTTGGTAATTTTTGACGCAGCCATTGGGCGATTTCACCGATGGCAGCAGTTCCGCCAGTACAGATGATTTGCTTAATCCCTGATTCGCGTATTCCTGTCTGAATTAGCAGGGAATTTAGCTTCTGATTGAGTTGTTCAATAAACGGTTTGAACACCCGGTTTTCTAGGGCTTGGCGCGTCACCACGCAGGAATGTTCGCCCAGTTCCAGGGTATAGCTATCTTGGTGTTGAAGAATCCGTTTTAGATAACTAGCGGCTTCTAGGAGTTTTTGTCCTAGAGGGGAACTTTGCAACAGCGATGATAAGCGATCGCGTGTCGCCAAATCCGGTTCACCCGCCTTAGGAAAGATGAGGGATGAAGAATGAAGAATAAATGAAGATTCTAATTTATCTTTTATTTTGCTGCCTTCATCCTGCAAAAGCAATTGACAGATAATGTCTTGGTCAATGGCATTACCCGCATAGGCAAAACTTTGGCAAGCAAAGTCGGAATGAGTTAAATCTTCCCGATTTTCCGGTAAATTTACCAAAGCGAGTTCTGTTGTGGTGGCACCAGCATTGATTGCTAAAGTGGGGCCTCGCCAGGGTACTTCTGGGAGTGTCGCACCTTCAATTCCTGCCAACACAGTAGCGATCGCATCCTCAAGAAAGAAAATTTGCTCTGGATGCCCCACCAGCTTCGCCTCCAGCAAGGCTTCCCGAATATTAAAGCGGTAGGTATCCCCCCACTGGGCAGGGCAACCCACAATCGCACCGCTTAAGCGGCTCATCGCTGCATTCAGCGTAGATGGCTTTAGACCAGCAGCACCTACTAAATATGAAGGAGCTTGTTCTGAGGAAGATAGAGGGCTTTCCTCGCCTTGTAGGGGTGTCAGAGTAGCTAATAAAGCTTTCAACGAGCGCCCAATCCAGCACAAAGAAATTGGCTGGTCAAGCGACCACTGCAACATTGGCTCCCAGTTTTTCCCGGAGACAGAATAGTAAGGAATGCCAACTTTCAAGTATGGCTTAAAGTTTTGGATGAATATCCCTTCTTTACTATTGGCAACCGATGTTGGAGCAACAGCGATCGCTGCTACTGATGATCCCGGAATATTCCCCTCTGGCCCTATGTAGGTTACAGATGGTAAACGAAAGCTGGTTTCGTTTGACTCTGGCTGTTGGGATTTCATCCAATAGATAGGATATCTTTCGCCAGTGGAGCAATTTAACAAAACTGCGGAAACACCAGTTGTCCCAAAGTCAATTCCTAAATACCAGGTATAGTTGCTGACATCTTCCGAGGCGGCTTTTTTTAAAGGATGAAGGATTAAGGATGAAGGACTTTTAAGATCAAATCCGGTTAATTGTCCATCATTAAAACCCTTTACCCCGAACCCCTCTGCGTCTGTCCCCACTGGAGGCGGAGGCACACTATCTGGCAAAGTGAGGTTCTTCAGAAATGCTGGTTCAGCAAGCGGTGATATCAAAGGAACCGGGTTGAAGGACGAAGGATGAATAAAGTTTTCGGTAAAAATCTGAGATTCAAATATCGCTTCCACCGAAAAATCTGTTTCATCCTCCCTGCTTACGGCTTCCTCATTCGGAGTCACTATTTGTTTTTTTTTTTCCGAATCTGACGATGGGGGTATATCTAGATTCAAATCGTCGGACGTTAGAGTTGCCTCATTATCAAAAGCTTCGTTAAAGGCTTCGTCAAAGGATTCTTCTTGGGATGCGATCGCATCCTCTGGTGCGATCAGTTCCTCCAAGCGTAACAATTCCAACTCCCAATCCATATCATCTGATTGTGTTGTTTCTCCCCCATCGCTTTCTGGCGTTTCTTCCCAATCCCAGGAGGCTAAGTATTCATCATCAGAATCAGAAGGAATGGCGTTTTCTGTTTCCACCCGACTTAATTCTTCTAAAGATAATTCCACCGCTTCATCCCACCCATTGAATGTTTGCTGGCTGGAATTTGATTCAGGTGTTTCTGACAACTCCCAAGAAGCTAAGTATTCATCATCAGAAGCGATCGCGTTTTCTGTTTCCACCCGACTCAATTCTTTTAAAGATAATTCCACCGCTTCATCCCACTCATCGAATGTTTGCTGGCTGGAATTTGATTCCGGTGTTTCTGACAACTCCCAAGCAGCGATCGCATTTTCTGGTACTGCTGTCTGTTCTTCCTCCGCTGTTAATTCCTTAGCTGGAGGAAGCAGACCAATCACCGTGTCTGGAGGTGGATAGAGCGGTTCCCAGGTGTATAATGACGCATCCCATTCAGACACAGATGGTTCTGTTTTCTCCGGCTGTTTAGGGGAATCTTCTTGGTGTAACGCTTCACTTTGAGACTGCGCCTGCTCATTTGGCACACCAGCAGACACATTCTCTGGAAAACTATCCAAGTTTAGATCGTCCCAATCCTCCATCAACACTTCATCCAGTGCTGTGTCTGCCACAGTTTCTTCAAATAAGTGAATTTCTTGATTTTCACTCCTGTGGATTTCGTCTAGTGCCAGTTCCTCTTGAGTAAAAGGCTGCTGCGCCATCAATTCCCCGGTTAACTCGGTTCCAAAAATCTCCTCTTGTTTAAGGAAATCGCTATCAGGTGCCTCTAATCTATACAGATTTTCACCTATCTGCTGAGCTGTCTCCAGAATTTCTGTTTGTTGCTCTCGGCGGCTAGTAGGTGTCTCGAAGCTAAAAAGGTCTTCACTCAGCAGTTGCAAAGTCTCTTGATCCAGCCAAAATTCTTCTGCTTGGCTACCAGAAGCATCTACTGCCAGCAGATCCTCGTCTGGCGAAGCTGGAATATAGGTATCTTCTGGTGGAGACAGGCTAGGTGTCTCTGTTTCTATTGCTTGCTGAGGTATGGTTGGCTCTATTTTCTGAATTTGAGTTATTTCTTGAACGGTAGTTTCTATAGCAGAACTCAGGGATTCATCTGTCAGCGCCTCCGGAAATAAATCAGCTAGCGACGAGATGACCAGATCCCCTGGTTCAACATCGCTATTGGCGGCTAAATTTGTTTCGGCGGCAAAGATTTCTTCACCCAAACGGCTAGCAATTTTGGAGGGTTGCTCTTGCTCATCTGCCGCGATGGGTGCGATCGCTTCTGTGTCTATCTGAAAAACGGTTGCTTCCCAATCTTCCGGAAACAAAGCATTTTCCCAAGGTCTTGTCTGTGGCTGTACAAATGTCGGCTCATCCGACGAATCTATCAGTCCGGCAAACAAAGCATCCTCTAAAGACTGTGTTGTAGGTTCTGTAATAGATTCGGGGGATTTTTCTGTTGCTCCTAGTCTCCCCCTCTCTCCTTCTTCCTGAGCCGTATGTTGTGACTTTTCCACCCCAGTCTCACTCAGCGGTTCCGCACCAAACAAACTATTAAAAAAAACGTCTAGTTCGTCTTCCCGTGTTTCAGGAGGCACGGGAATTACAGCATTCAGCTGTAGGAGGGTTGTCATATCATCGTCATCCAGACTATCCAGATTTAGAGCGGATATATCCATCTCCATCAGTCCTTCATCACTGTCGGCTGCTGCGGATGGCGATCGCTCCTGTCCCTGTACAACCCATGTGCTAATAGTCGGATTCCCCTCCGGACTTGGCTCCTCTACCAGTTCCACCGATCTAGCTGGCAGTTCAATACCTGGATACGGTAATTGTGTGGGAGGGTTGTCAGCATTAGGCGAGAAGCTTCTGTAATTTTGTGAAGGCGAGAACGGAGCAATATTTGCCTCTCTCCAAGGTGCCTGGGTTGCAGATTGCCTGGGTTCCAGGTTGCCTGGGTTTTGCGGCCTTGTAGTCGCGTCTGGGGGTGACTGCAATTCAGAAATCCGCCTAGAGGAGGATTGCATTATGGTAGAGGCTTCTTGCTGTAACTGCTCACTCAGCTGATTTACCAACTCGGTAAACCTGACCTCACTCTGCTGCCCCAAATTGTGAATCTTCTCCAGTCCTTGGAACAAAGACTCTTGATAGCTGTGAATATTGCGCTGTAGCGTCTCGAAGACGGAACAAATAGTAGAATCCAGCGTTATCAACAGTTGATCGGATCGCGCCTGTAGCATTTGCAGTTGTTCCAGGCGCTCACGAGGGTGTAGCGGTGCTGGATTGTTTATCTGGCTGCGGTCGTAGGCTGGGCCAGAGGCGGATGGTGGCGTTTGTTGGGATGTATACGCCAAATTCATAAATTGGGCTTCTAGATTCGTCAGGCTTTGAGCCATCTGTTGCGTCAGGGTTTCCTGCAAGCGACCAGAAAGCGCCTGCAAAAATTCGGAAATCATTTGCTGCTGGGATGCCTGTTGCTGGGTAAGAGTTCGATAGTGCAGCCGGGAACTCTCCATCTGCCGAATTTCTGAAATTAGCGACTCCCGTTGTTGGCGCAGCCGCTCCATTTCCGCCTGTAAAGGCCCAATTAAGCCGGAGCGCAACGAGTGCATCTCTTTCTCAACCGCTTGCACAATTTGTCGCCCCGTTTCCTGCGATCGCTGGAGGTGCTGCTCTTCAACTACAGCATTGGATTGCTGTTGTGCGGCTAAATAATTACGAACTTGCTCCAAAAGCCGCCGCTGCTCTTGGACATCGACCGATCTGAGCCAAGGACGACGGGAGCTGGCCTTTTGGAGGATGCTGTCAATGTCAGCGATGATTGTTGAAATTGAATCTGTTTCGTGAGTCACAAGGGAACCCCCGCCTAGAACGATTGCCCAGTTATCAAAAGCTACTATACTGCTACTGGCTATAATGTTAGACTGCGTGAGCGACAACAACTAAATTTCACAGGGTTCTACATCTACCGGGTGAAGTATTTCAAAACGGGTAATTATAAATGTAGATATATTCAGGAGCGATCGCCCTCAAGTGCCGCCAACCGCGTAACAAGTACGCGATCGCCATAAAATAAAGCGTTTGGAGTAGAATGTGAGTTTTGCTTTTGAACGATCGGCAACTGGTAGTGAGTTTACCGTAGAGAGGATAATAACGGTAGAGTCATTTCTAAATAGGTGCCTCTTGCCTGGGAATGGATTGGCACCTTCGTGCCTCTTGTCCAGCAAAATTGTCTTCGAGTGGGGCAACGCCACCTGCTGTACTATTCTGGCAGTATTGCTGAAAAGTCCAGCTCTTATTATTGCTCTGCGTTAAAACGCTACCAGCTAGCCCCGATGAAGTGGGCCACTAATTATCCGTTTAAAAGCGTTTACTTTTGCGATGGCCCGATGGAAGACAGATACAACTCCCGCGAATCAAATTCTAATCTCAATTCGTTGATTGTCTCCGCTCCTTTGTTTACTGGCTTACCAGACATTGTTGTGCAGAAGGCAACGTCTCATGTCGTTACTCGTACTCATCCAGCAAATCAGGTGATTTTGCTGGAAAACGACTGGGGCGGCTCAGTATATTTTATTTTGGAGGGTTGGGCGAAAATTCGTACCTACAACCTCGATGGCAAAGAAGTTACTCTCAACATTCTTGGGAAAGGAGAACTCTTTGGCGAAATGGCAGCACTCGATGAGGTGCCTCGTTCTACGGATGTGATCACATTAACTCCCACAACGATTGGCAGTATGCCCGCTGCTGATTTCGTTCAGTTAATTAATAATGAACCCCTAGCAGGCGTGCGGTTGGCTCAGCTGATGGCAAAACGTCTGCGTCAAGTTAACCGTCGTCTCCGGTTGCGAGAATCGGACAGTATGTCGCGTGTAGCCGATACGTTGTTATTTCTCGCGGAAGGGCAGGGAAAAACTGCACAAAAAGGAATTAATATCCCGAACTTGCCTCATCGCGAATTAAGTAGTCTCAGCGGACTGGCGCGGGAAACAGTGACGCGGGTACTGACAAAGTTGGAGAAAAAAGGGCTGATTATGCGCGATCACGATATTCTCTGTATTCCCGATATGGGAGCCTTGGAACGACTAATCGTCTAAGGGAAACTTAGGCGTGGGGAGTGAGGCGAAAAGTTGGAAATAAATAACTTACAACTCATAACTTTGTTCCCAATCCCCTATTTATCAATAAAAAATCTGGCTTTTCGGCAAAATCATCAATGGTGCCAGGGAACGATCCGCCTCAAAGTTAGATAAAGGTTAAATTAAAATCTGCCTGTTTTAAAATTTGCATGAGCGATCCTTTTAAAGACGGTGAAGGCGATCGCCCCAGCGATCTGGAAACGGAAAATCAGCCGACCGGACTGGCGAACGCAGCAAGAAAAAGTACCACTGGCCCTGAAAGCTTTAATCCACAATTGTCTGGAGACACGGATAGAAGCGACACAACAGGGACAACCAGCGCCCCACCAGACAATTTTTCTGAAGTTAAGGTGAGTGCGAAGTCTCCCCTGATATTGGTGGAAACTGCCTTTTTAGCTAGTACCTCTAGCTTGATTTGGCTGATTAATTATTACTTTCCCCTGGGGCCGCTGTTGCGAATGTTTTTCCCGGTGCCAATTGCTTTGGCATACTTGCGCTGGGGATACCGCGCTGCTTGGATGGCGGCGTTGGTTACTGGGTTGCTGTTGTCGGTGCTGATGGGGCCTACCCGCAGTATTCTCTTTGTTATCCCCTATGCTTTGATGGGTGTCCAGCTGGGGGCTATGTGGAGGCGCGGGAGTAACTGGCTGTTCTCGATTGGTATAGGTGGGATTATTGGCACGTTTGGATTCTTTTTTCGGTTTTGGCTGCTGTCAATTTTACTAGGCGAAGACCTCTGGGTTTACACGACAAGCCAGGTGACGGAATTGGCAGAGTGGATATTTGTCAAGCTAGGGTTGCTCGCCCAACCGAGTCTTTATGTGGTTCAAGCGATCGCATTCGGCATGGTCATCCTGAGCAATATCATTTATCTATTCGTGGTGCATCTGGTGGCTTTGGTGCTACTGGATCGCTTAGGCAACCCAATCCCCCGTCCGCCAAACTGGGTACAAGTTTTATTAGATTATGAGGAATAAAGGATGATGGGAGAAGAAAGACAAGGGACTGGGGACTGGGGACAAGGTACTGGGGAAGAGATACAAGGGAGATTTCCCAATCCCCAATCCCCAATCCCCAATCCCCAATCCTCAATCCCCAATCCCCAATCTCCAATCCCCATTAACGTCTACACTCAACACGAACAGGGACACCGCTGGCTCCAGCGATATCGAGGACAGCCAGCGGTGTTTGCTTGTATTTTAGGATTTACTGACACCGCCTTGATCCCCGGCATTTCTGCGGCTGGTGCAACGCCAGAAGATCGGCGATACACTGCGATCGCAGATGCTGAATTTTTGTATAACGGCCCTCGCCAACAGCCTCAATACCCTCTACCTCCCCTGCAAGCGGGAGCTTCACCAGTGCTAATCTCTCGCGCTGCAATCGAGGGTCTGAATATTCCAGTTTATTTATTTAATGCAGGTTTGCCCCAGCCGCCGAGTGTCCCAACAATTGATTTAGGGGGCTTTCCCGCCCGGTGTCTCAGTCAAGGAAATGCCCTGGAACTAACAACGGTCAAACATCTGCTCCAGCAGGGGCTTAGGTGGGGAGAAAAGCTGGCGGCAAATATTCCCAATGGGTATTTAATTCTGGGCGAGTGCGTGGTGGGGGGAACCACAACGGCTTTGGCTGTTTTAACTGGCTTGGGTTTCCCGGCTGTTGGTAAAGTCAACAGCAGCCACCCCAGTTGCAATCATTCTCAAAAGTGGGCTGTGGTGCAAGCTGGGCTACAAGCGGCGAGGATTGGGGAATGGGAAGACAAAAAAGTTGCTGCCTTCTCTTCCCCACTCCCCAGTCCCGGCGAAGCAATTGACCCTTTGCAGCTGGTGGCGGCAATTGGAGATCCGATGCAAGTTGTGGCGGCGGGGATGGCGATCGCTGCTAGTCGTAGCTGCGGTGTTTTGCTTGCTGGTGGGACGCAAATGCTGGCTGTATATGCCTTGATGCAGGCAATATCACGTCAATGTAACCTGTCCTGGCAACCAGAACAAGTAGTGGTAGGAACAACCCGCTGGGTGGCAGAAGACTCTACGGGCGACACTATTGGATTAGCAAAAACTATCAACCCAGTTTCCCTAATGGCTACTGGGCTAAGTTTTGCGGCTTCTCGTTACCCTCAACTGAGGGCTTATGAGCAAGGATATGTCAAAGAAGGTATGGGTGCAGGGGGATGCGCGATCGCAGCTACACTAACCCAAGGCTGGCACCAAAAGCAATTACTCTATGCTATTGAAACGTTAATAGAACGTTGTTGAGGTATTGAGTATTCAGTATGAAGTATAAATTTAACCTTTATCCTTCTGACTGTTGCTTAAGAGTGGATTCTTTTAGAAAGTAACTGTTCTTCCAAGGCGGCGATGCGATTATAAGCGGCTGTAAGTTGTGCGGTTAGGCGTTGGATTTGAATTTCCGGCGACAATTCCTTTTCACTACTCTTGAAGTTGCCGTCTAAACCGTTGGTATCAACCAATACATCCTTATGCTCCATCACTGAAGTCATACTGCTGTAGCTTTGATACGAGTAGCGGCTATTATTGGCTCCTATCGGCGGGGGTGTACCAACTTGGACAGGCGCTTGCTTGCTTTGCGACAGAGAGTCAGAGACTTTCTGATTCAGCTGTTCGAGCATTTCGTACACGACATCAACTTTATGACTTAAAACGACAATTTGCTTTTGAAGTGAATCCATGCAATTTCCTGGTGTGTAACTTCTCCGATCTTCATGTTATGAAACAACAGTTCAAATAGCGTTTTACTTATCAATTATTTAACTATTGGGTAAGATAAATTTTTTCACCAGGAGTTAAGCGTCTGTAAGACGCTGTATCCAGCATATAGATAGACATGACTGAGCGATTTCTTGGTTGCCCGATTAATAAACTATGACTGGAAAACTTGCGATTTGGAAGCTTTATGGTAAATTTCGCTCTTTTACGGCTATCTTGGTTGATTTTTATCTTCAACATTAAAAAATTTATTAGTTAAAAGCATGGTAAAAAAATATACTCAGTAAATACGAAAATGCAGGCTATGTATGATGTTCCGGCGGGGGCAAAAAAATATTGAATGTTATAAATATTGTCTGTACACAAGAACACAAAGTTATGTTAATTTAATCAAATAAGCAAAATCCTTTTTATTGACGTAAATTTAGCCATTTAGAAGAAAAAATGCTCAGCATAAGAGAGTTTTTTACCGCTTGCACAGGAGTATGGACAACCGAAAGAACGTATCATTCTGTCTTAAGCGGTCAGGTGGAACGCTCTTATACAGAATTTCGGGTAGAACCCCTGACGCTGGAACAAAAGCAGCCAACTTTCGAGTTTTACTCGTTAAATGGAATTAAGGTAGACACTGATCAGGTGAAGGAAGATGATCATGTCTGTCCGGGGTTTGCGATCGCGTTTGATACCATCTCGGAAAAGGGCGAACAAGTAGCGATGAGTTTGAAGGCGCTATTTGTGCCAGATGCTTACGTGGTGTCAGAAGAATCGCCAGCCAAAAAGCCTTCTCTACCCATCGCCGCTGATGTTCCCGTCGGGGAAGAAGTCATTGAGGGTTTTTATCTGCGGGATGAGGGATACTCAGAACCAGGAGCGATTGTGGGGCGCTTTACTTATCAGCCTACTCGCCAAATCCTGGAAATGATAACTTACTATCGCCGTTCCGTAGCAGTGGATCAAATGCGGATTGTAGAGGATGATATCCGCTTACGCACGATTATTACCTACGAACGCCCTCAAAACGGCGAACCACCAACGGTTATTGAATTGGTAGGCTTTGGGGTAGAGCGGCGACAAAAAAATTAAAAAGAAAAAATTAAAAAGGCATTTTGCCTTTCTAGCCCCTGTTTTCACGACAGTTTATGATAAATCGACGGTCTTTTCTGCTGGGTGCTGGAACCCTGGCAATGAGTCAGCTGCTTGCAAGTTGTGGGAGTTCCCAAAACCCAGCTTTAAGAGTCAAACTGCTGAAAAATTCCATTCCCGCTCAGCTATTAAATGAATTTCGCCAGAGCCTAAAGCAATCAGCTACTCTGGATTTTACGCCAGAAACACAATTAAAAGAGTTATTTACCCGTCTGGAAACTTGGCACAAACCAGGGGAGACGGGAAAGGGTTGGATGCGGATACCCTTTATTACAAAGACACCAGTGATTGCTGACTTAGTGACGTTAGGAGATTACTGGTTAGCACAAGCAATAGAACAAAAGCTAATTCAACCAATTGAGCCAACCCAGACAGCAGGATGGAAGCAGTTACCGCGTCCTTGGCAAGAATTAGTAAGACGCAATGCACAAGGACAGTTGGACGCTTCGGGAAAGATTTGGGGCGCTCCTTACCGCTGGGGAAGCACTGTTATTGTGTATCGCCGCGATAAATTCAAGGCGTTGGGATGGGAGCCTAGAGATTGGCAGGATTTGTGGCGAGAAGAACTGCGCGATCGCATTTCTGTTTTGGATCAGGCACGAGAAGTTATTGGTCTAACTTTAAAACGGCTAGGTCATTCTTATAATACGGAAAACCTGGATAAAGTTTCCGACTTAAAAGACGCTCTTGCTAAGTTAAAAGGGCAGATTAAGCTTTACAGTTCCGATACCTATCTGGAACCCCTACTTATAGGAGACACTTGGCTAGCGGTGGGTTGGTCAACTGATGTGCTGCCAGTTCTAAAAAGCGATCGCAACCTCGCCGCCGTAGTTCCTCAGTCAGGAACCGCTCTCTGGGCAGATGTGTGGGTGCGACCTGCTGCTGCTTCTAAGTCTGAAGATACGGCAAATATCGCCTCTCTCCAAAACCAATGGATTGATTTTTGTTGGCAGCAAAAACAAGCCTTGGAAATTTCTTTATTCACTCGCGCCGCCTCACCAATTATCACAGGCATGAATCGATCTGAGTTACCAAAATCTTTACAGACAAATTCAGTGTTACTGCCAGATACTCAGGTTCTAGAGAAAAGCGAATTTCTCTATCCCCTCTCTCAATCTACGGCCCTTAAGTACCTTTCTCTGTGGCAAGAAATCCGCTAAATGAAAAATTCTCGTTCCCAGCCAGAGAGGGGAACGAGAATTTTTCATTTCTGGTTAGCGTAGGTTGGGAACCTCGGCTAATATTCAATTATTTTTAACTTTTTAAGCCATTGAAGGAGGCAGCGCCTCTAATAACTTCGTTCCCAGTTTCTGACTAACAACGAGGATAATTTTTAATTTCTAGACCGAACCCGCCAACTATCCTGACCAATGGATTCTATATTCAGATCGCACACAGGGTTACTGGTACTAAAATCACAGGTGTAGGTAGCCAGTGCCTCATCCGGCTGGTTAACAATAAAAACTCTAGTGCTGTAGCCGAAATCTCTAGCAACCGTACCCATTTTGTTGACAAAACTATAGCGCCCCATATAGTCCAAAATACTCCAAAGTTGGCGGTTTACTATCAAATCCACCCGACGCTCATTAGGGTACGCTAACCAGTTCTCCAAAAGTTTGCCACCGAACTGTTCGTCAGCCCACCAGAGGCTAGGATTTGTTAGCCCTGTCTCTGACATACTATTTGCTGTGATGACATTGCCTCTTGGCGGTGTTGCCTCCGGATTGAGCAGTTTGAATTCTAAAGGTTTGGTAGAAGGCAGCAGCACGGATGGTGTTTGTGCCTGCACTAAAAAAGGCGATAGACAATAAATAATAGGGAATAAGTAATAAACAATATTTTTTCCGGGTTGCTGTTTCCTGTTTTGTTTTCCTTGAGGTTTCATTTTTACTTACTTTAATCTCGTCTCTATTATTGTCTAAGGATTGTTAGCTAAGGTTCCCGGCTTTAAAAGCGCCTACTACAAGGGGAAAAGCTTAAAGTAACAAACGTTTACCCCTAAATAGCATTGTTTCCATCTCAGCTGCTGGGATGGGACGACTGAACAGATAGCCTTGCATAGCATCGCACTGCTGCTGGCTTAAGAATGCCAGTTCAGCTTCGGTTTCTACTCCTTCCGCCGTGACTTTGAGATTGAGATTGTGAGCCAGTTGAATTACGGCAGTCATAATTGCTTGATTTTGGGCATCGCTGGTGACATCAGAGACAAAAGAACGATCGATTTTTAAGGTATCAAAGGGAAATTGTTTGAGATAGCTCAGGGAAGCATAGCCTGTACCAAAATCATCAATGGCTATGTCAATGCCCAGTTGCTTCAACTCGTTTAAGGTAGCGATCGCGCCTGTAGCATTTTCCACCAAAATGCTCTCAGTCAGCTCTAATCCCAAAGTAGTTGGATTAACACCGACACTTTCTAATATCTGCACAATTCGCTGACTCAGCTCCGGTTGACTGAATTGCCGCCCCGACAAATTCACCGACACCCGGAACGATGAAAATCCAGTATCTCGCCATCTCTGAGCTTGAGCGCAGGCAGTTTGCAACACCCACTCCCCAAGCGGAACAATCAAGCCTGTCTCCTCTGCCAGAGGAATAAACTCTGCTGGTGAAACCATTCCCCGGACGGGGTGCTGCCAACGCACCAAGGCTTCAGCACCGATGATTTTCCCACCGGAAAGATTTACAATCGGCTGATAATAAACCTGAAATTCTTTTTGTTCTAAGCCACGACGCAGACTGGCTTCTAGCTCCAGTTCTTCGCTAGAACCGACATTTATATCTGGAGTGTAAAACTGATAGTTATTCCCTTGAAGTTTTTGGGTATAAAACATCGCCGCTGAAGCTTTCTTCATCAGGCTGTCTAGATCCTGCCCATTGCTTGGATAAAAGGCAATGCCAATGCTGGCAGAGAGGAAAACTTCACCGCTTTCTAAGGTAAAAGATTCATTGATAGATGAGACTATGGCTTGGGCAACACTGGCAACCATTTGTCTTTGACTTAAGGTTGCTAGAATAATTACAAATTGATCAGCATTTAAGCGAGCGATAGTGTCCTGTTTGCTAAGACAGGCTGTTATCCGTTCGGCAATTTTTTTAATTAATCTGTCGCTATTTTGATTCCCTAAGCCCTCGTTGATGCGGTTGAACCGATCCAATCCCAGGTATAGAAGTGGAACCCAACTGTGGAAGGAAGCTTCGCTGATGGGGATTTGGGATGGTAAGAATGTAGATTCTAATTCCTCCCTGCTCCTGAACCCGTCTAGCTCTCTCCCCCGCTCCCTGTTGTCTATTATTTGACTGAACCGTTCTCGCAATAGCAACCGATTGGGAAGGTTAGTAATGTTGTCGTAATAAAGTAAGTGATTTAGTCTTTCTGCTGCCTGTCTGAGTGCTACGGTATAGGGTTGAGTAATGGCTGTTTGTCTTTTTAGGCGGGCAGCGATCGCGCCTAGCAGTTCATCTGGCGTACACGGCTTAGTTACATAGTCGTCCGCGCCTAGCTCCATACCTTGACGCAAATCGCCTCGTTCAGCCTTAGCGCTCAGGAAAATGAAGGGAATTGTCGCCGTCATCGGATCTTGACGTAGCGTTTTCAGCACCCCATAACCGTCTAGTTCGGGCATCATAACATCACAAATAATTAAATCGGGGCCGATAGCCCTTGCCATTTGTACCCCGATTAAGCCATTTTCTGCACCAGTAACATCGAAATTTTCTGCCTCCAGCAGTTCTAAAATGTTGTAACGGACAAATTCTTCGTCTTCTATTACTAAAATTTTTTTCATAGCTTTCTAGTAGTCTTGTCCTTTTCTCTATAATTAACAACTGCTTGCTAACGACCACTTCACAACCAGCGCAGTATCCACATTATCCCTATATTTAAATATTTATTTACATTTTTTAACCTTCTTAACTTGTTAATTATAGCTAATTCTGTTTCTACCAGAAAACGTCACGGCTATTGCTAATTACCTGAAAAATTGCTTTGTTTAGGCTTCCGTTTTCTAAAGAATCGTTAATAGTTTTATTATTCATCCACAATTCTGCTTTTTTACAAGCAAAAGAAATTTATTGGTAATATTTGAAAATTTTAGGGAATATTTGATTAAATAAGAGAGCAAATCGCTCTCTTGTTTGGGCAGTAATTTTTATTCCATGCAACCTTGGAAACGTTTCTGCTATAGACAAAATTCGGCTTTGCTGAATGGAAAGAACCTTTTTAGGGACTCCTGTACTGGGGACTGGGGACTAGGAGGACAAGGAAGCTTTCCCAAAGTCTACCCAATCCCCAATCCCCAATCCCTAATCCCACGATAGTTATTCCCAAAGCCGACGGCCAGCTCGCCCATTGAGACGCTGGTGCGAGTCTCGCAAAAGGGCTGGGATGTCCAGATTTTGGGGACAATGGGGCAGACAATCACCACAGTCGGTGCAGCGATCGCCTTTGCTTCCCCAAAACCAGTGGCCTGCGTTTTCAAACATCCGGTAGCGGTATTTACCATACTCGGTCATGTCGTAAGCAACAGCTAAATTACGCAGCCGCAACACTTCCGGGATATTGATATTTTCTGGACAAGGTAAGCAGGCGTAGCATTGGCTACACAGGTCAGTGGAGAGAGTCTCTACTAAATGAGTCTCCAAGCGCCCAAGAACTTCAACTTCCGCCTGGGTGAGAAATTCATCGCCCTCAGCCACAGTCAAAGGCTCCCTCAGTTCCTCTGGGTTAGCTGCACCTATACTGAGGGTGGTAATCCGGCGATCGCTTAATAAAAATTTGTAATTTAGCTCCAGCGGCGAGAAAGGTTGACACAGATGTTTCAGGGTTTCTGGTGGAGTGTAGAGTTGTCCTCCTTTATCTGCTGGCGAAATAATAAAAATGCCCATATCCTTTTGGTGAGCTAACTCAACCGCTGGGGCATTGTGCTGAAAGAAGTAGTAATAGTGCAGGTTAACAAATTCAAACAGGTCGGTGTTAATCGCCGCCAGAATGACCTCCAGCGGTGCGTGAGTGGAAAAACCAACGTGTCGGACGCGATCGCTATTTACGGCTTCCGCTACCGCCTGCATACAGCCGGACTGCACCCAGTCCAGATGTTCCCAAGTATTGATGCCATGAATTGCCAGACAATCCACGTAGTCCAGCTGTAGTCTCAACAGGGACTCGTCGATGCACTGACGCATAGTATCAGCGTCAGGTGTCGGCGGAATTTTAGTGGTGATGTAAAGCTGCTCTCGTGACAGAGGTAATCCAGCTTTTAAGGCAGCACCAAGATACTGCTCGCTTTTGCCATAACCTCTAGCCGTTTCTAAGTGATTAATTCCTAAAGAAACAGCTTGATGTACCGTCTGGCGTGCATTTTCTTCAGAAGCCAGACAGCGCATAGTTCCTATAGAAAACACCGATAGTGGTAGATTCGTTTTTCCAAACCGCCGATAACGCATATCAATTTTGGATTTTAAATTTTGGATTTTGGATTAAATAGCGCTTAGTCAAGCCTATGAATCTTTACTTGGAGGCTAGATGCCCCAATTCTTCAATCTAAAATCCAAAATTAAAAATTGCTACTCGCTCAAACCTCCTCGCTGAATCAAATCCTCTGGCCTGAGCTTGGAGACAAAATCTCGGAAGGCTCGGCGTTCTGCCTCGTCAGCATCGCGGTCAACGGGAATTGAGGCATCGGCAACGACTTCTTCCATCACCCAGATGGGACTATCAGTGCGGATGGCAACAGCGATCGCATCGCTAGGACGAGCATCAATCTCCTTCTTTACCTCACCTTGGCGAACGCTCAGGATCGCGTAAAATGTATTGTCCTGAAGTGAGTGAATAATGATTCTCTCCAGAGTCATATTCCACGCTTCTAAAATATTGACAATCAAATCGTGAGTGAGAGGGCGGGGAGGAGTCTGTTTTTCCAAAGCACTGATAATTGCCTTTGCCTGATCTTGTCCAATGTAGATTGGCAATGCCCGTCGCTCCGAAGCATCTTTGAGCAATACTATCGGACTGCGCGTGACGGCATCTAATGCAATTCCAGCAACTCTCATTTCAATCATCAGCTTGGCCTCTAGAACACGGTAGGCGTCGGGGTGGGTAAAGCAAAGCTATAAACTGGTATTAGACGGATCTGGGATTTAATAAATACGCTTGCGGTTCTAATCACCTTACCAAGCGACGGTACAACCAGCTGTGAAGACTTGGTTAAGTTGGGATCAACCAAGCTGTATTTCCCAGTATGCCGCAGTCTTAGGTCGATTGGGCTGGGAATTTTACTAAAAAATATAGACCTCGTATTGTCCGTTGCTAATTGCTAAGTGCTAATGGCTAACGGCTAATTGTTTTAATCCATTAGCCAGAGCCATTAGCCAGAGACTAATCACCGTTATTTACCTAATTTCAGCGAAAAATAGTGTTTACCGGATTAATTCAAGCATTGGGAACCATTTATCCCTTGGGAGAAGACCGCTTTGAGCTTTCAGCCCTTGGAGATGCCTCCCAGATGATTTTACCGACTCTTGCGATCGGTGACAGTGTGGCAGTTGATGGCGTTTGTCTGACGGTTGAGGAGATTTTGCCCGAAGGTTTTGTGGCAGCCGCTTCTCCGGAAACTCTCAAACGCACAACTTTGGGACAGCGACAGCAAGCCGCCGCCTATGTGAATTTAGAAACGTCTCTACGGGTTGGCAGCAAGCTGGGGGGGCATTTTGTGACTGGGCATGTAGACGGAATTGGGTATTTAAAGGAATCTTTACAAACCTCTAACTCTTGGGAGATGCGCTTTGCGGCACCTGCGGAAGTTGCACGGTACATCATCCCCAAAGGCAGCATTGCTGTCAATGGGGTGAGTCTAACGGTGGCAGATTGCGACCAGGCTGGCAGCTGGTTTAGGGTTGCTGTAATTCCTCACAGTTATGCCGAGACGAATCTTGCTTATTTACAGACTGGCGGTTTGGTAAATTTGGAAGCCGATATTCTGGGCAAATACGTAGAAAAATTTCTGCGTAATCCAGCTATTGCGGTTGAGGAAGAGACCGCCGCTACTGTTGGGTTGCATAATATTACACCCTCATTCTTGGCAGAACACGGGTATCTGTGAAAGGGTGTAGCTATGTTTCCCCGAATCTTGGGGCAAGACAGGTCAAAGGCAAAAGAGAGAAAAAAATATTAATCTTTTGCCTTTGACTTTTACCTTCTTAACTGTCTGGTTGGATTGTTTGAGGAGCTGTTTGAGGAGTTGTTTGAGGAGTTGTTTGAGGGGTTGTTTGAGGGGTTGTTTGAGGAGCTGTTTGAGGAGGTGCCTGGGCTACTTGTAAGGCTTTGATCAGTTGCGCCAAACCATACTCTAGTTGAGCGCCTGAGTTCATCGCCATCCAGCCTGATTCCGTTAACTGGCGGACTTCAAAGTGGAGATGGGGGCCTGTGGAATTGCCAGTGCTGCCAACTCGCCCAATTACGGTTCCCTGTTCGATAACTTGACCTGGTTGGACAAGGATTTCTGAGAGGTGAGCGTAGAGGGTTTCTTGGGTTTCGTTGTGCTGGAGAACAATGGATTGACCGTAACCGCCCATCCAGTCCGCGATCGCTACTTTACCAGCGTATGCTGCTAGAACTGGCGTTCCCATCGGTGCGCCCAGGTCAGTACCTGCGTGGAATCTGCGACTACCCGAAATCGGATGCACCCGCCAGCCAAACATTGAGGTAATTGGTGCCGGAACCGCCAGTGGGAAAATTAAGCTGGTGTTGCCGTTGCTCAAGCCTCGAAAAATGGTAGGAATTGGTGGCTTGTAACTGGGTACATTTTGTGGTGTGTACTCGCGTTCTGACTGGAAGTTGGAAGCGATCGCAGTCGCTGAGGAGGAAGTCCTGTTGCGACGATAACGAGTGCGATTACTGCGATCGCGAATCGGCCCAATTTGCACAGGCCCGGCAGATGCCAGCAGGGTTCCCCGGCGGTTATTGCGTTCTAGCCTAGATGCCAGACGAGAGCGGCGTAACCCGGAGCGGTTTCCTACAGCCCTGATAGCTTCTGTTACTTCAGCTCGATTCCCGGACTCTCTAGCCCTGATAGCTTGCCGTACCTCATTTCCGTAAGTTCTACGGCTTCTGGGAGAAGAAGCTAGGTTAGCGGTTACGCGATCGCGTCTTCTGGAGGCTACCCTACCACCACCACAAAGCCCGCCGGATACTCCCTCTCCGCTTTGTAAAACACTTTGACATCCAGTTGAGCGTTCCGACAACACAACCTCAGGCGGTTCCTCATAAGAGCCACTAGGCTCCTCGCCTCCACTCGTCGCTCCAAGACTGTAATCTGTAGGGTCGATGTAGTTATTGTTGTAGTCGCTGGAAGCGATCTCTGTCTCCCCTGGTTTGCTGGGTGCAAGCTTAGGAGGCTTCACATAAGAAATCCCGTTCGGCTCCAACAAATTTGGGGCAGAAAGTTCTGGTTCTCTAGATACGGCAGTTGACTCCACTGCTGGTGCTGAGCGACGGCGGCGAACTACAGTAGGCTCGGCGGCGGGTGAATAGCGGCGGCGGAAAGCAGTTGAAGCTTGCTCTAATTCTGGTGCCAAACGGCGACGGCGGGAAGCAATTGGCTTTGGTGTTGAGCGGCGGCGGCGGGAAGCAACTGGCTTTGGTGTTGAGCGGCGGCGAACTACACTAGGCTCTGACGCTGTTGGTGTTGAGCGGCGGCGAACTACACTAGGCTCTGACGCTGTTGGCGCCGAGCGACGACGGGGGACAAAAGCCCTTTCTGGTTGTGCAATAGAGCGGCGACGTGCAGCCGGAGGTGCTGGCGGACGCGGCGAGTTTGACTCAAATCTTACAACAGGCGGTGCTTCTTGGGTTGTGGACGAGCCTATGTTGTCTATACTCGGATCGGTCTGCGCCACAACCCAGCCGCTGCTGATAACTCCGATACCGCCAATCCAACTCAGTCCCTGCATCAACACTTTACGGCGGCAGAACAAGCCAAACAAAGTACAACTAGGGTGGTTTCGCTCTTGCATTTGGGAATCACTCCTCATTTAACTGGCTCTCAATAGTTAAGTCTGGTAAGTCTTCACCCATTTCACCCTGGAGCTGGAAAAATCACCGTTCATAGCCCAGACTGATTGTACCGGGCTGGAGGCAAATTTCTTCGGCTGCGGCTCCTGAGTACAAGCGGACTCGCAGTTCGCCAGTAGGTGCGACTCCCACAACGACTCCAGAACGTCCGTCTACGATTACACAACGACCCTTGCTAGTGAGAAGCTCTAAGTAAGAGGGTAACAGAGTCTCTATCTGTTTCGGCGAGGCGTATTGGTATCCGGTAAAAATTCCCTGTAGAGTAATTGCTGCTAAAATTTCCAGGGATGGAATTACTTGTTGTGGTTGCTGTTCAAAGAATGATTGTAGATTAATTCCAGTTTCAGGCACTGGGTTAGCCCAGTTAATCCCTACGCCTACGACTGCTTTGGTAATTTTTCCCTGCTGCACTCTAGTTTCGGTGAGAATGCCGCCTAGTTTGCGCCCCCAAAGTATTAAATCGTTGGGCCATTTAATAAATACTGGGATGCTGTGACTACGCAATGCTGTGGCAATTCCCCAAGCACTGCATAAAGTCAGAAGAGCGCTATTTGTAGCTGGTAGATTGGGAGCAAGGGCTAGGGATAGGTAAAGTCCACCGAGGCTTGATTGCCATTGGCGGCCCCACTGACCCCGCCCAGCAGTTTGTTCAAGAGCGATCGCTACCGTTCCCGGTTCTGCCCCTTGCTCCATCAATTTCCAAACGGTTTGGTTGGTGGAAGGAAGTGTCTCAAATATATGATAGGAAAGCTTTAGAGGCACTTCCCCTATCGAGGCTTCCAGCCCATGTTGATTAAATGCCACATCTTAGACCAGTTGCAATAACCCGCCAGAGATTAAAATTTCTAGCTAATAGCCTTTAGTCCTCTTAAGAGGACTAAAGGCTGATCATATAAAGATTTCAGTCTATTTTAAGGGACTTTCGCTATTAGCTAAGAAATAAATTTATTGGCGGGTTTTGAGGCTTCTTGAGAATGGGGCAAGATGTCAATTAAATGCCGCTGATGCAAAATCACTAATTGGTTACGTAAGTTAACATGATCTCACTGACATTTGAGGAGTGTTAACAGATGGCAATGCTTTCCCGCACCGATCTGAATTTGGGCGCAGGAGAATCGCAAAATCTTACTAATATCTGGAATTGGCATAATTGGGAAGGATTGCCCTATTTAACTTGTAGCTTGCTAAGAAACCGGCCTCACGGTTTTTTTACGCAACAATTTTCGCCACGCTATCCGGCGGAATTAGTGGGGGTTTTACAGCCCGACGCTCAGGTTTATCGAGTTAAACAGGTGCATGGCAATGTTGTTATGACACCTTCCCAAATCGAAGGTGCTGCTGATTGTCAAGAGTTACCCCCTGCTGATGGGATTGTGACGGAACTTGCCCAGCAGTCGGTGTGGGTAGCAAGTGCTGATTGTACTCCGGTTTTGATTGCTGATACTCAGACGGGGCAGGTGGGGGCAGTTCATGCAGGTTGGCGCGGTACTGCCAGGAAAATTGTTCCGCAAGCGATCGCTCACCTTCTAGCAAACGGGTCTCAACTGCAAAATCTGCGTGTGGCGATGGGGCCTGCGATCGCTGGTGAAGTTTATCAGCTTTCTGTTAATGTAGCGGCTGAAGTTGGAGCTAGCATCATACCACAGCTAGACCCAGAAAAAGATTTAGAAGCAATTTTGGATGCCTTGCAGCAGTTGTCAAATTCGCCTCTGTTGCCAGATCCACAACCAGGACGGGTGCGCTTGGATGTGCGGCGAGTCAACGAGTTGCAACTAGAACAGATGGGAATTAGTAGCGAACAAGTAAGCGTAGCACCTCACTGTACCTACCAGGAACCAGAATTTTTCTTCTCCTATCGGCGGGACAAGCTGAAAAAAGTTCAATGGTCAGGCATTGTTAGCATCTAGAAAGCCAGAAAGCCTTCCGTTGTGCAGGCTTTCTTTGTTCGGCCTTGACTACTCTTCGGGAAGGCGAAGCACCTACAGTTGTTAAGGCTACATAAAGGAAAAAATCGCCTCCAGTTCATGACCTGGAGGCGATCGCTATATCACTTTTCTAACTCAAGTGAGCAGTACCCTAGTCTTGGCAACTCGTCTCCTGTAGCCAAGAGCGCGAGTTGCACGTTTTTCCTCAAATCAGAGCATCAGCATTTGATTGAGTTGTAGCTACTATTGACCTGTAGCGGGTAAGCCTGTTGTGCCTGTAGCTGGAGCTGTTGTGCCTGTTGTACCTGTAGCTGGAGCTGTTGTGCCTGTAGGGGCTGGAGCTGGGGCTGTAGAAGCTCCGTTATCATCGTCGTCATCGTCACCGTCGTCATCGTCACCGTCGTCGTCACCTTGCTCAGTGGTTGTGCCAGAAGGTGATGTAGTCGTCGGTGTGGTTGTGGTGCCGGTGGTAGGGGTTGTAGAGGTTCCGTTATCATCGTCGTCGTTATCGTCGTCGTCGTTGTCGAAACCTTCGGGGTTAGAAACCTGAGTGGTCGGAATCTCATACAGACCAGTCATACCAGGAATGAGCTTACTTGTTGGGCCTACTTGCTGCCAAGCTTGCACCACCCGACCTTGGTCATTTTTGTCTTTGTAATGACCGTAGGCGTTACCGCGACCGTTATTTTGGCGTTCAACCAGCAAAATGCGATCGTTACTACCGCGCTCAACGGATACGCTGACGCTGGCATTACTGCCAGGGGCGAAAACGGGGTAGAGTCTTGAAGAACTGCTGACGAAAGCGTTATTTAGGGCGATCAGGTTGATGGTTTGCTCGTTGTAAAGTGTGACAGTCGTGCCTGAGCCACTGCCTGAGCCTGAGCCACTGCCTGAGCCACTGGCTGTACCTGAGCCTGAGCCACTACCTGAGCCACTACCTGAGCCTGTGCCGACACCAGTACCAGTGCCTGTGCCTGTGCCTGTACCTGTACCGACACCAGTACCAGTGCCTGTGCCTGTACCTGTGCCGACACCAGTACCAGTGCCTGTGCCTGTACCACTACCACTGCCGCCGCCGAAGCTGCCACCGCCGCTGCCGAAGCTGCCGCCGCCGCCGAAGCTGCCGCTGAAGCTGCCACCGCCACTGCTGTAGTAGTTATCGATGTTAACGTTATTGTTCAGGTTAATGGCGAATTGCTGGTTTTGCGAAGAGTAGAAGCCTGTGTTGTTGTTTACATTTGCCCCAGCGCCATAGCTATAGCTGCTGTTGCCATAGTAGAAATTGTTGGTGGTGCTGCTAGCAGAAGCATCGTATGAAGCGAAGTTACTGGCGATCGCACCTACCTTGAATTGGGTACGACCCAGACTATCTCCCTTGGCTGTGAAACCATTAGAGCCATCTTGCTTAAATTCAAACTCAGTTCGGCTCTGCGGGCTGACATAGCTAACAGTTCTGCTGCCTGTCACCGTGGTGATACCAACACCTTCCCCTTTAACTTTAAAGTCGATCGGAGAAGTGTTAACACCAGATGAAAGTTTCAGTTCGCGGATGTTAGATCCACCCAGTTGAATGTCAGCGCCATTTACGGTGCCTTCGACCGTGAATTTTTGGTCTCCTTGACCCTCAATTTTGAATTTGGTTTGGGCAGTATCGCTTTTGAAAGCTAGCTTGCTGTCAGTGCTGGTGAAGCTTTGAGCGATCGTTGTGCTGCTAGTTGTGCTGTCGTCCCCAGTGCCGCCTGTGGTGGTGCCGCCAGTTGCTGTGGTGCCGCCTGTGGTGGTGCCGCCAGTTGCTGTGGTGCCGCCAGTTGCTGTGGTGCCGCCTGTGGTGGTGCCGCCTGTGTTGCTGCCTGTGTTGCTGCCTGTGGTCGTGCCTGTGGTCGTGCCTGTGGTCGTGCCTGTGGTCGTGCCTGTGTTGCTGCCTGTGGTCGTGCCTGTGTTGCTGCCTGTGGTCGTGCCGCCTGTGGTGGTGCCGCCTGTTGCGGTGGAAGTGGTACTAGGTTGCTCGGAAAAAGTGTTAGTTAAGCTTCCGAATCCTTTGCCCTCAATCTCGAATTTTGTTCGTTGCCCCACAACAACTGGAGGAACATTAGGAGTGTTGCCACTTCCGGCACCGAAACGAACAGTTGGAGGCAAAGCAATGGAACCCGAAGTCAGTTGTCCATTATAGGGGCCAACTTGCAGGAACCCACTTCTGGAATTAAAGTTTGTCTGAGACTGAGTAGATAGCGTAATAGGATCCAGTGGCAGGAAAACAGGGGGAGCGTTACCTGCCACCTTAGGAGTAATCAACGAGCCTGTCAAAAAGGCATCGGTGGTAAAGGAATTTAATTTGAAGTCTATTCTTGCTGGGACATTGGTGAACGGAACTAGAAAACCGTTAGATGTAGAGGCTATCCCAGATAAGCCGCCAAGTAAGGTAGCTTCGTCACCCGCCCCAGGAGTACCAACGTTGCCAGCACCAGTATCTTTGAAACTGGCTGCTTGCGGTTTGAAAGTAGCAGTGTTTGTGTTTCCGGAAGTGGTTTGAAGTTGAAGACTGTTGACGGTAGCATCAAACAGAACTGGAGCGTTAGGAGTGGAGCCTAATTGATTTTGTATCGTCGAAAAGAAGGCAGCTGTTCCTGCGACTGTACCGCCTGTAATCTGAACCCTCTGGGCTTGTCCGCTTGTAGTCGTAGTCGAAGTAGCTTGTTGGGCTTGAGCGTTGGAGGCAAGAGCGATCGCTAAGCCTCCGGCTAGACCTAAACAAACAGCATACTTATTTGATTTAGCAATCATGTAAGGACTCCATCAGTGAGTGAATAACAATGTAAGGAACCGTTCTAGCCCAACTCGATACTCAACAAGGGAAAATAAGTGCTTCTGGAATTCATCCTGAGCAAGCTCAGAACTAGAAGTAATAGAAAGTAATAAACAAGGTTCTGATTTGATTGGCGTTTTAGCAATCGGGGGCGGGTATGACTGGGATAAAAACATCAGTTCATACTGTCCTTTAGCCTTGCTGCGCCTTTCTTAAGTAGATGACGCTTTTATTACCAAACCAGTTCCCAGATTACTTAGAATTTTTTTTTGTTTTTTCAGGGCGATTATAAATCGCCCTGAAAAAACTGAACGCCTCTGACTTAGAAGGTAAAGGTAGTACGGATTGAGCCTATAGTTATGGTGTCGTTATCGTCGTTGTGAAGTGGATTAAACAGCACAATGACTCCAGGCGTGATGGTGATATTGTCGGTGACTCGCAAGCGGTAGAAAGCTTCTACATGAGTTGTGCTTGATGGCTGACCACCTTCCTCTCCGAGTCCACCTTTGCTAATAAAGTCGGGATAATTTCTTCCAGTAGGAAGGTCGCTACTGGTAATTTTGGGAGGCTGACCGACATAAATCCCGCCGAGGTTGCCTTGACCAAACAAATCGGGGAAATTCAGGTAAGCCATCCAGTTCACTGTTTCCACAGTTCCCGATCCGACTTTTACATCTGAAGTTGTATAGCCTCCCCAACCGCCAAAAGTAACGCGGGGCGTGATTCGCCATTCCAGGCTGGCACCAAAGGCATTGGTACTAATCGGAGAACGGTTCGACCCGCTAAAGATTCCGAAATCGACGATATCGTCGCCAACACCAGTATTCAATCTTCCAAACGGAGAGTAGGAATTGACGTATTGCACGGCAACATCAATGTTATTGGTGGGCGAAACGACCAATTGCGCCCCGGCTGCGGTTTCTCCGTCATTTCCGCCAAAAATGCCGCCACGGAAGGAATCTGCTGGACGGCTGGCTGAATAAACTGCCTGCAAGCTAAGGCGAGTGCCAAGTTGCCAGTCAAAGCCTATGCCGCCGCGACCGCCAGTGTTAATAATCGGGTTGCGTTGGGCAAAGCGGGAAAGCGGCCCTTGACCAGCACTTTCTACACGATTAGCTCCCCGGAAGACGTTAACCGGGTTGACTCCCTCTGGCCCGACGATGAAGGCAAAGTTATTGCCGAGCAGTTGGCGATAGGTGAGGTCACTCAGCACCACGTCGTTACCTGTGTCTCCTTCATAACCCAGAAATATCTGGTCGTTCAAGGTACGAGGGCCTGTATTGCCTGCTCCTGCTTGCAGTCCTGTCAGCAAGAGACTGCGAGGGCTAAACTGGGTAAACAGACTCAACTGTACGTTGCTAATGACATTGATATTCGTGTTCTGGTCTTCAAATCGCAGGTTAAGCAGTTCAAAATCATTGTCATTGCGTCCCTGAACGCCGAAAACTGCTTGTCCAAACAGTTTCGTGGTGGTGGAGAACTGATTTGCTTCTAAGAATGCGGTGCGACCTTCCAGATTATCCACACGCGATCGCAATGTCGCAATTTCTGTCCCAAATTCATCCACTAACCGCCGCAAGGTCTCTAAATCCTCTTTGGTGGTGAAGTCTGCTGTGCTGGCAGCAATTAATTTCTCAATCTGTTGCAAGCAAGAATTCACACCAGCAGCAAATTCATAGCGGCTCAATGCTCTGTTGCCGCGAAATGTGCCGTCAGGATATCCTGCTATACAACCGTAGCGTTCTACTAAACTCCGCAGCGCTTCATACGCCCAATCTGTCGGTTGCACGTCACGCAACTGGGAAATATTGGTAACTTGTCCCATTGGATCAGCTTCCGCTGCCTCTGGATCGCCCATTTCTAGAGGATCGGCGAGTGGCAAGGTCTGATCGTTGGCATTTTCAGATGGCAACGCTTGCGCTTGCACTAAGTCTAGTGTTGTTGTCTTAATAGGAGTCGCCAAACTGCGAACATCTGTTTGGGTTTTCTCAACTGAAGCAGATGTAGTCTCTAAGCTCTGACCGTTGTTGGCAGCAACAATGGGGGTATTGGTCAATGACAAATCAGCGGCATCGCTGGTTGTCGGTTGCGACTCGGCTTTGGCGGTAAGGGGCGCTATCTTCGGACTAATAGCTGGTAGTGTTGCTGGTGTTGCCTCGGCTTCTTGTGTTATTAGCGATAATTCCGCAGATGTGGAGATTTCAGATGTCTCTTCAACTGGTATTGCAGTAGATGTTGACTCTGTTGTATACCCTGCCGTTGCTAAATCTGTAGATGCCGAGAATCCCTGATTTGAAGACTCGACTGTTTCAGCGGTTGTAGCTGCGTTGACATCTGGTGCTGCTAAGCATGGGGCAATGCTAACCGCAAGCAAACCAAAGGCTGTAAATACTAGCGCTGAGGATGCTGTCTTCTCTATTCTTAAAGGGGATTTCACGGTCTAAAACTCCTCAAAACACACCATCTTTGCTCGGATTCTACACGAATTTTAGGTCAATTGCTAAGAAGGTTATTATTACTTTTTACAACTAAATTTTTTGAGGGTAAAGGTGACGTATACCTATAGCTAGATGTTCCAGAAGAATTCCGGAACTTTCCCCACACCATTTGAAGATAGTATATTATTTTTCAAGCGAATACTTAAAGTGATTTTGTGCAACAAAGGTTTAAGCGTATCTACTTATTTAAAACTATTGGTTGAGCCAAGTATGACAATTTTTTTTAAATAAGCAAGTATATTTACTGAGATGATATTAGAAAAAGCGATCGCACAATAGGGAATATCTATTTTCCGGCTTTGATTAATTGTTTCAGTTTTCAGATGGCTTTTGCCATTTTTATGCTTAGAATAGGTTGTCAAAAAAACACAGTTGTGGTTAGTATTAGCGACTCGGAAATATAAACGCGATCGCCCTCTGTTCCTGTGCGCTCTATAGCGAAGAGGGCTAATGCGTCTTTGCTGTTTAAACAAAAAAAATAGATGTCTCCACTAGGAGACATCTGTTTTAATAGTTGGGCGGGCAGAATGCCCGCTCAAAGCGAGAATTAGTAGTCGAAGTCGCCGCCCATGCCAGCGCCAGCGCCAGCACCAGCACCAGCGCCATCCTTAGGCTCAGGCTTGTCAACCACGATACACTCAGTTGTCAGCACCATGCCAGCGATAGAAGCGGCATTTTGCAGAGCGGAACGAGTCACCTTAGCAGGGTCAACGATACCAGCTTCAAACATATCGACGAACTCATTGGTCGCCGCGTTGTAGCCAACGTTGAATTCTTTCTCTTTGACGCGCTCAGCAATGACAGCGCCATTCTGTCCGGCGTTTTCAGCAATCCGCTTCAAAGGAGCAGCCAAAGCACGAGAAACGATCATCGCACCTGTCAACTCTTCATTCTTCAGGTTGCCAGTTGCCCACTCTTCCAGTTGGGGAGTCAGGTGAGCCAGAGTTGTACCACCGCCAGGAACGATACCTTCTTCCACAGCAGCTTTAGTGGCGTTGATGGCATCTTCCAGACGCAGCTTCTTGTCCTTCATTTCCGTCTCAGTGGCAGCACCAACTTTGACTACTGCGACACCACCAGCAAGCTTAGCTAGACGCTCTTGCAGCTTCTCGCGGTCGTAGGAAGATTCGGTTTCATCCATTTGACGGCGGATTTGTTCGCAACGAGATTTAACAGCTTGTTCGTTGCCTTCAGCAACAATTGTGGTGCTGTCTTTGGTCATGGTGACGCGACGGGCTTTACCCAGCATCTCCAAGCGGGTGTTTTCCAGCTTCAGACCAGCATCTTCGGTGATTAGCTGACCGCCGGTGAGAACGGCGATGTCTTCGAGCATGGCTTTGCGGCGATCGCCAAAACCAGGAGCTTTGACAGCAACCACGTTCAGCACACCCCGCAGTTTGTTGACTACCAAGGTTGCCAGAGCTTCTTTCTCAATGTCCTCAGCGATAATTACCAGAGGACGACCAGCACGAGCTACTTGCTCCAGCACTGGCACTAAGTCTTGTACTAGAGCGATTTTCTTATCGGTGATGAGCAGGAAAGGCTCATCCATGATCGCTTCCATCCGCTCCATGTCGGTAGCGAAGTAGGGAGAGATGTAGCCTTTGTCGAAGCGCATCCCTTCGGTGATTTCGAGTTCGGTGGTCATGGATTTCCCTTCTTCTAAGGAAATCACGCCTTCTTTGCCCACTTTGTCCATTGCTTGGGCGATCATCTGCCCAACTTCATCGTCGTTACCAGCAGAGATAGCTCCGACTTGCGCGATCGCTTTGGAATCTTCTACCTGACGGGCGTGTTGAGCAATCTGCTCTACCAGGAAGCCAATAGCTTTGTCAATACCGCGCTTCAGGGAAATTGCATTGGCTCCAGCAGCAACGTTCCGCAACCCTTCTTTGACCATTGCGTGCGCGAGAACGGTAGCGGTGGTGGTGCCATCACCAGCAGCATCATTGGTTTTGGAAGCAGCTTGACGAATCAGCGCTACGCCAGTGTTTTCTACGTGGTCTTCAAGTTCAATTTCTTTGGCGATAGTGACACCATCGTTAACGATTTGCGGTGCGCCAAACTTCTTCTCTAGCACTACGTTACGGCCTTTGGGGCCGAGGGTGACAGCCACGGCTTCTGCCAAAATGTCCATTCCCTTTTCTAGGGCGCGACGAGCGTTTTCGTTGTAAATGATGCGCTTAGCCATATATTTCCAGGTTTTCGGTGAGTTATGTGAATTTTGATCTTTAAACAGCTAATTGCGATTAGCTATTAGCCATTAGCTATTTAGTTAACTACGGCTAAAATGTCTTTCTCTGACAGCAGGACGTACTCTTCTGTGCCAAGTTTGATGTCTGTGCCAGCGTACTTGGAGTAGAGAACTTTGTCGCCGACGTTGACTTCCATCTCAACACGAGCGCCTTTATCATCGCGCTTGCCAGGGCCCACAGCGACTACTTCGCCGACTTGGGGTTTTTCTTTGGCGTTGTCTGGCAGAAGAATTCCACCAGCGGTTTTCTCTTCAGCGGCGCTCACTTTTACAAATACGCGATCGCCTAGAGGCTTAACGGTGGATACACTCAGAGATACAGCAGCCATACAAATAAAGCTCCTACAACAGGTTTGACATCTAAACGCGATCTTCGTCGCGTTCTAAATTTAGCACTCTCGGCTCCTGAGTGCTAATTTAGCGGAGTAAGGTGTGCGATCGCAAGCAAGTTCTGCAAAATTGTGTGTACGGGTTTCCGAACAAAGATGGGAACTGGGGAAGAGGTGAGGAGGTAAGTCAAAGGAAAAAGTCAAGAATTCTTTTTTTGCATGAGAGCTTTTTTCCTTTTCTGCCGCCAGTCTGCTAAAAGAAAAGTTGGAACTGCCAACGTATTGTCAAAGACGCGAAAAGCCAGAGTTTGCCCAAGAAAGAAGTAAAAATGACTGAAAATACAGTAGCTCAATCTGAAGCCCAGATTCTAGACACCTGTAAGCCACAAGACCAAGATGCTATCCTCGCGTGCGTCCAGAGCTTAGGACTCAATCAAATTCAAAGACACATCTTCATATGTGCTGACCAGACTTTAGCTCAATGCTGCTCCAAGGAAGCCAGCCTAGAATCGTGGAATTACTTAAAGCGTCGCCTCAAAGAGTTAAAAATTGACAAACCCACCGAAACTCGCCCCAACTGCATTTTCCGCACCAAAGCCAACTGCTTGCGAGTTTGCGCCTCTGGCCCAATTCTAGTCGTCTACCCAGACGGCGTATGGTATCGCGGGGCGACTCCGGAAGTAATAGAGCGGATTATCCAAGAGCATCTTATTGGTAACAAAATCGTACAAGAATATGCTTTTTTAGTTCATCCGCTACCAGAACCCTATACACTAACATAGTAGCTACGTTATATTCTTCCGTATACCTACTAGATCCTTATCGTTGCCACCCATGTAAGTAAGTATAATTATTTGGTTATAAACAGGATTTAGCATTTGTCTAGACCTAGTACAAACCAATACAGCAGGGTGTCCGAAATAACGTAGAGTCTACTTAGAATACGGTTGTAAAATTCACGAATCCAGGCTTGGCGAGTGGGACACCATGAAAGACACCAGTGTAAGAGATAACAAACGACTGTTGCTGATTGATGATGACCCCAACCTGATTTTGCTGGTCAAGGACTACCTGGAGTTTCGAGGGTACGAGGTGATCACTGCGGAAAACGGTCGGGAAGCTCTAGAGGTTCTAGAGCAGGACATTCCTGACATGATCATCTGCGATGTGATGATGCCGGAGATGGACGGAATTGCCCTCGTACAACACGTAAGAGAAGACCCCCGCATCAGTTGGATTCCAGTTTTGTTCCTTTCCGCGAAAGGTCAAAGTCAAGATCGGGTGAAGGGACTTAACACTGGGGCTGATGTCTACATGGTTAAGCCATTTGAGCCTGAAGAATTGGTGGCGCAAGTGGAATCGTCCCTTAAGCAAGCCACTCGCCTAATTCATCATCCAAGTCGAGGAACCGAGGGAGGATCAAAACTTCAGGTACCTGAAACCGTAGAATTAACGCCGACTGAGCTAAAAGTTGTTCAGTTTGTGGCACGAGGTATGGCAAATCGAGAAATTGCCGAGCAGATGAATGTCTCTCAGCGGACGATTGAAAGCCATGTGTCCAATATGCTAGGTAAAACCAGTCTCCATAACCGCACGGAGTTAGCTCGGTGGGCAATTGAGAGTAACATGGCGTAAGTCGATTTGGGATTTTAGATTTTGGATTCTAGATTATTAATCCAAAATCTAAAATCCCAAATTGTTACCAGCCCTCTTCTTCTTTATCTGATTTTCTCCAAATTTCTAAATCCATTTCATCCAAGTAGGTGAGGGCGCTTTGAAGCTGGCGAGTTGTCCCTATCAGTTCCAAGTCGAACCAGCCATCATCTCTGGCATTTGCGCCTAGTAAGGCGGCAGCAATATTCACTGTGACACCGTGGTGAGAAATTAGGCGGGAGATGACTGGTTCTTCCTGGTATTGCTTGGGGATGCGGATTCTGACCCTAGTTTTAGTGAGTCGATTATCTTCGGGTGCGGTAGTTGAATTCACTGTCAATTCATTTGTGCTGTGCATAATTATTAACGTCTCCTATTCAACATCTTCGATACGGGTTTTACGCTCTAAAATTTCTTTCAGAACGAGGGTGACTAATGCCAAACCACCAAGCAGTACGGCGGCGGAGAATGCTGATTGAGTTTGATATTGCTTGTAGGCTTCCTCGACAAATAAGGGCAGGGTTTGAGTTTTGCCAGTGATGTTGCCAGACACAACTGAAACAGCACCAAATTCGCCCATGACTCGCGCATTGGTCAAAATGACACCGTAGAGTAAACCCCAGCGAATATTAGGTAGGGTGACGCGCCAGAATATTTGCCAGTCACTGGCACCCAAAGTTTTAGCAGCTTCTTCCTGATCGGAACCTGCTTCTTCTAATACGGGAATTACTTCGCGGGCGACAAATGGCATAGTGATAAATGCACTTGCCAGCACCATTGCAGGCATAGCAAAAATAATTTTAATGTTTGCTGCTCCTAGCATTGGCCCAAACCAGCCATTTCGTCCGTAGAGGAGGACAATCATTAAACCTGCGACGACGGGGGAGACTGCGAAGGGTATGTCTAAAAGGCTAATGACAAAGGCTCGTCCCCGAAATTGATGTCGTGCGATCGCCCAAGCTGCACACAGCCCAAAAACTGTATTAATCGGCACGACAATTAGGGCAATCAAAACTGTGAGCTTTACGGCATGGAGAAAACCAGGTTCTGCTAGGTTGTGGAAGAAGGGCGCGATTCCTTCTCTAAATGCTTGTATAAAGACGTTGAAAGCGGGGATGAATAAGATTAAAGCTAAGTAAGCGATCGCTAAACCAATCAAAGCGAACTTTACCCAGCCTTGCTCCTTTTTTGGTGAAGATAATGGGGAATCCCCTGAACCTGGATTAAAAGACTTTCCTGCTAAATTAGAGTTCATAACGTCGTCCCCAAGCTTGTAAAAGGTTAATTGCTACAAGTACCAACAGCGAAATTCCTAACAGGACGGTGCCAATCACAGTCGCTCCAGCATAGTCATACTGCTCTAATCTCTGAATAATTAGCACTGATGAAATTAAGTCCTTAAATGGAACGTTGGCGGCTACAATTACAATCGAACCGTATTCGCCAACAGCACGGGAAAATCCTAGTGCCACGCCTGTCAAAATTGCTGGTAATAAAGGCGGCAAAACAACGCGCCAAAATGTCTGCCATTTAGATGCACCTAAAGACCAAGCTGCTTCTTCGATTTCTTTTTCCATTTCCTGCAACACAGGCTGCAAAGTTCGCACTACGAAAGGCAAGGAAATAAATAGCATCGCTACTCCCACGCCCAAACGAGTAAATGCTACTTTAATTCCTAAAGGTGCCAGCAGAGAACCAAGCCAGCCGTTATCGCTGTAAACGGTTGCTAAGGTTAAACCTGCTACTGAAGTAGGCAAAGCAAAAGGCAGATCAATGGCAGCATCAATTACGCGCTTGAATGGGAAATGGTACCTAACTAAAATCCAAGCAATTAAAACGCCAAAAACACCATTTATCAATGCGGCAATGAATGCTGTAATGAAGGTGACATCGTAGGTTGCAAGTGCAACTGGAGTGGTGGCAATTTTCCAAAAATCAATTGCTCCTACTGTTGTTGCTTTCAACATCAGCGCCGCCACAGGCAGGAATAACATTATTGTGAGATAACCTAATGTTATTCGCCAAGGCCAAGAAACTTTGCTGAGCTGGCGAAATGGGTTTTTGCGAATGCGATCGCGTTGAGGAGGAGCGGATACAGCCATATTTTGAAGAATGAAGATCGAGGTTTAGAAGGAATCGAGGCAGAGCCTCTATTTTCTCGTTACTCAGCTTCCGGATAGTAAGGAGGGGAGTCATTTTTCGTTTCCAGGCTCAACCTGGAAACGAACTTAGGGAGGCTGAGCCTCCCCTAACATAAGGGGAGAATTTGATTAAGAAATCAGCATTTTATTTGCTGCCAGCCTGAATTTTGTCAAAGATTGCTCCATCTTCAAAAAACTTCTGCTGGATATCATCCCAACCACCCATATCTTGAGCAGTAAATAGGGTTTTAACTGGGGGATATTGGTTAGCCACTTCTTTTTCTACAGTGGTGTCAACTGGTCGGAATCCTACTTTGGCAAATTCTCGTTGAGCTGCTGGTGTAAACAGAAACTTGACGAAGGCTTCAGCCGCTTCCCGATTTCCATGTTTATCGACGTTTTTATCTACAACAGCAACAGGGTTGTCAATAGAAATATTAACGTCGGGTACTACATAAGGCAGTTCTTGGCCATTCTGCTTAGCCAAAAGCACCTCGTTTTCGTAGTTGATTAAAACATCTCCTTGTCCTTGCTTGAAAAATACATCGCTGGCTTCACGCGCATCTCTGGGTAGCACGGGAACGTTTTTAAAAACTTTGGTGGTGTAATCGAGCGCTTTAGCATCGTCACCCCCAGCTTGGGTTATGGAACCCCACAAACCTAAGAAATTCCACCTCGCGCCGCCAGAAGTTTTTGGGTTAGCTGTAATTACTGCTACGCCATCTTTTGCTAAATCTGCCCAAGTTTTAATTGCTTTAGGATTGCCTTTACGAGTAACCAAAGCGGCGACAGATTTATGCACGATCGCATTGTTGGGAGCTTCTGTTTCCCAACCTGGTTGAATTAGTCCAACTTTCTCAATTTTCTTGGTGTCCAGCGCTAATGCTAAAGCGACTACATCGGCTTCTAAACCATCAACTACAGCACGAGTTTGGGAACCAGATCCACCGTAACTTTGGTTGAAGGTGACGTTCTGGTTTTTCTCCTGTTTCCACGCTTGTTGGAACTGGGGAATAATTTTCTCGTAGGCGGCGCGGGTGACGGCGTAGGACACGAGGGTTAGTTGTACATCGCCAGTTTTGGCAGCTGGGCTGGAACCACCAGCGGTTGTTGTCGGGGAATTAGAGCTGTTGGGGGAGCAAGATGCGATCGCTACACTCAAGCTCACCCCCACTAGGAACAAAGATACAAAATTCCTAGATTTTAGCCAGCTTCTAGTTTTCGATGCTATCGGCTGAGTCACCTGTTGCCACAGACCCATGAAACGTTCTCCTATAATCTCCGGTTACTCTGTCGGGATACCGTACTTAAGTTGTTATATCTTACAGCATCTAGGAGAAACTGGGGAGTGGGAAGCGCCGCTTGTGCTAGATATTTTTCCAGGGGTTATCTTCGCCACCCACGTAACGGTATACGCGATCGCTATGCTTGGGAATTCGATTAAACCTAGCGTTAGCTTGGCAAGGTTTTTTTATAAAAATTTACAAGCATCAGTCACAATTAGGTTTTTGTAACTGATGCGATAAGATTTGAACTTATTAATAAAGGTGCTATTTGTGCCAATGCATAAAAAGCCGCGAACCAGATGCTTGAACTGTGAAAGAGAGACTAAAAGAGCAGGGGTACAAGTATTGTGATAACGGCTGTCAAAGCGACCATAAGTACACACTTTATGTAGTATTTTTTCAGCCGTGTAAGTTGTGTTAGCTGACTTCGATGGCGATCGCGTAATCTAGAGAAATTAATAGTGAGTCAGGGTTGCGAATTGAGCGCAACTTTGCTATGCTTAATTACTGTGCTGGTGTAGCTCAGTGGTAGAGCAGCGGTTTTGTAAACCGCCGGTCGCAGGTTCAAATCCCGTCACCAGCTTTATTTCAGGCGATCGCTATTAAAAGCCGCCGTGAATAAAACTATTAATTATCTTTATCGGAAGCAAGAATTCCTCTAAGTTCCTGTAATAGGTCGTTCTGCTCCTGCCTAATTGCCTCTAGTCTGGTAAGAATAGATTTCAGTCTTTCTTTATCTTCGTGGCTGATTGATGTCGAGATTTCAGGATTAAAATTTAGTACATTCGCTTCGTGCTGTTTAATTGTCAATCTCCCAACTCCGAAATTACCAAGCGGTTTAAAGCTGGTTATTAAAGAATAAATTAACTTGAAAGGGGCTTGTAGTATATACAAGAAACCTTTTTCGACAATAGAACCGAATGCTTTAAACAATTGCCACAGGAGAAAAATAACTAACAGAAGGATAATTCCGCTAAGAATTGGGTGATTAACTCCCCAAAGTAGTGCTTTAGTTGCCCAGGAAATTACTGGATGAGCATCAATCCAAACCTTGATGGTATCGAGACGGCGCTCTATTAAAGCACTGAGAGATTTGTCAACTTCTGTAGAAACTGCATTGCTAAAATTTTCAGCTTTTCTCAAAGTACCATCAACAGAATCTTTTAAAGAATCTCCTGTTTGCTTTGCCGTTTCCGTTAGAGTATTGACGGCTTTACCTGTGGTTATCGTCAGTTTATCTTTAGCTTGAACAGCAGTTTCAACACCTTTGTTAGTAACGTCGCTAACGCTGAAAGCTGCTTTTTCCGCCTTTTCAATCAGAGAATCTTTGGTATTTTGAAAGACTTCAGAAAGGCTTTCAAATTTATTATCAAGTGCTAATGCCATACAATTCACAACTGCTGGTAAATGAACGCGCAGCCCATCTTCGGGGCGACAGGTGGGAACTTGTACAGAATCTAAACTTTGATTGGGTACAAGTTCCCACTGGTAGCCGCGCAGCAAACGGGCGGCGACTATTTTCATTTCCATTTTGGCAAATGCAGTTCCAAGACAGATTCTCGGCCCGCCACCGAAACCAATTAAATTAAAAGGATGCTGTTTGTGTTCTTGGCGCTGGGGGCTGAAGCGGTCTGGCTCGAAACGCTCTGGTTCGGGGTAAATTGTTGGTATGCGATGGGTTGCCAGAATTGAATATAGTGCCATCCACCCGGCGGGAGGATGGTAGCCTTTAAACTCAAAGGCCATCTACTTCAGGAATGGGTTTAGTTATTTATGTGAACTAAGTTAAAGTTTTTTCTGTTCTGCGTTCCAAGCCTCTGTACTTTTGGGAATCCTAAGATTATAGAACTTGGATCAAAAGCAGTGGGATACTACGACTTTAACGATCATTTTTGGTCGCCGGAGGAAGTTTGTGGCAAGGTGTCAAAAAAAGATGCTCCAAAACGATTTTGGAAAACGTGGAAACTGGTAGGAGTTGTTGCGACTAGCCTAAAGCGCGTTTCATTTGGCAGATTATAGAGGTTTCAGTAAAAGTTTTTGGGTAGATGCAGGGGAAAATAAAATTCCTCTGCATCTAATCATGAATAGACAAGGGAATTCACTTATCAACCCAAGTTTAAATCTGTCACGGCACCAACACTGCTAGACGATACCAATTTGGCATATTTTGCCAATACGCCCTTTGTATAACGGGGTGTGGGTGGTTGCCAAGAAGCACGTCGCCGCTGTAATTCTTCGTCGGTGACGTTGAGGTTTAACAGCCGATTTGGTGCGTCTATGGTAATGCTATCGCCTTCTTCAACGAGAGCGATCGCGCCCCCTACAGCCGCCTCTGGTGCCACATGACCGACTACCATCCCATATGTACCGCCAGAAAAGCGTCCGTCGGTAATCAAGCCTACAGCATCTCCCAAGCCAGTACCGATAAGGGCAGAAGTAGGAGCCAGCATTTCCCGCATTCCTGGGCCACCTTTGGGGCCTTCGTAGCGAATCACCAGCACATCACCACGATTAATCTTGCCCGCCAGAATTGCCTGTAAGCAAGCTTCCTCCGATTCAAACACCCGCGCGGGGCCTGTCATTGTTGGTATTTTGACTCCGGTAATTTTAGCTACAGCGCCTTCTGTTGCCAAATTTCCTCTCAGGATGGCTAAGTGTCCCTGTGCATACATGGGGTTATTCCAAGGACGGATGACATCTTGGTTAGCGGATGGCTCCTCTGGCACATCTGTCAACACTTCGGCGATGGTTTGCCCGGTGACGGTGAGGGCATCGCCGTGGAGTAGACCGCGTACTAGGAGCATTTTCATTACCTGCGGTATTCCACCAGCTTTGTGTAAATCATTTGCTACATAGCGACCGCTAGGTTTGAGATCGCACAGTACGGGAACTTTAGCGCGAATTGTTTCAAAGTCGTCGAGAGTTAATTCTACGCCGACGGCATTAGCGATCGCCAGCAAATGTAAAACGGCATTTGTGGAACCACCCACTGCCATGATCACAGAAATGGCATTTTCAAAAGCCTGGCGGGTGAGAATCTGACGCGGCAAAATTTGTTTTTTAATTGCTTCTACTAGCACAAAGGCAGATTTTTCTGCACTGTCGGCTTTTTCTGCATCTTCTGCTGCCATCGTCGAGGAATAAGGCAAACTCATCCCCATTGCCTCAAAAGCACTAGACATAGTATTAGCAGTGTACATTCCGCCACAAGAACCAGCACCAGGGCAAGCCTTGCGTTCTACTTCCTGCAACTCCGTCTCATCAATTTTCCCAGCGCTGAATTGTCCGACAGCTTCAAAGGAACTGACAACAGTCAAATCGCGCCCGTTGTGATGACCCGGTTTAATCGTACCGCCGTAGACGAAAATGGCGGGAATATTTATTCGAGCGATCGCAATCATCGCTCCTGGCATATTCTTATCGCAACCGCCAATTGCCAGTACCCCATCCATACTTTGCCCGTTACAGACTGTTTCAATCGAGTCTGCAATTACTTCTCGCGACACCAGGGAATATTTCATTCCCTCCGTCCCCATCGAAATGCCGTCACTGATAGTAATCGTGCCGAACTTCTGAGGCATCGCACCAGCTTCTTTAGCCCCGCTCTCAGCCCGTAAAGCCAACTCGTTTAACCCCATATTGCATGGAGTAATAGTGCTGTACCCATTGGCAATGCCTACAATGGGTTTAGTGAAATCCCGATCCCCAAAACCCACAGCACGCAACATCGCCCGGTTGGGCGATCGCTGTACGCCTTGGGTTACGACTTGGCTCCTAAAATTGTCCGGCATTCTCTATCCTTTACTGACTATCAGCCATTACTCGAAGAGCTTTGATTTTCTTGGCGCTTGAGACCAAAATCTCTCTATTAACTAGATTACAGGAATCTCCCTGTGAAATAGCTGTCTTTTGAGTGCTGATAAGCGCCGAGGTATTTTGTAACAATTAGACTTAACTTAACGGACTAGAGCAGTCAAGTTACGAATAGGATTTTGTAGCAAATTTTGACACTAGCAATAGCGGTTATCTGGATGACTAAGGCGATGCCAATGTCCTCAATCGCTTCGTTAGCCAGGCGAGATAAGAGTGACTTTCTCCCACCCTAAAGCTTACGGTTATAGTGTAAGCTCTGCCGAACTCGCGGCTACTAGCTCTTGAAAGTTCCCATGACCGCCGACGAGAGCATCTACATCGGCTGTCTAACAATTAAGTAAGCCGACCCTGACTCAAACGTGATATCCACCGTTTTTGAGTCTCGATCAAAGTGAAGGATCTAATACAAATGTCCGCTGTACCTTTTTACCCAAAAGGTTTTACGCCCTCAAGGTTTCACGATGAGTATAACTTCCTACCTCAACGTGTCTTGGTTCCGTGTGAAAACTTCAAATTTTCGATTCCGACACCGATTTTTGGTGTTGATTTTCTATCATTCCACTATTGGGCGGTGGGTATAGAGCGCGATCGCCAATCACCAGACGCTATAGGAAAGAGCTTGAGAGCCTTTTTTATCAATAGCGGCAGTACCTATGAGGGAGGTCTAGATGGATGCCGATGAAGTGAAACAGCTCTACGCCGCAGGTCAAAGGGATTTTCGGGAAGTAAACCTGCGGAAGGCAGACCTGATGGGCATTGACCTTAGCGAAGTCAACTTACGAGGGGCGGATCTGCGCGAGGCTAACCTGATTGGGGCATTAATGATCGGTGTTAACCTCCGAGAAGCGAATATGGCTGGTGCCATCCTACGTGCTAACCTGAGCGAGGCTAACCTGATTGGAGCCAACCTGAGCGAGGCGAATCTGAGTGAGGCGAATTTGAGCGATGCTAGCCTGCGAGCCGCAAATATGAGTGGAGCCAATCTGAGAGGAGCTAACCTGAATTACGCTCTTTTAAGTGAAACTATTCTCCGCGATGCCAATCTCAGCGGAGCAAAACTCATGTATGCACCCTTGAGTCGAGCCAATTTGACGAATGCCATCTTAGTTGGAGCCAACATGGAAGGTGCTAACTTGACGAATGCCATCCTGATTGGAGCCAACATGGAAAAGGCAAATTTATCCAACGCTATCTTGAATGGAGCGTCTGGCATTGGAGCGAACCTAACTGCGGCAGACTTGAGCCGAGCTAATCTAAGCGGAACCAATCTGACAAATGTCAATTTGTCTAAGGCAAATCTTAGAGGAGCAAATATATCTTGGGCAACCCTGCGGGGAGCTAATCTCAGCGGAGCCAACCTGTACCGCTCAAAACTATGCTGGTCTAACCTGACTGGGGCAACTTTAACTGAAGCCGTTTTGATTGATGCCAACCTAAATCGGGTTAACCTCCGCGATGCGGACATGAGCGGTGCCATAATGCCTAATGCAGCCACTCACGAATAGCTACCGAGTTGTGCGATTTTAGATTGAAGAATTGGCGATTAATGTATCCCAAATTCTTAATTTCAAGCTAATCGGAAGCAATTTAGAGGCAGTAGATATGGATGAAGATGAAATTTTAAAGCGATATGCTGCTGGAGAACGGGATTTCCGGGAAGTGGATCTCAAAGGAGCCAACCTAGAAGGAGCCAACCTGTGTCAGAGCGATTTAAGGGAAGCAATTTTAGAGGGAGTTAACTTGGTGGGAGCCAACCTGCGGGGGGTAAACCTGAGCAAAGCGGATCTTAGCGGAGCTAACTTGAGTCGATCTGACCTTACGGGTGCTGATTTAACAGGTGCCGATCTGATTGGGACGAATTTTGATAATGCCAGATTAATTGGTGCCAGACTGGTTAAAACTGAACCGATTGGAGCTGAACTCTCCGGGGCAAACTTGACGGGGGCAAATCTGACTGGGGCAGATTTGAGAAGGGCAAACCTGAGCTATGCTAACCTCAGCGATGCGATCCTCTGTCAAGCCAACCTGAGTAGCGCCCTACTAATTGGGGTTAATCTGAACAGAACCGACTTAATGGAAGCGAATCTCACTCAAGCCGACTTAACTGAAACCGACCTGAGTGGAGCCGATTTGAGCGGAGCAAATTTGGAAGGGGCGGTCGTGCCGATAGTCGGCGATCGCTCTACTTTAAATTTATGAGCTACAGAGAAGCGATCGTCACCCAAATGCGATCGCCCTCTATCATTTATTTGTAGAGACGCAATGCTCCTCGCGTCTCTACTTTTTTGAGCCTAGAAAATTTCCTAGCTCATGGTGTCTTGACCGATAACTTGCCCCTTGAGAGTTTTAAACTCTTCTGATAGCTCCTGACGATTAGAGGCCCGCAGTAGATAACGGTAAACAAACCAAGCTGAGTAGCCAATTCCTACCAGTTCAAAAGTAGGCGCTAGCAGGGGAATATCATTGATGGCATCCAGCACCGCCAACGTCACCTTAACGGTGATGACACTAGCTAATATCAGACCCAACGTGGTAAGCGGACGCTGGTACTCGGAGAAAAACTCACCCAAGTACTCTGGTAGTTCTGCGAAGAATCCGGAAATTTGTTCTCCAATTTGCCGCCACTTTTCTGATGATTCGCTGGCTGGGGGTAGTGCTGCCAAGCCCCCCGGTGCGTCAACTTTCACTTCTACCTTGGCCTTCTCAGCATCTGGGGCGATATCAGAATATTCAGACGTTTGCATGGTATCCATTTCCTCCATATGGTTGTCTTAAGTACCACTGTTTATTGTTTATGCAAGACAGCTGGGTACAATTACGGGGTGAATTACTTTTGCTCATATTATCAGACACCCCTGAAATACTTCATTGACTCCAGCATTTTTTCTGTTAAAACTTAGTGATAATCCGGACTGAGGCGGCCATACATCCCCCAAAAGCGGGACTAGAGGAAATTTAAAATTAAAAAAATTAAAAAACTTTTTTGCTGGCTATTAGTTTCAGGTAGATGAATGAGAAACAAGAGCCTAGAGGTATACGGTAGAGGTATTTCTTGAGAACGCCAAAAAAATACCTGGAATCAATAAGTTACTTTAATTAATTTTTAACTATTCATTAAACCTTGGTGGTCGTATTCCATCACTTTCGCGTAGTCGCCCAAAGCATAGCAAGCGACTCTGAGACTTCCTAGAGCCTGCCCCTCTATCCGGCGGTCTTGGAGGACTCGTGCCATGAATAAGCGTTGCTCGTAGTATTCAATTGCTGTAGCGTAGTCTCCCAGTGCCTCGTAAGCTACTCCTAGATGGGAAAGTGCCTGCTCTTGGGCGCGGGGGTCATTTATAGCAATAGCGATCGCAAGGCGCTGTTTAGCATACTCAATTGCCGCCTGGTAGTCACCAATGGCATAGCAAGCATTCCCCAAGTTTCTCAGAATTTGTGCTTCGACCCGGCGATCGCCACTTTGCTGCACCAGTACCAACCGCTGCTGATAGTAATCAATTGCCTTGGTGTAATCCCCTACGGCATAGCAAGCATTCGCCAGATTTCTCAGGATCTGCCCCTCTGCCTGATCGTCTTGGATATTCCGCGCTACTGTCAAAGCCTGATTTTGGTAGTCAATGGCGTTAATGTAATCTCCTAGAGCCTTGTAAGCTAGTCCGAGATTGTTCAGCGCCGCCACTTCTCCTGTGGAGTCTTTGAGTTCTCGCACCACCATTAGACTCTGTTGCTGATGCTCAACGGCTTTGGCGTGGTTGCCCAGGTGACGGTAGGCATTGCCGATATTTCCTAGCGCCTGACTTTCTAAACGTCGGTCTTGGATGACTTGGGCGATCGCTAAACTTTGCTTAGAATACTCAATTGCTTTAGCAAAGTCTCCCAAGGCGTAATACACGAGTCCGAGATTGCCAAGGGTTCTTCCCGCTCCCCGTCGGTCTTTGAGTTCGCAGTAGGCTGCGTGAGCCTCTTGAAAAGACTGCACGGCTTCCTCCAATTGACCATACTGGTGCTGCTGCACCCCTTGCTCGATCAGTTGGTCGGCTTGCGCTTTTGGTAAATGGTTTTTCGTTCTCTGCACCTCGCTACCAGCGGTGTTATTACTCGTAGACACAAGGGTTTCCCGCCCCTCCTGAGGTATGATGCTTTCTGGTTCGCAGTTGTGGTATGTAACCGGGCAATCCATTTTTTTCTCTCAAGATCGTAATTCGCTAGCACTCCGAAACGGCATGAGGCTATTGTTGTCTCTTTCTATAGTTCCCGAATTGGCAAGTTAATTTACCATGAGTTGCTCAAATTCTGGGAAAAAGTTTGATAAAGACAGCAAAAAGCTTGTGTGAAGAACAAAGGGAGGCTAAAGCCTCCCTAATTCTGCTTTCATTGATATCGCGACGGGTGAACCCTCAAGCGGAAACCTGAGTCAGAACGCGATCGCTATTTTGCATCTCACCTGCGTCTGCAACGGTGTCAGTGCAGTAAACTTCACAAGAATTATTCGGGCTTTCAACCAGTTTTATCTTATATAGCTCAGCTCCTAGTTTTCGAATCGGAGAAGACAGAAGATTGCGAATATGCACGGCGATGTTTTCTGCCGTGGGAACAACTAAGGCAAAATAGGCAATGTCTTTGTTCAGGAACGTATGATCGAACGGCTCCACCACATAGTCATCTACTACCTTTTGCAAAGCTCCTAAATCGACAAGCATCCCAGTGCGGGGGTCAATTTCGCCTTTGACCGTCACTTCCAGATGATAATTGTGACCGTGACCATTGGGACGAGCGCATTTACCATATATCTCGCAGTTTTCTTCATAACTGAGATCGGGAAGCGCTAGCCGATGAGCAGCGCTAAAGTGGGTACCAATTGTCAGATAAGCTTCCATACCGTTTCCTTGATAGTCAGCCCAGAGTTCAGGATGTTCAAATAGTTGAATATTTACCAGCGGTAAGTGAGGAGCGAGTCGCTGCCAAATGGTTCGCGCTAGATTTTCTGTTGTGGGTAGAGTTTGTTGAAATTCCCACCAGGCATCGTTTAGATAAGAGAAGTCTAACTGGCTGGTGACTTCCTGCTTGATAACCCGTTTTACCTGTGACAAGTTCTGCACCATGCCATACTTATCCAGTTCGCCCGCCAAGGAGACAAACAGAACATAATTGTGTCCGTGTCCAGGCGACTGAGTGCAGCGACCAAAGCGCTCAATATTCTCTGCTTCACTCAGTTCTGGCAACCAGTACCGATGACTTGCTGAAAACTGAGCGCGGCGGTTAATGATGCATCTCATATTTTCTTTACTCAGTCAAATTGTAAAGTTACATTAAAAGTTCTTTTATCAGGATAATCTAATTTCCGCTGTTGTTCTTTAAGTTTTACTAAATTTGAGTATTTATGCTGAAAAATGTCGGAAAGCAAAGTGATAATTCCGGTTATAGAATAGCGCTTGAAATTATGCAACACTGGATCTTGGGAGAGAGTAGGCGCAGGTGGTTGCGGACTCGTTCATACCGAGTCTGAGGAAAGTCCGGACTCCCGAAAGACCAAACTTGCTGGGTAACGCCCAGTGCGGGCGACCGTGAGGATAGTGCCACAGAAAGATACCGCCAAGCAATTTTGGATTTTAGATTCAAAATTGCTTGGTAAGGGTGCAAAGGTGCGGTAAGAGCGCACCAGCAGCGTCGAGAGTCGCTGGCTCGGTAAACCCCGGTTGGGAGCAAGGTAGGAACCACGGTTGGTCTTTTCCCGGTTCCGCTAATTTAACCGCTTGAGGCATCTGGTAACAGGTGTCCCAGATAGATAACTGCCCTCCTGGCGGCACAGCTGCTAGGTAGAACAGAACCCGGCTTATGTCCGACTCTCTCCCTCTATTTTTGATTTGGGATTTTGGGGCAAAGCATTTGTGAGCAAAAATTGTAATTGATCTCAGGCAATTATCAGGGGCAATGCTTCGCCCCTATATCGGTTTATGACTTTCAAAGATCCTCGCCGTCAGAAGCAACTAGAGAAATTAATTCAAAAATTGGGACTCCCAGAACAGGCACCAGTGCAATGGTCGCTTCTTGATTTGGCGCTGACGCACCCAACAGTCTCGCCATCGGGAAATTATGAGCAACTGGAGTTTTTGGGGGATGCCGTAGTGCGGATGGCTGCTTCTGAGTTGTTATGGGAAATTTATCCGAATTGTTCGGTGGGTGAGTTTTCGGCGATTCGGAAGGTATTGGTGAGCGATCGCACTCTCGCCCGAATTGCTGATAGTTATGGGCTGGATCGCTACCTACTGGTTTCTGAAAGTGCTGCTGGCGATAAAGCAGGTTTGACATCGCGGATGGCAGACGCTTTTGAAGCTGTGCTGGGCGCACTCTACCTAAGTACGCATACATTGGAACTGGTGCGCCCGTGGCTTGACCCTCACTTTAAATATCTGTCATCAGAAATCCGCACTGACCCAGCCTACCAAAATTATAAAGATGCCCTGCAAGAATGGACGCAAGCCCATTACCAAACACTTCCAGAATATCGCGTCAAGGAAAACAGACGATTTCATGGCGATCCAGAGCGTTTCGCAGCTGAGGTTTGGTTTCAGGGGCGGCTATTGGGTCAAGGCAAAGGACACTCTAAAAAAGCTGCCGAACAAGCTGCGGCTAAGGAGGCTTTTTTAAGCATAGGCGATGAAGAATGAGGGATTGGGAATTGGGGAAAAGTCTTACCTAGCCCCTAGTCTCCAGCCCCTAGTTCCTAGCCCCTATTTCCCAATCCCCAGCCCCAATCCCTAGTCCCTAGCTCGGTCAGAAGTTATTCTGGAGTTTAAACTGATTGTTCAAAGTTTAAATTAATGGCTGATAGCTTAGAGAGGATTGGGGTTGCTGTGTTGGGCGCTGGGCGATGGGGAGTACACTTGGTGCGAAATTTTCTGGAGCATCCCCAAGCTCGCCTGGTGGCGGTGGTAGACCATAGCCGCGATCGCTTGGAGGCAGTAAAAAAGCGGTTTGAGTTAAACTCTGATGTTGTTCTGGCAACTGAGTGGTCACAAGTGCGCTTGATGCCAGAAGTTCAGGCAGTAGTGATCGCTACCCCAGCTTCTTCGCACTACAATCTGATCGCTGATGCTCTACGTCTTGGCTATCACGTCCTGGCAGAAAAACCTCTTACCCTCGACCCATCTGACTCTTTGCAACTGTGCGAGTTAGCTCAACAACAGCAGCGGCAACTTTTTGTAGACCACACCTATTTATTTCATCCAGCTGTTGAGCGCGGCAAAGCTGTAGTTCTCTCAGGCATTTTGGGGGATTTGCGCTATGGTTACGCCGCCCGTACCCATTTAGGGCCAGTGCGCTTTGATGTTGATGCTTTATGGGACTTAGCCATTCACGACATCGCTATTTTTAACAACTGGCTTTCGGAAACACCTACTCAAGTGCAAGCCAATGGTACTGTCTGGCTACAGGAAGCCGAATCCCAAATCCCAAATCCACAATTTAATACCCCTCAATCCCCGCTAAAAAAGGGGGGTCAAAATACAAGCGGTTTGGCTGATTTAGTTTGGGTGACGCTTACCTACCCCAGTGGCTTTCAAGCATTTATTCATCTGTGCTGGCTTAATCCTGATAAACAGCGACGTTTGTGTGTAGCGGGAAGTGAGGGAACTTTAATTTTTGATGAGTTACAGACAGAGACACCCCTAACTATTCAGCATGGACGGTTTGGAAAAACCGATAGTAGTCCTTACACGCCAGTTAATCAAAGCCTTGAAGTGGTCAGCCTGGAACCGGGCGAACCATTAGGGAGAGTTTGCGATCGCTTTCTTTTATCTATCCGCCAAAACCAACCTTCTGCGATTTCTTCCGGTTGGGTTGGTGTCCAGCTAGTACAGATTCTCAGTTGTTTGAGCGAATCCTTGCAACAGGGAGGACGAACAATTATTGTTCCCCAGGCAATTAAAAATTAGGGATTGTTCAATTTTTCCTTTTTAATTTTTAGCTCCATTGGTAGATTCAATTGGCAAAGCTGAAGGATCTAATATAGGCAAAGTAATCTCAACCGCCGTGCCAAAACCTATCCCAGCACTCGACAAAGTAATGCTACCTCCCATTAATTCCATTAAGTTTCGGGAAATAGCAAGACCAAGGCCTGTGCCGCCAAACTTGCGCGTGGTTGTACCATCAATCATCACAAAGGGGCGAAAGAGTTTATGCTGTTGAGCCGGTTCAATACCTATCCCGGTATCCTGAACCGTCACAACAACAAGCAAAGGCGGTGAAAGGCGTTCTTTGGCAGAACTCAAGGCTGTTGGCGAGAGGCTGCGAGAAAGGTTAGAGACTGATTCTTCAGGCCTTGCCTCTTGCCCTCCTACTAAGGAAGGGCTAGGGGAGGAGAGGCTGTGGGCAGCCTGTTTGGCATGATGCTTCTCTATGCGGATGGTAATGGTGATGCTGCCTTGGTCGGTGAACTTCGTAGCGTTGCCAACGACATTCAGCAGCACCTGCTTGAGCTTTGCGGGATCAGCATGGACAGTAATTGGCTCTTGCAGGTCTGGCGTAATGAACTGCAAACCTTTCTGATTAATTTGAACAGCCTGTAAATCAATCACATCCTTGAGCAACTTTCTCAAATCAAGTGGCTCTAAGACTACGGAAAGCTTGCCTGCTTCAATTTTGGCAATGTCCAAAACATCATTGATAATTCCCAGCAGGTGAATAGCTGCATCATCGGCTCGCTGTAAAAAATCCATTTCCTCTTCTCGATCATCGCAGCAGTCATCCCGTACCAGTCGGATGCAGCCAATGATGGCATTTAGAGGAGTTCTTAATTCATGGGAAGTATTCGCCAGAAACTCATTTTTCAGTTGGTTAGCTGCTTGTGCTTCTTTCCATGCAGTTTCGAGTTCTTCTGCCCAAGCTTTGAGCCGCTCTACCATACTATCGAGGGCTTCAGATAATTGATTGAACTCTCGAATTTTGAAGTTGTGGGGAACTCGGTCTATTGAGTGTAGGTGTCCCTCAGTTCCGGCGTAATCTCGCAATTGCTCCAGAGGTAGCGCCAGTTCGCGAGATATATACAGGGTTGCTAACAGGCTAGCGGCGATTAAGCCAAATGTCAGAACCACCAGAACTTGTTGAATTTCTGTCAGACCAGAAAGGGCGCTGTCTAGGCGAGTGACGGCTAAGATAATCCACTTGTGATCTGGCTGGGTGGTAATGGGACTGGAAATTGCGGAGTAGCCAGCTAGTAATTCTACACCATTTTTTTCAAAAGAGAACAGGTGGAGAAAGTTCGGCGGTTGATCTGCGATCGCATTCTTCATCACCGTTTTGAGTCTTTCGCCATCTGCCTCCTGCTCAATATTTCGCCCCACTCGCTGGGCGATTGGATGCGCCAAAATCGTTCCATCCTGGGCAATTACCACCGGATAGCCCATTAAAGACCCCGGCTTGCCACGCTCTTGTTTAAGCAAGGCTGACTGGACGCTCAGGGCATAACGGAGGGAACCTGTGCTGTCATAAACAGGCGCACTTAAAACCAACCTGAGTTGGCTTTTTGAGGCATTTTTACTCGGCTTGGCAGTAGAATCTAACGGTGAGGTTCCCGGAAGTAGCGCTTTCACCTGCACTTGAGAGGGGTCTAAGAGTAATGCCGTTTCTTGCTGTGACCACTCAGAAGCTGAAAATGCACTAATTGCCTGTTCCCCGCAAGTGCTAGCGGCAAGATTTTGGGTGTCGATGCTGACGAGCTGAAGGCACTGGACTTGCGTAGGCAATTGTTTAGCGAGTTGTCCTAAAAATTCTTGCTTTTGGTATGGCGATCCCGATTGCAGCACCACTGATTCACTTGCACTCACCAGGTTGGTAGAGAGCGTTTTGATTGACTCGCTAATGCTCTCTCCTTTCTTAACCGCGCTTTCGGTAAGATTTTGGCGAGCTGTTTCCAGTATGCTAGATCGTGCTTTTCTGTAGGTTACATACACCCCCATCAGTAGCACCGGGACGCTCAAAAGCAAAATGCGTGACAGCAGGATGCGACGGAAGGAGGATTGACCCGGCTTAGCCATAGGAAGTCTCTAATTTGAGGTGTAAAACCCAAGCTGTAACAACTATAAATAACTCACCTTGCCAGAATGGGGTATTGATTAGCCTACTTTTCTTCTTGGTTAATCGTGTCGGGCAAGCGATACTTTTTGACAGATCCATTACATCCTAGAACGGTTCTTTGATTCTCGTATAGCCTGGGGAGGTTGACTTTGCAGAATTTCTACACCAAATACCTCAGTATAAAAAATAATTAATGTAAAATTAATTATTTTATCGCCTTGAGCAGCCATGACTGCAAATCTTGCCGGGAAACGCCCTTCGACGACCGTTGTTTTAGCTATGAGTGCTGATGGCAAGATTGCGGATGTGCGGCGCGATCGCGCAAGGTTTTCTTCTGGTAGCGATCGCACTCACTTGGAAAAACAAGTTTCTCAAGCTGATGGCGTTTTGTTTGGTGCAGGTACTCTCCGCGCTTATGGGACAACATTGAGCGTTTCTAATCCAGAACTACTCACCTTACGACTACAGTGTGGCAAATCGCCGCAGCCTGTGCAAATTGTTTGCTCCTCATTAGGGGATTTAGATCCCCAATGGCGCTTTTTTCGTCAACCTGTACCCCGGTGGTTGCTTACTACAGAGGCTGGTGCTAGACGCTGGGAAGGACGCGCAGAATTTGAGCGGGTGTTGGTGGTTGAGGCGACAAGAAAGGGATTCAACTGGATTGCTGCTTTTGCCCAGTTTTGGGAGTTGGGGTTGCAAAATTTGGCTGTTTTGGGGGGCGGGGAACTGGTAGCATCGCTGTTTGCAGTTGATTTGATCGATGAATTGTGGCTAACTGTGTGTCCAATGATTCTGGGGGGTGCAACAGCGCCTACACCTGTGGAAGGTTCGGGATTTTTGCCAGATTTGGCACCTCGTCTGGAATTATTGTCAGTTCATACAATTGAACAGGAAGTTTTTTTACACTATCGACGACAACGTGATCCAGTTAATTTATAGTTGTAAAAATGCTATCTTTCAACCCGGTTTCGATAAATTTATCGGTTTTATGGGCGTTCAGCAGCCATAAACAAATTGCTATATCCACGACTTAAAACATTTTGCTTTAAACCACATTTCATCGTTCGACTGAGGCTCACAAACGTCCGCCATTCGTAAATCTTGAGCCTAAAATCAAGCGAATCAGGAATGCGCGATCGCTCTGCCAATTCGCCTTAACACCCGCACTACATCATACAATTCATTGCGACGACGGTAGAGGGAGAAATCATCTGACAAAGCATACTGCGGTTTGCCTTGTTTAACCAACTTTATGAGCATGAAAGTTTCGCCATTAGTCACCATTCCAAAAGCTGGTCTGTCAGAATTGGGGCTAGCCATCATATAGGTTAGAGCCTGCGGTATTGCCAAAGAGAAGGCGAAGTTTGTACGCTTCGACTCAACTACCAAAACCCATAATTGCTCTTGCAGCACTAAAACATCAATACTTCCCCGATAGATTTCCTCTTTGTCTTCAACAGAGATTTGTACAGTTGGTTCCGCACTTATAGAAAAATTCGTCGCTGTCTGCTTGCGTGAGGTTAAATTTATCCTCTACCTGAGCAAAAGTAGTGATGTTTTCGGCAATAGGAATTATTGCCGCCACTGCTTAAAAATCCACAGTCAAAGGCGCACGCGGGAAAGGAATTACATCTCGGATATTGCCCATTCCGGTCATAAATTGCACCAATCTTTCAAAGCCTAAACCAAAGCCAGCATGAGGTACAGTTCCGTATCGGCGTAAGTCGAGATACCACCAATAATCAGCCGGATTTAAACCTTGAGCTTCTATCCGGCGCTGTAAAACTTCCAACCGTTCTTCTCGCTGCGAACCCCCAATAATTTCGCCTATTTTTGGTGCGAGGATATCCATTGCCCGGACGGTTTTTTCGTCGTCGTTCAGGCGCATATAAAAGGCTTTTATTTCTGTTGGGTAATCGGTGAGGATAACGGGTTTCTTGAATACTTCTTCTGCCAGATAACGTTCGTGTTCTGACTGCAAATCCAAGCCCCATTTGACGGGATAATCGAAGGTTTTATCAGTTTTTTCAAGGAGCGCGATCGCATCCGTATAAGTCAGGCGCTCAAACTGGTTATTGATAATATTTTCAGCGGTGGCGAGAACGGAGTTATCAATTCGCTGATTGAAAAACTCCATGTCTTCGTGGCAAGTTTCCATCACATACTTGAAAATGTGCTTCAGGAAGGCTTCTGCTAAATCCATGTCGCCTTCCAAGTCGCAAAAAGCCATCTCAGGCTCCACCATCCAAAATTCTGCCAAGTGGCGAGAAGTGTTAGAGTTTTCTGCCCGGAAAGTGGGGCCAAAAGTATATACATTGCTAAAAGCCATCGCCATAACTTCGGCTTCCAGTTGTCCGCTGACGGTAAGGTAAGCGGGACGACCGAAGAAATCTTGGCTGTAATCAACCTCTTGAGCCTCTGTACGGGGAACATTCTTCAGGTTGAGGCTGGTGACGGTAAACATCTCTCCCGCGCCTTCACAGTCGCTAGCGCTGATGATGGGAGTGTGAATCCAGAGGAATCCCCGCTCTTGAAAAAATTGGTGGATGGCGTAAGAGCAGGCGTTGCGGACGCGGAAAACTGCGCCAAAGGAATTAGTACGCGATCGCAAGTGTCCAATTGTCCGCAAAAACTCAAACGAGTGGCGTTTCTTTTGCAGGGGATAACTTTCGGGATCAGCCTCCCCATAGACTTTCACCGTTTGGGCCTTTAACTCAATCCGCTGTCCTTTCCCCAGAGAAGGTACTAGCACCCCAGCAATTTCTACGGATGCACCAGTATTTAGCTGCTTAATTACCTCGGCGTAGTTTGGCAAATCCTGATTGAGTACAATTTGCAGGTTAGCCATTGATGAGCCATCATTGACTTCCAGAAAGGCAAATTCCTTCGATTCCCGTTTCGTGCGTACCCAGCCCTGAACTGTGACAGATTCTTCAGGTTGACCATTTCCTAAAATATCTACAATCCGCTTCACCATATTTCTACCTCGCCCAAAATCAATCTATCCAGCACAGGACTTTAGTATCCAGCCTACAACAATGCCCAGTCCTGCAAAGCGGACAGCTTGCCAAAAAGGTTCTTTAAAAGCGTCCCAAGAAAATAGACGGCTTTCTAGGTTAAATTCTATGGTTTCGAGTTCTTGTTTGAGGCGCTGTAACTCGGCTTGCACTTCCTGGGATCGGTTGCGACGTAATTCTTTCTGCACAGAGTTTAAACGCTGCTGAAGTTCACCCTGACGCTGCGTGTCTTGCTGCACTTGAGCATAACGTTCTTTGAGGAGGGCAAGATTTTGCTCAACTTCTGCGATTTCTTGGCTTAAATCTACTTCATCGCTGGACGATGGCAGGGGCGCTTCGGGCGGCATACACTACAGTAGGGATAAATACGATACCTTCAAGGGTTTTGTGGAGACGCGATATATCGCGTTTTGAGTTATGAGTTTTAAATTAACAACTCTTGACTCCAGGCTCCTAACTTTTCCCAATTACCAATTACCAACTTTACAGTATGTCTCAACCCACCCAGCTTTCTAAAACCGCCATTTTGAACGAATTTACTACCTTAGAACTAGCTCAAGCCCTAGCAGAACGTCTTGCCATTACTCCCAATGATTGGCATCGTCTCAAGTCTAACCGCAAAGTTCGCGCTGGCGAACAAGCCGCCGCCGCACTGGTATTTCTCCTAAAAGATCAGTCAGAAGAAGCCTTGGTTCGCTTCCAGCAGGCTTCCGGATGGCTAGACAAATCTATCTCAGCACCACCTTGTCCAACACATGGTCGCTAAAGGAAGGCAAAAGTAAAGATAAAAAAGAAAAGTTAAACAAAAAAGTTAAATTAGTTATTAAACTTATTTTTTTGTTTTTTACTTTTGCCTTTTTTACCGAATCAGAGGGTTACGGAAGCGATTTTTGACTTGCTTGCAGAGTCTCAGTTCCGTTCCCTGATTGTTCCAGTGAACTTGATCGAAGATTTGGTGTAGGATACACATCCCTCTACCGCTTTCAGACTCATCGTGAGGGAGGAATTCTTCGGGATCGCAACGGCAGTCACAGGGAGGAGAAAAGCCCACTCCTTCGTCTGAGATTACCCACCAATACTGACCTTCTACCACCGAAAAGCGTACCGAAACCGTTTTACTAGGATCTAGCTTATTCCCGTGTTTCGCCGCATTGACTAGCGCTTCTTGCAGCCCTAGTCTAATTTCCGCTTGCCACCTTTCGGGAATCTCTGCTAGCAGCAGATCCAGAACGGGGCAAAGATAGAGGGTAGAAGCGAAGCTAATCATGCCCGAAGTTCGTCCCATCGGACGCTGTGAGATAGCAATCACTCAAAAAAACCTCTAGACTTTCATTCAATAGAATTAACAGTCCGATCCTGACGGGTATGCGCGTTAGCGCTATACACCTTTGAGACTTGTAAGTTTTGAGGCTTGTAGTTTTGGACTCATCTTTTCGTAAGGGAAGAAACAGCATCATAGGTATCTTCGAGATGATGTCCAGGCTTTATACGCCTACGCCACAAGCTTTGGATTTCCTATGCAAAGCACGGTAATCTCATTTTTATTAAGATGAGATTAATTACCTTTTTGTTGGTTCGCTGCTGGTTTTGGCAAGTTTGCCAACAAAAAGCGACTAATTCGCTTGCCTTGTGACCTCTAGAGGTGTGGTTTCCAGCCCATAAGTAGTAGGGAAAACCACCTCCTTTATTGTAACAAAATCTGCGAAAAAAGCTACCTTTAAGGTGAACAAAAAGCTTGGTTAGGTGGGATCGTTTAGTACCAAGAAGGCGGCGCACTCGACGTGAGACGTTTGCGGGAAGAAGTCAGCGGGTTGTACACGGGTTAATTGATAGTCGCTATTTCCTTGAGACAATAATTTGAGGTCGCGGGCTAGGGTAGCAGGTTTACAACTGACGTAGACAATCTGGCGGGGCTTAGTTTTGAGGAGGCTTTCGAGTACAGCGCGATCGCATCCCTGGCGCGGGGGATCAATTAACACAATATCTGGCGTGACATCTAGCTGCGGTAGTAATGTCTCCACTGCTCCCGTCTGAAACGTCACATTGGTAATATTATTCAACTGAGCATTCAGAGTTGCTTGTTCAACGGCTTCTGGTTGCACCTCCAAGCCAATTGCTTGCCGCACCCGCTGCGCCAAGGGTAGAGTTAAGGTGCCAATGCCGCAGTAGGCATCAACTAGCACCTCGTTGCCTTGCAGATTCAACTGATCTACAATGACTTGCAACAATCCTTCAGCTTGCTCTGTATATACCTGGAAAAATGTATCCGGGCGCACCTGGAACTGTAAGCCAGCGAATTCCTCGCACAAGTAAGATTGACCAGCAATACAACGAGTTTCTGTCCCAAAAATGGCATTTGTGCGGTCTGGGTTGAGATTCAGCGAGACACCCACTAACTGTGGATAGCGAGTTAGCCATTCTTGCGCTTGAGCCTCAATATCTACCAAGTTCCAGTCTTTTACTACCAAAGTCAGCAATATTTCACCAGTGCGTCGTCCAATCCTCAGGGATAGGTGACGTACTTTCCCCCGGTGCAGTTTTTCGTCGTAAATTCCCCAACCCCGTTTTTGGATGTCTTGCTTGACTTCAGCAAGTAGGGGATTTAAGCGGGGATCTTGCACTGGACACTGATTCAGGTTAATCAGGTGATGGCTGCCTTTTTGGTAGTATCCTGTTTGTACTTGACCTGTGGATGACCTTTTTAGGGGATAGGTGGCTTTGTTGCGATAACCTAAAGGAGATTCCGCTGCCAGGAGGGGAGCGACTGGTGGCTGGTTGAATCCGCCGATGCGTTGTAGGGCTTGAATGACTTGATTGCGCTTGGCTTCAAGCTGAAACTCATAGTTAATATGTTGCCACTGACAGCCGCCGCACTTATCTGCGACGATACAGCCAGGGCGGATGCGCGAAGCGGACGCTTCTAGTATCTCGTGCAGCTTACCATGAGCGTATTGGGGTTTGACTCGTACTAATCGAACTAGGACGCGATCGCCGGGAACAGTATCTGCTACAAATACCACTCTGTCCCCGATTCGTCCCACTCCTTCACCGCTATCACTGAGATCGCTAATGACCGCTTCTACCAATTCACCTTGTTTCCACTGAGCTTCATTAGCCCCGTTGGCACCCGTATCCAGCACTTTTGTTAGTGACATAGTATTTCCTTCCCTTTATTTGTGTCCCACCAAGTCGTTAAACTAACGAATGATATCCCGATATATCCCAATACCATGAGTGTAATAAGCCAAGTTATTCTCAAAGCCGACGACGAACTGCGTTATCCCAGCAGCGGCGAACTCAAGAGCATCAAAGAATTTTTGGAAACAGGGCTACAGCGGACGCGGATTGCTGCCACGCTAGCCGAAAATGAGAAAAAAATTGTTCAAGAAGCCAGCAAGCAACTCTGGCAGAAACGCCCCGACTTTATCGCCCCTGGCGGTAATGCCTACGGGGAGCGCCAACGGGCGCTATGCCTGCGCGATTATGGCTGGTACTTGCGTCTAATCACCTACGGAGTCCTCGCAGGTGACAAAGAACCGATTGAAAAAATTGGTTTGATTGGTGTGCGGGAAATGTATAACTCCCTCGGCGTTCCTGTTCCAGGCATGGTTGAGTCAATCCGTTGCTTGAAAAAAGCATCTCTTGACTTACTGGGAGAGGAAGATGCGATCGCAGCCGCTCCCTACTTTGATTACATCATTCAAGCCATGTCTTAATTCTAGCGTTTTTAGCCCTTAGCCCAAGTGGGCGATAAGCGTAGTAGGGAGGCGATAAGTAATTCTGCTGATAGGCGATAAAAAGTTGCCCATTCCCAGAATTCCCTATCGCCTCAATTGCTAATCTGGATTGCTAATAATTACAAACAAAAAACCGACGGTCCCTCTACAGAACCTGTCGGCTGGTCGTGTGTTCCCTATTGATGACTCGGCTAGAGTTCAGTCGTCTCTTAGTATGCCCATTCAGGAACTTGTTGAAGACGATATCGATCATCTTTTCCTGTGATCCTAATCACAGAAGAAAATAACTCGCAAAGCTTCCTCGGCAGCCTATAAAAATTCTGACAAAAATGCCGAAAGTTTACCATTTCAGTGTAATGTCGTGTTAAACAAATCCGTCGCTAAAATGAGCGCCACTAATGAATGTCTTTCCTGAAGAAATTGCCTTGGGCAACTCTGGCACTGCTTCTGGTTACATATAGCGTATTCGGCTGGTTGTTTTCCTCTAATTTCTCTTGGAATTTTTGGCTGATTGAAACAGCTTTAGTCATACTCATTGCTTTGCTTTTAACCGCTCCCCTAACACTCCTGAGAGCCTTTTTCTCCCAGTGGATGAACTCCGACACCAGAGCTTTCCTCTGCGTGATTGCAAGTGCTTTAGCCGGAGTTTTCATCATGACATGGTTTAGTTTTTTTGCTCATATTCTTGTTCTACTCTCAGCAGGGGCATTAACCAGACTAGACCTTCAGACTGCTGGTTTCAGTGGAACACAATCGTTTTGGATTATCGCGATTGTATCGATGGCCGGGTTTAGTCTAGGGGTGTTGTTAAACCAGCTGATTTAGCAAACAAACACGCCGCATCTATTCAGCTGACAATGGACACTGTAAATACCGTCACAAAGGATAAGTCGCTGGATGCGAAATTTCCGGAAACTAAAGAAAGCGTTTAACTGTCCTCTTGCTCTACAGTGGTTTTGCTGTAGGGCAGTTTTATTTTTGAAGCCCAGTATCCCTTTAATCTTTTTCCGGTAGCTGAATCCGCACCTCTCCTTCCGGCGTAATAACAACTTTGCCACCTAACCCCTCAATGCGACTTATCGCAATCTGGCGTGTGCGATCGTCAACCGCATTCTGTAAAACCATTGACCAAGCACCCACTTGAGCATACTTGCTGTTAGGATTGCGGGCTAAAAATTGGGCAGTTTGGCGAGAAATAGCGGCTACATTCTGACTCTCTGGATCAGCATAAACACTCGCCCACTCCGCTGCCTTTTCAAATGATTTCCTAGCAGCTTGGGCATCCCCTAAAAACAACAATTCATCAGTCCCTTTATAACGCCAGACATAATAAGACTTTGGAAGCGGCTTCTTGGCAATCGACCTTAACCCTTTCTCCATAAGCGCAACAGATTTTTCTGGCATACCTGCATACATAGAAATACTGGTAGGAAGAAACTGATACATTTTTAAGAAACGCGGATCTCGCTCCACAATTATCTCAAAATATTCTTGACTAAGACTATAACCAGTCTTTTCCCGTGCCGCTTCATCACCGAAATACGTCAAAAATTCCAAAAATGTCCAGTTTGCAAAAAGATTATTAAAACTAAAATTAGGAATATTTTGAAGCAGATTGAGGCGTAATTTTTCTGACTCAACTTCTCTTTTTGAATATTCCGTTGAAGCACTTTTCGGCTTCGTCCTGAGTTTGTTTAGTTGAGGTACTTGCAGGAAGCCAATTGTTAACATACATAATATAGAAACGATGAAACCACTTATCAATTGGCTTAAGTTCTGACGAGATAGAAAGAACATCTAGTAAACTTCCTAAGTTATGGCAAGAAGGTAGACACTATCACAGTTTGTGCTACTTTAAACCTTAGCTCAAAATGAAGTGCCGGAAACTGTAATTAGTGAGTAATCGTCTAGCTTTTAAATGTTTCAGCCTTTGTTGCCACTACATTGAGACTAATTAAAGTATCTACAAGCCGAAGGCTGCTACAGTCCTTAAATAAACCAAACTCTGGTACTGCTTGATAGTTTTGAAAGCCAGCTTCCTCTAAGTACAAAGCTAAAATATCAACATCAAAACCTACCTTATGAACATCATACTGATTAGTTTGACCACCAAAGATAATTCGCATGATTTGGTATCGCTCCATCGGCATTAAGCTAGGATGAAGATAAAGCCAGCATAAAACTTTTAAATCAGGTACGCTGATAAAAAGCTTTCCGTTTTGTTGAAGTACGCGATACCATTCTCTAAGAACGTTAATTAATTCATCATTAAGTCCATAATAAAAATGTTCCAGAACATGACTTGCATAGATTGCTTCAATAGAATTATCTTCAAATTGAGTTAACTGGGCAGCGTCGCCCACGAAATCAACTTCTGGACGAGCCTCAATATCTAATATCTTCCAGTCGGGATGCGGTTCTGTCCCTCCAATATGGAGCTTAAGTGTTGTCATGTCAACAGCCTCATCAATTTCAATTTCAATTAAATTCTATCTGCTTTCAAGATACTTAGCCCACATCTGCTCATAGGCTTTTTCCATTTCGCGGGTAAACTGCTTAGCATTCCATAATGGAGATGTTTGCCTTGATTGTTTTAACCGCCAAGCTATTTTTTGGCGCAAAGCAGCTTCTTTCCCCAAGCGGACACCCCATTCCACATATTCTTCATCTGTCCACGCAATTCCCTCGGTTACGCCTACATTCATCAGCATGGTATAACTGTTACGCGCGGCAAATTGCTCCCCAACTCGCGTTACCAATGGAATCCCCATCCAAAGAGTTTCCAATGTAGTGGTAGCTCCGTTGTAGGGATAGGTATCTAGTACCACGTCAGCAATGCCCAAGTTGGCACGGTGGATAGATTCTAAGCCGACCTCTGGGAGGAATCGCAGGCGATCGCTATTTACGCCCTCTTCTTCGGCAATCTGGTTAAAGAAGATTTTGATTGATTCTTGGTCAGATAAACCTTTGATTAAGAAATAACTATCTGGCACTTCTTTAAGAATCTTCATTTGCAACCGTGCTGTATCACGATGACGCTTAAAGCCCCTTTGAGCGCTGAAATATATCACTGCATCGTTGGGAATATCCAGATGATCCCGGCGTAGAGTTGGCACAGCCACTTCAAAACCATCGACAGCTATATAGGTTTGGGGCAAACGCCAGATTTTCTCTGAGTAGTAATCTTGAGCAGAGTCTGGTAAAACATAGGGGTCAGCGATAAAATAATCAATTGCAGGTAGTCCCGATGCATCCCAGCCTAACCAAGTAACTTGAACAGGCGCAGGTTTCAACGCCATCACCTCACAACTGATATCCAGGGTGATACTATCCAGATCAATTAATATATCGATTTCATCCTGATAAATTTGTTCGGCAATTGCAAGACCATCAATTCCCAATTTATGGGCTTTGTTCACCTGCTCAATAAGTTTTTCTTCTAAAGGGTCATTTATATATGGTTGATAGTTTACCAAATAAGCATTGACCTCAAATCGCTGTTGATCGTGATGCTGAAAAATCCAGCGTGCTAGCCAGCCTACAGAATGGGTTTTTAGGCAATGGGATAAATATCCAATTTTGAGAGGTTTAGTAGGAACATTTCTCGGATTAAGCAATGAGCGTTGATGATATTGTTCCGCTTGTTCTTTAGCATAAAAATGAACATTAGACTGACAAACCTGAACTACTCCATTCTGAATTGAACGGTTACTTCTGGGAGCATCTTTAAAATAAGGAAAGAAAAATGACGGTGTAAACAGACGAAGTGTCGGCGTTTGGTCGAGAGAAAGAGGATTTTCCTTAATTAGTGACAGGAGTAATGATTCGTGCTGACCAAAAGCAGCAACTGCTTCTTCCCAATAACCGCCAGCACTCATTAACCCTCTCAAAATTAAATGATTAGCAAAAATTTTATCGGGTAAGGTTTGCATTAGAGAGTAGCACAACCTAGCCGTTTTTATGCCTTCATCATATTGACCAGCATTCTGATAAAAAGTAGCTAAATGCCTCAAAACCTCCTGATTTTTAGCATCTAAGGATAGAGCTAAATTAGCAATATGAGCTGCCAGGGCGAACAGCTTCATCGAATAACCAATTTTGATCGATGCAGACAGGAGTACATCGAGCAAAGCTTGAGATTCATGAACATAAGATAAACAGGCTTCTGTGAACTCAATCGATAGTGGTTCATGCGGTGCGTAATCCAATATGCTCCGTAACACCTCCAGCATTAAATCAGGGTTAACTCCTGTTCCTTCCCCTGACTGGAGCATCTGGATCAGTCCCAGGGAAGTGAAATCTTCTCTAGTAAGGGTGTCAAGTTCGATTGAGAGTCGAAGCAGATGTAATAAATTATTGATATCGCTGGGGTTTATCTCCCTGATATGCTGTCGGATTGCCCAAGCAACTGAATAGTCCGCAAGCACCTCGCGCCGTTCGGCTTCGGTTTGCAAAACTTGGAGCAGTTCCGTTGTTGCAAGTTCAACCTGTTCTGGCGTTGCTTCTGCCATTGCCAGCATCCAGGTTGTCTGAGCCTCTGCCTCTTGCTCCTGTAATAGCAATAGTAGCCCCAAATGCCAGTAGTGGGATCTGATATCAGGTTCAGCTTCGAGCTGCTGTTCATAGAGGTTGGCGGCCTCTCGATAGTCCTCTTGGATTAGATATTGATAGGCTTGCTGCTGCCAGTTTGTCACATCAGTAGGAGATTTTTCACCAGTCATAAAAGATTGTTTTTTGCAGTGAGCATATCACTCGCATTCTTCCAATTAAAACTCTGCGAGATCACTTTCCTCGCTATTATGTAAATAAAACAAAGTGGGTAGAATATACTACCCACTCTAGCAAAAGCTATAATCAAGCCTTTTTAATTAAGCCTTACTAACACCAGTAAAGCGCCAGCAGAGCGAGACTTTCTTCTCTACTACTTAATGGCGTCGTAACCGGCAGGGCAGGTTTGTCCGCCAGCAGCTGGAGGAGCTACAAGTTGCTGGCCATTCACACCGCCGGTTACAAGAGCCTTCTGACCTTCGCACAATAGGGCCAGCGTGGTTGCCTCACTTGTAGCTTGCACTGTTCCTACCCCTACGCCACCAATGTATGCTTTGATTGGAGCCGCTGCTAATACCTGCTGTGCCTGGTTGGTGACATTGGAGATACCAGTGCCCGGAGCAGTTGCAGGCTGAATCACGTATTTATAGTTAGTCGTCTGGGTTGCGACGCCAAGACCCAGCTTACCGAAGCCATCATTAGCCGCAAAAGTATTTTTCTCTAAATAGTAAGCTTGCTGTGACCGATTCATTGAGCCGACATATGTCTTAGCTTCAGACTGCTTAGCTTTGTTGGCTTGGTTAAGGAAGGATGGGAGGGCAATGGCAGCTAAGATACCAATGATGATGATAACGACGAGAAGTTCAATCAGAGTGAAACCTTCGTCTTGCTTTTTCTGATTTAGGTGTTGCAGGAACTTAGCTTTTAGTTCGGTCTTCATGAAAGGTTTCTCCTTGAGGTGCGGGATGCTGTAACTTCTATCTGTTGGATTTAACTTACCCACTTCCGCTCACTTTCATATCACCCTGTGAAAAAAAAATTTTAGGGATACATCCCAGCAACCTTAGGCGCAGCACTCCAGCAGCACGTAACCAAGGCTCTCCAGCCGAGTCAGTAGCTGTTTGACTATCTCAAAAGCCTCTCCCTCATCTGTAGGCTCTAAAGTTACAGGATGAACAGGTCTGACTTGCTTCCAGCGCTTCACCAGAGACATCATCGACTGAGACTCGTCCAACAATGGTAGCAGGCACACTGCACTTGAGCTGTCTATATTGACAAACCCCTCATGAATGGGAAGATGCTGGCTAATTTCAAACATTCTTAGCTCAGAAATACAAGCTACAAGGTCTTCTCTTAATTTCGGGGTTCTCAGTTGAGGATGCAGAGACACCTGCGCTTCTTGCCAGTGACAGGTCGTCCACTCAGAAATTGGTACAAAAGGCTTGGCTTGGTTTATATGACCGCACCAGAGGTCAATCAGACGATGGACAGGATGTAAAAGTTCAAACAGATGCAGTTGCTCTTCCACAGAAGTTTCGGGGAGAGCTAGTGCCAGAAATGCAGGTAAATCGTCAGGATTATTAAACAAATCCATTAAGTCCCATCGTCGCCACTGCACCATGCTGATGAACTCTAAATCAGCAGCTCTCAAAGCCGAGAACATTTGAGGTATAGTAGAACCTTTATCACCTAGAAGTAAGTGATTTGCTAGAATCCGCTCGTCTTCTATTTCATAATTAGGATTCCAGGTCTGCAACTTGAGAAGAACTTGATCTTTCATAGCCCCCATAGTTTCTCGAACAAAACCGATTTCCATCTCTTGGGGGTTCTCATCCATAAAACCCATCATTTTAAAAACTTCTTGAGCGCGAAAGAAAATGCTCCTCTGTAGTGAACTATGCAGGTTAGTACGAATGATTCCTTCTGGTTTTAAAACGGCTTTCATTGCCTGCAATCCTAAAACTGCATCAGGTAGGAGATAAAGGACTTCATCATTGTTAATGTAGTCAAACTCTATGCCTAAAGTTGGCAAATCCTCTATCAAGAGGGTATAGAATTCGGCATTCTCAAATCCGTGGTGTTGCAAGCGTTGACGCGATAGTTTTACAGACTCCTCTGATAAATCAATTCCTACAATTTTTGCGCCAGGATTAGCTTCAGCTAGAATTAAGGATTTGTAGCCGCTGCCACAACCTGCATCTAAAATCACTTTACCTTTAGTGTCTATAACCTTTTGGTTTCTTAAATAGTAAGGGGTTACTAGGTTATGAATATAAAGCAAATTAGGGTCAGACTTTGGTGATTTATCTAGTGGAACTCTAGGATAAGGAGAAGTTTCAAATTGCTGACGGATTTTTTCTAGTAAATCTGATGTTTGGTCGTTCATTGGAAATTTATCCTGATGCTGAGTTTTTGCCTGTCTTGGAAGTGGGTCAAAATATAGTTGATGTCAGCGTTGCTATTCAAGTGTTCCCACTTTTAGGGCAGAAATATACTAAATGAGCAAAAGTTTCTGGCGATCCCTTCCCCTTACCCCCAGAACCGCTATAATCAAATAAAACGTAGTCGTTATGAGTTTATATAACTTTATGAGCAACCCAACAGTAGAGAACTTAGTGATTATCGGCTCTGGCCCTGCGGGGTATACTGCTGCTATCTATGCGGCGCGGGCGAATCTGAAACCTGTTGTGTTTGAAGGCTTTCAAGCTGGGGGACTACCTGGCGGACAGCTGATGACAACGACGGAGGTGGAGAACTTTCCGGGGTTTCCGGAGGGGATTACGGGGCCGCAGTTGATGGATCGGATGAAGGCTCAGGCTGAGCGTTGGGGGGCTGAATTATACACTGAGGATGCGATCGCGGTGGATTTGAGTCAACGTCCTTTTACTGTGCGTTCTGAGGAACGAGAAGTTAGGACTCATAGTATTGTAATTGCTACTGGGGCAACGGCGAAACGGCTGGGATTGCCTAGCGAACATGAGTTTTGGAGTCGCGGGATCTCGGCTTGTGCTATCTGTGATGGTGCGACACCGATTTTCCACGGTGCGGAACTGGCTGTGATTGGGGGTGGCGACTCGGCGGCGGAAGAATCGGTTTACTTGACTAAGTATGGATCTCGCGTTCATATGTTGGTACGCACAGAGAAGATGCGGGCAAGTAAGGCGATGCAGGATCGGGTTTTGAATAACCCCAAGATTACGGTTCACTGGAATTCTCAGCCTGTGGATGTTGTCGGTGAAAGCGATCGCATGATGGGTGTCAAACTCCAGAATACTCAGACTGGGGAAGAGAGCGTTTTACCTGTTAAGGGTTTATTCTACGCGATTGGACATAAGCCGAACACATCTTTATTTCAGGGACAGTTGGAACTGGATGAGGTTGGTTACGTTGTGACGAAACCAGGTTTTGTGGAAACCAGCGTTGAGGGCGTTTTTGCTGCTGGCGATGTTCAGGATCATGAGTTTCGTCAGGCGATTACTGCTGCTGGTACTGGCTGTATGGCGGCGATGTTGGCGGAACGGTGGCTTTCTGTTAATGGTTTGATTCAGGAGTCCCGTCAGCAGATCCACACGTCTGAAGAGCCAGATACACCAGCAGATGCGCCTGGGGATAAAGTAGCTGAAATTAACCCAGAGGAAGCGTTTAACCTGCAAGCGACGCGACATGAGGGTGGTTATGCGCTGCGGAAGTTGTATCATAATAGCGATCGCCTGTTGATGGTGAAATACGTTTCTCCCAACTGCGGCCCTTGTCACACTCTGAAGCCGATTTTAAATAAGGTGGTGGATGAGTTCGATGGCAAAATTCACTTTGTGGAGATTGACATCGCGGAAGATAGGGAAATTGCCGAGAATGCTGGTGTTACCGGAACGCCCACGGTGCAATTCTTCAAAAATAAGGAATTAGTGGGCGAAATGAAGGGAGTGAAGCAAAAGAGCCAGTTTCGTCAAATGATTGAACAATATATGTAGCCTGACGACTCAAGTCGCGGCTACACAAACTTAGCCCGCGAAGGCGGGCTAATAACATTTTTCGAGTGTCAAACAAATTCTGTTCTTTCCTTTTTTAGCTCTATGGGCGGGAGCAAATAGTTAGCATTGTAGGGCAAATTGGTATAACTTCTTTTGTGTAGCCTCAGGGCGTTGATGTGCCAAGTTGAACAGAAGCCTATGACCCTTACCAAACTTCCATTTTTGCGTTTATCTGGTCGCCCCAGTCTGTCTATGCAGATGATGTGGGTGGGGCTGGTTATTACGCTGATTTTCGTGGTGACAGCTATTTTTGCTCCCGCGTTTCAGGCTTGGGGATGGCTGCAAAATCCGCTGGAGTCTTTGGCTAACCCAATTCACGAACCGCCCTCGTTACGTCATTGGTTTGGTACGAGTCGCCAAGGCTACGATGTTTTTTCGCGCACACTGTTTGGGAGCCAAGCAGCGTTGCAAGTAGTGATTTTGGCAACACTCTTGAGTGTTGTCATTGGGGTGCCACTGGGCTTAGTCAGTGGTTATTTGGGCGGCAGACCAGATCGGGTGCTGCTCTTTTTCATGGATACAATTTATACTTTGCCGGGGCTGTTACTGTCAGTGACGCTGGCATTTGTGGTGGGGCGGGGGGTTTTCAATGCAGCGATCGCGCTTAGCATATCTTACATTCCCCAATATTATCGCGTTGTCCGCAACCACACCGCCAGCGTGAAAAATGAACTGTTCATCGAAGCTGCACAAGCAATGGGAGCAGACACCTGGACGGTTCTCTCTCGCTACCTGTTTCTCAACGTGATTCAGAGCGTACCAGTGTTGTTCACCCTGAATGCTGCTGATGCAATTTTGATTTTAGGTAGTTTGGGATTTCTCGGATTGGGACTTGCCGATCAGGTTCCAGAATGGGGCTACGATCTACGTCAGGCTCTGGATGCTCTACCTACGGGCATTTGGTGGACAACTTTGTTCCCTGGTTTGGCGATGACGCTGATGGTGGTAGGCTTGTCTCTACTAGGAGAAGGATTGAGCGAGTTTGTCAATCCCCGATTGCGGAGAGAAAATTGGAACCAAAAATCCCCTGAGTAGAGTCAAATATTTTAGTGGTCATTAGTTATTCGTAACGGATTGCTAACCACTGACCACTAACAGTCATTCGCAACGGATCGCTGACCGCTGACCACTCAACTCTGACAATACAACTTTTGTGAGTTATGAAAGATAATATTTCCTTAATTGCCGCCGCTGCTGGTGGTTTTATGATTTCCATCGCCGTTGCTGGAATACTGAGGGCTGCTCCTGTACAATCCTTGCGGGCGCAACCCAGTTCTAGTTCAACTCAAGTAACTCAGTTGCAGCTCAAAACTGTGAGTCCTGAGGCACCAGTTAAAGATACCTTTAATAAAAAGGTTTCTTCGGATGCCATGCGCGTTATCCCTAACAGAGTGTTAAATAATGCTTTGGAAGACAAAACAATTTTTGGGACGGGAAATCCTGATTGGGCAGTTCAATATTTGGGGTTTATTAACTGGCTTAGCTCGGTTGAGGGTACGTTAAAGCAACAAGATTATCAGTTGAAAAAGCTGGATTATAAATTAGCTAAGAAGGATTATGAAGACAATGAAATTACTAAAGAGGTGTTAGCTAAGAAAGCAGCCAAATATCGGCAAGCTAAAGAGGAATTTCAAAGGGTTTGAATTTTTTTTGCAATTTACAATTAGGTTTTTTCATGGGTTAACCTTAGAGCAGTGAAGTAACCTTGGAAAAAACAGATTCTGCGATTGGTTGTTTACTTGGAACAGCGATTGGAGATGCTATCGGGCTGCCTTTTGAAGGCTTGTCAAAGTGCAGGCAACGCAGAATCTATGGTGAAAACGGACACAAATTTCTATTTGGTAGGGGGATGGTGTCCGACGACACAGAGCATACCTGCATGGTCGCCCAAGCCATAATAGTTTCAGCTGGGGATACTGAGATATTTACGAACCAGCTGGCAATGCGATCGCGTTTTTGGTTACTTGGTTTGCCAGCTGGTATCGGATACGCCACTTTAAGAGCAATCTTAAAGTTATGGTTAGGATTTCCCAGTAGTCGTAGTGGTGTATTCTCCGCAGGAAATGGCCCTGCTATGAGAAGCGCAATTATTGGCGTTTGTTATGGAAATAATAGTCAAAAATTACGCGAATTAGTTAGGGCATCTACTCGGCTTACACATACCGATCCAAAAGCAGAATATGGGGCATTAGCTGTTGCGATCGCAGCTTATATCTCTAGTTCCCAAGAGGCTGTTTCTCCTCAGAGCTATTATCAAACTCTTCAAGAAGTTTTGGGAGAAGAGGCGAAGGAATTTCTGGAACTAATCAAAAAAGCTGTGGAAAGTGCAGCGCAAGAGCAAACAACGGAATCATTTGCAGAGCAGTTGGGACTAAAATCAGGTGTCAGCGGATATGTTTATCACACAGTTGCAGTTGCGATTCATGCCTGGTTTAAGTATCCAAAAGATTATCAAGTTGGGGTTAGAGAAATCATCCGTTGTGGCGGCGATACAGACACAACAGCAGCAATTTTAGGTGGGATCATCGGCGCAGGTGTAGGGAAAACAGGCATTCCTCAACAGTGGCTCGATGGTTTGTGGGAATCGCCGAGAAGTGTAAAGTGGATGGAGAAGCTTGGCAGGAGATTGGCTGATGTATCTTCTAGAGGTGATGGACAAAAAGCATTGCCACTGCCAGTTATGATACTTTTTTTGCGGAACCTCTTCTTTCTGCTGGTAGTGATTTTGCATGGATTCCGCCGATTATTACCGCCCTATTGAGTCCATACTTTTTAGATAAGGCTTGATAGCCTTAATAGTAGGATTGTTTGATTGTTGGGATTTCTGAGTAGGTAGGCGAAGATGATCGGAAAAATGAACCGCATCAGCCGAAGGCGAAGCGAAGCGTTAGACGCAAAGGACACGTTGGCGTAGCCTGCGCTTAGGAAAGACAAGGAAGGGAGAAGCAGCCCAAGTCGATGAAACAGCCCTGCCTTAATTAGGGGCGAGGGCTGTTGGCGTGCTATTACTGACAACGGGGCAGATTTTGGGCTTCTGGAATCTGTTGTTCTAGGCTTCCATCCATACACAAGACGGGAGTGTTATCCGGCTGATTTTCTACCGATACAGGAGGTGGTGTTTCGCCTTGTAAATCGGCGGAAAAGTCTGAGGTGGGCAGGGGATCAATGTTTTTGATGCCGCCTGTACCTGTCGCTGTACCCGTTGGTATATCTACCGTGACTGGGGTGGTGTAGGCGGTGTAGTCGAGGTCATCAAACCCGGCACCGCCATCAATGATGCCAGAGATTTGTACGGCATCGCTAAATTTGAAGGTATCAGTCAGCTTACCACCAGTCAGGTTTTGGAAGTTGGAGAAGGTGACACCGTTAACTTCTCCACTGTTGTTGCTGGTGAGGTTCCAGACGTTTTTGGTGTCCGTGGCGACTAGGGTGTTCTCGGTATTAGTACCGCCAACTGTGCCTTCAATGTTGCTGATGGTGCCGCCGACGCCTGTGGCTTTACGTGCGCCCATATCTACCGTGATTTTCGCGCTGTGGGTAGAGTAATCTAGGGTATCGGTGCCAGCGTTACCGTCGATGTTGTTGGCGATGGTTGCGCCGTCTTTTACCTTGAAGGTGTCAGTTTGAGCACCACCTGTAAGATTTTGGATGTTAGTGAAAGAATTACCATCATTAACATCGCCTGAGTTAGGGTCTTCCAGGTTCCAGTTATTGACGGTGTTGGCACCAACTAAGGTATTGTTGCCACCACCTCCATCAATCTTGGCAACACTGCCATCAGTGCCAAGATTGAAGGTGTCGGTATCATTGCCGCCTGTCACATTTTCAAAATTGGAGAAATTGAAGCCGTTCGCATCGCCTGAGTTGGTGCCTGTGATGTTCCAGTCGTTGACGGTGTTGGTAGCGATAATGGTGTCGTTGTCAGCAGCGCTACCGATGCCATTTTCGACGTTGACTAAATTCTCTAAAGTCAGAGTGACGGCACTGGTGCTGGCAGAGTAATCTATGGTGTCGTTACCTGCACTGCCATCAATAATCGTGCCAGTAATGTTGGCGCGATCGCTAACTATGAAGTTATCGGTATCGCTGCCGCCTGTGAGTTTTTGGAAGCCATTGAAGGTGATGTCGCTGATATTGCCGGAATTAGTATCAGTGATATTCCAGCTATTGACGGTATTTGCACCAATCAGGTTGTTATCGCCAGAAGTTCCACCAATCAGGTTTTCAATACTGAGGATGGTGCCGCCAACGCCTGTGGCTGTTATTTGATTATTAATCCCTAGCGTCACCTCTAATGGACTGCTGTAGGCGGAGTAGTCGAGGGTGTCCTTTTTGTTAACGCCATCAATGTTGCCACTTATGTAAGCGCCTGAGTTGAATTTGAAAGTGTCATTGCTGTTGCCACCTGTGAGGTTTTGGATATTGGTGTAAGCGTTGGCATCATTAACGTTTCCGGTGTTGTTACCTGTAATATTCCAGGTGTTGACTTTGTTGGCACCAATAATGGTGTTGTTGCCAGCATTACCGTCAATGCTGGATACATTGCCTCTATTGCCGAGGGTGAAGTTGTCGGTATCAGTGCCGCCGGTGAGGTTCTCAAAATCTGAGAATTTGAAGCCGTTCACATCGCCTGAGTTGGTGCCAGTGATGTTCCAGTTGTTGGCATTGTTAGTGGCGATAATTGTGTCGCTGGCAGCACTACCAATGGCATTTTCGATGTTGACTAGATTTGCCAGAGTTAAAGTGGCAGGACTGGTGTTGGCGGAGTAATCTATGGTGTCGTCGCCTGCACTGCCATCAATGATGCCAGCAATGTTTACGTCGTTGTTGACCTTAAAGGTGTCAACATTGCTGCCGCCGATGACAGTTTGGATATTGCTGTAAGTGTTGGCACCATTGAGGTTTCCGGTGCTGTTACCCGTGATGTTCCAGATGTTGTTGATATTGGCACCAATAATGGTGTTATTGCCAGCCGTGCCGTCAATAGTAACAACGCTGCCTTGAGGACTGAGGGTGAAGTTGTCGGTATCAGTGCCACCTGTGAGGTTCTCAAAATCTGAGAATTTGAAGCCGTTCACATCGCCTGAGTTGGTGCCAGTAATGTTCCAGTTGTTGGCGGTGTTAGTGGCGATAATTGTGTCGCTGGCAGCACTACCAATGGCATTCTCGATGTTGACTAGATTTGCCAGAGTTAAAGTGGCAGGACTGGTGTTGGCGGAGTAATCTATGGTGTCGTCGCCTGCACTGCCATCAATGATGCCAGCAATGTTTACGTCGTTGTTGACCTTAAAGGTGTCGGTTTCACTGCCGCCGATGACAGTTTGGATATTGCTGTAAGTGTTGGCATCATTGAGGTTTCCGGTGTTGTTACCTGTGATGTTCCAGGTGTTGTTGATATTGGCACCAATAATGGTGTTGTTGCCAGCCGTGCCGTCAATAGTAACAACGCTGCCTTGAGGACTGAGGGTGAAGTTGTCGGTATCAGTGCCACCTTTGAGATTTTGGAAGCCACGGAAGTTGACACTACCGATATTGCCTGAGTTGGTGTCTGTGATATTCCAGTTGTTGGCGGTGTTGGCACCAATTACAGTGTTGTTACTTGTAGTACCGCCAATTAGGGTTTCAATGTTGAAGACAGTGCCGCCAATGCCTGTGGCAGTAACTTGGTTTCCAGTTCCCAATCTCACGGTGACGGGACTACTATAAGCGGAGTAGTCAAGGGCATCGCTGCCGTTCAATCCGTTGATGTTGCCGCTGAAGAAACCACCATTATTTATCTTAAAGGTGTCGGTTTCGTTGCCGCCTGTGAGGGTTTGGATGTTGGCGTAAGTGTTGGCACCATTGAGGTTTCCGGTGTTGTTACCCGTGATGTTCCAGGTGTTGTTGATATTGGCACCAATAATGGTGTTGTTGCCAGCATTACCGTTAATATTGACAACGCTGCCACCAGTACCAAGGTTGAAGTTATCGGTGTTACTGCCGCCTGTGAGATTTTGGAAACCACGGAAGTTAACACTACCGATATTGCCTGAGTTGGTGTCTGTGATATTCCAGTTATTGACGGTGTTGGCACCAATCAAGTTGTTATTTTGAGTAGCGCCGCCAATCAGGGTTTCAATGTTAATAACAGTGCCGCCAATGCCTGTGGCGGTGACTTGGTTTCCAGTTCCCAATCTCACGGTGACGGGACTACTATAAGCAGAGTAGTCAAGGGTATCGATGGCGTTTAATCCGTTGATGTTGCCACTGATGGAACCACCGTTGTTTACCTTAAAGGTGTCGTCGAGGTTTCCGCCTGTAAGGTTCTCAATATTAGCGAAGCTGAAGCCGTTGGGGTAATTAAGGTTGCCAGCATTGGTGCCTGTGATGTTCCAGGTGTTGCTTCTGTTGGCAGCAACTAGGTTGGAACCTCCGACAACATTTACCGAGCCGTTAAAGGTGGCAGTGCTGTCTACGGTGATGGTGCCTGTACCATTTACCAGTCCGATGTTGATGTTGCTACCATCTTTCAAGGCGGCTAAATCGATATTATTCAGATTTAAGCTGGCATCGTTGCCGATTCCCCCGATGGTGATGTTTAGACTTGGTGTTAATGGTTGTAGAGCGATCGCGTTGTTGCTGCTGACAGAATTTGCTCCGCCACGCAGATTAATTTCATCAGCGGTGAGAGTAATACCTGCGGGAGATGCGATAGTGCTGTTAACGTTGACAGTTTTGGCAAGTAGAGTAATTGAAGCATCGCCTGTACCTACGATCGCACCTGTTGAGGTGATGGTGCTATTTCCTACTGGTGATTGAATCCTTACTGGATCGCTAAAGCTGTGGGAATTGATAGCGATCGCGCCCCTACCATTATCTCGTCCAATAATAATTTGAGAAAACCCGTTTTGCAGCCTGTTTAATTTATCTGTGTCTAGATTTAAACGGGCATCGGCGGTAACATCACCGACAGTTATTCCCAAAGTGGGAGTAAGCGGCTGTAACTGGACAACGCCCTTGCCCCTGATTTGGCTAGTCTCGTCGAATTGGATTTCATCAGATGTCAGTGTGATTTTACTACCTGTTCCAGGCTGGTTAATAAAAGAGTTGGTCTTCACGCCAATCCCTTCTAAACCATTGGCAGCAGTACCCGTCAAACTAATATTCCCTGTTCCGGTTGATTCCACCCGGCTAAAGGTACTAATTCTAACACCTTGATTTTCCTGAACTCCAGTCGCCGTACTTTGTCCAGTAATGGTGATATTTCCTTTCCCGGTTGAACGCACGGCGGTGTTGTTGAAAACAGAAACACCTATATTGTTGCTTCCAGTCCCATTGACAATACCTGTAAGGCTAATATTGCCATCCACCGACCTGATACTGGTGTTAGCAACGTTTATCCCGTTATTATCGTCTCCTCCAGTACCGCTAGTGCCTATTAAGGTAATACTCCCGGTTCCCGTTGCTTCCACCAAGCCACCGTCGATCAATGCAATGCCGTCATTATTGTTATTAATCCCGGTATTGGAGCCTGTGCCTCTGAATGTAATATTCCCTCTCCCGGTGGAACGCACCGCGCTGTTGTCGAGAATATAAATTCCCTGGTTGCTTTCTCCAGTTCCTTGACCAGTGCCAGTTAGGTTGATATTTCCATTAACTGAACTTACGCTGGAGCTTTCATCAAGCCATATCCCTCGATTGTCATCAATCCCAGCACCGCCAGTACCTATTAGGGTAATATTCCCCGCCCCTGTCGCTTCAAGTACGCTGCCTTTTTCCAGAAAGATGCCGATGTTGTCGCTACCACCAGGGCTTGCGGTACCAGTAATTGAAATGTTACCCGAACCAGAATTGATGGTTGATGCGAATATAGGCACAGAACCGATGGCACTGCCCCCGAACGTCCCAGGAGCAATCGTAACGTTGCCGCCGTTGGTCAAAATTTTCGAGCCAGTGTTCATAAAAAACTGGGCATTTCCTACGTCTCGCTGGGCTGGGCTGGCGTTTTCGTCATTAATCTTGGCGATAAAGTTGCCGCCCTTGAGGTCAATAACTCGATTGAAGTTGAGAATAATTGAACGCCCAGCTTGCAAGGTTAGACCTTTGCCTGGTGTTGTGGCGGTAATATTATCGTTAATGGTGATGTCATTATTTGCCTGCAAGGTGACATCGTTCAAATCAATCGCTGCCGAAAGGTTGGCTCCGCTGATAGTTGCTGTGCTATCTGGGATTGAGGCAAATAATTGTCCGGCGACTGGATCGGTGCCGTTGGCTTGAATCAGAATATTTTTGGGGTCGAGTAGCAGTGTTCCCTTCTCACCAACGGTTGCTGTAGTATCGACAATTCCAGCAAATTCTAGGTTGTTCTTGCCGGAGACTTCGACAAAGCCGCCATTGCCAGAATTTTTACCGCCACGGGCGCTGATGTTACCTAAAAACCGAGTCGTCTCATTTGCCCACACGATGACACGACCAGCGTTACCATTTTGCGATGCTGAAGCATCAATCGCTGAGTCACTGCTGACAAATGTGCTGGAGGCATTTATGGCGCTTCCCTTGCCTTGATAATCTCCGCCAATCAGCACTGTACCGCCGCCAGTTGTGCCAGTGGCGTTGATATTGGCACCTATTAGCCCTACTTTGTCACCTAGCACCTGGACTGTGCCGCCAGTTGCTCCTGATACATTTAGGGAGCCAGAAGCGATCGCTAATGGTTTATGTGCGCCTTCGTCAATTGGTACTCTGGTTCCTGAAGCTGTCAGTACCAATTGGTTACTACTATCAACTGTCACTCCTGTCGCTGCACTGCCACCATCTCCCGTCAGCAACTGAGGCAGGGAAGCGGAATTAATCCCACTTGGACCAAGCGCTGAAGGGTCAATCTCTAAACTCAACAGATGTCCAGGTTGGGAAATTTTCACATTACTCGATCCAGGCACGCCGGCAATGGTGATATTTCCTCCTGGTGCTGTCAGCGCCCCGGTACTAATTACATTACCGCCAACTAAAGCCAGATTCTGCCCTGAACTAACTGTTAGATTCCCAACGTTAACGATGCTTCCAGGGACGCTAACATTAAAGGCAAAATCCCTCGGTGTTCCTACTAACTCAGAATAATTACTTGCTCCAGTGGCATTTAACCAATTGTTATTACCAAAACCAATGCCTGTGGCGGTAGTAGCAGTGAAAGATGCGGGAACATTTAATTGAGCATTTGCGCCAAATATTATCCCGGTGGGATTAACTAAATAAAGATTAGAATTACCGCCACTTACCTGTATTAGCCCATTAATAATTGAGCGATCGCCTCCTGTTACTCGCCCCAAAATATTGCTGATACTGGGATTTGATAAAAAGTTAGCAATTTGTTCAGCTTGCACACCAAACTGACTGAAACTGTGAAATAGATTCTTGCCATCCCTGGAGAATGTACCGCCTGTAATATCGATGCGCGAACCTTCTGGAGTTACAACCGTTCCTGTACCATCCGGTGCAGGTGTGATATTCTGAGCTTTTGCTTGATTTGACCAAAAACCAAAGATTAACAGCAAAAGTAAGTAATTTTTCCCTTTTCTGCTGTTTTTTGAGAACAAGCTAGATAGAAATAAGCTGAGGCAAATTCTTGCTGGCAGCATAACACCCTCTTTTAAAATAAGTGCTTATTGTATGAATTTTTTGGGAAATATTCATAGTCCTTACCGGAAAAAACTGCCCATAAATTAAATAATTCTCCAAAGCTTCATACAAATTCCCCCTTACTTCATCCTTACTTTACAATTGAGACAAAAAATACCCGTATTAACACCTGGAGTGGGGGACTCAGAAACTTTAAAATTGGTTACAACTTAAAAGTTAACTGGTTGAATATACGGATTGCCTCTCGGTGGGGTAAAAGTTGCACAGAGCGGCAATATAGTGGAATGGGATGAAATTTGGGATGTGAGAACGATTGTGGTGAATCGGGAAGTAATTGGTATCGATTTGGGGGGAACGGCGATTAAGCTGGGGAGATTCCGCGAGGATGGGACTTGCTTGCAGTCTTTTAGTGTGGCGACACCGCAACCTGCGACACCGGAAGCGGTAATGGAAGCGATCGCATCCGCTATTTCCCGCCTCGATCCCCAAAAATGCGTGATCGCTATTGGTCTTGGCACCCCCGGCCCCGCCGATGCTGCTGGTAGAATTGCCAGAGTAGCGATTAATCTCACAGGTTGGCACGATGTTCCCCTGGCAGAATGGTTAGAGGCAAAAACTGGTTTACCAGCAGTTCTCGCTAATGATGCCAACTGTGCTGGTCTAGGAGAAGCTTGGTTAGGGGCAGGTCGTCACTACCGCGATATGATTTTGCTGACGCTGGGAACTGGTGTCGGTGGTGCGATTATTCTGAATGGTAAGCTGTTCGTCGGTAATCAAGGTGCTGCTGGCGAGTTGGGATTAATTACCTTGAACCCAGATGGCCCTGCGTGTAATAGTGGCAATCAAGGTTCTTTAGAACAATATTTATCAGTACCAGCTATTCGCCGCCGCACTGGTTTAGAACCAGAGGAACTAGGTAAGTTGGCTTCTTCAGGCGACGCAGAAGCTTTGAAATTTTGGGAAAGCTACGGACGCGACTTGGGTGTTGGGTTGGCGAGTCTGATTTATGTTTTGACACCCCAAGCGATCGCAATTGGCGGCGGCGTTAGTGCTAGTGCAGAATTTTTCTTCCCAGCTGTTCTGGCAGAAATTGAACGACGAGTGCTGCCTAGTTCTCGTGCTGGTTTGCAGCTGTTGAAAGCTGAGTTAGGCAACTCTGCTGGAATGGTGGGTGCGGCAAAATTGGCTTGGGGAAAAGCTAATTGCTAATTGCTTTTTTTGTTGCTATTAGCCATTAGCTATTAGCCTTTTTTAAAGGAATGCGTGTCCAGTTTTCCGTTTAATGTAGTCGAGAATTTTCTCATAGGAATCTGGATCGCTTTGCTTATTGATAATGATAGGAATGGCACAATTAGGCAACCAAAACGTTATCCTACCGCTTTGAGAATAGGAAAAGCTACTGATACGGTTGAGATCGACTACATACTCATTGCGCTCATAAATAACTTTGATCCACGATGCCGCTATCGAATGGAAGCTTACCTGCTGCACATAGTCCATCACTTGTTGATAGCCATCCGCATTACTTTGCCGGTTGATAATAATCGGGATGGCACTATCAGGCAACCAAAACGTTACCTTACCGTTTTGGGTGCAAGCAAAAGCACTGATGCGGTCAAGATCAACTACATATTCATTTCGCTCATAACTAACTTTTATCCAATACGCCACAAGGCCTCCTCACATAAAGGTGAGTTTTGTCACTGACAACACTCTCCCATTCAAGCTCCCGCGCCAAAGCAGGACGTGTTGCGATCGCAACACGTCCTGCTGTAACTTGAAGCAACAGTTAAGATACCTCAGCTGCTTGGAGGGTTGTCGCATCTTCCTTGGTCTGCTCTCTGGAGTCGTCAGGATGGGCAATTCCACGGTCAAGCTTACCTAACGCTGCTTGAATCAATCCCTGGAACAGGGGGTGAGGCGTATTGGGTCGAGAGCGGAATTCTGGGTGGAACTGGGTGGCAATAAAGAACGGATGGTTGGGTAGTTCTATGATTTCCACCAACCGACCATCAGGTGAGGTGCCACTGATTACATAACCTGATTCTAAAAACAGGTTGCGATAAGCATTGTTAAACTCATACCGATGTCTGTGCCGTTCGTAAACCACTTCGTCTTGATAAAGGCCCAAAGCGAGAGTATTGGGTGTCAGGCGGCAGGGATATAAACCCAATCGCATTGTCCCTCCCAAATCTACGACATCTTGCTGTTCCGGTAACAAGTTAATTACTGGATTTGTTCCATTAGGATCAAATTCTGCACTGTTGGCATCTTCTAATCCGGCAAGGTGCCGCGCCCATTCTATTACAGAACATTGCATCCCCAAACACAACCCCAAGAAGGGAATCTGATGGGTTCTGGCGTACTCAATGGCGATAATTTTGCCATCGACACCCCGCGAACCAAAACCACCGGGGACGATGATGCCATTTACTCCGGCGAGGTATGGTTCGGCACCTTCTAATTCCAGGTTTTCGGCGCTGACCCAACGCACGTTAAGTTCGCAATCCATCGAGATCGCTGCATGGCGCAAAGCTTCAACTACTGAGAGATAGGCATCAGTTAGTCTTACATATTTGCCAACAATGGCAATCTCTACCTGATGAGTTGGATTATACAGACGATTGACGAGAGTTTGCCACTGGCTCAAGTCGGGTTGGCGTTTTTCTAATTGCAGCAACTCCAGTGTCTGTTGCGCTAGTCCTTCCTGTTCTAAAATCAGCGGCACTTCATAGATACTCTTGGCATCAATTGCTGTAATGACGCTTTCTACGGGAACATCGCAGAATTCCGAGAGTTTTTCTTTCATTCCCGGTGCGAGTGGGCGATCGCATCTACAAACCAAAACATCTGGTTGTATCCCTATCGAGCGCAATTCTTTTACAGAGTGCTGCGTCGGCTTAGTTTTCATCTCCCCCGCTGAAGGAATCCACGGCACCAGCGTTACGTGCATATATAGTACGTTGTGCCGTCCCACATCTTTGCGGATTTGGCGAATCGCTTCCAAAAACGGCAGCGATTCAATATCCCCCACCGTGCCACCAATCTCAGTAATCACCACATCAGGGTTAGTATTTCTTGCTACCCGCTGAATACGATCTTTAATTTCATTGGTAATATGGGGAATCACCTGAACCGTCCCCCCCATATAATCGCCGCGACGCTCTTTATTCAGCACCGCCTGATAAATAGATCCCGTCGTGACGCTATTCAAGCGAGACATCGACGTATCCGTGAAGCGTTCGTAGTGTCCCAAGTCTAGATCCGTCTCGGCACCATCTGCCGTTACGAAAACCTCGCCGTGCTGAAAAGGACTCATCGTTCCCGGATCGACGTTAATATACGGGTCTAGTTTCAAAATCGAAACTGAATAGTCACGCGACTTTAGCAATCGGCCTAAGCTTGCTGCTACAATCCCTTTGCCGATGCTAGAAACTACGCCCCCAGTAACAAAGACAAACTTAGTCATAAAATGCTAAAAAGAAGAGCCAGATCAGCAACCCACCCCGTTAATTGTGCCACAGAGTTAACGACTTGTTTGTCGGTAGCAATCAGTTCTCAGTGGTGAGAAATCCTGTTTTGGATAGCTGCATTGGCTTTTGTTGAATTTACCTTATCCTTTAGGAACGCGCAACGCTAACTGCTACAAAGCTTTAAGTCGCTCAAATGACTCGGAATAGGGACAAGTTCCAACTGAGTGGCGATCGCTACTATCCTAGAGTTGAAACCCTGTCTTACGCTATTCCAGAGTTCGCGTGCGATCGCTGCTAGGATTCTGGTAATGGCAGGTTTGCTGATTACGCCAACCCAGAGGCTAGGATAGCATCTCTATTACAAGGTAACAAAAGCGCCAGAGTTGACTGGTGAAATTTTAAACTACTGATAGCTGGTAATGGTTGGCGGTTTTAAAATTAATAAGGATTTGATAACTTTAATTGCTGTCTTATAGATTTGGTAATTATAAATGGCTAAATTTTACACCGAATTGAATCCATCATTAAGAGAGTTTATCGAAGAACAGAAAATCTTCTTTACCGCCACAGCACCAAAGGAAGGTCGGATTAATCTATCCCCAAAAGGAGTAGATACTTTTCGCTGTATTAATAATGTAACAGTAGCTTATCTTGACTTAACTGGTAGTGGCAACGAAACAGCAGCACATCTTAATGAAAATGGTCGAATGACAATTATGTTTTGCAGCTTTTCTGAAAAGCCGATGATTCTTCGTCTATACGGTCAGGGAAGAGTTATTTTACCCAGAGATCAAGAATGGGAACATTTTTATGCTTTTTTCACTCCCATCTTAGGGGAACGCCAAATAATGGTATTAAATATTAATTCTGTGCAAACGTCTTGCGGTTATGGCGTACCAGTTTATGAACTGCAAGAGGAAAGAAAAACTATTCGAGAATGGGCAGATAAAAAAGGAGAGCAGGGTATATTGGATTATTGGCAAGTGAAGAATAAAAAAAGTATTGACGGGCTAGAAACAAAACTTTTAGAAGATTGAAATATTAGTCATTTGCTAATGGAAAGACAATTAGCTATTAGCAATAAACTAGGGAATAATGACAAATGAAAAACATCCTGGGAATTGCTGTATTAAGTTTGGTTATGGCAGCGCCAGCATCGGCGAAACAATCTCTCCACATTTCCTATCCTCCAACTAACCACAAAACCACATCTGACAAGATTTTCCTGATCGGCACGGCTCCACCCACAGGGCAGGTTTTGGTGAATGGAAAGGCTATTGTCCGGAGTAAAAAGGGGCATTTTGCGCCTAGCTTTGGGCTGAAGCCGGGAGAGAATTTATTGACAGTGCGATATCAGAATCAAGAAGTAAAAATAAAAGTCACGCGGACTTCAACACAGCCAACTCCACCGAAAGGGTTGGGATTTGCGAAAGATTCTCTGACTCCAGCGGTGGATATTGCTAGACTGCCCGGAGAGCTAATTTGTTTTGGCGCGATCGCTCCGGAAAATGGCGATGTTTCTGTCACGCTGGGCGGTCAAACTATTCCCCTGATGGAACAGCCCCAGGTGGTACAATTACCCGCAAATTCGGCGGCGTTGACCGAACAAAATCAACCTTATGCTATTGCTGGAGCCGGACAATATCTGGGTTGTGCAGCAGCAGCCGCAGCAGCAGATTTAGGACATCCTCAATTTCAATTGACGATGAATCCGAAAACAGCAAATCCTGGTCTTCCCATTCCCCTTCCCCAAGAACCCCTACAGGTTACACAAAAGCCTGCCGAAAACAACAAACCAAAACCGACAACCACAAAAACACCTGCTTCTACGAGTCAGACGGGGCCAGGTAAGGTGCAGATTTTGAATCCAGCCAATCTAGAGGTTGCTTCTGTGATTGTTGATGCTGGCGTCGCCAGAACTGGGCCAAGTACAGATTATTCTCGCCTCACGCCGCTACCGAAGGGAACGCAAGCAACGGTTACAGGTAGAGAAGGAGAATGGGTGCGCTTAGACTATGGCGGTTGGATTAATAGTCAGGAAGTCCAAATTGTTAAAGGTGCAGTACCGCCGCGCACCTTCATTCGCAGTATCCGGGCGCGTCAGGTTCCGGGTGCGACAGAGGTAATTTTTCCCTTGCAAGTGCCAGTCCCACTAGTTGTGCAGCAAGGCGATCGCGCTTTGAGATTAACACTGTACAACACTACCGCCCAAACAGACATTATTCGCCTCGATCCCGATCCCGTGATTTCTCGCCTTGACTGGGAACAGGTAATGCCGGGAATGGTGCAATATACCTTTAATCTGAAACAAGCGCAGCAATGGGGTTATACAGTCAGATACGAGGGGACGAGTTTGGTGCTTTCTCTGCGCCATCCGCCTCGCTTGAGTTCTGCGTCCTCTAGCAAGCCTTTATCTGGGATCAAAATTCTTCTCGATCCCGGACATGGCGGTAAAGAATCGGGTGCGGCGGGGCCTACGGGTTATGCGGAAAAAGATGCCAATTTATATGTGTCGAAGCTGATCGCAAATCAGCTGATTGCACGGGGGGCTACTGTGTATCTTACCCGCGAGACGGATAAGGAATTGTCGTTGCCCCAACGGACGGCGCTCATTGATGCAGTGAAACCCGCGATCGCGCTTTCCATCCATTACAATTCTCTTCCCGACGATGGCGATCCTCAAAACACCAAAGGATTCGGGACTTTTTGGTATCATCCCCAAGCTCAGGATTTAGCGGTATTTCTACATAACCACATAGTGCAGGAAGCGGGTCGTCCTTCCTATGGTGTTTTTTGGAATAACCTAGCCCTTGCTCGTCCCGCCTCCGCACCGTCAGTGCTGCTAGAACTCGGTTTTATGAGCAATCCAGAGGAATTTGAATGGATTACGAATCCCAGCGAACAGCAGAGAATGGCGCAAGCGATCGCAAATGGCATTACTCAATGGTTCAAAGCGACTCGCTGAATCCTCAGTTACCGACACAGCTGTAAGCACTGGAACTGCTGGCAGCACTGGTGCTACTTGTAACACCTCCACGACTTACACTACTCGAAGCACTGGCAGAACTGGCAGCAGTTACACAATTCATCCCATCTCTCCTACTGAAACCACTAGCACTACTGGCAGCAGCACCTCCAGTATTAATGTTTCTATTGGGAATAGGAGGAGTATAAATTCTTCTATTCGGAATAGGAGGAGTATAAATTCTTCTATTCGGAATAGGAGTATTAGAGGCACACAATTTGCTTAAATCAAGAGTTGATCCCGCCTGAGTTTGCATATAGCAATATGGTGTCTCAGGGCGCGAGTTATTAACAGGGGCGGGAGTTTGAGTAAAACCAGCCTTGCCTGGTAAAAAAACATAGGCTGCGGTGAAAGCTAAAGTTAAAGTAGAAAGCTTTAACATACGATGATATTCATAAAATTACTTATTATATTTTTCTATATCTTTATTAATTTTACTTCCGTATAATCCCTCGATTGCCAACTTTCAATTCGTAGGTATTATCATTAATTTAAAATTAAACTTTTGGCTAAATATTTGACTAATTACCAAAATTTACATACAGCCAAATTTAAAGCAATTTATGAAGCACATATTTATTTATTAGCAAAGCGGGTTATAGCTGAAAAGCAGTGTAAAAAATAATCATGGTTGTTATAGGTGATACTCATGGGGTAGCGAGAGGATGAGGAAGCGATCGCGTTTGGGAGAGAATGCGATCGCACCCTAAAATCTCGGCTCATTTACATAACATTAATCGGAAGTTTGCCCAGAGGAAGATGCCTGTCTTACTTGTTCCTCTGTCAACCCCAAACCTTGAGCCACCTGTTGTACAGTCAACCCCATTGCCAGCAACCGGGGTACTGATTCTAACTTGGCTTTCATTTCACCTTCTTCGAGGGCTTCTTGATAGATTCTCGTTTGCTTTAACTCACTAAATCCAAACATAGCTTCTAACTCCTGACGAGTCATTTCCGGCAACTTGTACAAGACTATTGTCTCTATCAATTCTATAATTTGCTTTCTCAGGGTTGCATCGGCAATTTCCTGTCCAGCTTTGTTTAATAGCTGTCTTGCCGTATCAATTGCTTTTTTCCTAGTTTCTACGATTAATTTCACCACCCCCACGCCAAGGGATTGTTCTGCTGCTTCCCCTAATTCATTTAGATATATCCGCCTGATTCGCGGACTCGTCAGTAACTCCCGATACTGGGGCTTCACACCTGGATCTAGGCTTTTGCTTCTAAAAATTACCACTCCTCTCCAATCGTTAGCTCGTTCGTATTGAGATAGGTAAAGGAAGATTTCTCCAAAAAAGCGCTAATAAAATCTTTCGTTGCGTTGAAATTGTACTTCTACAAAATAAATGGGTTGATCGGCAGAATCGTCAGAGGGTAGAAACAAACCATCGATGCGAAAGGCGGTTTGTTTGACTTCAACTGAGGTGAATTGATAGGTGTTGCCACTTGATTCTGGTTGACCAATCAATTCAAAGAAGATGCTGGGAAAAGTTTGAAATAATTGATAGAAAATCTTGTCGGTTTTCACTTTTAAAAAAACAGGACGGACAATGCCCGCCCTGTCAATAGCTATTTACACTATTCCTGATTGTTTAGCCGTGTCTTTATTTCCTATTGCTGCTTAAAGGCTTTATACACATCTATTACATAGTCTTGATAAGTTTCTCTACTGCGAAGGTCTATTTTCTTTTGAATTTCCTTTTCTTCTCGTAAGTAGCTTTTTATTCTACTAGCATCATGATCTCTTATTCCTAATATCCCATTTACTTCACTTTTCATATTCTGTAAATGACTGTATTCATCAGATATATCACTTGCCGTATTTTCAATACTTATTCTTTTTCTCCCTCTAAGATGTAGGACATCTTCAGAATCAGCCTCAGTATCAGCATCATAATCGTCGTTATATTTAGGTCTTCTCATCTAAATATCTCCTATGTGTTTATTTTGGTAGCTGAAGTAATACCGTAACTACATAACTAGACTGATAACTCTTAGCCCTTCCCAACCATAGTGCTACTTGGTGAGTCATGGAGCTTCGTAAAAACTCACAGCTAGGCTTACTATGAATATAACAAAAAATTTTGAGGGAGTGAATATTTTACTCCCTTCACGAGAAAACATTTAAACAGTTTTCACCGGATGAAAAGATAGGGTGGGCATTGCCCACCCTATCTTGCCTACACAATAATTAAGCAGTGTGAGCAGTTTGATAAGGACTCGTCAACTTATCCAACTGTTGCACTAACAAGCTGAGGAATAAACCCACATCAGTGACAACGCCGACAGATTCCACAGAACCTCGATCGCTTAATTTCGTCACCACTGCTGGGTTAATATCGACGCAGACCATTTTCACCCCCGCTGGGGTCATATTTCCGACACCGATGGAATGTAGCATAGACGACAGCATCAGAATCATGTCTGCGCCTTCCAACAACCGGGCATATTCTTCCTGCGCCTTAATCATATCCGTCTGAGTATCTGGCAAAGGGCCATCATCGCGGATGGAACCAGCGAGGGAGAACCGCACGCCAGCATGGACACACTCGTATAAAACGCCACTGGTAACAACACCTTGCTCAACCGCTTTCTCGATGCTGCCGCAACGACGAATCATGTTAATTACCTTCAGGTGATGGCGGTGTCCGCCGCGCACAGAAACGCCGCGTTTCATATCCACACCAAGGGAGGTTCCCATCATCGACTGTTCGATGTCGTGGACTGCGATCGCATTTCCTCCTAGCAACGCCTGCACGTAACCTTGGCGAATTAGATGCGCCAAGTGTTCGCCGCCGCCCGTGTGAATCACAACAGGCCCAGCCGTCACAACCACTTTGCCGCCTTGATCCCGGACTTGGCGAAGTTCCCAAGCAACTTGCTCAACCACCAATTCCACGCGGCGTTCGCTGGAAACGCCAGCAGACATAAAGCTGAATTCTTGGGTATTTCGCACTTCCCGCGATTCTGTTTTACGCACGGTGCGGATACCGACGACATCGACAACTACGCGATCGCCAACTTCTAAATCTCGCAGCAGCTTACACCGCGCCACGATCCCGTTGGAAGTGTCGGTAATAGCGATCGCGCCATCCATGCGCTGTCCCAGCACCTTGATCCATTCCCCATTTACCCGTACTTGTGTCGGATAAATAGTTGATACGTAGAAATCATCGGGAGCTACACCTGCTTGCAGGACTGGTTCCAGTTTCGCATCGCGCTCGTCTTGAGGCAGATCCACCGCACCCAAATCAATCAACTGCGATAAAATCGCTTCCATCACTTCGTGGGAAGGAGCCGACACCTTCACCTCAGCACTTGAGGTACTTTGTCGCTGTGCTCCCAGTTGGAAATTGAGAACCTGGAAACTACCCCCATTTTCCACAACTAAATCTAAAGCCCGGTTGATTAAGCCAGTGTCCAGCAAATGCCCTTCCATGCGAACCGTGCGGCTCTCTACGGAGACAGCTTCATGAACTTCCGTTCGCACAGGTTCCGTCACCCGTAGTGTTAAGCACTTAGCTGCACCGCCTGCTTTCAAGAATTCCGTTAGCGGCGTTTCAATTACCTGGAAACCAACATCGGTAAGGCGTTTTTTCAGGCTTTCACTCGCCTTATTCATCACTACAACGCTGTCAATATTCACGGCGTTGCAGGCGAAATTCACCGCATCAGCTTCTGCGATCGCAATTCGCTTCTCCGGCGCGACTCGCATTTCAATGACGCGGTTGGAGTAAGAATCAAACGCAGGGGGATAATACAGCAAATAGCCGCCATTTAAGGGACAAAAGCAGGTATCCAAGTGATAGAAGCGCTCATCCATCAGTCGCAGGGAAAGCACTTCGATATCCAGCCACTTTGCTAGATACGGGTGCGAGTCGAGTTCCGAACGGAAACCGTACCCCGCCCACAGCCAGCGCCCTTCCCGATCCAGCAGCGCATCGCCAGCACCTTCAAAGGGCAAGTCTTTGGGCAATTCATGCACGGTGCAGCCCTGGGACTCAAACCACTCTTTAAAGTATGGCTCTTCCCCTTGCCGCTCTTTGTGGAAGAAGCGACTGAGAACGACAGTATCTCCCAGCACTAGCCCAGCGTTGGCTGTGAACACCATATCAGGCACGCCGCGTTGGGGTTTAACTAAATCAACAATTGCATGGTCTTTGAGGACGTGGTGAAGCTTTTGCCACTGCTCGACGGCGCGATCGCGTGACGACTTGTGAATATTGCCCTCCATCCAGGGATTAATCACATAATCCACATCGTAATGATCGGGAGCGCACATCAAAAAGCGGATCGGGGAACTCATAAAAAAAATCTCAGGTGGATTAGATGCGAAATACTATTGGATACAGACTTTCCATGCTCCAATTCTGTCAATTTTGTTACAAAATTTTTGCCTTTGAGCTATGAAAGTCGGCTCCAGAGGCAACTACCTATTCTATTACTTTAGCGACTAAATAGGAGCTACTGGTTAAAAAAACTCATTGTTAAATTAAACCAAAAGTAGAGAAACCCGGTTCTTCTAAAAAACCGGGTTTTCTTTGAGGACAGGGAGTTGTAAGTTTAATTACACTCGCCTAGTTAAGAGATGCCAATTATCAATTATTCATTACTTTTTCGATATTGCAATAAAGCCTTCGGAAAAGTAGCATCTGCTAATAATGGCTGTAAACCTTGGGCAACGCGAACGGCTAAAAGCTTCTGTCCGGCTGCGTTTGGATGAATAATATCGTCTTGGCGATATTGCGGATTATCGATTATTCCCTTCAGCACATCTGGAATTAAGTACGCTTGTGTATCTTTAGCAACGCGCTGGACAAGTTCGTTGTATTCATCTCTAGCTAACCCCAGCTCCGGTAAACTAAGGTTCATTCCTAACAACACAACAATTGCTTTTTGTTGTTGAATTGTTGTCACTATTTGCCGCAGATTCTGTTCTGTCTCAGTTTTGGGAATTCTTCCCAAGAAATCATTTCCACCTATTCCCACAATAACTATCCAAGGTTGGGCGGCAATCACATCTTTTTGCAAGCGACTAAGTGCCATTGCAGTTGTATCGCCGCTGACACCGCGATTTACAATTGGTATACCCAACTGACGAGAGAGAACGCTGGGATAAGCTTCGGTTTGCGCTACGCCATATCCAGCGGTAATGCTATCGCCTAAAGCAATGATTTGCGTACCAGCGCCAGCTTTAAGGTTTTTGACAGTTTCGGGTTGACTAGCGCAGCTGGTAACGGCAAAAAACGAAGCAAAGAGCATACTAAAGAACCAATACCATCGGCGGTGTTTCATTTTTGGGAGAGTGAGAAGCTATTTTGGCACTCTCTTAATTCTGCCAAATTCATCCAACCCGCAGGTTGAAACTTGGGGCTATACAAACGAAGGATGCGATCGCGGACTTTCTTAACCTGGGCTCGTCGGGTTTTGATTGTGTAGCGGCGATTTGTAATCTCCACTATGTGCGATCGCACTATTTCTGATTGTTCATCCGGCGCAAATAGCGGATGTGAAGCCCCAGACAAAAGAACCATAACAGCAAAACTAATAACACGCTGGGAGATGTTTGCACAACAGTCTCGTATTGTATTGACTGTGACTGATGCTGAGCCTGTCTTTGAGCTTGTAGCTGTGGTTCAAGGAAGTTGTCATGCAAGTTTTCTACTGCTTCCCGTTGCTGAACTTTGTCTTTTTGCTTATCGGTTTCCTGCTGCTGAAGTTGATCTTTTTCAGAGTGCGTAATCACTGATTCACCCCGTTTGTGGGTTAACGAGGTGAATTGTTTTTTTGGGCTTTTCCTCACGCACGTTCCCCAAGCGCAGCCGGAAATGTTTGTATAATGCGGGTTACAAGCTTGGGGAAGCTTGCTGGGTTGGGCTGCTAAAAGTTCTTAATATTTTTTTTTCATTTGAGTAATGGCAAGAAACATTGGCTGGGGAGAACCTGCTAAGAGTAATGCAATCAAATTGCTGGAAGCCTTGCTGTCTCTTGCGGATGGATGGGAGTTAGATGACTGTGAGTTAAAGGCAGCAGTTCAAGTTGAGTGGGTTTCAGAGAATAAGCTGCGGGTGACGGGGAAAGGTAAGCAGAAACGCGGAAAAAGGGAAACAATAGTTGAAATTGGCACCACGAAGAAAGCTTTAGTAAAGCTGGTAGAGAAAGCCGGGAAAAGTTTAGAATTTCCACAGCGTCAACAGGGAGAAGGCACCAGCAGAGAAGACAGGGAAGCAGAAGCGGTTCAAACTGTTTTCGACTGCTTGAGAGAGTTGGGGGTGTTCGAGGAAGATCCCACCAATACGAGAAAGAACCAAGGTTATTGGAAATTCAGTCTGAAGTTGAAGCACCAAACAGCGTCTTTGGCGGAGAATCTGGCAGAGATTCAGCTGAAGTGGAAGGAGCAAAATTCAGAAGAACCGCCACCGCCACCAACTAACATCAACTGGCGCGATATCTGCCACAAAATGCTGGAGGAACAGCTGAGACGTTACCAATTCCGGCGACAGGCGACGGGTACGGGGTTGGGGCATGAGGTAGGTATCTATGTGCCACTGGGATTGGTGAAACCGACAACTCAGCCGCGGCGGGGTAAGGAGTTTTGCCCATCTCCACATGAGGGGCGGTTGCAATATCAGCTGAATGAGAAGGAAATTGAGAAGCGGTTTGAAGCGGATGCGTTTCTCCGGGAGGTGATTGAGGCGGGGGAAGGCAAGACGATTGCGATTATTGGGGAACCGGGGGCGGGGAAAAGTACCTGGTTAGAGCAAATTGCCCGTCATCTCAAGGATTCAGAAAATGTTTCCCGGTTGCCGATTTGCATTCAGTTAGGAAGTCTGGATGGGAAAACCTTGGAAGACTATTTACTCCAGGTTTGGCTAAAGGAGGCGCTGTCTCTTCAAGGAATGGTGGTATCAGCCCAGATGCAAACTGAGTTGATGCAGTTGTTGGTAGTGGTATAGAAGTAGTGATAAATCCACTTTCACCCCTTACCGTACAAGGCTTTGAGCATTGAATATCACTACCTGTTTACCACTACCCAGTTGTTTAATTCTCATCAGGTGTGGTTGCTGTTGGATGGGGTGTATGAAATACGGGCGGATACATCCACGGGGGCAAATTCGCCTCTACAAGGAATTGCAAATCAGCTGAGGGGTTGGGTGGCGCAGGCTCAAACCCTGTTAACCTGTCGGCTGAATGTTTGGCAGGCGAACGACCGCGTAGTGCCGAATTGTGATGTCTATCGCACCCTGGATTTTGACGATCCGCAGGTGGGGGAGTTTATTGAAGAGTGGTTTGCCAAGGCGGGGAAGCCCCAGTTAGGGAAACAGTTACGGGAGAAGTTAGAGGAAGCGGGGCGAGAACGGATTCGGGATTTGATTAGAAATCCTTTGCGGTTGGCGCTGTTGTGCCAAACCTGGACGGTGAAGCAAGGGGAGTTGCCAAAGACGAAGGCGACGCTTTACCAGCGATTTCGAGAAGATTTCTATGAGTGGAAAAAAAACGAGTTTCCCATCAGCTGGCAGCAACGGCAGGAGTTGAATGCAGGGTTGGGAAGGTTGGCAGTTGCGGCAATTGAGAAGCAGACACAGCTGAGGGAGTCGCTGGCATATCAGGTGATGGGGGAATCTCTTTTTGAGTTAGCGCGACAGATTGGCTGGCTAAATCTGGTGTACCGAGATGGGGAAACCGATGAACCTGTCTATGCGTTCTATCATCTGACGTTTCAGGAATATTTTGCAGCGCTGGCGATTGAGGATTGGCACTTTTTCTTGACTCATGACAATGACAATCCTCAACCGTTACCGGGGAATGTTTACCGCATTTTTGAGCCGCAGTGGAAAGAGGTGATTTTGCTATGGCTGGGGCGAGATAAAACCGAAGTATTAAATGAGCAAAAAGAGCAGTTCATCTTGAACTTAGTAGAGTTTGATGATGGTATTAATAGTTTCTATGGGATTAGAGCATTTTTCCTGGCAGCATCTGGCATCGCAGAATTCACAGGTTTTGTAGAGTGTAGCCTTCCTGATGCAATTGTGGCAAGAGTGGTTAACTGGGCTTTTGGTTACTTCGATTTTCAAACACATGGTTGGTGTAATAAATTTCCTGGGATTGCAGAGCAATCTAGGGCTGTACTACAACAAACTGATCGCAGCAAAGTAATTGACGTTCTAACAAAACTATTGCCTCCTTATATTGAACATCTGACTGAATTGTCAAATATACATCAAGATAATCTGGTTCCTAAAGAATGTATACTTGGCTATGATGGAGCATTATTGCAGTTCGTTGTTATAGTCACATTAAGTTTATTGAAACTCGATTCCGAAAATGATTATGCAAAAGAAACTATGAAGTATTTTATGCATATTTTTGAGCCTATAGATTGGCATATTGGTGATTTGAAGTATATGAGTGATGACTTTATCCCTTTAATTGAGAGCGCTAGTACATACTTTGGCTTTAATAAAGAGTTTGGGCAAAGTTCTAATCAAAAGGCTCATATTGGATCGAAGGATACAGTAGAATCTTTAATACAACAAATTTCTGATAATCAAGAAGAAAATATTATTAGCCACAATATTTGGAAATTAAAGGAATTAATAGAAAAACAGCAAAATTTTTCGTTTGAAATGGTACTCAAAAATACAAATAAATACTTGCATTATTTGGACTATGAAAAACAATTTCCACTTTATATCAATTGCTACGAAGTAATCTGGCACTGCGCCCAAAATATGACTTACCCAAACTTTTATCGTGCTTGGCACAATCTAACTTCTGCCTATCCAGAAATTCTAGAAACCACTGCTGTTTCTTCCAACTCCTCAACGCAAAGCTTCGACTTGGCGAATTTACCCCAACTACTCAACACAGCGATCACTAATAACTCCAACCTCAACGACACCATTCACCTCATTTGCATTGACAGCAGCAAATTCGAGAACCCAGATAACCCTGCCTCGGAAATTTACGCCGAGATGGTCATGCAAGGCTGTCCCGAACGTCAGAATCGGGAACCGGAAACGATGCAAGCTCTGAAAGTTTATTGTCAACTAAAATGCCAGGGAGTCTTCCTAATTTTTTACGAAGATACAAGCGGCGAACCATCCCAAGGCTTCAGCCAAACTTTTCTCACATCTCTGAGCAAATTTCATAACGCAAGGAGAATTTGTGTAGTGAGCGAACAGCCTTGTAATCTCCAAACCTTCTCTCCCAGTCAGCCAAATTTAATTGCTGATATTGTGAGTTGGGTTCGAGAGAAGATTATGGAAGAATAAAGCGTGATCGCTAACCTATTACAATAGTACCAAAGGCTTTCTAAAAATATTATGACTACTAAATTAATTGTTAACCCCTCATCCTTAGTATCCAAGGGTATCCAGATTAGTCAAGGAGATAACCTGAATCTCTTTAAGTTTACTGATGAGCTACAGTCTCGCATGGAAGAACTTTTGCAGAAAAAAAAGGCTGACTTACTGACACCAGAAGAAGTAGCCGAATTAGCTGCAATATTAGAACTAGATAGAATTTTTACCTTAATCAACGCTAAAATTATCGCTCAGGCATGACAATAAATAGACCTCTTGCATAAATGCCTTGAACTAAAGTTCAGGCTTAAAGCTAAAACCCGTTAAAACGGGTTGAAAATGTCTGCCAGTTAGCTTTAGCTAACTTTGGCTTTCAGCCCGAAATTTATTTCTGGGCTGACTAATGCCTTGAACTAAAGTTCAGGCTTAAAGCTAAAACCCGTTAAAACGGGTTGAAAATCTCTGCCAGTTAGCTTTAGCTAACTTTGGCTTTCAGCCCGAAATTTATTTCTGGGCTGACTAATGCCTTGACCTGAATGATGAACGGTATGATCAGGATGATTCCATTCGGACAGCTAGGCGGCTTTGGATGCAAGGTGGTTGGCATCCGCCCAAGGAAGATCCGTGTCAACAAGAGTAGCGATCGCTTACTCACTTTCCTCAACTTTCTTGTGAGTTGCTAACCCAGCGATAAAAGCGCCTAAAATTGCCCCAGTCCACAAGCCAGTCGTGCTGCCTTGCATAAACGATCCTGGCATCACCAAAGCTTTGCAAACTGGCTTATAGCCCGGTATAGGCAAAGTATGACGCGCCCCATTTTCGCACTGTTGGGAGTGGGCAGCCCAGCTAAGTTGTCCGCCCACGTAGGCACCGAAAAAGCCCGATGCCAGTGCTATAAATGTGCAAATTAGGGTTCGGTTTTGAGGTAGCTTCTTCATAGCTAATTGCTAATAGCTAAAAGGTAAAGTTGAATAATTTACCTTTTAGCTATTAGCCTTTTTAGATCAACCTGTATTCCGCATTCCGGCGGCGATGCCGTTAATAGTTAACAGCGCGCCGCGCAGCAATTCGCCTTTACTGTAACGAGAGTGAACAACACCGGATGCGGCTTGTTTCCCATGATGCCGCAGCCGTTTGAGCAGAGAGACTTGCAAGAAGCCTAGGGGGACAATAGTGCCGTTGCGTAACTGCACCGAACGCTGGAGGACTGGATCGCCATCCAAAAGCTTTTGATGGCCTGTGATGCTGAGAACTAAATCGCAAGTAAGGTGAAACTCTTGGGCAATTTGTTCATACAAAGCTTCAAAGCGATCGCGATCTTCCGGTCGAGATAACTCACGCACATAGTGGTGAGCAATCTGCAAGTCTACCTTCGAGAGAGTCATTTCTGCCTTAGAAATGACCATTTTGAAGAAAGGCCATTTGAAATAGAAATAGCGCAGCAGCTTCAGATTTTCCTCTGGCTCCTCGTTCAAGAACTCTTGCAACGCTGTACCGACACCGTACCAACTCGGTAGCAGGAAGCGGCTTTGTGTCCAGCTAAACACCCAAGGAATGGCACGCAGACTAGCTAAATCTTTTTTACCACCACGACGGGCTGGGCGAGAGCTGATTTGCAATTGGCTGATTTCTTCGATAGGCGTTACCTGGTGGAAGAAATCCACTAAGTCTGGTTGCTCGTAAATCAGGGCGCGATAATGCGATCGCGATCGCGTCGCTAACTCTTCCATAATTTCATTCCAGGGCTGAATATCATCAAACCCCGTCTGCAACAAGCTTGCTTGAATTACAGCCGTCGTTACTGCTTCCAGATTGTAAAGAGCTAACTCTGGCAAGGAGTATTTAGAAGCTAGAACTTCCCCCTGCTCGGTAATTTTGATTCGACCGTTGATACTGTGACCTGGTTGCGCCAATATCGCCTCGTATGCTGGCCCACCGCCACGACCTACCGAGCCGCCGCGTCCGTGGAAGATGCGTAAAGCCACACCGTATTCCTCAGAGATTTTCTGGAGAATTTTCTGAGCCTTGTGAATTTCCCAATTACTGCTCAAGAACCCGGAATCTTTGTTGCTGTCGGAATAACCCAACATCACTTCTTGCAGAGACGTTACCATCCCATTCTCTAAACCGTTGTAGCCTCCGGCAAGGCAAGCGCGATACAAAGGCAGCTCAAACAGGCTTGCCATGACTGTGGGCGAACGCTTCAGGTCTTCCACCGTTTCAAACAGCGGCACTACCATGATGCTGCTGGTGCCTGCGGCGGGGTCATATAGACCTGCTTCTTTTGCCAGCAACAGCACTTCGAGAATGTCGCTAGCTTCGCGACTCATGCTGATGATGTAAGTTCGGCAAATTTGTGGGCCAAACTCCTGCTGTAATTGCCGCAGCATTCGGAAAGTCTCAATTGTCTCGCAAACTTTCTCAGAAAACGGCAGTTCTGCTGGGATTAACGGTCGCCTAGTTTGCAGTTCAGTTGCTAACCAGAGCGATCGCTCTGCTTCCGTCATCTGATTGTAGGACTTGGGGAGAATTTGCAGGTACTCGGCAATCTCGTTCATTGCGTCCGAGTGGCGAGTGCTTTCCTGGCGCATATCCAGTTCTGCCAACTTAAACCCATAAATTTCCACCTGGCAGATCAAATTTTCCAGGTCGCGGCACGATAAACCTGTTTCCTTCAAGTTGCGCTCTATCAGCCGCAGTTCTGCCAAAAACTCTATTCCTGAGCGGTACATGGTCGGGTCTTGGTTTCCAATAACTTGCCCATGCAGGTTTGATCCATCAGAAATTTGCCGATTGCGATCGCGGGTATTTTCCAACCGTCGTTGGATGTATGCCAGCTTCAGCCGATAAGGTTCTTGCCGATAGCGAATTGCCAGTTGCTCGTAAACTTCTGGCATTTGCGACCGATCCTGCTCCAACGAATCGAGCAAATCTGGCAAAACATCGCTCCAGTGCAACGACAGGCTCAATAGATTCGTCAGCTGTCGCAACGACTGGACATATTTTTCTAACACCAAATCGCGCTGATAGCAAGCTGTTTGCCAAGTTACTAGGGGTGTTACAGAGGGGTTGCCATCCCTGTCTGACCCAACCCAAGAACCGAACTTGCAGAAGTTATTACTCGGAGGAGTTAACCCTTTAAAAGAATCTTTCAAAGCGTGTTTCAGGCGCTGATACAGTTGGGGAATCGCATCAAACAAAACTTCTTGGAAGTAGTGCAGGGTGTAATCCACCTCATCCAGCACTGTCGGCTTAAATTGGTGCAGTTCGTCGGTGCGCCACCAGAGGCGAATTTCTTCCGTAAGCTGTTCGACGCACGCTTCCGCCTCCCAGGAAGAACTTAAGCCCAAAGCTCGAAATTCTTCTTCTGCCTGATCTAGCTGTTGCAAAATTTTCGCAAGGCGCTGCTGTTTGCCTCGAATCGTGTGGCGGACGATTTCGGTGGGGTGAGCAGTGAATACTAACCGAATATCCAAATTGTCAATCAGCCGCTGGATTTGCTGCGGTGGCATATTCAACTGGCGCAAGTGGGGAAACAACCAGTGGAATGTGCCTTTGCTTTGTTTCGCCTCTGCCTCCTGAAACCAGTTTTTTTCCAGCATATCTGCGCCGAGTCCGCCGTTTTGCGCTTCCTTCTCCATTGCTGCACTGGACAAAATTGCTGAGTCCCCATCTCCTTGTGGACTCAGCGTTTTACGCGGCGCTATTTCTCCAGGGGGGTAGCTGTAAGTAGCACGCCGGGAGAGCTGTTGATCGCGCTGTTCGTAGTGCTGTTCAACGATGTTAATCAGCTGGAAGTATAGGGCAAAGGCGCGTGAAGCTCTGATGGCTTCGTTTAAGTCTAGCTTTTCAATCACGCGCGAAACTGACAACTCTGGAGATTCTGTGGCTTGCCCTTCCGGCGAACACATCGAACGTAGTTGATTTAGCAAATCGACCAGTTCTTGACCGCATTCTTGTTGGAGAACAGACTCCCACAAGTCCTCAACAACTTTGAGGCGATGGCGCAAAAATAGGTTAGACGTGGAAGCGATCGTCAATTGCTGGTCGGACAAATGGACTAGGGAACTCATAGAGTCTATTCTCGCTCAAGAAGAATAATCAACTAATTTTAGGGGTAATTGTCTCAGCTAGTGGTTTCACTGAACACTATCTGGAGAATAGAAAATAAGGTATAGGGGATTGGGGATTGGGGACTGGGGAGGAGGAAAGGAGAAAAAGTGGTTTCCTCCTTCCAGTGGTCTACTCCAGAATTTCGACTTGTGAGTGCTTTTCTGAATCAGGGAAGTGGAGAACTGGCAAGCGATCGCCTCGGAATACTTCCTCGCTGCCTTGACCTATAGCCGATAGCAAATCGCTGGCAGCTTTGATGCCCACAATCCCCAGTAGCATTGGCACTGTGGCTAAACTTAACCAGATTCCCGGTGATAGTGCCGATGAATCTGCATCTCTTGTGCTTGACTGTACCTTTTTAGTGGGAGTTTGCATAGGGAGGGTTAAAGATGAGTTCCAGATGATTTTAGGGAAAATAAGATTAACAAGGTGAGATTTTCAACACCTTGGAGGGCGCTGATATCTTTAGTTTATTCCCCAGAAAATCAGAGCGATCGCCTTCGCAATATTAGTATGGAGCAAGTGCGTTTACCTTTACCATTTCTGTTTTCTGAGAAATAGCGCCTCAAGCGCTGCCAATGCTTTCAGTGTGTAGCTTAAGGAGTATCTGCCTTGTGCTTTGACTATTGGCGCTAGAAGCAATTGTACAGACCCTTTAGACTTTCGGGGCTGTTAATACTTGCTGAAGTAGAAAGTATGAAGTATTAAATATGAAGTGTGAAGTGTGAATTATACCTTAAAATTTTGGGTTAAATCCAGTTTTCCCGATTTGGTGATATACAACTGTAGTGCTACCGTAACCTTCCCCAAACGACAAGGGCTAGGGCCATTGTTCATGCTTCATCTCTACCGTCTTCATTTGCAAGTCCAGGGTACAAGTTTGTGATGTTGGATACCGATCAGATCGCCCATACAGGGAGTCAATCCTCCCTCGCCCAGTGGGTTCACCGCGCTATCGGTCTTCCGGAAGTGCGCCTCCGATTTCGCCTGCGGGGAAATAACCTGCATATTCTTTGTGAAGGCTCTGAATCCCCGCCTTCGGGGACAGTTGTCAGTCGGTTTGTGCAAGCACTCAAGGTTAAAGATGAGGCATCTGGGTTTCCCGCACAAGCAGATCCCATCGACCAGGTAATCTTCTACGGTCGCGCTTTAGGTTGCCATCGTCCAGACTGGGTAAAGCAAATTCCTCTACAAGAGCTTAACCCGCATCAGTCAACTGCTGCCAGTAAGGTCGAGACAAGCGACGAGCCACAAGCGACGACTGAAGATGAGCTGACAGTTTCTAATCGCAGTCTAGCCCGGTCTGGTCAACCAGAAGCGATCGCGCAATATTTGGGCGAAACTCTCACTCCTCTGGGAGTCGGTGTCAAAGTAGCAATCAAGAATCTTTCGGCGCGGGAGAAGGGAACAGAGGTAGACAAGGTAGGTTCCTTGTCCCCAATTCCCAATTCCCAATCCCCAATTCCCAATCCCCAATCCCCAATCCGCCGTCTTTGGATTCTTTGCGAGTCCGACTACAGCCCTGATGAGTCATTGCTGGCGCAACCTGTGGCTCAACAGTTGCGGAATCTGAAGCTGGAAGGGTTTCTGGATGCAGTGATTTGCTCTCAGGTGAGGGGAGAAAAAACCCGCGATTGGCTGCTGCGAGTCGATCTAACTCCCCCAGAAGAAATGCTCAAAGATTGGGCGGGTTGGGGAGACATTCAAGCGATCGCCCGCTTGCTTAATCAAGCGTTACAGTCTGATGGAATGCAAGTTTCCGCTGTTCTCAAAGACGTAACGCTGCATTTATTCTGTAGCAAGACGGGAGCAGGCGAAGAAACCGCACCAGACAAACAAACTGCTATGGGAGCGATCGCGCCTGTATTAGAAATTTTGGCACCGCAAGGCATCCAAGCTGCAACAGTTTATGGTGTCGAAACCCACGGCTTGTCGTCAGTACCAGAACAGGAAACGCCGATTTGGATCGACTGGCTGAATTTACCAGCGACAGTGCAACCAGCCTTAACAGAACCTACCTTGAAGCTGGCTCAACATGGCGACTTGAAGGCAATTCAGTTTTTATTGGAACGCTTACTGAATCCGGATCTGGAAGAACGATTAGAAACAGGTGGCATTAGTTTATCCCTGCGTCGCAAACAAGATTTGTTGCACTTTATGAGTGAGGCGCTGATCTGTCCGCAACAGTCGGTTGTGGGGCCGCCGATTGCTAAGTTCGTTCGGCAACTAGCGATTCCGGGAATTGCTGGAGTGAGAATCTATGGCCGTCGCGCTGGTAAATCATCCCCCTTATGGCAGATGGGCGCTGATTTTGTGGCTCGCAAGCGATTGGTGCCGGAAGCTACCCCAGAATTTGCCGCCAGCGATGCTTATCTGGGAGAACTTCTCTCTCCCACAGACGAACCAGTTCTGCGTCCCGATGTCACCAAAGAAGATGTAAAAGCTGCTGCTTCTGCTGCATCTGGGAATTTAATCAGGCTGGTTCAACAAATGTTGTCCGCCTCCCAGTTGTTTATTCCCACCTTGGAAATAAAAGACTTGGCACCAGCCGGAGCGAGTAAAACCAGTACCTCAATTTACAATTATTACCAAGGTTTCAAAGTAGCCTTGGTTTGGGGCGTGCTGGGATTATTGTTGACGGTGCAAACAGATTGGCTTCTGACTCAAATGTTGAAGTCAAAGCCGCAGCTGGCTCAGTCGTCCGCTTTTAGTGGTAGAAGAATAGGCCAAGGTCAACAGACAACAGACGCAACTTTGCCGAAGCTGTCTTTGCAAAAATCCCCCGGCGCGAATGCCCGTGCATTTAACTCCCAAGGCTTTACTCGCGACGGTGATAGTCGTGTCACGGTGAGTAAGTTAAATAGAGCTAATGCGTCATCCGTGGCAATTCTGGCAGCAGCGCGATCGCCCAATCCTTCTTTTAACAACCGTCTGTTAGACGAAAAGCTAGCTCTTTACCAACAGTTACTGACCCAACGCCGGGGCGTTCCTCCAGATGTTTTAATTGTCGGTAGTTCTAGGGCAATGCGGGGTATCGACCCGACAGCACTCGAAGATGCTCTTGCTGCACAAGGATATCCAGGTGTTAAGGTGTTTAACTTTGGCATCAACGGTGCCACTGCACAAGTTGTAGACTTTCAACTGCGCCAAGTTTTGACATCAGAGCAATTGCCAAAATTAATTATTTGGGCGGATGGGGCGCGGGCATTTAATAGCGGTCGCGTGGATACCACCTTCAGCGCGATCGCTGCTTCGAGAGGATTCAAGCAATTGCTCGCCGGAACCTTCCCCAAACAAAGTTCAACTGCTGCCCGTCCGGGTCAAACTGCGATCGCGCCCGCAACCGAAGAAGGCGCAAGTGCTTCTTTATCACAAAGTTACCAATCAGTCAATAGCTGGCTAAATGAAAAGCTGGGAACAGTTTCCCAAGGTTATACCCAGCGCGACCAGATGAAAGCGTGGCTTCGGGATCAGTATGCTGCCTGGGTAAAACCAGCAACGCCGAAAACAGTTGAGGAAGATACCGAAACCCTCCAAGAAGCCGAAGCCCGTGAAGCCGCCATTGACTTTGATGGCTTCCTGCCCCTGTCAGTTCGCTTTAATCCCGCCACTTACTATCAGCGGTATGCCAGAGTCAGCGGCAGCTATGACAGCGACTATGAAAGCTTTAAAATGGACGGCAATCAAGCCGAAGCTATGGAGAAGCTGCTGAAATTTAGCCAAGATAAGCAAATTCCGATTGTTTTCGTCAACCTGCCCCTCACCCAAGATTACTTAGACCCAGTACGCACAGAACATGAGCAAGCATTTCAGCAATATATGCGATCGCTATCCCTACAAAAAGGACTGATTTTCAGAGACTTAAGCCAGCTTTATCCCACCAAACATGACTACTTTTCTGACCCCAGCCACCTCAACCGCTACGGTGCCTATGAAGTCTCTAATCAGCTTGCTCAAGACCCAATGATTCCTTGGATAAAAAAAGATTAAAAAGGCAAAATCAAAAATTAAAAAGCAGTTTTTAATTTTTGATTTCTAATAAACTATGACATTCATTTCGCTTACTTACGCACTTTTCCTGGTCAGCGTCCTGGGTATTTATTGGTCATTACAGCAGCAAAAATCGCAGATGTGGGCGCTGCTAATTGTCAGTTTGGTTTTCTATACCTCACTGCAAGCCCCGACGTTAGTAAAAGAGCAAACCTGGCTGCAACTTTTAGCATCGCCACAAGTCGCTTACGTTCCCCTACTTTTGGTTATTACTCTAATTAACTTCCGTCTGGGAAAGGCAATTGGAGAAAATACAGCATTAGGACTTTACGCCACAGACCCTAATGAAGATTGGCAGTTCGATCAAGCTTTTTGGAATCGCCAGCGATTGAAGCTTTTATGGTTAGGAATTGTACTAAATGTTTTACTGCTATTGAGCTTTAAGTACATACCTTTTTTATTAAATTCGGTAGCAGGTTTTTACGGGCAATTGACTGGAACCCCACTACCAGTTGCGGCAAATACTGCCAGTTGGGTCAGCACTAACTTAATAGCCCCATTAGGCTTGAGTTTCTTCTCTTTTGAGTGCATTGCTTACTTAATTGATGTGTATCGCGGTGCGCCAGCACAAGAGCGGTTTCTGAATTTTGCCGCCTACAAATTATTTTTTCCCAAGTTGATTGCTGGGCCGATTACTCGTTATCATCAATTCTCAGCTCAACTGAAAACGCTACAATTTCCCACACTAAACCAAATTACAGAAGGACTCTGGCTGATTGCCTGCGGTGCAGTAAAAAAAGCACTGATTGCAGACAGATTAGGAATTTTTGTTGATTTGTGTTTTGGCAACTTAGAACGAGCTGGCAGCGGGGATTTGTGGTTAGCGATCGCTGCCTACGGACTGCAACTTTATTTAGATTTTAGCGGGTATGTAGACATTGCTCGTGGCAGTGCAATTCTGTTGGGATTTCATCTACCAGAGAATTTTAACTTTCCCTACTTCAGTACCAGCATTGCCGAATTTTGGCGACGCTGGCACATTACTCTCGGCGATTGGTTGCGGAATTATCTTTATTTTCCTTTGGGCGGTTCGCGGCAAGGACTGAGACGCACCTGCCTCAACTTACTAATTGTGATGCTGATTGCCGGGATTTGGCATGGTGCCGCCTGGGGATATGTCGTTTGGGGTGCAATTCATGGTATCGGCCTGGTTGTTCACAGACTCACAGAAGACCACTCCCATCGGTCGGAGAAAGCGAGGAAGTGGTGGCAAAGCTTTCCTGGTCTAGTTGTTGCATGGCTGTTAACTCAGACAATGGTGTTCGTGTCTTGGGTTTTTTTCCGACTGCCGAATCTGAAACAATCGGGTTTGGTAATTCAACGTCTCTGGGGTCATCCAGCTGATGCCCAGTTTGCCGCTAAGGTCTACGGCGAGGCAATTGGTTTGGATCAATCCCAATTGACTTTTTTGCTTTGGATTCTGGTGGCATTGATGTTTTTCGTCTATACAGTACACCGGGGTCTAAAGTTACAGCTGAATTGGCCTGTGAAGCTGCTGCTGGTACCACTGTGTCTCTACGTGGTTTGGGTATTTGCGCCCCAAGGCGGTCTACCTTACATTTATTTCGATTTCTAGAAGATAGAGGGTGCGATCGCGCCCTCTATCTCTTAATGTGCCGTCGATCAGCTTCACGTCCTACCATAACCAGCGATCGCTCTGCTACACATAAGTAAACCTGACGTTACCTATTTATAATACTTAACCAAAAAAACTGGACAAATACTAAGGAATGTAAATATTATTAGTTACATAGGCAAGGTTAAACCTGCCTCATTCATACGAACCTTCAAAACTAAATCACGCAATCATAAACCAATGACCACAACCATTCAACGTCGCGAAAGCGCCAACGTATGGCAGCGCTTCTGCGAGTGGGTTACATCGACCGACAACCGCCTGTATGTAGGCTGGTTCGGCGTTCTGATGATCCCCACCCTGCTATCCGCAACCATCTGCTTCATCATCGCCTTCATCGCCGCTCCCCCAGTGGACATCGACGGTATCCGCGAACC
>NZ_JACJPF010000108.1 GCF_014695915.1 Trichocoleus sp. FACHB-40
TCCTTTTGTTCAGGGGTCATAGCCGCTCCTCCTACGAATGCAGTTCACACTTCTGTTGACGCTCTACCTATTATCCTCTCTTGATAGTAGTTTTACAAAACCGGGATGCTCCCTCCTAGACCTCTATCCTCAAGTCATCTATCACAATCGCTACCGAAACCAAAATAATACCAACACGCAGCTAGTGTGGCTCATACTGGAATGTCCCGCTGATGGCTCAATTAAAGGTTTATGTCTCAACTTCTTTCAAGCTGTTGATGACATTTTAGGAACGTCATATTACCAAAATTATGCTAACAATGGTCGCAAAACAGTCAATGAATTGATGCCCTACGTGGCTCTTGCTGCTTCAAATGTCCATCTTGGAGTACTGGTGATCGATGAAATCCAAAGATTGACTAAATTAAATGTCGGTGGTTACGAAAAAATTCTCGACTTCTTCGTTCAACTGATTAATACTATCGGTCTTTCTGTAGTTCTAGTAGGAACTTACAAAGCTTGGTCGGTTTTAGGGAGTGAATTTCGTCAAATCCGTCGAGGTACGGGGCAGGGAGATTTTATCTGGGATCGAATGGAGGAGGATGACGACTGGGAGATATTCACTGATGCACTTTGGCAATATCAGTATATACTCAAACCTTGCCAACGAACTCCTGAGTTGAGTCATGCTCTCTACTACGAATGTCAAGGAATTACTGACTTTGCGATCAAAGTTTTCATGTTGGCGCAGACACGAGCTATTTCGACTGGTAAGGAGAAACTGACAGTAGGAATTATCAAGTCAGTGGCTAAAGATTGTCTACGCACGGCGAGGGAAGTTCTAGATGCCCTGAAAGCAGGAAACATGGACAAGCTTAGAAACTGTGAAGATGTCCGTCCAATTAATATTGACGAATTCATAGAAGAAGAGCAGCAGCAACTATCACTAGATGATTTACCCACTCCTTCCTCAGAAACTATTGAAAGGTTAGTTAATTACAAAATAGAGCAACAGGAGCAAGTCCAACAGCAAAACTCTGATTTTTTTAAGCAAGAGTCGATAGCAGGTCAGACAAATGTTTTCAATGATTCTCCCAGAAAGACTAGGAAGGATTCAAATAAACATCCCAAAAACTCAGAAGGGGAAAAAAACTTGATTAATATTCTTTCAGATGGGAAACGATCTAGCATTACAGCTTATGAAGCTCTCCTAGAGGCTGGTTACATTCAACCCATCAATGAACACTTTTTGGAGATTATGGCTTAATGATTTCATGTTTTCCTGACCCTTATCCAGATGAACTGCTCTACAGTATTTGTGCGCGATACTCCGAGCGAATGCAGTATCCAGATAAGCAATCTGTAGTTAAAGAACTGTTTGGGAATAAGCGTATTGCGGCAGGAGTAGAACTACCAGGGTACCTGAATGATTTGGTTACGGCTTTACCACCAGGAGGTTACTACACAGTTGACCGCTTGATTGATAACCATACACTGCTACCTTTTTACAGTCCGTTCTTTCCGCGAGAGCTAATCAGCTTAATTCGGGAGGAGATGAGAGGAAGTAACCAGCAATTTAGTTATGGACACTTGGGACTCTTAGCAGGTCATATACAAATGTTTACTTATCTACGATTCTGCCCTCTATGCGTCCAAGAAGATAAGAAACAATTTGGTGAATGCTACTGGCATCGCTTACATCAAGTGTCAGGTGTCGAGCTTTGTCCAACACATCAAGTTGCAGTAATGAACAGCGGAGTGTTAAGACGAAACAATAGCAATAGATACAACTTTATTTTTGCTGAACCAGAAATGTTGAATGTTAAGAAAGCCTCGATAAAAATAGCCCAAAATCTGTTATATTTTGGGCTATAAATCTAAGTATATCTGTTGATAATGATTATAAATTCATTTCCGAAGGTTGTCAAAGGTGTCCTGAGAGGACTACCAAAAAATGATTATCCAGTGTTAAACAGTCGTCTGTTCTTTGAGTGTTGGCTATCTTATGCCCTGGATAACAGCTTAACGAGTATGCGGGATTTATTTAAAAGATTAAACAATACAGGGTTTGAAGTAGATATTTCTACATTTTCTAAGGCGAGTTCTCACCGGAGCCAGAAACCTTTTCAAGAAAATTATCAGAAATTGAATAAGTTAGTGCAGAAGAAACCCCATAAAAAAATACATGGTGAATATGCTATTTGTCCAATTGATTCAACGATTATTACTTTAACAAGTAAATTGTTGTGGTTTCTGGGTCATAATCAGGTTAAACTTTTTAGTTCTCTGAATTTATCTACAGGGAGCCTTGAAGATAACTTCATCAATTTTGGGCATAAGCATGATTATAATTTCGGTGCAAAAATAATGTCTAGCTTACCAACAAATGCTGTTGGCATAATGGATAGGGGATTTGCGGGATTAAAATTCATTCAAGACTTAGTACAAGAAAAAAAAATACTTTGTTTTGCGGATAAAAAACAATTGGAAACTAGAATTTCACGAGTCAAATGAATTAGTGAAAATTGGTGCATCTAACAATGCTCAAGCATATAGAGTGATTAGTTTTTGTGATCGGGAAACCCGAAGTGAATTCCGTTTAGTAACTAATTTACCAGCAGCAGGGGATGCAGCAGTTAGTGATGATGACATTAGGGATATTTATCGATTACGTTGGGGAGTTGAATTATTATGGAAGTTTTTAAAGATGCACTTAAAACTTGACAAATTAATTACTAAAAACGTCAATGGTATTACTATACAAATTTACGTTAGTTTGATAGCTTATCTAATTTTACAGCTTTTATGTATTCCCGAACAATGGGGTCATACACTATTAGATAAATTTCGCTATTTACAATGTTGTATGTGTCAAAAAATCAGTTATGTCCATTGGTTTGAGGAGATGATGTTATGTTGACTAATTTAGGCTTTTTAGACTTAGTGCAACTAACTATGTAAAGTTTTGTATCAGCATTCAACATTTCTGCTGCTGAACAATCAATAAGTGAAATTAAACCATATCCATTGGATCTATCAGGGAGAGACCATGAAAATCTTCTCAAGATTTCTCGTGATGCTGATTGGCTTTTGAGGCAGCAAAACTTGTCTTTAAGTAATGATTATTTACATAATTTTTATGTTAAAAATTTGTATGAGCGTGGTCTTTCTACATTCAGAGGTAAGGTCTTCCACGATGAACTGATAGAAGCCTTTAAGTGCCACTACTCTCCTACAATTTTAAAACTGCTTCAATGTGAGTTTAACGAACAGAGCAGTAATCATTGGCTTTTAGATCTATTTCGTAGAAAGAGCAGGATAAGGCATCCTATTCGTCATTTACTAACAATCAATTTTCTAGGATATACGGCTGAAGAGGTTTTGAAACTTCCTACTAAATTCAAACCTTTTGGAGATGGACCTTGGCCCTGCCTTAATCGGGTGTGTCAACACTTCAAACAGCCAGTGATTAAAGAATGTCAGCTCACACCCAATCACAAAAAACGCAGTGAGCCTGTCGGTACATTCGAGTGTATCTGCGGTTTCACATACTCTCAAAAAAGCCCAGATGCTAGTGCTGAAGACAAATTGCAGAAGTCAAGATATACAAGAATTTATGGGCCACTTTGGAAGTTGACTTTGATAAGGTTATGGGATGATGAGACAATTAGTCTCAATCAAATAGCAAGACAGCTTGGAGTTCGTCCGATTACTCTCCAACGTCAAGCAGCTTTGCTGGAACTAACATTTCCAAGAGTTGGTTCTGAAAAATCGACCCAATTAACTCCTAATCTTCTTTATTATCGTTCAAATTCAAATCCTGAAACGAAAAAACTCAATCTTTTGGAGAAGCATCAGAAGAATTTCCTAGAAGTTAGGCAACAGCATCCCTTATTATCACGATCAAAACTCATAGAAATATGCTCATCTACTTATCTTTGGCTTCAAAGGAATTGTCCTGATTGGTTAGAAACTCATCTGCCACCTCCTGCAAGTAAAAAAGGAAAAAAGTTGCCGTCATCAGAAGTGGATTGGGAAAAGCGTGACATTGAACTGGCGGCAGAAGTAAAGGCTGCGGCAGTACATATTAGAAGCAATCTTGCATCCCCTATACGTGTAACGGTGTCACAGATTGGTAGAGACACAGGTAAATATCGCTCATTGCGAACTCAGATTGATAGGCTTCCGTTAACAGCAAAAGTTTTAGCTGAAATGGTTGAAACACACGAAGAATTTGCTGTTCGTAAAATTGAGTGGGCAGCAAAAGGCTTCCTGGAAAAGAATATATGTCCAACGCAGTGGCAGTTGCAGCGCCGAGCTAAGCTGTCTTCACAATCACGGCTTATAGCAGTACAACAGGTCAAAGAAGCAATTGATGCAGCTCTTGAATCTTTAGTTTCAAGAGCTGCTGTTAGTGATGCAGAAAAATCATCAGTCAATGATTCTAGAAATTTACATGAAGTGTGAGGATGATTGTTTTTTTCCCCGAACCTTATCCTGACGAACTGTTTTACAGCATCTGTGCCCGATACGCTGATCAAGTTCAGTATCCAAGTAATAAGTCAGTGGTTCAAGACTTGTTTGGAAGTATAACAGCCTCTGCCATAGTTGACTTGCCTTCTCGCCTGAATATTTTAATAGACGCCTTACCAAGAGGGCATGGTTACGCAGTTAAGCAGCTAATTGATAACCATACATTATTACCCTTTTACAGCCCATTCCTGCCATCGGATCGAGTCAGTTGTTTGCGGCAAGACATGGAAGGCGACAACGGACTTCTGGCTCAGATGCGCTCTGGGATTACAGGTAGCTGCATTTGTTTACCGGAATGGTTGCGGTTCTGTCCTCTATGTAGCGAGGAAGATCAGAAACAATTTGACGGTGGTCGCTACTGGCATCGCCTCCACCAAGTACCGGGTGTAGAAGTTTGCCCAATCCATCACGTCTTTTTAGAAAACAGCAAGGTACGGGCACAGGCTAAAAGAAGCCGTTACGAACTGATCTCTGCCAACCAAGCGATAGAGAAAACATCCCCACGCCTACTAAATCCATCTGACCCCTGCCACAACGTTCTTTTGAGGATTGCCCAAGATGCGGCTTGGCTATTGAAGCAGCGCGAATTAGTTCCAGGTCTTGAATTCATACGCGCTCGCTACCTCTGGTTACTAACTGAGCCTAACCTGGCAAGTCGAGAGGGAAAAGTTCGTGTCAGTGCCTTGCTGAAGGCATTTAAAAGTTATTATTCCTATGACTTATTAAAAAGGTTACAGTGTGTCCCCAACGAGCAAGACAAAAATAATTGGTTATTTCGTCTGGTGCGCTCACCTAAACAGGCACGACATCCTCTTTACCATCTGCTGCTAATCCAGTTTCTAGGATACACAGCCGAGGAATTTTTCCAACTTCCTGACTCTCCTGGTGACGCTTTCCAGCCCTTCGGCTCAAAACCCTGGCCCTGCCTCAATCCAGTTTGTCAACAGTTCCAACAGCTATCCATACAGGAATGTCAAGTTACTTACGACAAGCAACACAGTCGAATCACAGGTACTTTTAGCTGTACCTGTGGTTTTACTTACTCCCGACTGGGTTCTGATTCTTCAGCAGAAGACCGATTTCGGATTGGCAAAGTGAAGTCTTACGGGCAAGTATGGGAACGGACTTTAAAGAATTTTTGGGAGAATCCAACAGTCAGTGTCGAGGAGATTGCCAAGCACTTGAGGGTTGATTACCAAACTGTTAAACGTCAAGCACTTCGATTAGGGCTTTCTTTTCCTCGACCAGGGCCAACCGCTAGAGTAGCGAAAATCAATGGAGAGTTATTGAGTGATACTCAAAACGGTCAGGTAACTCAACCAAGCAAGTTAGAAAGCTACCGAATGGCATGGCTTGAAGCGGTTAAAGAAAATCCTCATATAGGACGGACTGCGTTGGAGCGGATGTTTCAGCGCATCCACGCTTGGTTATATGTGCATGACAAAAAATGGCTTAAAGCTCATCTGCCACCTTGCAAGACAAGAGTCGTGTTTTCTCCTCAAGTGGACTGGAAGAAACGAGATCACGAACTCGCCACTGCGGCCAAGTTCTCAGCCCAAGGTCTCAAAACCTCTCCAGGACGCCCTGTGAAACTAACAAAAACGGCAATTGCTAGCGATTTGGGACAACTCAAACTGATTGAACAGCAAAAAGACAAGCTGCCGCGAACAACAAAGGCTTTAGAAGAGTTGGCTGAGACTCGCGAAGAGTTTGCAGTTCGCCGGATTCAATGGGCTAGCAAGTGTTTCCGGCAAGAGAACGTGTATCCAACACGTTGGCAGTTATTGCGTCAAGCTGGCATCCGGCCTGACTTGGCAGAAGTGCCGCAGGTGAAAGAGGCAATCACAGTTGCATTGAAATCTTTAGACGCATCCGCAAATCACAACTGCTTAGTGTGAATGGGTTTTGCGGATTCAGATTCAATAGATAAGCCCTACATTAACCTACGAGAAAATAAGTGTTTTCAGGCATTCAACGAGAAAAAAATCAAAACTGGCGTGATAGGTATAAAAGGAGGAAATCAATTTAAGGAGAGGAAAATTGAGTATTAATGGTTAAGAATACTAATTTATGGAGTCCTAATCTAACCAGCCCACAAACTGCCATAATTCCCTGACTATATAGGTGACGAGCCAGAGGGAATCTATTACTGGCCAGTCGAAATAGTTTCACAGGATATATCATGTGTTGAACAGCAGTTCGGCGGGACGACAATTATTTATTCTCCTGTTAGTTTCACCAAGAGCAATAATCCGAATTTTATTTTTTTCAATTTTTGCCTGTTTCCCTATATGCCTTTTTTCTGCTAATACTACCAATACTAAAAACTGCTTATAATTAATTCCAATTATTAGTTTTTATTTGTGAGGATGTGATTCGACTCTTGCCAAATAACTGGAGATTGTCGATGCACCTAGTTTTTTCTATTTATTTTGATTATTCCACAATATTTATAATAAGGATAAGACTTTTAGACCCGTTATATCCAACCAGTGGAATCAATTTACTATGTGACAGTTAAGAACTTTATTGTTTGCCTCCCAGCATGGACAAAAGAGCAAGGGGTTTCACTTAAGAACTTTATTTTTCAAGCTGGAACGACAGAGTAAGAGATTCAGGCGTCACCAGTAAAGAACTTTATTGTCTGTGTACAATCGCTAAAATTTGAAATTGCACAAAATTCCCTTTTCGTCAATAGATTGGAATGAAATTTAGGTAAGGTTTGAAGTAAGCGATCGCGTCTTTTTTCCTCTACTAAGTCGGCAGATATTATATAATACCGTTGTTCACTTGAACAACGGTAGTCTTGTATGGCCTTCGGTAGCGTAAATCATCTGAGTTTGACGGTTAGCAGCCTTGAAAAATCAGAGCCTTTCTATGACTCTGTTTTGAGATTCATGGGCTATCAACAGGTGGAGAAAACTGATGCTTTTACTATGTGGTGGTTAGAAAATGCTGGAGCAATTTTGATTTACTCAGCTAATCCTAACTCTGATAATAAAATTCACGATCGCTACTCGCCTGGATTGCACCATCTTGCCTTTAACGCCGACAGTCGCGAACAGGTAGACAATCTTTATAAATTGCTGGTAGAAATGGGTGCTACCATACTCGACTCGCCAGCGGAATATAACCAATATGCGCCTGGTTACTACGCCGTTTTCTTCGCAGATCCAGATGGAATTAAATTGGAATTAGTTCATATGCCTAATATTCCATAGGTAGCGATCGCTTTCTTTTTCTTCCCGTGCTACCCTACAATTAGCGAGAGCGAGAGGCAACCGATGACTGCCCTTATCCTAAATTTAAGCCCCGCCATTGAGTTAACAGATGAGCAGTTCTTCCAACTGTGTATCAATAACCAAGATTTGCGTCTTGAGCGCACGGCTGAAGGAGAATTAATTATCATGCCACCGACGGGGTGGGGAACTGGAAACCGGAATAGCAGAGTGACGCAGCGTTTAGGCAATTGGGCTGATGCTGATGGTACAGGGTTGGCTTTTGACTCTTCAACAGGTTACAAGCTTCCCAATGGTGCAAATCGTTCTCCTGATGCTTCCTGGGTGAGTCGGGAACGATTAGAAGCCCTGAACCCAGATCCGGCAACATTTCTCCCAATGGCTCCCGATTTTGCTGTAGAATTGCGCTCTGCTACTGACAGCTTAAAGACAGCACAACAAAAAATGCAGGAATATATTGACAACGGTGTGCGTTTGGGCTGGCTAATCGATCCTCAAAATCAACGAGTGGCAATTTATCGTCCAGGGCAAGATGTCGAAGTTCTGCAATCTCCAACTAGCTTGTCAGGTGAGGATGTTTTACCAGGATTTGTGCTGGATTTGACGCAGATTTTGAATTAAGAGATCGCTCTTTTTTTATGTCTTTTAACTTGACAAATTTTAGTTTTGCCGCATTTCCTTGGCAGTGATGCCGGAAGCGGTGTTATTGGCGTATTGTATGTATTGCTCGATGTAGAAATCTGCGGTGTGTTTGATGCTTTGCACTAAGTCGCGATCGCTCATCACATCCCACCATTTCTGAAGCCGCACACATTCAGCCGGGAAGACAAAACCGCGATAGTGTTCCAGTACACTCCAACGCTCAAACCAAGGATAAAAGGCGATATCGACAAGGGCGAGGGATTCTCCTAACCAATACGAACCGCTTGACATTTTGCCAATTCCTTCATTCTCCATAAACAGCAGATGATTGCGTAACATTTCTGCTGATTCCTGTTGTTTTTCTGGTTCCTGGTTTAACAGTAATTTGTAGAAAGTAGGAACGAATTTGACATTAGCAAAATCAATCCAGATACGTGCGATCGCTCTTTGTCCCGGTTGGCTTGGCATTAATGGCGGTTCGGGGAATACCTCATCTAGATACTCGTTGATGATAGTGGATTCCCAGACGCGATCGCTACCGTATTTAATTACTGGAACTTTGCCATAAGGCGAGATATCTGCAAACCACTCCGGCTTATTCTGCAAATCAATCTCAGTTAGTTTAAACTCTACACCTTTCTCAAGCAGCGCCAACCGCGTCCGATGGGCATAGGGACACACGCTTGCGCTATAGATTTCTACTTTAGTCATGACTTTATCCTTTGCTAGTTATAGCTTGATTGTCACCTGTAAAGGCTGAGTTTGTGGGGAGGATGCGATCGCACATCTGTCATATAGTCAGACCATTGTGCCAGAATTGATGCCAACCACCATCGCGATCACGTCAATGTTATGCTTGTCGGAACAACTCTCCGGAATCACTACAAAATTATCAAACAGCTAGGAAGTGGCGGGTTTGGAGACGCTTACCTGGCTGAAGATAGGGATTTACCTGGTAATCCTCAGTGTGTCGTCAAGCATTTCAAGCCGAAAAACCCTCATCCAGCAGTTTTGCCCATTGCTAGACGCTTATTCGATGATGAAGTAAAAGTTCTGTACCAATTAGGCAACCACGATCAAATTCCCCAACTTTTTGCCCACTTTGAAGAAAATAGAGAATTCTATTTAGTTCAAGAATTCGTTGATGGGCATGATTTGACCAAAGAACTCACTCCTGGCAAGAAGTTGAGTGAGAATGAGGTTGTTAAACTGTTGCAGGGGGTTCTAGAAATTTTGGCGTTTGTCCATCAGGGGAATATCATTCACCGCGATATAAACCCCAAAAATTTAATGCGTCGCCGCAAAGATGACAAGATTGTGCTGATCGACTTCGGGGCAGTCAAGAAAATCAGAACTTTGGTAATTAATACCCAAGGTCAGGTGACTCCGACCATTGCTATTGGCACTCCTGGCTATATGCCGAGTGAACAAGCAAAGGGCAAGCCAAGACTATGCAGCGATGTCTATGCGGTGGGGATGATTGGTATTCAAGCCCTTACAGGATTAACACCTGACCAACTACCAGATGATCCCAATGGTGAAGCCATCTGGCGGAATCAGGCAAACGTGAGCGACAAGCTAGCCAAAGTTTTAGAAAAAATGGTACGTTACAATTTCCAGCAGCGCTATCAATCAGCAGGTGAGGCATTGGAAGCTCTCATGCCCTCTAAATCTAAATCTATACTTTGGGGAGTTTTAATTGGGGTAGGCGGACTAGGAATAGGAGTAGTTGCCACTATTGCATTACTCAATCGCCCTCAATCTCCACCACAACAATCCCCAACAACTTCAATCCTGCCACCAGTAACCAGTTCTCCTGTATCAACACCAACACCATCTTCATCACAAATCCCATCTGTATCGCCACAGACTATAAACTTGGCAATCCAGCCTCGATTTGATGTTGCTGATAGTTTTTCCGATGGGCTAGCACGAGTGAGGGTTGACGGCAAGTGGGGCTATATTGATAAAAGCGGTGACATAGTGATTCAGCCGCAATTTGATGAAGCTGAGCCTTTTTTTGAAGGACTAGCTGTAGTGTGGATTTCAGGTCAGAACCGGGGCTACATAGACAAGACCGGACGCTTCGCGATCCAGCCGCAATTTATTAAAAATGCTGCTAAAAAGTTTTCCGAAGGGCTGGCTCGAGTATGGGTAGTTAGCACTTTTGGCTATATAGACAAGACTGGGAGCTTTGTGATCGAGCGGAAATTTGCTCATGCTGATAACTTTTCCGAAGGACTAGCGCGAGTCCAGATTGGCGGCAAGTGGGGCTATATAGACAAAAACGGCAACGTTGTAATCCAGCCACAATTTGATTTCGCTGCTAACTTTTCCGAAGGACTGGCAGTGGTAGGAACGCAGGAAAAGGCAGACGGCTATATCGACAAAAGTGGTAATTTCGTAATCCAACGGCAATTTGCGGGTGCTGTTAACTTTTCCGAAGGGCTAGCATTGGTAAAAGTTGGCGATAAGTGGGGCTACATTAACCAAAGTGGTAATATTGTAGTACAGCCCCAATTTACGAGTGCTGGTAACTTTTCCGAAGGGCTAGCATTGGTAAAAGTTGGCGATAAGTGGGGCTACATTAACCAAAGTGGTAATATTGTAGTACAGCCGCAATTTGCGGGTGCTGGTAACTTTTCCGAAGGGCTAGCAGTGGTGAAAGTTGGCGATAAGTGGGGCTACATTAACCAAAGTGGTAATGTTGTAATACAATCGCAATTTACTGAGGCTTATCAATTTTCCGAAGGGCTAGCCGTGGTAAAAGTTGGGGACAAGTATGGTTATATTCGCGATACTTTAGAGTAAGTGGTTACTTGTCCATAGTTGTAGGGAATTGCCTGTGTAATTTCTGTTTGCGTTAATACTAAGAGAAGTTTTTGAGCTAAGCCATAATCAGGAAATCTTTACCAATAAAGAAACGACTTAAAGAAGCGATGACAGCAGGTTCTTAACTTTTAGGAACTCCATCAAGATGCAATCTATAGTAGTGGACTCTGACGAAATTGAGTGCGTTTTAAAACTGCCAATCTTCCTCGAAAAATAGAATTTCTACATTTAGCAGATATAGCAAGTGTTCAGCAGGTTCTTCTATCAAAAGTGAGTACAATTCGCTCTTCACTAACAGCCAGATTCAAAACTTCTGCATCTTCTAATCCTTGTGAGTCTGCGCTTCCAGATGCGACATCATAACCAGCTTCTCGCAAACGCCTAATACTATTACCAGGGAAGTTCTCATTTGCCAAAAACCGCATCAAACCGCCTCGGATGCGAGTGGAAGAATATACAAGGATTCTTCACGCATACACTCAGCAGCAAAGGCAAACACTGCTCGTAGTGACTCAGGAGTTAGCGAAGGGTAATTTTCCAATACTTGTTGTTCTGTCCATCCTACAGCAAATAACCCAAGCAAGAACTCTACTGACAGCCGAGTTCCTTTCACAACTGGCTTACCTAGCAGGATTTTGGAGTCAGAATGAATGTATTCTCGCCAGTCCATGTTTACTTAAACTTTATGGTAAACTCTGCTTTTGATTTTAACTTTTGTCCAGTGCTAATTTATTTGTCACCTTGGCAGAATATTGCCCTCGGTGTCTTGGTGCTTGGAATAGAGGAGGAGTGCGATCGCTCTTTCTCCCCGTTCGCTTGGCATTAATGGCGGTTCGGGGAATACTTCATCTAGATACTCGTTGATGATAGTGGATTCCCAGACGCGATCGCTACCGTTGCTGGTTACGGCTTGATTTTTACTATGAGTCACTGACTTAAGCCTGAACTTCGTAGGCTCGATTTCGTGTGACGAACCCAGCTAAACCCTTTGAAATGTTGGGTAACGCTTAGTCGCATGGAACGAACCTACAAATCCTCGCATTTCTCTTCATGTCAATGCCATTCATCTATAAACGCTCATGCCTACAAACGGCTTAATACTCAGCATAAGTGGTTTCTTTTATCTATAAATATTCAGTAAAGATTGCTCATATAAAAATGAAGATTTAGTAAAGATACCCATTTTATTGAAAGTAGTTTCGCTTTATTAAGTTTGCTCTATATTTATCAGCTTTCGCTAATAGCTTATAGCAGTTCTTGAAACATTCAGTCCTTTGATAGAAGTAAGAATCCGCTCTTGAGATAGAGCCGTTGGTGCGTTTGCAGAAGTTATTCTGAAAACAATTCAAGCATAAGTAGCGAATCAAACTACAACAAAGCTAAGAATTCTTTTTTGAAAGAAAGCGCGTCACACCGACAGACTTTCAAAGTTTTAATTTATCTACATTTTTTTGGGAGTTTATCAACAACTATGGCTAATCAAAATGACCGCCAAACTTATAACCGTGAAGTTCGTCAGGATTCTTACAATGACGCTAACGGTCATACTCACACCAACGTAACGCGAACAGAAGAAACGGTTAATAATGGCGTTGTTAAGTCTAACTCTGACTCCTACCGGGATGGTTACGTTAACGGTCGAGTCTCCGAGCGCAGCTACCAAGAAGAGAATTTAGCTGTTCGGGATAACAACAATGCCGCGAGTGGCTTAGTAATTGGCTTGCTCCTGACTTCGCTGGTCGGCTTAGCCGCTGGTACTTGGTTCTTTTTAAACCAAGGGAATGAGGCACCCGCTCCGGTTATCCCAAATATTGTGGTTCCTAGACAACCAGATGCCAAGCCAGCTCCTGAAGCGAAGCAAGCTCCTGAAGCGAAGCAAGCTCCTAAACAAGAAACCACAATTATTGAAAGAACTAGGGATGTTCTGGTTCCAGTTCCTCAAAAGCAAGCTCCGGCACCTCAACCACCAGCACCAGCACCAGACATCAACATTACTGTTCCCAGTTCTCAGCCAAAACAGCCTGCGGCTCAAGAAGCACCCTCTACGGAAACTGCTCCCACACAGTCCGAAAGTGAGAGCGATCGCACTCCAGCTCAAGACGAATCAACTGAAACAGAAACAGGTACAACATCCAGCAGCAGCCCACAAAACGCTGGTGCCGATAGTACAGATAGTTCTGGTCAGTAACAGCCATAAAAAAGCTGCGATCGTCCCACTTCCATTAACAGTTTGAAGGAAATAGCCTCAAAGCCATTCGCTTTGAGGCTATTTCCTATGCCTAAAATACGCACTTAAAGAATGACAATCAGCTTTACTGCCCACCCCTCACATAGTTGATGAAGCTGCGGGAGAATTTTACTGGTGGGTTATTTCTGCCGAGCTGGTCTAGTTCCGACGTGAAGTAAGCTGCTGTTGAGTGCAAGCACTTTTATAGAAAGCTTGAAACCAATACTTCTACCTGGTTGTGTGACAATTCGTTGCGACCATCAACAATTTGACAAATAGGCAAATAAATATGTATTTAATACACGCAGCCGGCGGAAACCAGCTAAAATCTTAATCTAAATTTTTTCACAGAAGTCTATGAATAACTCCTCTAACTTCGCAATGCCAAACACTGGGGAATGGAAGTTTTTGTTGAGCTGGATTGCTTTATCTACTATAGGTAGTTTGCTTGGGATTGTTGCTGGCTTTTTTGTAACACTTTTGACTGGAGGTTTTACCGCCAATGGATTTCCCCTTGGCTGGACTGTTGTATGGGCTATTTTGGGATTCTTTCAATGGTTGTTGCTGAAGGGGCGAATTAAGAGAGCAAGTTTGTGGATTGCAGCGTCTGCTATAGGCGGAGCTGTAGCTTTGCCAGTATGTGTGCTAGCAAGTTACCCTATATCTACAAACGCACTATCTCATTTTTTTAATGACTTTCTATCATTTGGTATAAGTAGTTGGTATGACCTTTTTAACCTATTTAAGATAGGCGCAATAAATGAAGCAATTGTTGGAACTGCACAATGGTTGTTGCTGAAGCGGCAGATTTCGAGAGCGGGTTGGTGGATTCCAATTTCTGCTTTAGGCGGGGCAATGATTCTACCTCCTATTAGTGCTGCGATTAAAGGTTTAGCTTTGGTTTTGATGTTTCGGCAGACAACATCAAAACCAAATAGCTATATTGAACAATGACCAATAATTCGCTAACCCACAGTCTTGGTTACGCTACTCCAACTAACTTAGCGCTCAAATCCCACAGCTTTTGAGCTTTGTTATCATCGCTGGCTTCGTCAGAAACCTCTTGCACAAAAGACTGACGACCTGGTTTCTGGCGATTTCCCCAACTCCAATACATCCCGGATTCCTTGTATTCAGGATCGGCAACAATTGCCCCAACCCTTTCCCCCGCCAACTCCTGAGACACGTATCCCCCGGTAATGTTCTTTTGGAACAAGGGGAAGATTTTCCGAAATAGAGGATAGTGGTTGCGGAATAGGGGCGTATCTGCAACGCATCCCGGATAGAGAGAGTTAAAGGTAATGCCTGTTGCAGAGTGATAGCGCCGATGCAGTTCCCGCATAGTCAAAACATTGCACAGTTTGCTATCTTTGTAAGCTTTGCCGGGTTTAAACTTCTTGCCGTTAATCATCGCAATCGGCTCTTTAAAACCTGCTTCAAAGCCTTGGAGATTCCCTAAATCTGGAGGCGCTGGAATCGGAATCTTACCTCCTAACTCCTTCGGATTTGCCGTCACAGTTCCCAAAATCACGAGTCTGCGATCTGGATAAGAGGATTTTTTTAGATCCTCCAACATCAGGTTGCACAGCAGGAAATGACCCAGGTGATTCGTCGCCACACTCAGTTCATAACCTTCGGCGCTCCGCATAGGTTCTTTTAATAAAGGTAGATAAACTGCGGCGTTGCACACCAAAGCGTCCAAGGACTTGCCGCTGGCTCTGAAGTTATTCACGAACTGGCGAACGCTCTCCAAAGAAGCTAGGTCAATTTGCATGAGGGTGTAGCTGTCTTGGGGGATTTCCGCCGTTTCAGCAGCTTTTTTCCCCTTATCCAAATCTCGACAAGCCATCACTACGTGCCATCCCTTTTTGGCAAGCGCTTTTGCACCGTACAAACCAACCCCTGAGGAGGCACCCGTGATTACAACCGTTGGTTTACGATTCTGTTCCATTGTGTTTAGACTCCGTTGACCGCCGTTAACTGTCTCTAGGATCTAGGATTTTACACCACTGGGTCATCAGCTCTTAGTTTTCGAGGGGTATCTCGAAAAGACATCTACCGTGATTAGCATAAATACTGTAACCATCTACAAATTGAAGGGCTGGCTCTCCTTCGGCATGAAGTAAATTTTCTTCATCAAAAGATAGTTTGCAAGGGCGATCGCAGACAATACAAACTTTTTCGTATAGAAACAAAAAACCACAATTTTGAATTAGCTGTTGAACAACTTGCCATTTCTTGCTGTCATGATGCAAAGGAAACTATAATCAGGCTCACGGTAGACCTAGCCGAATCCATGCACAGAAAGTTATCAATTCTGGCAGCGCGAACTGGTAAGAAGAAAGCCGAAATCGTCAGAATGCTTTTAGATGTAGCACTGCAAGATGTAGAAGATTAATTACTGCATTACTGCAATACTGTAATAGTGCGATAAGGTTTAGATGTAGCGATCGCTGTCTCGTACTTTCAACCCTCTGTTGAACCTCTTGAACTGTGGGCACAAAAGGGAATGAGGTTTGTTGATGACGATCCCGTGCGGGAGCAACCAACTTATGACGGTAGACCAGTTGCCCATGCCTCAGGGACGATTCACACTAGAGTCAAAGCTAAGGCTGCTGGATATATCACTCAATGTTTACGGGCAGGTGTCCCTGCTGTTAGATGCCCTTTGGGATGAAGAACCCGTCCTCAGTAAATTGGGACTGCTCTTGGTGTGGGTGGGTAGATGCTCGTGTGTGAGCGATCGCAATCATTCTTAACCTTAGTGTCCTTCCCTCCATGCCTCTTATGTCACTCTACTGCTAGTAAAGATATCTAATATCTACACAAAACGCCTTTGGCAATGTGTGCAGCATCTATCTCTAGCATGATTTGCTGGTACGGGCGGAACTGAGTTGACCACAATTTTGGTGCGCCGAAATCTCGTATTTAACGCCTGAAGGCATCTGTCGGTAAAGCAGGTTGAATAGGCATTGAGAGCTATAGCCAGCATATAAAAAGGTGCTTCTCTCCACCGGGAGTTGCCAAATCTGGCAGCTTTAATTAAAGAAATCTATCTATAAATACAAAAACTCTATCGATAAACCGGAGTTTATGTCTTGTCTTCGGCGTTTGACTGTGGCATCCTGTTGAAATAACCGTATTCCGACCGACAAACCGTAGATTAAGTTAACTACTGCTCCAACATGATTTGAGCGAAACGAGTGGGGCAGCAAATTCAATGCAGGAATAGAGCCGTATGCATATCAAACTATTGTCTTTAAAGAGTATTGCTTTTTCGCTGGTAGTTGTTTCCTTAACCTTTACCAGCGCTTGTGGTAACACCTCTGCAAATACTTCAGATGGTTCTTCTGGCAAAAGAGTGATTCGGATTGCAATAGGAACCCAAGATCAGACCATTAACACTGTGACAGGTGGTGCAGTCATCCGAGAAGAAAAGCTACTGGAGAAGTATCTGCCAAAAACAGGTAAATACCAAAATGTTGAGTACAAAATTGAGTGGTCTAGCTCTACATCAGCTCCACCAATTACCAACAAAATGTTGGCAAATCAAATTGATATCGGCAACATGGCGGACTTTCCGGCAACGATTAACCTGACGACATTTCAGAAGAAAGGCAATGGCGTCAAAACTGTTTTGATCTCATCTCTTGCCTACAGCCCGATTGGAGCCGGAAATGCGGTTGTTGTTCCCACCGATACACCTTACAAAAAACTAGCAGACTTGAAGGGGAAAACCATTTCAGTTCCTTTCGGTACGTCAGCGCATGGGATGCTGCTGCGGGCGCTGAAGAATGAAGGCATTGATGCACAGAAAGACGTGACGTTAGTGAGTCAATCGCCAGAAGTAGGCGGCAGCAGCCTGAGGAGCCGTCAGATCGATGCTCATGCGGATTTTGTGCCCTATGGTGAGTTGTTTCCCTTTAGAGGCTTTGCTCGCAAGATTTACGATGGTGCACAAACGGCAACTCCAACCTTTCATGGAGTTGTAGTGCGCTCGGACTTTGCGAAAGAAAATCCCGAAATTGTGGTGGCTTATCTAAGGGCAATGTTGGAGGCGAATCAGCGTTTCCGGGAACAACCAGAAGCCCTTAGTGCAAAGTTAGAGAAATGGACAGGGGTTGAGAAAGAAATCTTTTATATGTTCCTCGGTCCATCGGGTATTCAAAAGCTCGATCCGAGAATTCAACCCTACCAAATTACTGCGCTCAAAAATAGCGTAACGACGTTGAAGCAGATTGGAAAATTAGATGCCAGCGTGAAGCCAGATGACGTTGTAAGTTGGACGGATGACAGCTACTTGAAACAAGCTCTCAAAGAGAGCAACATTAGCGAACAAGATGTAGCACAGTTTGCAGATAATTTGATTCGTGGCAATGATGCACTCACTCAAGAATCGATTCAAGATTCAAAACTAGCAGCGCAGATTTGGGTAGAAGGAGAAGATAAAGTCCTCAGTTTTGCCTCAATCAAGAATATGCTGACAAAGCTGCAACAGCTTAAGTCTGAGGGCAAGACAGCGGCTGTAGCCTTCGTACACGATCGCGACAAAGGTTGGAAGTTATTCGCCCAAAATTCGTTCTATGTTCGGAATGGCGACCAGGTATCTGCGTTCTTACTAGAAAAAGATGCACAAACATTTGCTGGTAAAGCTGGAGCAAAGGTTGCAAGCTTCCAGGAGTTGCAACAGCTTTATGCCAAAAATACGCAGTCAAAGGATTTAGCGGTTGCGCGATGAATGAAGGGGAGCGATCGCAACGATAGAACTATGTTGATTCAAATGAGAGGTTTGTAATGGCTGTATCTCCAAAATCAGCACGAAAGACAAAAGGAGAGAAGTACAGTGTACTGAGTAGCAAATTTTTGCAGCAGCGCTCCTTGTCAAAATTAGCGCTTATAAGTCTGGCACTGCTCAAAAGTCGCAATTTAAAGCGAGCCATTTCCATTGTTTTATTCTTTGGGATCTGGCAGCTTTTGTGCGTCACTCAATTCAATTTCTTCATCAATTTTACCTTTTTACCCTCTCCAGTTGAAGTTTGGAATGCAACGGTTGAATTCTTTTCTGGCAATGCGGCTGTGCATATTACTGCCAGTCTTCAACGAGTTTTGCTGGGATTTGGAATTGCGGCTATTCTGGCCGTTAGCTTGGGCATCATGATTGGCTGGTTTCGGCAAATTGAAGATTTGCTTTTCATTCCGTTGGAGTTGCTCAGACCAATTCCCGCCGTCGCCTGGATACCGCTGGCAATTCTCATGTTTCCCAATGCAGAGTCAGGGATGGTATACATCACATTTCTAGGCGCATTCTTCCCAATTTTGATCAGCACAATTCGGGGAGTAGAAAGTACCGATATAGTGCTGCTGCGAGTAGGGCAGTGTTTGGGGGCTAAACAGTGGCACATTTTTAAGGATATTGTGGTGCCAGGAGCGATGCCCAACATTGCCAGCGGTTTGGTTATTGGTATGGGAAATGCCTGGTTTTGTTTGGTAACAGCTGAAATTCTGGCGGGTCGGTTTGGGGTGGGTTATCTAACCTGGGAGTCTTATGTTACATCAAATTATCCACCGATCGTGATGGGAATGCTGCTGATTGGTTTGATGGGTTTGGTGAGCACACTGATTGTCGATCTCTTGACGAAGTTGCTCATGCCTTGGCGAGTAATGAAAAAGCAGAGCATCTAGTTTTATCAATGAAATGAAGATTGAAATTGCCTATTTTTGGAGGTTTAAAGGTTGTGGCAACCCTAGCAGAAAAGGATGTTAGCGCCTTGATGAAAGGGTCAGTTGAGGTTGAAGATTTATCTGTTGTCTTTAAGCGACGAGACCAGTATGGGCCTTTGCTAGTTCTAGAATCAACGAGCTTTAAGATTAATTCTGGTGAGTTTGTCTGCTTATTGGGACCATCGGGCTGTGGCAAGTCAACAATTCTAAACTTGATTGCTGGTTTTCTGAAGCCAACGAAGGGACGGGTATTGGTAGACGGGCAACTCGTCGAAAAACCCGGAGCTGATCGGGGATTTGTATTTCAGCAATACTCGCTCTTACCTTGGAAAACCACCTTTGAGAACGTAGAATTTGGTTTGAAAATTCGGGGTATTTCCAGAGTAGAGCGGACTGAATTGGTCAATGATTACTTAAACCGAGTTGGGCTGTATAAGTATCGTCATTCTTATCCCCATCAGCTATCAGGAGGAATGCAACAACGTGCAAGCATTGTGCGAGCGCTTGTAAATTCGCCCTCAGTATTATTGATGGATGAACCGTTTGCAGCATTGGATGCACAAACTCGGCACATGATGCAGGAATTGTTGCTGAACATTTGGAGTGATTTGAAATCCACCGTTATTTTTGTTACCCACGATATTGAAGAAGCCATCTTTTTGAGCGATCGCATTCTGGTTATGGGTGTTCGTCCGGGGCGTATCAAAGAAACCGTTGTGGTCAATCTCGATCGACCCCGCCATATAGATACGATGCTTTCACCGGATTTTGTAAATCTTAATCGGCAAGTCTTTGAATTGATTCGCGAAGAAACTCTTAAGAGTATGGAGTTGGGTTGATTGAAGCAAACCGTATTTGTACTGCTCGTACAAGTGTGTTGCTTTCGATAGCTGCTTGGCGTGTCCTTTGTTGTCCCTTTTACCAACTGCTTAAGTTCTGAGATTGATGCAGAAATTCTGTTTGAATCCAGCGATCGAGGTTAATTGTCTCTAGTCCTTCATTTCCGGGAACTAGACGCAGTTGGGCAATGTGTTGAGTAATCCAGTCGGGACGAATCATCATCTCGCAGAAAAAGCGCCCAGGTTGATTCTGGTGGTAGACACTGCTGAGAATTTGGGAGACGATTTCGGCATCCAAGTTAGTCCACTGGCTGATTAGAGAGAGGGCAGAAGGAGTAATGGCATACCAGTATTGGGCGGCGCTTAAGGCTTTCAGGTAAGCGATTACAACTTCTGGATACTGTTGTGCTAACTCTGCACTCACTACCACACCATGAAAAGCCGGTAACATATTCAAATTGTCACCTGGCAAATAACGAAACTTGCCTTGACGATAAGCAATATCGTGAAAGGGAGCAAAGTGGGCATACCCATCTGCTTGAATTGAATAGCCAAAGGGCTGAGTAATGTTGGGATTCTCTAGGGAAGCAAGCCTAACCTCGTTAAGTAAGTTCGCAGAATTAAGCGATCGCATTACCATCCCATGTGCAGAAGAACTGAAGGGAACCGCAATTACACCTCCTCGCAAGTCTTCAATGCTTTGCAGATTGGACTTATTTGGTACAATCACAGCATTACAGGAACCATCAGGATTCGTCGAAATAAAACTAACGAGGCGCGTTTGTCGAGTTTCACTACCGGAATTATTTTGCTGTAATGCACTCAGTAACAAGGGATAATCCCCTAAAACGCCAATATCTAATTGTCCGGAGTGTAACCCTTGAATAATCGGTGCTCCTGTTAAAAAATCGCACCAGTGGATGCGATACTGGGTGGAACTGTATCGCCCTTCTCTGGGTAAGAAGTGTTCCAGTAAGCCTAAGCGCTGAATCACTAAGCCTGCCGTTACCATTGGAATCGTGCTGTTTTGAATACCGATCGCTAAATCGATTGTCTCAGGACGTTGTAGGGGGTTGGAACGGATAATTAGGCTAGGCGATCGCAAACGCACTGGGGTTGCATGAGGGCGAATAGAGGCTGGCTCTTGCTCTTGACGGTTCTCAACAAGAGCAATAAACTTTTGCATCGGGTTTGAGTTGCGCGATCGCCGATTTTGCGATGATGAGTGTGCGATCGCGCTTTGTGCGCTACCGGAGGCGATCGCTGATTGACTTAATCGTTTGGGTAACAATAGAAACACATTACCGGATAAGGCAAATTCTTGCAGGGGAATTGCAACGAGCATTCCCGATTGACATTCAGATTTAAATTCAAAGTTAGAAGCAAATCCTAAATAATGCCCCTGCATCATATAGGTTCGCATCAAACTCAGAGTATCAACGGTTTCAACTTGAGAAAATTCCTCAAGGCTCATTCCTAATTCAGTTATCCGAGATTCAAAGACTAAACGACTAGGAGAGCCAGTATTTAGCATCACCCATCGCTCCTTTTGCAACTCCTTCAAGCTCAACCAGCTGTGTTTCGCTACAGGATGATTCGCCGCAACGACTAAAGAATAGTGAATTGGAGCAATTGGGGTTGCTGAAATTTCAGAAAATTCTGCAAAACTAATATTTGAGATTCCTAAATCAATCTGACTGCTGGTAATGGCTCGATATAGAAATTCAGCCGAATCAAATACGACACACTGAGCCTGAATCCCAGGATACTGCTGACGGTACTGGAAAAGAATGTCAGGTAGCCATCCATTGGCGATCGCGGCTGTGCAGCCGATTTTAAGATTGCCAGATTTCCCTTTTTTTATTTCTTCAACTTTAGCAATCAGTTGATTTTCAACTTCAATCAGTCTTGGGCTTTCCTCAAATAAAAATTGCCCCACCTCTGTTAACTGAATCTTACGCCCTAGACGATAAAAGAGGTCAGTTCCTAACTCAGATTCCAAAGATTTTATTTTGGCACTAACCGCAGGCTGAGTAAGATTTAGAGCATCAGCGGCTTCAGTAAAACTGAGATGCCTAGCTACCTCCAGAAATACTTTAACTTGATAAACCTCCACGTTCTCTAACCCCCCCGGATTGAAATTTTTATTTTACAGCTTAATGAATGAATAAAGCTAATTTATAAAATCATAAAAAACGCGAATGAGTAGATGGTATTTTTGGTTACAAAAAAGCTTGTAACTTTTAATTCTCTTCTCTAATATAAAAAAAGGTAAAAAAGCGGACTTAGTGAATTTATTCGTACAAAGTTATAAAAGTTTTTGCTAACTGAAGAGGAGTCACGAGTGGATACTCAATGGATGAAGACCGATGTTCTTGTCATCGGTGGTGGTACTGCTGGAACAATGGCAGCCATTAAGGCAAAACAGGCAAATCCTGACGGAGAAGTGCTGATTTTAGAAAAAGCGAATATCCGCCGTAGTGGAGCGATCGCAATGGGTATGGATGGGGTCAATACAGCCGTCATTCCTGGTAATTCTACCCCAGAGCAATATGTTCGCGAAATTACGATTTCCAACGATGGCATTCTCAATCAAAAAGCCGTCTATCAAACTGGAAAATTAGGTTTTGAAGTCATTCAAGAACTGGAAAGCTGGGGCGTCAAGTTCCAAAAAGACATTCACGGCGATTACGACCTGAAGCAAGTGCATCGCGTGGGCAAATATGTGCTACCGATGCCCGAAGGAAAAGACCTAAAACAAATTTTGACCCGACAGGTAAAGCGCCACAAAGCCAAAGTCACGAATCGGGTGATGGCAACTCGTGTTCTAGTCAAGGACGGACGTGCTATTGGAGCAGTAGGGTTTGACGTGCGAAACGGCGATTTTGTCGTGATTCAGGCAAAAGCAGTCGTTCTGTGTACAGGAGCCTGCGGTCGCTTAGGTTTACCTGCTTCTGGCTATCTCTACGGTACCTACGAAAACCCCACAAATGCCGGCGATGGCTACTCAATGGCGTATCACGCAGGCGCAGAACTCACGAATATTGAGTGTTTTCAAATTAACCCTCTGATGAAGGACTATAACGGCCCTGCGTGTGCCTATGTAGCGAGTCCGTTTGGCGCTTACACCGCCAATGCAGAAGGACACCGCTTTATTAGTTGCGACTACTGGAGCGGTCAGATGATGCTGGAAATCTGGAAGGAGTTGAACTCTGGTAAAGGTCCGGTTCAACTGAAGATGACTCACTTAGATGAAGACACCATTTCAGAAATTGAGTCAATTCTATGGTCAAATGAACGACCCAGCCGAGAGCGATTTCATGAAGGAAGAGGCGAAAATTACCGCACGAATGGCGTGGAGATGAATATCTCTGAGATTGGTTTGTGTAGCGGTCACAGTGCTTCCGGAGTCTGGGTGAACGAGAAGGCGGAGACGACGGTGCCGGGGTTGTATGCCGCAGGCGACATGGCAAGTGTTCCCCACAACTACATGATTGGAGCGTTTGTATTTGGTCGGTTGGCGGGTACGAATGCCGTGGATTATATCGAAGGTTTAGAGCATATTGAACCCGATCCTGATGTTTTAGAGGCGGAAAAACAACGGATTTATGCGCCGTTGAACAACCCGAATGGAGTGCCACATACGCAGGTAGAGTACAAATTACGGCGATTGGTCAATGACTATCTACAGCCCCCCAAAGTAGACCACAAAATGGAAATTGGGCTGAGAAACTTTGTTCGCTATCACGAAACCCTAGAGATGATGGGAGCACGCGACCCCCATGAACTGATGCGCTGCATGGAGGTTCACTTTATCCGCGATTGTGCTGAGATGGCAGCACGCGCCTCGCTGTATCGTCGGGAAAGCCGTTGGGGACTATACCATTACCGCGTGGATTATCCCGACAAGAACAATGAAGAATGGTTCTGCCACGTCAATCTCAAGAAAGACGAATCAGGCGAAATGGCTTTGTTCAAGCGTCCAGTTGAGCCGTATGTGGTGGACGTTGATATTGAACGAGAAGTTTATGACGTGGCGGTGCGCTAAGTCGGTCAATTTGTAGCAAACAGAGGAAGAGTTATGGCTTTAGCTATGCAACGGGTGGATGTACCCGTGATCGTTGATGAATCGAAATGCTTAGAAAAGTGTACCGCTTGCATTGAAGTGTGTCCGCTGGATGTGTTAGCGAAGAACCCAGAAACGGGCAAAGCCTATATGAAGTATGACGAGTGCTGGTTTTGCTTGCCTTGTGAGAAGGAATGTCCCACCAACGCAATTACGGTTCAAATTCCCTTTTTGTTGCGATAGAGGAGTGAAGATGTCTGTAGATACTGAATTGAACCAATGGTTGGAAATGCTGCGATCGCCCGACGAAAGCGATCGCCTAGTTGCCATCAAAATGCTGCAACATTTGGGTGATGAAGATGCTCTGGAACCCTTGATTGCAGCCTTACAAGATGAGAGTATGACTGTGCAAAAGCTAGCAGTGACTGCACTGTGGGAGTTAGCTAATCCCAAGGCGGTTCCGGCTTTAGTGGAATGTCTGGCTTCAAATGATGAGGAGATTCGGGAAGAAGCGCTATCCGCCTTGGGCGAATTAGTCACCTCCGATCACCTGTTGCTGCTGCTGGATGCCTTGCATCGAGATGACGTGAATATGCAACTGAATGTGTTAATTCTGTTGCGGAAGATTCACCATGCTCAGTCTTTGCCCTATGTGCTGCCGTTCTTTGAGTCGGAAAATGCTCAGTTACGGGAAGCGGCAGTGACAACGCTACGCTATCTCAATCAAGTGGAACGCTGTCAAGAAGCGATCGCCTTAATGTCTGACCCCGATGAGAATGTGCGGCGTTCTGCTGCCCTGACGTTAGGACATTTAATAGATGCAGAAGTGGTTCCCAGTCTCTGTCAAGCACTCACTGATGATGCAGATTGGCAGGTGCGACGCAATGCGGCAAAATCGTTGGCACTCCACGCCGATGTTGCGGCAGTTCCGGCTTTAGAAACGGCTTTGGCAGATGAGCATTGGCAGGTGCGGAAGTTTACGCTTCAGGCTTTGCAGAAAACACCTGCCGATCAAACCTTACCTGCGTTAGTGAAAGCGTTGGCAGATGAGTATTCTGATGTGCGTCGAGATGCAGCGATCGCACTCGGTATCCTAAAGAACCCAACTGCCCTGAATGCACTCCAGCAATCCCTGGACGATCCCGACAAAGATGTGTGTATTTACGCACAACGAGCAATTCAGACGATCCAGAATTTCACACCAGAGATATCCAATGCCTAGCCATCAATCTCCCTTTCGGCAAACTCGTTCAATAGAGGAAATTGCCACTCCTGATCCAGTAAATGAATCTCGGCAACGAGAAGTTGTCCAGTGTCTTAAGCAAGTGATTGAACCCATCCTCGAAAACGACATCGTTAGCTTAGGGATGGTACGAAATCTGCGGGTTGTGGATGACTATATTTATCTACGTCTTTATGTTGGTAAACATCAGCATCAGTTGCAAACAGACATTCAATCGGCACTTTCGCCCATAACTTGGTGTAAGAAAACTTATATTCAACTCTGCACCATTCCTGGTGTGAGAACAACGTTGGCAATTTCCAGTGGCAAAGGAGGTGTAGGCAAATCAACAACATCTGTTAATTTAGCCGCCGCTTTGAGTTTGCAGGGGGCGAAGGTAGGTTTACTTGATGCGGATGTATATGGCCCCAACGTCCCCCAAATGCTGGGATTGGGACAAGCAGATATCAAAGTTATTGATACACCCGACGGTCAAAAGTTTCTTCCCCTAGAAGCCCACGGTATCAAAGTCATGTCAGTAGGACTGCTGGCAGAACCCGATCATCCCCTAGCTTGGCGAGGGCCTGTCTTACACAAAATTGTGACTCAGTTTATTCAGGAGGTGGAATGGGGAGACTTGGATTACTTGCTGATTGATTTGCCTCCTGGCACAGGCGATGCTCAAATTACGATTGTGCAAGAAAGTCCGATTTGTGGCGTAATTTTAGTGACGACTCCCCAACAAGTTGCGGTTTCGGATGTTCGCCGCAGTGTCCATATGTTTCGTCGTGTCGGCATTCCCGTGCTTGGCATTATCGAAAATATGAGCTATTTAATCTGTGGTCATTGTGGCGATCGCACTCCGATTTTTGGGAGTGGTGGAGGGCAGCAGCTATCGACAGAACTCCATGCCCCTTTACTGGGACAGGTTCCGATTGACCCTAGTATTTGTATGGGTGGGGATACGGGAACGCCTTTGACTCTAGCGCATCCAGGTTCCACAGTCGGGCAGGTATTTGTACAAATAGCTGAGGCGATCGAGACGACTTTTCGCCCCTCTGAAGTTCTAACTTGCTAATTTTTTGAATGCATTTAGTGTTGCTTTGCAGAAGCCAAAAGCTCTTTAGGCTTGAGGCATTTAACTGCTTGTAAGCTACTTACTTATTTCTGCTAGTCTGCACTCATCTTGTATATTTAACGTGAGTTCGGGATAAGGATTGAGACAAGAAAGGGGCAAACCCGATAGGCTGAAAATGCAAAAACTTCATGCCCTGTTTGCCCTCATGCTTAGTCTAGAAGAACTGTTCT
>NZ_JACJPF010000109.1 GCF_014695915.1 Trichocoleus sp. FACHB-40
ATCACAGATATCTGCAAAGGCTTCGACAATGGCTAATTGAGGCATCTGGTCTCAGGCTTGGGGAGATGACCTAACTACCATATCAGTCACTCAGTTAGAATGAAATAGCCCTGCATCGGGATCGGTCTTCATAACTTCCCTAAATACTTCAGTCTCCATACTAGCCAACCAAGCCACAGTTTCATTCAACTGCGGGATAATTCTGCTATCAGGCTCGTCAGAATGAACAATCAAATTTACCATTTGAAATGGATGCAAATTGTGTTGCTTTAGATACCAAGCAGCAAGAAATTCAGCATAAGTTTGATGCCCCCATCCCATACGATTTAATCCACGAGATGAGAACAAACCAGTATCTAAAACTTCTTCAACAACTGTTTCAGTAACTTCAAACTCTCTACCACTGACGCTTTCACTTCCCTGACAGATTTTTCGGAGAAGCACATCTTCATCCGGAACATTATCCTGTTCTCTTCCAGTCCAGACAGCGAATCGATTAGCAAAAATGGTAACAGTGGCAATACGAGCTGCAACAATCAAGCGCTGTTCAAGATTAAGCTTACCTTTAAGCCTTGATGCAAGGCGGCTCTCGTTAGATTCTTCACAAAGACAGCGACAACCTTCAAGATAGAGTTCATGCAATCTCTGATTAGCAGGGAATTGATTATTGTGACGATGGTAAGTATTCAGAAGAAATTTCAACGTAACTGGTTTGATAGCTAAGGACACAATGTTTTTCTTTTGAAGGTCTTCTAAAAAGCCATCAAGCTCAATTGCCTCAGCTCTTGCTGCTTCTCTGACATCTTTGCGACGAAGTGGAGCTAGTTCGTAAACTCCTACGGCATCTTTTCCCCAGAGTTGTTTTAATCCATCCTCTAAAACTGGTGACCAGATAGCTGTTCGACAAGCAATACGAAGGTGCAGACGCTGAATTTGATCGCGATATTCCTTAAACTCATCAACTAGTAGAGTTGCTAACGTCTCTATTCGCAGAAGGCATTCGTCGAGACTATCTAGAAAAATGTGTAGTTGATGTGTGCCTCTCAGCCAGTTGGTAAATTCTGCACTGTCAAATAATTTTCGCGCTAGCCATTCCGGGCTGGAATATGAGCGAAGGTCTCTAAGAAGTACCTGACCACCTTGTTCTTGGATCTTAGTAGTAATAATTGCTTGCTCTGCTGTCATAGCATGGGTTTTGCCCATGCCTGGTTCTCCCAAGAGAACTAAACACGGTAACTTGGATATTGCTTCAAAGGTGACGAGGTCTGGATTGTATACGTTTCCCCATTCTGCTTGTGGGTCGCACAAATAACCACCATCTGCTAGATTGATACGCCCTGACCGAGGACACCAAAACCGCTTCCAACTGTAAATTCGATCTGACATTTTGAGCGATTGAACATGTAGAACAATAGTTCTTATTCAAGGATAGCCTCTCAACTGCAAAGAGTCTGTCAGATATGGCTTCGACTAATTATGGAGTAAAATTTCCCCTGCGCTTGTTGCGCCAGTTAGGAATACATAAATTGCTACAGAACTATCTGAACGACAACTCAGCCCGGACAAAAGCGATCGCACTTTCCCAATTAACCGTCTGATGAAGCAGGGAGCGGATAAATAGCTCTTTTATAGTCCGGATTTCTTCTTCGTGGAGGTGCTTCGCCAAATGCGCCGCATACGAGGGTCTATTCGTTACAGAAGTAGTTGCGAACCAGCGATCAATTAAGGCTGGTGTAATATGCATTTGGGTAAGCTCACGCTGTTCATCCACTTTAACCACAAATCCTACCGACTCGAAGGCAACCCGTAGATCATCCATATCCCAGTTCACCATTGGGTCTAACTTCTCGGTGTAAATTGCCTCTTCCGCTGCCACTAATCGCTGGTACAAGTCAGCATTCAGCTTCGACTTTTCGAGTAAACGATAAAGCCGTTGCGTGTGGCGTGGCACCGTCTCGGCTAGTACCAAAACTCCCGACTGTTGCAGCCATTGAGCTAACAGTTTAGCTGCTGCAAGTTTATCCGGCTCATGGATAAGCGCATTGCGCCCGATAATGCAGTCAAACCGGATATCGGGGACTTGCGTTGCTAAAACCTCTAGCAACTGGGTTAAGGTAGAACTCAACACAAAAGGACGCTTGAGGAGAGGAAGTGCCGCCACCTGTTCTTGTAGAGCAACAGCTTGAGCTGATGTCCGAGTACAGGCATAAACGCCACCTTCTGGTACCCGACGCAGAGCTTCAAAGGTGAGTAAACCGCTACCTGCATTCAAGTCCAAAACGACATGGTGACGCTGAAGTTGAGTCAGGGTGAAAATGCGATCGCGTATTGTAGCGAGTTGCTCACCCACCTGACTCAATGTCCGTTGCAACCATCGGTCAACCGTGCGGTCAGTTGGCCCTGTTGTTAGCACTTCAACGGGTGAGACAAAAACACCCTCTGCCACCGCTTCAAGTTGCGCTTCTCGATGACGTGCTACCTGCGTCTTAATTTCTCCTTCAAACCCCTGTGTTGAGGGTTGATAAAACACCTGTCCCTGCAAACTGGTAGGCAAATACTGTTGAGCCACCCAATGGTCGCGGTAGGCATGAGGATAAAGATAACCTGCTCCATGCCCCAATCCTTTCTTGTCCCGGTTGGCATCCTTCAAGTGATTGGGTACTTCCGCCTCCCGTTCCTTCTCAACCACGAAGAGAGCATCGAAAAAGCCCATGACGCTGTTAGATTTGGGAGCGTTGGCGAGATAAAGCGTAGCTTGAGCCAAGTGATAGCGTCCTTCCGGCATCCCTACCCACTCAAAGGCTTGGGCGCAGCCATTAACGACCACGACAGCATTGGGGTCAGCCAGTCCCACATCTTCACTAGCTAAAATTAACATTCGCCGGAAAATGAAGCGAGGGTCTTCCCCGGCATAGACCATTTTTGCTAGCCAGTATAAAGCCGCATCTGGGTCGGAACCGCGCAAACTTTTGATAAAGGCACTAATGGTATCGAAGTGGGCATCTCCTTCCTTGTCATAGAGCACTGCCCTTTGCTGTATGGATTCCTCTGCCACAGCCAGCGTAACGCGAACAGTCCCGGTTTCGTCGGGGGGTGTGGTTTCGACGGCTAATTCCAAGGCATTGAGTAATGAACGGGCATCACCATTGGCGACATTGACTAGGTGAGCGATCGCATCCGGCTCTACTGTTACAGATAGCGTCCCATAACCGCGTTCTGAGTCATTTAGTGCCTGTTCGAGGACACCGCGTAAGTCAGCTTCATCGAGAAGCTTGAGTTGAAAGATGCGCGAACGACTCACTAAAGCTTTGTTAACTTCAAAATAGGGATTTTCTGTCGTCGCACCAATGAGAATAACCGTCCCGTTTTCCACCCAAGGGAGCATTGCATCTTGCTGCGACTTATTGAAGCGGTGAACCTCGTCAACGAAAAGGATAGTGCGCTGAGTATGTTCCTTTTGGCGTTTTTGAGCCGTAGAAATTGCATCCCGAATCTCTTTTACCCCAGAGAGAACAGCATTAATCGCAATGAAGTGAGCGCGGGTGGTGTTAGCAATAATCCGAGCGAGGGTTGTTTTCCCCGTGCCAGGTGGGCCAAAAAAGATCAGGGAAGAAAGTTGGTCAGCTTGAATCGCACGGCGCAACAGGCGTCCAGGACCAATGATGTGGTCTTGCCCGATAAATTCATCGAGGGTGCGAGGACGCATCCTAGCGGCGAGGGGTGCCTCGTTGTCCGCTGATTGTTGGCGCACAAAGTCGAACAAGTCCGTTTTTACCCGAAAAGCAAATCGATATTTGTCAGTATAGGGTAACCCTTTATCAGCTAAAAATCATTAAAGCCAAGTTTGAATGGGCAGTTCCTCTGTCTAGAGGAGAAATTCGTAATCTTTCATTTCAAGGCAGTTAAAACGAGCGCTTTCCTATGCATCTAGAGACTCTAAATGGGCAGCCTGCCAGCATTCTCGGTTTAGCAGGAGGTCAGGGTATGGATACATCCTGTGCAGCAGTGGCGTTTGAGGCAGGAGTTAATTATTTCTTTTTTTACGATTTGTCCCACGAAAACTTGCTCAATGGATTCAAGCCAATAGTTGCAACTCATCGCGAGCAGGTAAGTAGCTAGACAAAATTAATTACATAGCTTTTTCCAAATTCTCTCAAAATCTTTTCAACAGATGCAACAAAGGTTTCCCAAGCTTTGTAAGCATCAATCTCAATCCATTCATACTTAATAAACCGCAACAAAATTTCAATTAAATTTAATTCGGGAGAGTAGGAGGGTAACTCAAAAATGCTAAGATTCCGTTCTCGCCATTCTTCCCGTTTCTCAAGAATGGCATCACTGGTATGAATAGATGATTGATCGACAACAATCACTGTTGGCTTATCCACTACTGGGAAAAAAGCATCAATACAAGCGATAACCACATCGGAATTAATACTTTGAAGTGAAACACAAGTTTCCAGATGATTACCCCGATTCATTATCCCCAAAATATTTAAACGCCGACTATGACAACTGGAAATCTCTAAGTATTCTCCAATATCTTGCCAGCCATAGGGGACAGAAGGAATCCGGCTAAATCCCACTTCATCTAAGTAATACAAGTCAATTTTCCCTTCATCCTCTAATCGCTTCAGTTGGGCAAGCTGTGCCTTCTTTTCCTCATAATCTTGAGGATTAGGTTCTCCTCCTACGGCTCTACGCATCCGATGCCAACTCATTGATAGAGCTTTAAGTATTCTTTTAATTGTTTTGGTGCTGATGCTAACTCCCCATTCCTC
>NZ_JACJPF010000011.1 GCF_014695915.1 Trichocoleus sp. FACHB-40
TTCTCCCCTAATCCGATTTTCTTTGACGAGGTTATTGTGTTACTCTGGCTTTCAAACTATTATTTTTTCTAGGTTCTCTTCGCTCGCTTGAGTCTCGCTTTCGCTCGTCTCTCTCGACCGCTTTATTAATGTAGCAACTCTCTCCCCAATGTGTCAACTGTTTGGGAAAATTTCTTTTTGAAAATTCTTGAAAAGCTCTTGAGGGGGAGCATTTGCGCCACAATGGGTAATGCGTTGAGCGCCTGAGGAAAGGGAACTGTGAATTTTCAGTCGGTGATTGCTACGTTGCATGAGTTTTGGGGTGATCGCGGTTGCCTAATCGCTCAGCCCTACGATATTGAAAAAGGGGCAGGCACCAAAAATCCCAATACCTTTTTAAGATGTCTTGGGCCGGAACCGTGGGCTGTGGCTTATGTCGAACCCTGCCGCCGCCCTACAGATGGACGTTACGGTGAAAATCCTAATCGCTACCAACACTATTACCAGTATCAAGTTCTGATTAAACCTTCGCCAGATAATATCCAAGAGATATATCTGGACTCTTTGAGAGCTTTAGGTATTCGCCCTGAAGATCACGACATCCGGTTTGTAGAAGACAACTGGGAGGATGCCACAGTAGGAGCTTGGGGAGTAGGTTGGGAAGTATGGCTAGATGGAATGGAAATCACCCAATTTACTTACTTTCAACAATGCGGAGGCCTTGACTGTAGACCTGTCTCAATTGAGATTACCTATGGTCTGGAGCGATTAACTATGTATCTCCAGCAGGTGGATGCGTTTACCAAGATTCGCTGGACTGATAACGTTACCTATGGTGATGTTCACCTCCAGGGAGAGGTTGAGCAGTGTATCTATAATTTCGAGGCATCTAACCCAGATTTGTTGTTTACTTTGTTTGGTCTATACGAGCAGGAGGCAGAGCAACTGACTGGACGCGGACTTGTGTTACCCAGCCTGGATTATGTTTTAAAGTGTTCTCACACGTTTAATTTGCTGGATGCCAGAGGGGTGATTTCGGTAACGGAGCGGACGCGCTACATTGGCAGAATTCGCAAGTTGGCAAGGCGAGTCGCGGAGTTATATTTGCAGCAACGAGAAGGTCTGGGATTTCCCCTATGCAAGCAAAAGGAAATTGCACAGCAAGTATCTTAAGCAAGTGTGCAGGAGTTTGGGGATAGTGATCTGAGTTACCTAAGTGAGTAAAGGGACTGGGTTAGATTCTTTTGAAAATTGATAAACCAGTTGGGCAAACCTATGTTGATAGAGGAGGCTGTGAGGCGGGTGGGTAGTCTGAGTGAAGTTTTGGAACCAATTGCTAACCAGTTTGAAAAGTTAGGAATTCCGGATTCGATTGTACATTGGGGACACCCGGTGATGATGGCAATTGTGGTATTGGTGATGGGTAGTTTTATAGGGTTTGCCGGATGGCGCGGACGGGTGGCGGCGGATACGGCGATCGCTAGTAAAAGTTTGGCTGACCACCGGAAGCTAGCACCGTGGATGTTTCTGTTTATAGCACTAGGTTATACTGGCGGAGTTTTGTGGTTAGTAATGCAAGATCAGCCGATTCTGGAAAGTCCGCATTTTTGGACTGGTTCTATTGTGCTGGGATTGCTGGCAATTAATGGCACGATTTCGATGATAGGCTTTGGGGGTAATAAGGTAGTGCTGCGGACATTTCATGCTTATTTAGGCACTACGGCACTTTGTCTGCTATTTGTACACGCTGTGCTGGGCTTGAAGCTAGGTTTGGCTATCTGATGAACTCGGCTGCTGGTGTAATTTTAAGCTTGTCCTATATTTTGGGCTTACTGTCTACGGCAGTTTGGTGGGGCAAGTATGCAGTTTTGGCTCTGGGTATTGGGGCTGCTTTTGTTGTACCTAAATTCTGGCGAACTGGACCTAAAGCAAAAGTGTGGCTGGCGGTCGGAATTGTGGGGTTGCTGGCAACACTGTATTTTCAAGCACGGGTGCCACAACCTTTAGCAAATGACATCAGCAAGTTTGTTCATGCCCAAAATGGTAAAGGGCAGGAGCAAGTTGTCACGGTTCAGGGAAAGATTGCTAGTACGCCTCGGCTAACGCAAAGTCAGCGATCGCAATTTTGGTTGGAAGCTTCTAAATTAAATGAGGTAAAAAACGGCGAGAACAAACCAGCTGATGTCAGTCAGGGGGTGACGGGCAAGTTATATGTAACTGTGCCTTTACTACAAGCTACTGGTTTATATCCTGGTGAAGCGATCGCAATTACCGGAGTATTGTATAAACCGAAAAAGGCTAGCAATCCCGGTGCCTTTGATTTTCAGGCTTACCTGGCGCGAGAAGGAGGTTTTGCAGGTCTAAGCGGACGGCAGGTTAGTTTCCCCAATGAACAGGAAGAACGTGGCTGGGGATTCTGGACTGTAAGGCAGCGAATCATCCACTCTCAAGTTCGTTGGCTAGGCTCTCCAGAAGGGCAGCTTGTCAGTTCGATGGTTATGGGAAGTCAAGCGGTAGATTTGCCCTACGATGTACGAAATGAATTTATCCAGGTGGGATTGGCTCACGCTTTGGCAGCATCTGGATTTCAAATTTCTCTGATTCTAGGTTTTGTCATAGCTGCCTTTGGGCGTTTTTCTGTAAGGACGCAACTAGGCGTTGGGATTGCTGCCATACTTATTTTTATTTGCTTGACAGGAGTGCAACCATCAGTTTTAAGAGCAGGGGTAATGGGAGTTGGGGCGTTAATCGCCTTAGCAATGCAACGCAAAGTCAAGCCACTAGGTTCGCTCCTGCTTGCTGCCACGGTATTGCTGTTATTTAATCCGTTGTGGATCTGGAATTTGGGGTTTCAGCTGAGTTTTCTAGCCACGCTGGGATTGTTAGTCACACTGCCAGCGATAATAAAGTGGTTTGATTGGTTGCCGCTTGCGATCGCATCCTTATTTGCGCTGCCAATTGCCGTCTTACCGTGGGTTTTACCTCTACAACTTTTTGTCTTTGGTGTCGTATCTCCCTACAGTATCCTGGCAAACATCATTAGCACTCCCTTTTTATCTGTCATTAGTATTGGAGGAATTCTCAGCGCCTTAGCCGGATTAATTTGGCCTTTGGCGGGAAGCACCTTAGCTTGGTTATTGTATTACCCTACTCACTGGCTGATTTTGCTTGTGCAGTTTTTCAGCTCTTTGCCGGGAAACTCAATTGCTGTTGGCACTATTTCAATATTTCAAGTATTGGTGCTATACGGTTTAATTAGTCTAGCTTGGCTCAACAAGTGGTGGTGTCGGCGTTGGTGGTTTGCTGCGATTATTGCTACTACTCTGGTTGTTCTCCCGGTTTGGCAGACAAAAGCAACTTTGTTTCGAGTCACGGTGCTTTCTACGCCGGGAGAACCAGTTTTGGTGATTCAAGACAAAGGGGAAGTTACGCTGGTTAATAGTGGGGATGACAGTACAGCCAATTTTACTGTGCTGCCTTTTTTACAACAGCAGGGTGTCAATCAAATTGACTGGGCTGTGGTTACGGATTCTCAACTTAGTCCTAGAAGTGGCTGGGCTAAGATTATGGAACGACTCCCAGTGTCAACCTTTTACGCTAACACTGCCTCTATTAGTAAACTTTGGACTCTAGGTGTAAAGATTCCGCCTCAAGCATTGCCAGTTGGTCGAAGTGTAGCTATTGGAACTTCAGCCATCAAGTTAATTAATAGCCAACCGCCAGTGGTACAACTGCAAATCAGCGGACAGAGTTGGTTAGTGTTGGGAAACTTTAAGCCAGAGGAAAATGAAAGAAAGTTAGCGCTCTTAAAACAATTACCGCCTGTTCAGGTGCTTTGGTGGTCTGGAGAAAGTTTACAAGCTGATGTATTGCAAAAGATGCAACCAAAGGTAGCGATCGCCTCATCTGCTACCATCGATCCAGAAACGGCACAAACTCTGCGTAAAATTAACACCAAATTATATACAACCGAACGTGATGGGGCAATCCAGTGGACTCCTAGTGGTGCCTTTGAGACAACGCTGGAAGCAACAGAAAATGATGTCGGTATTAGCTATTAGGAATGGGGGGTGATATTTCCCCAGCGTAGAGGTAAAGCTTGAGTAGATAACCGATTTAAGGCTCAGACTACCGTGATTGAGACAGCAAAATTTTCTGACTCAAACTCAACTATCGATCTAGCCGTAAGTTAACTTCAGAAGCACACCTGAAGCAGCAGTCCGATAATGGAGACTTGGAGGCTCGAATAATTTTGGTTAGATTGTTGTCAGTATTAAATCAAAAGAACCCGTTTACTCACCTCCAGCGCGGCAAAGAGCGGTGGATGAGACTCCAAGATGAAATGCACCATTACCCGATAACGAAGCAGAGAAAATTGAGGCGCTTTTGCACTATAGAACCCATTTGACATCTCTGACTCGGTTGACTTAAGGTAGCGCAAAAGCCATATCCTACTCACCATGCCGTACTCCAGCAGTCTCACCGACGAAGAATGGGAAATTCTTGAGCCCGTCCTGGCCCAGATATTGGCAGTGGAGAAGCAGACAAGACACTGTGATTGGACGAAACGAGAACTGTTGGATAAGCTGCGTAGCAGCTAAATTTAATAAACAGCATTACCTTTGTTTTTAATTTTTCGTTCCCATTTAATAATAAGTCCTCCTTCATTTAGTAATTTATTTAACAACTCTTCTAGTTGTTCTGCTGACTCAAATAGTCTATGAGCTATATATTCTTTAGCTGAATGCCAAACAAGTT
>NZ_JACJPF010000110.1 GCF_014695915.1 Trichocoleus sp. FACHB-40
ATTTTATGGTCAATATCTTGTGTGGTTTAATTGCTTACTGTCATCAACCCAAGAAACCATCACTCCGTTTAGAGTGGGCTTTGGTTCAATCAGCTTAACCCGAACTGAGGTTAAAAATATGAAATTTCAAAATTTCAGTTGAGGGGAGTAGCGTTTGCGGTAACGAAACGCAACGTTTTGTGAAAGCCCTAAATGATTCGTGAAGGCGAGATACCCGACTTCTTTAAGAAGTCGGGTATCTGAAGGGCTGGCATCTCACAGCTCAAATAGGATTGCTATATACCTTTTTTGAAACAAACGCACAGACACACAGAACAAGAAGAAAGCGATTTTTATAAATGATTAAGGTTACTATATTGGAATTATTTTTTATCCCCTTCCTCATCATTTAAGTATCCTGGGGTTCGCGGTATGCCTCGGTGGTTACAACTGGGGGCTGACGCAATCTGCGAATAGTATCAATAGTGTCTTTAATAGTTCCAGCAAGAGGTACTGATAAAATTACACCTAATAGTCCCGCTATCTGTCCTCCCATCAATAAAGCAATGAAAATCCAAATCGGATTAAGTCCGGTAAAATCGCCCATTAATTTAGGAGCCAAGAAATTATCTTTTATCTGCTGCATGAAGATAGCTGCACTCAATACACGAATGGCTAACCAAAAATCTTGCAGCATGACCAGAATTGTTACTAAACCAATTCCCAAGGTAGCACCGATAAAAGGAATCAATTCGGCAACGCCAATTAGCAAGCCAAACAATAGGGCATATGGTATCTTCAAAATCAAAAAAATTGGGGTCAGTGTTGCCACCATGAATAACCCTAGAATGAGTTGGGTAAGAAAATAGTTCTGAAAATTCAGCCGCAGAGATTCACTTAAGGGTAGCCCGATTTGAGATGGTAATAGATTAATCAGACCGAACCATAAGCGATCGCCATAAAGCAGCATATAAAATGCCAGAACCACCACGAACACCACATCTATTAATCCCGACACCGTCCCCAAGGCAACTCCAAAGGCCTGACCAGCTAATGCTTGCACTTGATTTTCAACGCGAACGCTGACGCGATGGCTAAATCCTTTGAGATCCAGTGGCAAACGCCGATTTTTTGCCCATGTGTCCAAATAATCTAGATTCTGATTACTTTCCTGTAACCAATCTGGTATATTTTTTAGCAGTTGGACGCTTTGATCAACCAAAATTGGCACCAGCGTTACGCCCACGACAGCCAAAAATGTTAAAGTCAAAAGCAAAACGACTATGACGGCTTGAGCGCGACTGAGCCGAAACCGCTCGAAAATCCGGACTGCATAGTTGAGTAAAAACGCTAAAATCGCCGCGATGGTTAGCACCGCGAATAAATGTTCAAAATAGCGAAATAGCTGGGACAGAACCCAGATATTTAGGGCAATGATTGGGCCGCTCAGACCCAAAATTAGGAGACGTTGAAGATTGGCTGAACGGCGCATCGTGAAAAACCTGTAGCATTTGCACACTGAGGCACTTTTATCACCAGAGCTGCCTAAATATTAGACTCTCAACTATGGACAGTCTAAAGCCTATAGTCTATAGACATATCGGCAAATTGGTATTTTTTTTAAAAGGTAAAAAATTGGAGTCAAGGGCTGCGAGAAAATACCTATTAGGAAAAGAAGTTAATTGAGAAACCAAAATGGATATAAGTGTAGCCGATCTGCGTAAAGATTACAAAAGATCCGGGCTTGAGCGGGCTGATGCTGACCCCAATCCCTTCAAACAATTTCGCAAGTGGTTTGACCAGGCACGAGAAGCCCAACTTCCTGAACCCAATGCGATGACTCTTGCCACGGCTACGGCTGTTGGCAACCCAAGCGCCAGAATGGTGTTACTCAAGGACTTCGACGAACGAGGCTTCGTCTTTTACAGTAATTACGAGAGTCACAAAGCACAGCAACTTCAGGAAAATCCGTGGGCATCGTTAGTTTTTTGGTGGGCGGAACTGGAACGCCAGGTGCGGATTGAAGGGCGGGTGGAGAAGGTTTCAGATGAAGAGTCAGATACCTATTTTCACAGCCGTCCGCTCTTAAGCCAGCTGGGTGCTTGGGCTTCGCACCAAAGTCAAGTCATCGACAGCCGCGAGGTGCTTGAGCAACGGTTAGAGGAATTGAAAGGGAAATTTGAAAACCAGGAGATTCCGAGACCGCAGCACTGGGGAGGCTACCGAGTTATCCCGACTGGGATCGAATTTTGGCAGGGTCGTCCGAGTCGCCTGCACGATCGCTTGTTTTACCAGCTTCGCGATGATGGTACCTGGGTAATTGAGCGCCTGTCGCCTTAGAAATGAGCCACAGAGGGCGCAGAGGGATTTTCCTTCTTGCTCTGTGTCTGGGCGGTTAGTTAACAATAGACGAGATGCCAGCCTTTGAGATACCCGACTTCTTAAAGAAGTCGGGTATCTCGCCTTCACAAATCATTTAGGGCTGCTATATAGCAATTCTCTATTGGGTGCGATACATCTGTAAGGACATTGGAATGCCATGTCCCTACCAAGGTCGCCTGAAGGTCACACAGAAACCCTATATATCAATACGGTTCACGAACAAGTTAAAAATCTAAAGCTTGTAACTATTCTTAATTGATCTGTATTGTTTTATAGATAGCGATCGCATCTTTTAAATAAACTCAGCTCTCACCTCGAAGATAAGCTAAGGCTTTTATTTGTATTGCTACCTATTAAATATTTCCATAATTTATGACTCATCTTTGTGAGTATTCCTCTGGAATGAAGTAATTGATAAAACTTCTATCTGAAGCTGTAGGGAATTATTTAGAAATTTGCTCATTATTAAATGAAAACAACAAGACTGTAATTGTGGTGTTCTACATCATTTACAAAACCATTGTTTCCAAGGCGCTTGTGGAAATTAATTAAATAACAAAGTGCTTTGACAACAGCGCAGGTTCGTAAATCACTTTAGGAAAAAACGTCCTGTAACAGAGGGAGGACAGGAATTCAATGAATAAAATTGACCGACAGCGTAAAAGATTTTCCCGTTCAATGGCGCTGCTGCTTTCAGTGCTGCTCATGGTTCCGTTTATAGGTGCCTGCGGACAATCGCAGAGTTCTGCCCCACCTCCACCTATTGACGATACCCGTGTTGGCACTGTTAACAATCCTCCTCCTGCAAACCAACCCCAAGCGAAGAAAAAAGGATTGTCAACGGGTCAGAAAGTGGCGATTTTGGCGGGAGCAGCTGCACTCTACTATCTCTACAACAAGCATAAGAACAGGCAAGAGCAAGGGCCAGAGGGGCAATATTACCTTTCCAAGAACGGGCGCATTTACTACCGCGATGCCCAAAATCGCGCTCACTGGGTAACACCGCCACCTGAAGGGATTCAAGTTCCGGAGGCGGAGGCGCGACAGTACCGTGACTTCCAAGGCTATAACGGCAGCGCCACAGGCCGGGATCTCACGGATCTGGCGGGTGCAGGTTCAGCACCACCAATTCCAGCCCCAGCACAGTAAACCCTAATACTTTGGGATTGGAAAGTGCGCTCCCAAAGTCGCGCCTAATGCCCCAAAGGTAACGAGAAACATTCAGAAACATAACGGCGTTGTGGAATAGGTTTATATCCTCTACACACCCGTTCCACAACAAGTTGATAAAGGAGATAGATCATGGTAGATGGATTTTTCCGAAAGCTGACCGAGGTCTTTACTGACTCGAACGATGAGCAAAACGTAGAAAACTACGATCAACGGGTACGTCCAGCTAGCGAAGATCCCTACGGCGATCCGGCATATCAAGATAGTTATCAGGATCAGTTTGGCAATGTTATCCCAGCCAGCCAAGATCCTTATGGCGATCCAGCAGATCAAGATCCCTACGGACAGTTTGGCAACGTTATCCCAGCCAGCCAAGATCCTTATGGCGATCCAGCAGATCAAGATCCCTACGGACAGTTTGGCAATGTTATCCCAGCCAGCCAAGATCCTTATGGCGATCCGGCGGATCAAGATCCCTACGGGCAGTTTGGCAATGTTCGCCCCGCCAGCGAAGATCCCTATGGCGATCCGGCTGACCAAGAATACACCGGATGGTAAAGCTTTGCCGCTATTTGAGACGTTGGTTTTGATGAGGCAGTGTAGGTAAAAAAAAAGGCAGTAGCGCGATCGCGTTACTGCCTTTTTTCATGGGAACCTTTGACAAGAAAATAGACTTTAAGCAGTTTGGCTTAAGGGAGAAGTGTCATAATTTGCCAACAAATCGGCTGGGTGATCGTAGATAGCGATCGCATCCTTGAGTTGATTATCGTCAAAGCCACCAGAACGCACTGCAATTACACCCACGCCAGCTTTATTCGCAGATTCTATATCGTAGGGTGTATCGGCAATCATCACTACTTGATTGGGTTCCATTTGCATCTTCTTCAATGCTGCTTCCACGATGTCTGGTGCTGGTTTAGAGGCATTAGCGTCGCTAGAGGTTGTCGCTTCATCAAGTAGATCGTCAACTTGTGCCGCTTTCAACAACGGGGAGAGTTCTTGACTTGATGCAGAGGTAGCGATAACCAGCTTTAATCCAGCCTCCTGCATTTTCAAGATTAGGTCTCTTGCGCCCTGTGTAGGAGACAGTGTTGGTGCAAAGCGGTTGACGATCAGTTCTCTACGCTTCTGGGAAACGGCTTTCCCATCTCCGTCTTCGTCATTTAATTCCGGCACCATTGCCGGGATGACGTGATCGCCACCCATACCAATCAGGGGTCGAACTTTCTCAAATGGTACTTCATAACCATACGCGGCAAATCCCTCAACCCAAGCTTGGGCGTGGGCATCATTGCTCAGAACCAGCGTACCATCAACATCTAGAATTACGCCTTGCAATTTCATTGTGAAAACTCCTATTTAAAACTCTGTTTGGGAACGCATTCGCGGAGGCTCTCTCGTCGGTCAAAGTGTGGAATAACATGAAGCGATCCGCGATCGCCTCATGTAGGCATTCCCAGCCGGAGACTGGGAAGGAGAGCGGAAAATAGCTAATTTGACGCTACAGTAACGTCGGCAGGCAGAACTTCCGGCTCGTCATCTAACGACAGCAGGAATTGAATTAAATCGGTCTGATCTTGAGCATTAAAGCCACCACTTTTGTCTACCCAATAATTGTGTCCGCTACCATCTACATTCGAGTGTTTTAAGTCGGAATTAGCCCGGTTAGCTGCAACTGTTTGCTTACGCAATTTGCGATCTAACAGCACTCGCAAACTTGCACTAGGATCGGGTTGAATGCCTTTAAGCAACGTGCCTGCCATACCTATTTCGTCACGCTTGACGATTCTAAACCCTTTTTTATCTTGCTTCAGTGCTTGGGAAGAAGCTGCTACACCTCCATCGTGCAGATAAGGCGCGGTGACGGCAAGACCAATTAAACTAGGCACCTTGTAACCGCCTTTGGGGTTGTTGATGGCAAAGGCTAGTTCAATACTTCGCTGCGGTGTAATATCAGTTGGCACTGGTAACACAGGCGGATCGGTTGGCAAGGGTACAGGGACATTACTCGGATAAGTTTTGGGTGGTACTAAGATGCGGGCAAAGGGAGCCTGCGCCGGGCCTCGTGAGGGCTGAGTGCGAATCTCTTGCTCTGCAATTACCTGATGGTTAGTGAAGTAGCGCCCGCTATGACATTCAACGCAACTAGCTTTTGAGAAAATCGCCGCACCCCGCTTTAAAGTTTCTGTGCTGGCAGTTTGAAGGGGTGGCGGTGCCAAGGTGTTCTGAAAAGCTGACATTCCGTTGAGTTGTTCGCCTACTGGGTATCCTGGTGAGTTTGCCATTAACCCGTCCAGCATAAACAGGGAACCTTTTGGATATTCTGGCATCCGAATTGTCTCGTTCATTCCCGGTTCCCCCGGCGTCGGATCGATCTTGTTAAAGAATTGGGATGGTTTCGCCCCTTTTGGCAACCGGAAAGCTTTATTTGCTGAATTTTGGAAAATAATCCCTAAATAAGTCTCTTTGTCAATACCCAATAGGGGCTTACTGCCATCAGCTCCGGTTGTGGGGTCTGAGTTGGTAGCATGGACGTTGCTATTGAGGCTGGTCAGCCCGTGAAACCAGCCAACAGCAGAGTGTCCACTCCAGCCATAGGGCCAAGCATCGTGGGTATAGGAGGATGGAATCTGGGAGGGATTGTTGGTCATGCTGCCCGTGGAATCAAAGTTGCCGGGAGGCCAAGTTAGTAAATCGGCATCGACGGCATCTTCTAAGGCTTTGGCATCTGGCAGACGTGCTTTTTCTCCATCAGCATTAATGTAAATGCGATCGCCTACTGGCATTTTGGTAGGATTTACACCCGTCTGGCGAAACATCGCGGCTGAGTTGGTAGCCATAGCCAACACTAAGCCAGTGTTGAGATCGTTGTTTGGCGCACCTTCGATAACGCGCCCACTTTTACCATCTATTGCTGTATGACACAAGGCGCAGGTTATCCCCACTCGCACTTTACCCTTCTCGATGCTGGTACGCATTCCTAGGGGCAGAATTGAACCTGTGGGTACGTCCATCCCGGTGTTCAGTAAGGTGCCTGCTCTAAAAGTTCTACCACCGATGGTGACATCTTTATCGATTGGAATCTGGAGGTTAGTGGTATGTTTTCCTCCCAGCCGCGCGATCGCTTTCGTCATCGTCACGAGATTGATTGGCCCATTCAGCGCCCCGACAACATCCGTCTGAAAGATTTGATCTTTAAAAGTTTCTGCGTAAAAAGCCTTGCGTCCCAGGTTAATTAAGTCTTCTGTGACCGCAACAGCCCCATTTTCTGGTAAAAGTTGCTTGCGCCCTTCCTCTGTCTCCAGCAGCTTATCTGCCTCTTCTTTGTCAATTACATATCCCAAGACATCATACGAGCCAATCTGTTGCGGTGCAGGCTTCGTGAGGGGTGTAAAAGTGTTGTAGATGCTGGGTGTGGCAGGAATGCCTATCTCAATTTGGTAAGCAAAGAAGCCTATCACCAGAAGAACTAAACTAAGTAGAAGAATTGGGCGCGATCGCATGATGCCTCACAGATAGCAGTCACCAGTACGCACTTTAAAGGTAAAAACGCCATCTTTCGTCTGTCTGGAGGTTGAAGCTCTGATTGTAGGGTTATATACGGTAGAAATGCCCGATTTTCTTGATTTTGAGCAGGCTGGCTAGGGTGGAATGGCGCTGGCACAAGGAGTCCTGAACTAAAGTTCGGACTCAAAGCTAAAACCTGTTAAAACAGGTTAAATTTCATATACAGCAAGCATTTTAGTCCGTTTCAACGGACTTGAGCTTTGAGCCTCGAACTTTAGTTCAGGGCTTTAGTTCAGGGCTTCTGAGAGCGTCTCTGCGTTTAATCCAGATTCGGCGCAGGTAATCAATAATACGCTGGTCATAGTCAAATTTCTGGCACTCCTGGCGAACCCACAAGCCCATTTGCCACAAGTCTTCCAGGGTTGTGCAAGTTTGAATTAAAGACGCGATGGCTTGTATCCACAAAACAAGTTTGCGGTAACTAATGAATTGCCCGCCGCGATCGCTACGATGAACAAACAAGATATAACGCCAGCATTCAGCACGTACAATCTGGGATTGAGGAATGCCTAAAAATTTGGCAATTAGGTCAAAAGTGATCCGAAACTTGAAAGGTTTAATCCGGCGAAACAAAATGGTCATAATCGCTTCAGTTGAGGTGAGAATTGGGTTGGGCTAACTCCATCTCGTTAGTCTGGTCTGCGGGTTCTGGTGTCACGTCGAAGATGATTTCGTAGGTCGCGCCTGCAACCATGCGCTGGAGGATTTGCAGATGTGCTTGCGCGTCGCTGCGACGACGAAAACGGGCAACGACAACTGACTGTAAGTTAGGCAGTGGGCGGATGATGCACCAGGGATGCAGCTGGTTAAAGTAGGTCATAAATCTTTTATGGACACGACAAAGATTGCCAAGGCGAACGACTTGGTCGCATAGGCTGTTACACTTTTTGTTCTGAGAAACAACTATTCCGGGCAGCTAACTAGCCAAACGATGGCTTTTTAGGCTGTCTGTCCGTTGTTCTGTTTAAACTGACGCTTAAATAAACCGCTTAATTTGAGCGGTTTTATCATGGTAATGGCAAGACCAAAGAAAAGTCAACCAGAGGAGACTGATTCTCCGTTTAAAAAACTGCGTTTGGCCGCTGGACTGTCTCAAGAAGACTTGGTAAGACTGATGGGTGTGTCAGTTTCAACCATTCGCCGCTGGGAACGGGGATTGGCAGAACCGACGATGACGGTTTACCAAATGAAGGCTTTTTGTAGCGCAGTTAACAAGAGTTTGGACGATTTGCCTAACTCGTTGATAACGCAGCGATCGCACTCAGAAGAAGATTAGGCGATCGCTTTGTAGTGGTGAAGCGGAGAATGCGATCGCCTGTTGTCCAAAAATATAAATCTGCCAAAAATTACTGTACGGCGATCGGTTTGACGATGCCATTATCAATTAATCAACTTGGGAGCGATCGCAATCCGAAACCCCAGTGCATCCAGCAACTCAACCAAAGTGTAAATTTCAGCACCGCCAGTTTCACACAGAATCTTGTCTAATTTTTGATAGCGAAATTTCGCTTCTTCCGAGAGATTATTGAGCTTTAAGCGAGCATCCACAATATCTTTAAGCATTGCTCTGAGCAATTCTGGTTCAGATTCGCCTTCTTCTAATTCCAACGCCACCTCAATATAAGCAGCAGCGTGTTCGGAGTCTTGGAGAGAAGAAATCAGATAGTCGTGGTAGCTCCTAGTTGTTGGCGTTTTCACGTCTTTCATAATCTCTCCAATATTCTTTAGCTCTCAGGATGTCTTGTTCTTGGCTGCTTTTATCTCCGCCACAGAGGAGAAATATGATTGTTGATCCTATTTGCCCAAAATATATCCGGAAACCAGGACCATAGTCAATTCTCAGTTCACAAACTCCTTCTCCTACTGAGCGATAGTCTCCCAAATTACCTAATGCAACTCTCTTGAGCCTCTTCTCAATTTTGACTCTAGCTTTGATATCCCTGAGAGAATCAAGCCATTCTTCAAAAGGGCTTCTCCCCTCTGGTGTCAGGTAGTTCTGAATTTCTCTTGGTTGGGCTTCCACTATTTGATTGTAAACACGTTATGGCTTAATTTACACAGAAAGCGATCGCGCTTTTTGCTCGTTTTTCTATTTCGAGCGATCGCATCCTCCGCAAAAATCCAAATCTGCCAAAATAACCTGTACGGCGATCGCATCCTTACCAGATGCAATAAAAAAGGCGCGATCGCATAGGAGGGCAATTACTATTAGAAAACTTTAGAATCTTGAGCCGCAGATAGATTGAACAGCAGCTTCAGGCTGATTTCTATGTTGCTCTCGGCAAATTAAATTCTTAGCCAAACGTTGCTCAGCATAGGCGCGATGAGTAAACCAGCCTATCGGTGTACCAGCGATCGCGCCGATCAGTAGACCCGTCAGCAGACTATAAACAAGATGCTTTCGAGTAATCGAATTTTCTTTCATTTAAAAGTTTCTCCTAAATACCCATCCATTTTAAGGAAAGCAAAATTTAGGATAAACTTACGTCCCCCTCCCTGCTTATTTCCTAAGTAGCATCCGTGACAGTATGCTGTCTTTGCGCCTTAATTCTATACCACACGGGAGCAAGCCATCAGTTAAGAGTATTCACAACGCGATCGCGCTTTTTGCTCGTTTATCTGTTTAGAGCGATCGCCTAGCAACTCAGCAAGGAAATCACCTTACAAAAAAAATACACACCTGCAAAACTACAGGTGTGTTGAGAAGTCTTAGCCGCAATAACATTCGTTAGATTTACGTTGAGAATTAGCTAACACTCTGACAAGCTAATCGCTAATTCTCAAGTTTCATCTATGTATGTTTTGCCTTTTCAAAACCTGGTGTCCCATGCAACTTAGGTTCAGCGGGTGGAGGTGTAGGTTCTGGGCCTAACGGTTGCGGATTCGCAATGTACTCAAACTGCCCTTTGCCGTCCATCGATTCACCCTTCGCCCAGCGCCCTTCAGCACTTTCGGTACCTTCAGAGTGATTCCAGAACTGGTAGGCATATTCCCGCTTCTCCAATTCCAGAGGGAAGGAACTTGGAACAGGTGAAGTTTCAAGCCCAGAATCTTCCAGATCCTTAATTGCTGCCATCCACTGATTTTGGTGCATCGTATCGCGGGCGATCATAAAAGAGAGCGTATCTTTCACACCCGGATCGTCTGACATTTCATACATCCGCACCGCCTGCAAGCGTCCCTGTGACTCCGCATGAAGATTAGAGCGGAAATCTGCCAACAGGTTGCCACTGGCGACGATAAAGCGACCGTTCCAAGGGAAACCAACGCTGTCAGAGGGCATTGCACCTAAACCGGAAACAATGGCGTGCTGTGGGTTCATCGCCGCCGCCATAATCTCTTCGCGGACGTTACTACCGCCCATAACCGCACCCACTAACCGATCTGCGGCACCTTCTTCTTGGACTGATAGAGGCGCTTTATCTAACAGGTGGGCGATCATTGTGGCTAACATCTCTACGTGACCGATTTCTTCGGTACCGATGTCAAGCAGCATATCGCGGTACTTAGCAGGCCCTCGGCAGTTCCAACCCTGAAACAGATACTGCATCATCACGGTCATCTCGCCAAAGGTGCCGCCGATGAGTTCTTGGATCTTCTTTGCGTAAAGTGCATCCGGCTTTTCCGGTGGTTTGAAATACTGTAGTTGCTTCTTGTGATAAAACATTCAAATCTCCCTAGTTAAACTGAGCCTTAGGACAATATCTAAGGTTACAAATTAGTCATTTCCCAAGATATCTCACCGCTCAAAACTCAAAAATTGTGTCCTTTATGCCTTTTAGTTAACTATCGATTTTATGCCCGTACATCAGCCTGTAGGAGGACAAGTTTAAACTAATATTTTTTTATTTTTTCAGCAATATGTACATATTTATTGTTGAATTATTTAAATATTTAACTAGAGTGACAACCCAATTCTCAATGACATAAAAAAACCCGTCTTCTGGAAGAAACCGGGTTTTTTATTGTTAATTTTTCAAGTGAGCTTATATACAAGCGTTGGCTTAATTCTCGTCGCGTCCGTGAACTTGAGCGGGTGGACTGGTTGCTTCAACTGCTGTGAAGGGTTCGAGAATCCGGTAGGTGTGGGATGTACCTTTGGGAACTACCCAAGAATCGCCTGATTCAAGTAAGACCATCTGGCTCTCAAGGTGCAACTCGGCGCGACCTTTGATTACGTAGCCGACAGTTTCATAATCGCGTGCGGCTGGTTCTTTGGGTTCACCTGGTTGCTCATCCTCCCAAAGGCGCATTGAGACAGTTTTGCCTGATGCGAGATATTTTTGTCCCATCTCACCTTTAGGGGAATTAGTAGAGTCTACCTTCATTACAGTTGTATCGCTCATGTTTCGTCGCTCCTTATTTAAACTTTGATTTTTTTGCCAGATCGGGCGGTGTAAATCGCCATCATCAGCTTTACAGCCTACACCAAATAAAAAGTTTTATGGTGGAGAGGACAAAATGCCCGCTCCACTGTGCAAATTAAAGGATATTAGCAGCTTACTTAAGCCCTGAAGATTGACTTTCAGTGGTGAGAATTTCGGCTGCTTGTATCGCTTCTTTAAATCTTTGCTGATTGGCTTTTGCTTGCTGTTCTAGTTCTTCGATAAAGCGATAAATTTCAAGGAGGGATTTTTCGATCATCACCTTTTTTTCAAGCTTTATGCCTTGGTCGATATCCACCCTCTCACCTCACGGTTTTAGTACAACCTTGATGCAATTGTCTTTTTTATGCTTAAAAATCTCGTAACCGTGCTTTGCTTCATCTAAAGGCAAACGATGTGTGATTACGAAAGACGGATCGATTTCGCCGTTCTGCACACGTTCCAGCAATGGTTTTAAGTATCTATGGACATGGGTTTGCCCCATTTTGAATGTCAAGCCTTTGTTAAAAGCTGCACCCATTGGGATTTTGTCAAGGAAGCCACCGTAAACACCCGCCAGCGATACATGACCGCCTTTGCTGCAAGCAAGCATTACTTGGCGCAGGGCGGTAGGTCGGTCGGTTTCCAGACGCACGGCTTGCTTTACCTGGTCGTATAATGCCATAGGCCCTGTACCGTGAGCCTCCATCCCGACTGCATCCAGACAAGAATCAGGCCCGCGTCCGCCTGTCATTTCTTTAAGTGCGTCGCCAACCTCAATTTCTTCATAGTTGAGAACTTCCGCCCCACATTGCTCTTTCGCCATTTGTAGGCGTTCGGGAACGCGGTCAATAGCGATGACGCGCTCTGCACCTAGCATAAAGGCACTTTTGATAGCAAACTGTCCTACAGGGCCGCAACCCCATACGGCTACGGTATCACCGGGTTGAATATTGCAATTTTCCGCCGCCATGTATCCGGTAGGGAAGATGTCGGTGAGGAAAAGCACCTGATCGTCTGTTAAACCGTCGGGAATTTTGAACAAGCCGACATCGGCAAATGGCACCCGCGCATATTCTGCCTGACCTCCAGCGTAACCGCCGAACAAGTGGGAGTAGCCGAAGAGTCCTGATGGCGAATGACCCATCATTTGTTCTGCCATCCAAGCGTTGGGGTTGGAGTTGTCACACAAAGACCACAAGTCGCGGTTGCAGAAGAAGCAGCTGCCGCAGGCGATGGTGAAGGGGACGACTACGCGATCGCCTACTTTTACATTTTTTACCGCACTCCCAAGTTCAACGACTTCCCCCATGAACTCGTGACCGAGAATATCTCCGGCCTGCATCGTAGGGATGTAGCCGTCATAAAGGTGCAAATCGGAACCGCAAATCGCCGTAGATGTAATTTTAATAATTGCATCACGTGGGTTGAGAATTTTTGGATCGGGTACTGTATCCACCCGCACATCATTTGCACCATGCCAGCAAACTGCTTTCATTAAATTTTTCTCCTTAAATCATTAGTTATTAATCATTAGCTAGGTATAGCAGCCCTAAATGATTCATACAATTTTCTTTTTTTTCTCTTACTTTTGCGTCCTGCGCGTCTAAGCGCTAACGCGCAGGCTCCGCAAACGCGGTTTGTTAAATTTTCTTTTTTTTACGAACCGCAAAGGCGCGAAGTACACGAAGGAAAGAGAAAAAGAAGAAAGTTTTTAAAATCGATTAGGATTGCTATAGTTCTGGCTAATGAGTGCGAATTACTTGTAATAAGGTTTGCTGCTGGTAACGTTATTAGCAGCATCATTGATACCTTGCTCTAAGCCGTCATCTACTCCCGTAGCGTCTTCAACTTGATTGATAAACTTCTTAGTGCTGGGGGGAAGCGGTTCGTCAAGATTCAGCTTCTCTTTGATATTTTCAGCAACATCTTCAATTTTATCAATTATGCTGCTGCCCGTATCTTCAGCCTGGTTAGTGGCATTTCCAATGTCAGTACGTAGCGAACTATCAGCACCTTTAACTTTGTAAGAATCAGCCTCTGGTGTCAATGTAGTGGAATTAGCTTGCGCTTGAATTTGGTTGCCGTAGCCGAAAGCGCTGCCAACCAAAAGTGCTACTGCGAGCAGAAAAGCACTTACAATCTGGCGCAAGCGAACATTTTGTAGAAAAGAGATTACTTTGTTCATCGAAAAAACTCCATTTGATAATGTGAATGCTGCTAATGACTAATTGCTAATTGTGGATTACTCTTAGCTATTTCAAGGCTTTAGCAGCACTTTGATGCAGTTGTCTTTTTTGTGCTTGAAAATTTCAAAGCCTTGCTTCGTTTCTTCAAGAGGTAAGCGATGGGTAAACACGACAGATGGATCGATTTCGCCATTCATAACTCGATCCAACAACATCGGCATATACTTCTGACCGAACATTTGCCCCATTCTGAAGGTCAAGCCTTTGTTAAAGGCTGCACCCATGGGCATTTTGTCCACAAAGCCACTATAAACGCCCATAATTGACAGGGTGCCGCCTTTGCGACAAGCCACCATCATTTGCCGCAGCACTGAGGGGCGGTCGGTTTCCAGGCGTACCGACTGTTTGGCTTCGTCGAAAAATCCCTCAAGACCCATGCCGTGTGCTTCTAGTCCCACAGCATCAAGACAGGAATCCGGGCCGCGTCCTCCGGTCATTTCTTTAAGTGCTTCGCCGGCATCAACTTCCTCGTAATTGATAGTCTCGGCTTTGCCGAAGTCTCTAGCCATTTGGAGGCGTTCGGGAACGCGGTCGATGGCGATAACTCTCTCGGCACCAAGCATATAGGCGCTTCGCATGGCGAATAATCCGACCGGGCCGCAACCCCAGATTGCTACGATATCTCCGGGCTGAATGTTGCAGAATTCTGCACCCATGTAGCCTGTGGGGAAAGCGTCGGAGATGGGCAGGATTTTTTCATCGGGGATGTCTTGAGGAACTTTGACTGCACCATGATCGGCGAAGGGAACGCGCACGTATTCAGCAAAGGCACCTGCGTAGCCACCGAATAAGTGGGAGTAGCCGAAGATTCCGGATGTGCCAAAGCCGAATACTTTCTCTTGCATCCAAGCGTTGGGGTTAGAGTTGTCGCACAATGACCACTTTTGCTGATTGCAATAGTTGCATTGACCGCAGCCGATGATGGAAGAGACGACTACGCGATCGCCTTTTTTCAACGTTTTGACTTGACTGCCAATTTCGACGACTTCCCCCATGAATTCGTGACCTAGAATGTCACCCTGTTTCATCGTCGGGATATAGCCATCATAAATGTGCAAGTCAGAACCACAGATGGTTGCTGATGTAATTTTGAGGATGGCATCGCGTGGGTTGAGAATTCTCGGATCGGGTACGTTTTCGACCCGCACATCATTTGCACCGTACCAACAAACAGCTTTCATATCTATTTTGGATTTGAGATTTTGCATTGTGCAAACGTTTCGATCTGCTTGTAACTACTCAGCACCCTTAGCCGAAACACTCAGCACTTTTAAGGAAGAAATCCGGTTTCTTAGTTTTCCTGATAACTCAGTTGCCCATTTATTCCCTTGAAATCCGGTTTTTTTCTTCTGATTGTCTGACCAAAGCGTCTTCTGTCAGCTCTGAATAACGTTCAGTTAAGGGATAATTGTAGGTTGGGTTGAATTCTAGGGGAACCTCAACAAATGCTGCTCACGATTGAGGTTTACTCCAAAGGCCCAACCTACAAGGGCTTTAGCTTTTTAGCCCTAAATGAAGTGTATTAGGTTTCTCAGTTAATTTCACAACCAGTGTTGTACAAGTCAAATTACCTGGGTGCGCGGTCTTTAGTTACGGATATTCCCTCATAATTTTTGTCTTGAACAACACGAGGATCGCCCATATCAGCGCCTCGATCGTTATCAAACCTTTGGCTGCGGATAACGTCAGTTGTTTCGGAAATATTTTCTCCCAACTTTTTGAGATTCTTCAAGCCAGTATTGCCAATACTCCCTCTGTCGCCTACATGGTCTTCAGCCATGTCTTTGACTTTCTCAATCGTTTCGCTGTCGATTGCGTAAGGATCGGCGGGATCAAAGCGGGTTTCTGCTGCTTGCGCTTGCACCGACACGCTGTTGCTAAAAGCCGGAATGACTAAGAATGCGAGCGCTGCAAAAAAAACTGTAACCAGGCGTAAGCCAATATTCTGTAGTCGCTTAATTGTTTGATTCATTTGGTTTCTCCATTACGAGTTTTAAAGTTTGAAGGCAGCAATTCAGCTGCCCTTTTTTAAGAATCCCATAGGATAAAATTCTTAACTTCTTCCGGAAGGTTGACCTTCTGTGGTGGCAATTTCGCCAGCTTCCATGAGCATTTTGAAGCGGCGGAGATCGTCTCCGATTTGCTGTTGTGGTGCTTCACCGAAAAGTTTAGCGATCGCTACCCCAACTGCACCGCCAGGCGGGTTATACTCAATGACAACTTTTACTTCTGTACCGCGATTGTTTGGTGCAGGCGTAAAACGAACAAAACCAGAGTTATCAATATCTGCGTCTTCAGCAGAAGCCCACGCAATAAACTCGTTTTCTTTCTGGTTAATTATGTCTGCATCCCACTCCACACTTGCGCCCAGGGGTGCATTAGCTATCCAGTGCGATCGCGTCTCATTGTAAACCGTCACAGACTTGAGATGCTTCATAAAGTTGGGCAGGTTCTCAAAGTTATGCCAAAAGCGATAAAGTTCGTCTGCTGGTTTATTTATAGTTACAGTTTTTTCAACTTTAATGGTGTCACTCATGCCTGCTTTTTCCTGTATGGTGTCTTGAATGCTTTTATCTGCTTTTGCGCCGTGATAAACTAAACTCCCGCCTGCGATCGCCATCAAGGCTCCCCTCAGAGAACGTTGCCTTAAACCCATTAGCACCATCGCGCCGCCGCTAATTAGCGAACCCCAACGTTCGACATCTGAGACATTGCTACTGCCACTATTTTCCGGCTGATTACTGGGTACGATATCTTGACTTGATGCCATTTCTTAATTTCCTCAATTGGTAATAGAAAAGTGGGGATTGGGATTGGAAGAATCTTGCCCAGTACATAGTACCTAGTCCCCAGTCTCCAACCCCTAACTAACAATTTGAACTTCTTTATTTTCTAGCCCTTCCTTAGAATGATCTAGACGGAGTTCTCCTTGCGGTTCAGCACGCAATTCTTCTGGAGTTTCTTCGCCTACACCTCCTTTGGCGACTGTGACACCACCATCAGCTAACCACAAAGCACCCGTAACATAACTTGCTTCATCCGAGGCGATAAAAGCATAGACATTTGCCATTTCTTCCCCTGTACCTGGAAAAGCTCCCCTGAAGCATTCCCTTGAAAAGGGGAAAAACACTAAAAATTAGGGTTGTAGGGTAGGTATTATTCACCCTACAAACTCCAAACTTACATCTTGACAGCAGGAGCGCTTGTCGGCTTGGCAGGCTTCACTTCTCCACTTGCCATGCGTGCTTTGTAGAGGGCTGCTAAACACTGCTCATACTTTGAAAGTTCCACTTCAATCTGCGTCAAAATTGCCGTTGTAACTGGATCGGTAAATTTCACCCGCAGGTTATTGACATCCACAACACCAGTTTGGAGATCGCCCATTGTCCGACGCAACAAATCGGTATCGTCACTACCTTGGAGGGCAGTTTTCAATTTGGCATATTTATCAGCAGCTTGCGCCGGGATCGAGAGGTTTTCGCCCAGTTCTTTGATGCGAGATTCCAGCATCAGGATGTGACGCTGTTTATTTTGAATCATGTCTTGCAGAAGCGATCGCAACTCCGGATCTGAAGTTTTTTCCGCATACTGCTCAAATGTTTCTTGCGAATAACGCTCACCCGTCAAAGCTGTATTCAAACCTTTAACAATATCGCCCTTGGTAGAGCCACCCCAAGAATCGGCTAGTTTCCACCATTCCGCAGTTATATCGTTCTCATTTGGTAAAGCCGCTTCTTTTCCACCGTAACCCAGACGGCTGAGAATTGCTGTGGTGAAAATTGGCAAATCTCCAGGTTGACGAGAAGTAATCAAGTTGCCATCAATTACCACTGGTTCATCTACATAATTTGCACCCGCATTGATTATGTCTTTGCGGATGGAAAAGAAGCCAGTAGCTTGTTTACCTTTGAGCAAGTCGCCTTCAATTAAAACTTGTGGCCCGTGACAAACAGCAGCTACCAGCTTTCCTGCTTCCATTGCGTCTTGTACGAAGCGGACTGTATTCGGGTTTGTCCGCATTGTGTCGGGAGCCATCCCACCGGGGATAATCACAGCATCGAAATCAAGCGCGATCGCTTCTGTTGTCGTGCCATCCGGTTTCATTGACAATTTGCCTTGTTTACCCATATAGTTCTCGTTCATCCGAGAACCGAGTACAACCACTTCCATTCCCGCCATTTGTAGCGCTTTATAAGGCACTTGAAACTCAGAATCTTCCACACCGTTTTCGATGAGGATAGCTACTTTTTTCTTGTTGGTGTTATTATTGCTAACTGTCATGCTTTTTCCTCCAATATCTTAAGTTATTTTGAAAAAAATTGGGCTATTCCCAGAAACCAAACAAGCAAAAGTTCCAATTTTACCTAACTTTCACTTAAAATTTTTTATTCCCTGCATGCTACGAATAGCTCCTGGTAATCGTCCGGAAAATTAGCGCGGATATCTTCAACACTTGGTGTCACCGCTGCTTGCAACACGGTAAATACTGCTCTCGCATGAATTGCGGCATCGGTAGAATTTACACCTTCTCTTTCACCGACACGCTGATAAAACTCTTTTAAAGAAAAGTATTGCCCGTTTTGACCTTCTCGTCCATGCAAACAATCTTTTAACTCCACAGGCAGATGTGAAGCCAAATCTTTTGCCTCGTCTCCCACGATAGGTTCTCTCAAAACTTCCATTGTGGCGCGAGTGGCACGTTCCGCTTCCTGACTATAGTTTAGCTGAGCAACGCTCTGAACCTGTTTAACAAATTGGTTGTAATTCACTTGCAACCTCCTACAAAAATCAGACTGAGGGCTGAGAGGGAGTTTTCTTGAGACACCAAGTTATTGCGTCTTAAACAAAGGGCAAAAATGAATTTTTATACTTTAATTGTGAGTGCGATCGCTTGATATTTCTTAACTAATTTCCGCTTTCACGCTTTGCACACTCACTCGCCCAAAAGAAAGGATTTTTTCCCAAAAGAAGCATTATCCCCTCTCAGCAAGCTTGCGCCACACCGTCAGGTGCGGCTATCTCAATCAATAACTATCTACCTACAGGCTGCGGTGCTGCAATCCGCTTTGCCAGCAATTCTTTGGCTCGTTCAGCGCGTTGGTACTCTTCGTCTTGCAGTTGTTGGAAAAACTCTATCAGTTCATCATCTCCAGCTTCCTCAGCGTCTTGGACGTAGATTTCATAGGTGCTGGCACCCTCTAGAGCGTGGTATAGTACGCTGATCAGGTTATAGTGTTCGTCTGCGGTTCCGGTGTATTGTTCATTATCGTGATCAGACATATTTTTTCCCTCCAATCAATAAGCGCTGACAATCCAGCCCGTTGGGCTGCGTCTTGCCTTTAAGCCTATGTATTCACTCCAAGAGTCTGCTTCGCTCCTAAGTGATAGATATGCAAGGTTGCAAATTCGCTCCAAAGTAATACGTATTTTTCACTACAAATAGCTATCCTTACATTTAATGACTTTAAATTTCCCTAAAATCTTCAAAAAATTAAAGTTTTAGGAGTAATTACTTAGGCATTTATCTAAACGCGCCACTTTTTCCTCCTATTTGAGGATTCACAGGAATCTCTAGGCGAGATATTATGTATAAAAAATTATGGCGCTACCGCAGGAAATTACCGTATCCTATGGGATTGGTGTTCCCAAAAAACCGGGAGTATACATCAACAGGGGCATTTTTGTAGTTGAATAAAACAATATCTGTTGCCCAGAGGAAGATTCTTTTAGGAAGCGATCGCGTTTTTTGCAGTTAAGAACTAATTTCGACTTAATATAGCAATTCTATTTGAGTTGTGAGCCAGCCCTTCAGATGCGCGACTTCTCCGAGAAGTCGGGCATCTCGCTTTCACAAATTATTTAGGACTGCTATAGCATTTTAAATTGCAGTCAATTAGAGTGCAGGCTGTTTCGCTTAATTGTACAAGTTAAACTTACAATTATTCTATTAACAGTTAGGAGTCTTTGCTAATTTCTTCTATCTCGCAAACTACCCGATCTAACTCGTCAATTAATTGTATTGAACTAGCTTTACGAAATGCCTTAACCAGAGAACGATAATACCAAAGCGTTCCTTCTTTGCCTCCTTTGAAACGTTCCCAAAGCGACTCGCCCACAACACGGTAATCATTTAAAATTGAGCGAGCGTTGTGCAGTTTATCGGCAGCAGAAACAAGAAGTATGCTTTGGGAAGCTGTGGGAAGGTGGGCGATATAAGCTTCTTTACGCTGTCGCCAAGGCGGTTTGGGTGTAATGTCAGAATCAGTGCAACCGTCTACAATTTCTGTGACGGTATCCCCGAACCTGCGGCGAATTTCTTCCCGCGTAGCGGCACCGCCTTGATCTTCGATAGCATCATGGAGTAAGGCTGCGATCGCTTCCTCTTCATTAGCACCATGCTCTAGCACAATACTGGCAACTGCAAGTAAATGAGCAATGTATGGGACACCTGAACCTTTGCGAGTTTGGTTCGCGTGCAGATGAGTAGCAAAGGTTAGGGCTTCGGTAAAGCGTTCTGAAAGCATAATTTCTGTAATAGGGTGATGGGGACTGGGGACTAGGTAAGACTTTTTCCTCTTCCCCAATCCCCAATCCCCAATCCCCAATCCCCAATCCCCAATCCCCATTTTCAGTGTAATCCTGCCTGCCAAATTCCAATGTAGACGCGATCGCTCCTATCTCTCTCAATCACACCTTTAAGGGCTTTAACAGAAAAAGAATACTTGCGAGACTGACGCTGCTTTACTTGTTGTAACCCCTGCTTGATTTCATCGTTGATTTGGCAACCCAACATACTATTCAACGTCACCAACATTACCTGATGGTCTACTTCTTGGGCGAAAGCTGCCTCAGTTTGACGTACCATTCCTGAAGCTTTGTCAAGTAGAAAACCGAGGCTAACTTCGTCTGGTACTAATTGATAGAATATGGCACGAGTATTGGGCCAGTAGCCTCGGAGATTTCCGCTAGGAGCGCCCAGAATGTTTTGGACAACGCTATTATGTACTCCTGGTTGGAATCCTGGTATGCCTACACCCAAGGGAATATCTTTACATATATCAAAGTCAAATTCCTCTAGGATCGGCTCAGTCCTTAACCCAGGTGGTAGATCTAAAATCCGAGCCGGTAGATTAGAAGGATCGGCGCTGAGAAATAATTCTGGTAATGGTACCGAGAACGGCGATGCGTGTGTTGGTTTAGCCAGAAGAAAACTGGCAGCTATACACGCATTAGTCAAAATTATGCGGTGAAACCTTTTCACCATATTTTTTTACTATTTTTATATCAACACGTATTTAGCCATAAAAAGCTGCTGTTTCTACCCCAGAAAATGCTGAAAGGATATAAATCAGCAGCACCAACCATATTCAGATTTGACGCAAGAGCGATCGCTCTTGGTTCCCCAGATAAGAGATGCGATCGCATATTTTCTCGTTTCCTAGGGAAACGAAAAACTCCGACTCAGCTTGCACTCAAATGCAAACCAATTCATAATTATGCTTGCATAACCCATGAAGAGTGCATCACTTTTCACAGGCTTTTCGCCATTTCTCACGCCAATCATCATTATCTTTTAAGTTATCTTCCTGCGCTTTCCGAAATCGCTCCCGCCAATCACCATTATCTTTTAATTTATCTTCCTGCGCTTTACGCAATCGCTCTTGCCACTCTCTCAGGGGGCTGTCGTTGGCAATTCTTGGTGCGCCCATGCCCAACAATCCCAGCCATTCCTGTACCGACTGCGATCGCTCCTCTGGCTTTAATGCTATACCTTTGAGAATAGCGCGATTTATGTGATCGCTCAGCAGCGAATTTATCTGCTTGGGTGGCTCCAGTCGCATTCCATAAGCTCTCATTGGTGAAGGCAGCGGCACTTGTGCAGTTAACAAAGTATACAGCGTCGCCGCCAAAGAATAAACATCAGTATAAGCACCCCTTTTCCCCCGCCAATCATACTGCTCAATTGGCGCAAAGCCACTAGAGCAAAATTCCGTCTGTGTCTGCGTCAAATTTGGGGTAAACTCGCGGGCGATGCCAAAGTCTATCAGCACAGCTTCAGTCTTACCCTTTCGCAACATGATATTCAGGGGCTTCACATCCCGGTGCAGTAAACCACGCTCATGAACAACCGTCAGCGCATCACCAATCTGTTGAATGTACCGTAATGCTTCGGTTTCGGGCAAAATCCCTTGATTCCAAACGTGAGAAGCTAGACTTTCCCCATCGATATATTCCATCACAATGCACCATAGCCCAGCCTCCTGAACCACCTCATCAATTTTCACGATATGAGGATGATTAAATTTGGACAGTCGCAGCGCCTCATTCAGGAAATCCTGCTGAAGTTTGGCAAAGTCGCACCAGCGTTGCACCCAACTATTTAGGGTTTTAACTACCAGCAGATTACCTTTTTTGTTCTTCACCAGATAGGTAATCCCAAAACCACCTTGCCCTAGCACTTTTTCGATAGTGTACTTGCCGTTCTGCAACTTTTGCCCAGGATTCCAAGCCATTTTCAAGCCTCCAAGACGCTTGCATCGGTTTATGAGATAGGCTGAAGCGATGCCTTGTTTAGTACATTTGTACCATACTTAAGGCGTAAATACAAGCAATTTTTCTTCCCAGCCAGAAAGAGGAAGTTAATACAAAGCAGAGCCTGTTTATTTGCCTTCCCAGGCTGTGCCTGGGAACGAGAGCTATTGCAACGTGATTGACACTGCGCTAGAGAATCGCTAGACTAAATTTAACGTTAACGTCAATGTCTGCGGATCAACTAGAGCGTGACTGAAAAAATGCGAATCGGAGAGCTTGCCCTCAAAGCAGGCGTGACTCCGCGAACAATTCGCTACTACGAGGATCTGGGGTTACTTGGCCCTGCTGAGCGGCAAGGCAAAGGCTTTCGCTACTACACGGAGCTTGAACTAGCCAGACTCCGCAAAATTGATGCGCTCAAAGGATTGGGATTAAGCCTGGAAGAGATTAGCAGTATCATCGACCTGTTTTTTGAAGAACCGACGATGTTACGGGGTAAGCAGAAACTACTGGAAATTCTGCAAACTCATCTTCAGGAGACTGACGAAAAAATCGCCGCTTTAGAGCAGTTTCGCGAGGATTTGCAAGCTAATATCGCCAGGATACAGCAATATATCGAGGAGGTCAGCAACCAGTAATTTTTTTACAATTAATCTAACGTTAACGTTAAGGTAATATAGTTAGGAGGTGGAAACCAGTATGCTTATACAGCATTTCCAGATGCTGGCACGATACAACAGACTCTCAAATCGCAAACTTTATGAAACTTGCGCTTTGCTTTCGGATGCAGAACGCCAGAAGATTAGGCCAGCCTTTTTCAAAAGTATCCACGGGACACTAAATCATATTATGGTGGGCGATCGCATCTGGTTGACACGTTTCCAGGGCCAAGAAATCCCATCCACCGGACTCAACGCCATCCTTTATGAAGACTTCGACCAACTCAACCAAGCGCGTGTAGCAGAAGATGAGCGGATTGAAAGCTTTGCCTCTGGTTTAACCGAAGAATTTTTGGCGGGTACGATTCAGTACCGAAATAACGCCGGAAAAATTTATACCGATCCCGTTAATTTGTTAGTCGCCCACTTTTTCAATCACCAGACACACCACCGGGGGCAAATTCACGACATGATAACCCAGACAGAAATCGCCCCCCCAGTTCTGGATATGCACCGGATTGTTCGACCGTAACTTGATAAGGAGAAAAGGAACAATGAAAGTACGCAAACTCGGAAGCCAAGGATTGATGGTTTCGGAACTGGGACTGGGATGTATGGGAATGTCCGAGTTCTACGGCGCAGGCGATGAAGCCCAATCAATTGATACCATTCACCGCGCACTCGATCTCGGTGTCACTCTGCTCGATACGGCTGATATGTACGGAACAGGGGAGAATGAAAAGCTGGTAGGAAAAGCTATTAAAGACCGTCGCGATGCGGTCGTACTAGCCACAAAATTCGGCATCCAACGTGGCGAGGATAGTAGTTTCCGAGGTATTAATGGCAGTCCGGAATACGTGCAGCAGGCGTGCGATGCTTCGCTGCAACGGCTTGGACTTGATTACATTGACCTCTACTACCAGCACCGCGTCGATCCCAACGTTCCCATTGAGGAAACACTCGGCGCAATGGCAGAATTAGTCAAGCAAGGCAAAGTCCGCTTCCTGGGGCTTTCTGAAGCTGCTCCGGCGACGATTCGACGCGCCCATGCAGTTCACCCGATTACTGCTTTGCAATCAGAATACTCGCTTTGGCAGCGCGAGCCTGAAGATGAGATTTTACCCACAGTACGGGAATTGGGAATTGGCTTTGTGGCATATAGTCCACTTGGACGGGGGTTTCTTTCAGGACAAATTACCAGTCCCGATAATTTTGCTCCCGATGATTACCGCCAGCATTTGCCACGCTTCCAAGGCGAGAATTTTCAAAAGAATCTGCAACTCGTTGAACGGGTGAAGGAAATTGCCAGCGAAAAGGGTGTCACGCCGGGACAACTAGCTTTAGCGTGGTTGCTCGCGCAGGGAGACGATATCGTACCGATCCCCGGAACCAAACGCCGCGCCTACTTGGAGGAGAATGTGGCAGCAGCTGCCATTACCTTAACTCAACAAGAGCGATCGCGCCTTGACGAAGTAGCACCCAAGAACGTTGCAGCGGGCGATCGCTACGCGGATATGAGTTCCGTAAATCGTTAAGGAATTGCCCTTAACGAGAATACCAAAAATTTTAGTTCGCGCCACAGGAGTAGGTGTGGTGCGATTCTGTTAATCTCTAACTTTGCAATGGCAGCTTAACTGTAAACGTGCTACCCACTCCAACTTCACTACTTACTTCAATATTGCCACCGTGCAATTCCACGAACTTTTTGACAATGGATAATCCCAGCCCCGTACCAGGAATCTTACCCACATTTCCCGCTCGATGAAACACTTCAAACAGTCGTTTTTGGTCATTTACAGGAATCCCAATACCTTGATCCTTAACTTGGATAATTGCCTCGTGATTTCGACAAGAAAGTTCAAAAAATACCTCACCTCCTGCGGGTGAATACTTAATAGCATTTGAAAGCAAATTAATAAAAATATGCCGCAGCAGTTTTTCATCCATATAAGCTAAGGTACAACAATTTGTTGTCGAACCTGCTTCCGATTCCTGACTTTGTTCATCAACGTCTCCGCCTTTAAAAACAAAATTGACCGCCTTACCTGCATTACTAAACTGCATCTCTTCCACCAAGTCCAAGCAAAACTTTGCTAAATCTAGGGTAGCTGGATTCATCTCTAATTTTCCAACTTCCGCTTTACTGATTGTCAGAATATCCTCTAACAACTGCGTCATATTTCGAGCAGCAAATCGAATCCGCTGAAAGTACAAGTTTTTTTGCTCTTTACTGGCAACATCGCTATACTTTTCCAGCAATTCAGCAGATATTGTAATAATATTGAGCGGATTGCGGAACTCGTGCGACATTATAGAAACAAAGTTGAATTTACTTTCATTTAATTCTTTTTGTTTCTCCAGCTCCCGGCGAATCTCTTCAGCTTGCTGACGCTCTGTAATATCGCGACAGTTAACAACAATACTTGCTAGTTCTGGCAAATAAATAATCTTTTTACAAACAGCTTCAAGCACACGCCAATAACCATTTTGATGCTGAAATCTAAATTTGATAAATAACCTACTGCTGGGATCATTAAGTGCTTGATATAGGTTATTAATAACTTCATTTACATCCTCAGGGTGAATGTAAACAAAGAGGTTTTTTTCAAGTAATTCTTCTGATTCGTAACCCAAAACTCTATGAACAGAGGGGCTTATATAACACACATTGCCATCAGGACTCAGAACTGTAATAATATCTAAAGCATTTTCAATGAGAGAGCGAAATCGTTCTTCTTTCTCGCGTAAAGCTTGTTCCGCTTCCCTTCGTTTTCGCCGCTGGAGGGCTTCACGTAACTCGCGCTCAACAGCAGGGATAAGTCGCGCCAAGTTGCCTTTCGTGATGTAGTCAGAAGCTCCAGCTTTCATAGCATCAACAGCCATCTCCTCACCGATGGTTCCTGACACAATAATGAATGGTATATCCAGTTTCTTCTCCTGCAACAAACTCAAAGCAGCAGGAGCGCTAAAGCAAGGCATAGAGTAATCAGCAATGACAATATCCCAATGCTGTTTATCAAGCGCTGCTATGAAAGCATCTGCTGTGTCCACCCGTTCGTATATAGGATGGTAATCACCGCGCTTTAGTTCATATATTAGCAGTTCAGCATCTTCTTCTAAATCTTCAACTATTAGAACACGCAGCTGTAACTTCATCTGCATTCCTCACAGTGGCTGTTCGCTTAAAGGCCGTCAGCAGATTGCTGAGTGCTTGACGGCTGGTATAAATTGTACATAATATACATTGACAATACAAACATGACAAAAAGCTGTAACCTTTGATTAGGTACTACTACTTGCTTGCTTTGGTGACGAGTAACTGCCGGACAAAGTTTTTTGCAGCCGTTAGCATGTAGCAGGGCCTAAACTTAATAAGTTTTAATTTTATGCAGCTTTGAATCTGGGAAAAAACTGGGGTTGGCTGTGCGTGCCACGGCTAGACGGAAAAAGGCTCAACTACTAATCAAATACCTTTACCCGATTGCCAGGTACTATCAACTCATAGGTAATACTGCTTCAATTAAAAGCCAGTTAAGTTAATTTTTTTACCTAGAATAGGTTTTTAACAATATCTTTTTTTTATTAAGTAGATAGATATAGTTATTTGTTAGGATAGGTAGAGTAGCATTACCCATCAAAGCATATTAATGTTGCGTGGGTTTCCAATGTTCCAGCCTACGTTAGATATTTAGTTCAATTATGTCTACCTAGTTGGCAAAGTTGTAATTTCCCCCCCGAAAGAGCGTGCAGTAGGTTGAGCCATGTTCTACCTCGCTTTCAACCGATACGCGATCGCTGCAAAGCTTCTTGGGAGCGATCGCTACCTCCACCCCCTCTTGGGAATTCTGCCTTTGAGCTGCACCGAAACCTATTTAGCAATATTTGAGGCAATTAAGCTAGAATTGTTACGGCTTCTTTACAGCATTCCTCTTAGATGACAAATTCTGTTAAAGAGCTTCTTAAATTTAACTGAGTCGCAGTACCAACTCTGGAACGCTCCTATGAGTCTCCCCATTCGCAACGTCGCAATCATTGCCCACGTCGATCACGGCAAAACCACCCTTGTTGATGCCCTCCTCAAACAATCTGGCATCTTCCGCGAAGGGGAAGACGTTCCTGATTGCGTCATGGATTCCAACGCCCTAGAGAGGGAGCGGGGCATCACAATTTTGTCGAAAAACACCGCCGTCAGATACAAAGAAACCCTAATCAATATTATCGATACCCCCGGACACGCCGATTTTGGCGGCGAAGTCGAACGGGTGTTAGGCATGGTCGATGGTTGTATCCTGATTGTGGATGCCAATGAAGGCCCCATGCCGCAGACACGATTTGTGCTGAAAAAAGCCCTAGAAAAGGGATTGCGCCCTATCGTTGTCGTAAATAAAATCGACCGTCCTCAAGCTGATCCCCACGGCGCAATTGATAAAGTATTGGATCTGTTTTTGGAACTGGGCGCAGATGACGATCAGTGCGATTTCCCTTATCTGTTTGCTTCCGGTATCAATGGTTATGCCAGAAACAACCTGGAATCCGACAACATGGATATGCAGCCCATGTTTGAGGCAATTCTGCACCATGTCGCGCCACCTGTAGGCGATCCGAATAAGCCTTTACAACTGCAAGTGACAACCCTGGATTATTCCGAATATCTGGGTCGGATTGTGATTGGGAAAATCCATAACGGCACAATCCGAATGGGGCAACAAGTGGCTTTGGTGACGGAAACCAGTGCCATTGTGAAAGGCAAAATCTCGAAGTTGATGGGTTTTGAAGGCTTAAAGCGAATTGATTTGGAAGAAGCCTCTGCGGGAAATATTGTGGCGGTGGCTGGTTTTGCGGATGCGAATATTGGCGAGACAATTACTTGCCCGAACGAACCGCAAGCTTTGCCACTGATTAAGGTGGATGAGCCTACCTTACAAATGACCTTCTCGGTGAACGATTCGCCGTTTGCCGGACAGGAAGGGACAATGGTGACATCAAGACAAGTACGCGATCGCCTGTTCCGCGAACTCGAAACAAACGTCGCCCTGCGTGTCGAAGATACCGACTCTCCCGATAAATTACTCGTTTCCGGTCGAGGCGAACTTCACCTCGGCATCTTGATTGAAACCATGCGTCGGGAAGGCTATGAATTTCAAGTTTCCCAGCCGCAGGTGATTTTCCGCGAAGTCAGCGGTCAACCCTGCGAACCTTACGAATGTTTGGTGTTGGATGTCCCGCAAGAAGCTAGCGGTGGCTGTATCGAGCGTTTGGGACAGCGCAAGGGCGAAATGCAAGATATGCAGATCAGTACCACTGGTCGCACTCAACTAGAATTTGTAATTCCTGCCCGTGGTTTAATCGGCTTCCGGGGTGAATTCATGCGCCTCACCCGTGGCGAAGGGATTATGAACCACAGTTTCCTAGACTATCGCCCCATCACCAGCGATATGGAAACTCGCCGCAACGGTGTCTTAATTTCATTTGAAGAAGGCGTTGCTACCTTCTACGCGATGAAGAATGCTGAGGATCGGGGTGCGTTCTTTATCACTCCGGGTACCAAAGTTTACAAAGGTATGATTGTCGGGGAACACAACCGTCAACAAGACTTGGAACTCAATGTCTGCAAGGCGAAGCAGCTGACCAACCACCGTGCCTCTGGCGGTGATGAGTTAGTGCAGTTGCAAGCGCCAATAGATATGAGCTTAGAGCGGGCTTTGGAATACATCGGATCAGATGAATTGGTAGAAGTAACGCCCAAGTCAATTCGTCTGCGGAAGCTGGCGAAGAAGCTGGCGAAGCGCTAATTATCCCAGGTAGCACGCAGGTTGAAACCTGTGGCTACACAAAAAAGCCCGCCTGCGCGGGCTTTTTTATTTGGGGTGTCACATCATCTTCGGTTGATGGGATCTGAGATTACATCCAGCTGCGAGTCGAGGAGTTAGAAGCATCAACCCCACCTGTACGAATACGGCGATCTAGATCGTTGGGATCTGGGGAAGCGTTCAAGGCTTCCTCAAGGGTAATCCGACCCTCCAGCATTTCATTGTAGAGAGCCTGATTCATCACCTGCATACCGTCGTACTGGTCGTTTTCCATTAACCGGAATGCCTCCTCATTTTCACCTTTGAGCAGGTAATCTTGCATTGCAGGTGTATTAATTAAAATATCGTGAACTGCTGTGCGCCGACTATCTGTGGTAGGAAGTAGGAGTTGGGCTACTACAGCTATCAGAGATTGAGTAATCTGTATCCGCATCACTGGCTGTTCATCTGCTTTATAGAGGTTTAACAAACGATCCACAGCACCGATAGCGCTTCTGGTGTGCAGAGTCCCCAAAACTAAGTGACCCGTTTGGGATGCTTGCAAAGCTGTTTCAATGGTAATGCGATCGCGCATTTCCCCAATCAGAATCACATCCGGGTCTTCCCGCAAAACTGCCCGTAGCGCCTCGTGAAAGTCATTGGTATGCAAACCAACTTCCCGCTGACTAAGTAGGCAATTTTGCGAAGAGTGAACAAATTCAATCGGGTCTTCAATTGTCACAATGTGCTTATTCATCGTCTCGTTCAGATGACGAATCATTGCTGCAAGTGTAGTTGATTTCCCCGATCCCGTAGGCCCTGTAACTAGGATTAGTCCTTGGGGTTTTGACACAATGTCTTTGAGGACTTGTGGTAAGTTTAAACTATCAATAGAAGGGACATCCAGAGTGATTAAGCGCAGCACCATCGCTCCGCCCATCAGAGTCTCAAAGCAGTTCACCCGACAGCGCACGAAACCTGGATAGAAAATCGCTGTATCCAACTCTTTTTTCTCAGCGAATTGCTTTCGCTGAACTGGACTCAGAATCTCTGCCAGGTATCTTTCAAAGATTTCTGGTGTCACCCTAATCTGACTTTCAGATGAGGTAATCTGACCTCGAACCCTAAATCTGGTAACTTGCCCCACTCTAATGTGAATGTCAGAGGCTTTGTGATGAAACGCTTCCTTAACCAATTGTTTAATGGAAGTATTAACGTTGCTGACCTCTGGTAGTCGCCCTGTCTGCATCTGAGGAGGGGGTGGCGGTGGTGGCATATGTGGAGGAGCCTGAGGCTTCAATTTGCCAGCATCATGGATTTGTGTCATTTTTCCGGTTTTCGCGAGGTGTTAACTAGGTTGAAGGGGGACTGGGGACTGGGGGCTGGGTAAGACTTTTTTTCAATTCCCAATTCCCAATTCCTAATCTTGGTCAGTTGGTATCGGTAAAACCACAGTTTAATGGATCTAGCCTATAAATTGTTTTTTAAGTAAAGCGTGAATTTACTTAAATATTGTAAAAAATTCCCGGATAGGCGCAAAAAATTTTATTTATTCGTAATCTGATTTTTGTTAAATTGCTTGTGATATAGCAATTGGGCGCTTTTGATGAAAAACGTTGATCGAATGGCGGAATGGTTGGAAACTCGTTGGGTAAAGCCAGCGTATGGGGGTGGGATACTCTTAGCGATCGCTATCTGCTTTTTTGGAGCCGCTACTAACACTATGGCAGGGTGGCTGTATGTTATCAGTGGTGTAATGTTAGCAATAGTGGGACTCTCGGCTATTTTACCAGCCCGAAGTCTCAAGTCGTTGCGAGTCAACCGCCGTCCCATCCAACCAGTGAGTGTTGGTGACGAGTTAACAATCGAATTGGATATAGAAAATCCAGTTGACAAATCCCAAAACCTGCTACAAATCCAAGACGATCTCCCCTTCGTCCTGGGAAAACCTGTACACACACCGATAGAAAGTATTCCCCCGAAAAGCGTTCACCACTGGATTTACTACCAACCAGCCCAAAAACGCGGTGTTTATCGGTGGATGACAGTGCAACTTAAGACAGCTGCCCCTCTGGGATTGTTTTGGTGTCGGCGCGATCGCCAAGTTCCAGCTACAGCCTTCGTCTATCCTACAGTTTTACCCCTGATCAATTGCCCTTTAATCGATGAAATTGGGGAAGATACCAGTCCTCAATTTCTCAGCATAGATCGCCGTTCCCAGGCAGCAACAGAAGGAGTAACGCGAACCCTGCGTCCTTACCGAGTCGGCGATCCCACCCGCTTAATTCACTGGCGAACCAGCGCCCGGTTAGGACAATTCCAAGTCCGCGAGTTGGAGACCTTCACCGGAGGGCAAGAAGTAATTATATGCCTTGACAGTGCCAGCGTTTGGAACCCGGAAGATTTTGAACAAGCCGTAATTGCTGCTGCATCCCTGTACTTCTATGCCAGTGGACGGCAGTTAAATGTGAAACTTTGGACAGCCTTAACTGGATTAGTGCAAGGTCATCGCGTAGTATTAGAAACCTTAGCCGCAACATATGCTGGAGAAGATGCGATCGCTGTGAGTCAGCCAAATCTTCCCTTAATTTGGCTGACTCAGAACCCAGTAACACTAACTGTCTTACCTCCTGCTAGCCGCTGGGTGCTATGGATGCCATCATCAACTGAACCTGCAACACCCGTAAATCGCAATTCCCCTGGAATAATCATCAACACCGAGCAACCACTACAAGTTCAGCTACAATCGCCCCTGCGATAGATTTCTTCACTGACATTTTTTACCAACCGATTCTCTTAAGGAAAAGCCTTAGGATACAATGCTTTAATACCTGCCTACATCCTGTCATTACATATCATGCAATCATCAGAAACTCAATCAAAATCCAGCGATAAAAACCTAGAGGCAATGCGTCAGTTTTCTCAAACTTACGCCAAACGCACAGGTACATACTTTTGTGTCGATCCTTCAGTAACAGCCGTCGTGATTGAAGGACTCGCCAAGCACAAAGATGACCTTGGTGCGCCTTTGTGTCCCTGTCGCCACTACGAAGATAAAGAAGCAGAAGTAGCTGCTGCTTTCTGGAATTGTCCCTGCGTACCAATGCGCGAACGCAAAGAATGCCATTGTATGTTATTTCTCACCGAAGATAACGAGTTTCGTGGTGAAATGCAAGACATCTCTATTGAAGAAATTCACGCCGTGCGAGATAGTATGTAACAATGTGCGCGAGGCAATCAGCCTCGCTATTTTTTTATCCTTCAAACAACTTGAATGCTTTTAAGTTATAGCCTTAAGATTTCCATAAAACCTGATAAAAAGAAACTTTTTAGTAGGGTAGGTATTGCTATATATAATGTCTGAAGAAATACCGACTGAATTTTGGCAAGGAGTAGAGCAGTTTAATCAGCAGGAATTTTACCCTTGTCACGACACCTTAGAAGCCCTGTGGATGGAAGCCAGCGAACCGCAAAAAAGGTTTTATCAGGGAGTCCTGCAAATAGCAGTTGCCTGCTATCATCTGGGGAATCTCAACTGGCGCGGTGCGGCGATATTACTAGGAGAGGGAATCGGACGCATCAAAGCTTACGAACCCCGATACAGCGGTATTGATGTTAGCCAACTCATAGATCAGAGTGCTGAACTGTTGACAGCACTGCAAGAAGCTGGTGCGGAAAACATCGCTGAATTTGTTGAACAGATGCAGCACCAAGGCGACATTGTACAATTACCAAAAATACAGCGAGTAGACGCTCAAGAAACTTCTGCAAGCTAGGCATCGTCAGGATTTTAGTGCTTGGTCATCGCTGAAGTAGATCCGGATCGAGTCTATAGAAAGAGTAAACTAGGCACAGTAGCTGATTAACGCATTCAGCGCGTCCTTAGCCTGTTGCCAATGACTAAAATTGATGTTTCCGCAAAACCCATGATGCAATCCTCTCAACAAACTCAATCTTTCATGCGTCGCCTGGGATTAGTATTAATGCTTCCAGCTGCCTTGGTGGGAGCGATCGCATTCCCCACCCAGATGCAACAAAACGCCCAAGCCCAAACTCCAGGCGACGGACGAGCCCTCACCGTCCGTTCTGATGTCCAAGAAGCCAACTCGAAAACAGGGGTCGTAACCGCACGCGGTAACGTGCAAATGTACTATCCATCACGACAGATTCAGGCAACAGCTGCCCAAGCTCAGTATTTCAGCAAAGAGCGCCGCATTGTTCTCACTGGCAACGTCTACGTCCTACAACAAGGTAATAGTCTCCGAGGCGAGACAATCACATACCTGATCGATGAAGGGCGCTTTGTTGCCCTGCCTCAAGGCAACCGACAGGTAGAATCAATTTATCTAGTTTCCGATCCCAGCGCCCCAACTCAACCCGCAGCGCCTGTAACAACTCCCCCCGTTAATCCTAAGCCAGCCTTCAAAACACCGAATAGCCCATCAACAACCCCCCAAAGGTAATAAAGGCAAAAGGCTCTCATGCAAAAGGCAAAAAAAGAATGCACTTATTCTTTTAGCCATTAGCCATCAGCCACAATTCAATGAAAATCGTACTGGAAAATATTCACAAGTCTTATAGCAAGCGCACGATTGTCAATCGTGTCAACCTTTCAGTAGCCCAAGGGGAAATCGTGGGATTGCTCGGTCCCAATGGTGCTGGTAAAACCACCACCTTTTACATTGCTACTGGCTTAGAAAAACCTGATCAAGGTACTGTTTGGTTGGATAACACCGACATCACCGCCTTGCCCATTCATAAACGAGCTACATTGGGCATTGGCTACCTCGCCCAGGAAGCAAGTATTTTCCGCAACCTCAGCGTCCGAGATAACATTTTACTGGTTTTAGAGCAAACAGGTGTCCCGCGCCGTCAGTGGCAGCAGCGTCTAGATTACTTACTTCAAGACTTTCGTCTAGAAAAAGTTGCTTATACACACGGAATTCGTGTCTCTGGGGGAGAACGGCGGCGCACCGAGTTGGCGAGATCCTTAGCATCTGGCCCCGAAGGGCCGAAATTTTTGTTTTTAGATGAACCATTTGCGGGTGTCGATCCAATTGCCGTATCGGAGATTCAAAAAATAATAGCCGAACTACGCGATCGCAGCATGGGCATCTTGATTACCGATCACAACGTCCGCGAAACCCTCGCTATCACAGATCGAGCCTACATCATGCGCGACGGACAAATCCTCGCCGCAGGCAGCGCTGAAGAACTATACAATAACCCTTTAGTACGCCAATATTACTTAGGCGATGACTTCAAAAGGTAGCCCCTAGTCCTTTGCTAACAGCTAATGCCCAATTTCTTAAAAACAATTAGCGATTAGCCATTAGCAACTAGCAATTAGCCATTAGCCATTAGCAATGCCCAAATTTTTCAATCCGCTCTACCCCTTGATTTCCCGCATCTCGGTCATGGATCGCTACATTGCCAGCGAACTATTCGCACCTTTCCTGTTTGGGATGGGTTTCTTTTCTTCTTTGGGAGTAACGATTGGCAGCTTATTCGACCTGATGCGGAGAAGTGTGGACGTAGGGCTACCAGCCATGCTGGTTTTGAAAGTGTTGCTGTTGAGTCTACCGCAATTTATGGCATACGCCTTTGCTGCCTCAACACTACTAGCTACCTTATTAACCTATAGTCGTCTTTCTAGCGATAGCGAATTGGTAGCTTTGCGTAGCTGCGGCATAAGCGTTTATCGTCTGGTAACACCAGCAATTATCTTGGGATTTTTCATCACTGGTATTGCTTTTACCTTTAATGAATATGTAGTACCAGCAGCAAATTATCAAGCTAAAGTTACCCTAGATCGAGCGCTGAATAAAGAAAAGCCGTCTTTCCAAGAGCGAAATATTTTCTATCCAGAATATACTAAAGTCAAACTGCCCAATGGCGAAAAAGAACAAGTGCTAAAGCGCCTGTTTTATGCAGAAAAGTTTGATGGTGAAAAAATGCAAGGCTTGACAATTTTGGATTGGTCACAAGAAGGACTAAACCAAATTGTTACCTCACAAGCCGCGTCTTGGAACCCAGCACAAAATACCTGGGATTTTTTTAAAGGCACCATTTATCTAATTTCTCCCGATGCTTCCTATCGCAACATTTTGCGGTTTGAACATCAACAGCTGCAACTGCCTCGAACAGCCTTAGATTTGGCAAGTTCTGGGCGCGACTATGGAGAAATGAACCTTGCACAATCCACAGAACGTCTGAAAATAGAACGTTTAAGTGGCAATGAGCAGAAAATTCGCAAGCTGCTGATCCGCATTCACCAAAAAATAGCTTTACCCTTTGCTTGTGTAGTGTTTGCTATAGTGGGTGCTGCTTTGGCAACTAGACCTACTCGCACCAGTAAAGCCACAGGTTTTGGTATTAGCGTCTTGGTGATTTTTACTTACTATTTATTAATGTCCTTTGGGGATGCGCTGGGACTGGGCAACTTCCTGCCTCCCTTTGTTGCTGCTTGGATGCCAAATCTGTTTGGCTTAGCAGCAGGTGTCTGGTTTTTGCTTAAAGCTGCCCGGTAAATTAGTCATTAGTTGTTTGGGCTGTGTATACCGCGAACCAATAAGCGATCGTTAATGGCCTACGTCCTGAATCATTAACGATCGCTACTAACTAATGGCTAACTGCTTATATAACAGTTCTAAATAAATTGTGAAACATTTTTTCGTTTGCAGATTGTATCCCTGTCTGACGGGTTACAGCCGATAAAGGAGTTGCTAGAGAAACTTTTACACAAGATACTGCCATCTTTAAAAAAAGATTACCTTACGGCAACTACCTTAAGTTAAATAGCGTATAGAATCAATTTATACCCACCGTGCAGAGCCGAGCTGCACTACACCTATGCCATCCAAACAAGTTCCTGCCTCCATCCGCTATTTCAAAGCACGGTTCCGGACAGTGCTGCGTCCGGCGTTTTGGGGTAGCGCGATCGCGATCTCAATGGTACTCTTTGGCGGATGGCAGTACTGGCAACACCCAGAGTGGCTAACTGGCAGTGGCGATGAAGCAACCGAGAATGAACAAAGCCTTTCAGAAGAAAGTAGTGCTATCGGCGCTGATATTGATAGTTTACCTGTATTAATTCAAGAATTTAACCCGACCAATCCCCAAGGAGCAGGCAAGCAAAAGCAGAAACCGCAAACTCCCAAGGAAGAAGGTTTATTTGAACAGTTAACTCGTAACAAAACTGCTGCGCCTAATACAGAATCAACATCTAAATTGCTCAAAATAGCACCCAAAGATCCGCAAAACTCCACCAATCCTTTTGCTACATCAGCCCAAGAGCTACTAAATGCTGGCCCCCTTTCCAATAGTGGCCCCCTTTTAGGAGCAACACCCAGCAACCAGCAAACTGAAACATCCGCAACATCCGCAACTTCTAGCCCAGCAGCTGGGTTTAAAGCGCTCAATGGTGATAAACCATCCCAAGCTGCGATGCCTGGAAGCCCGCTGCAACAAGGTTTAAACCAAACATCAACACCTTTATTGTCTACGAGTCAGCCACCTGCAAATGTATCTGAGTCCGCGCAGGCAACCCCGACATCTACCTACAGTGGACAGATGGCACCGCCAACGACAACAACTACCTTACCTACCACAACAGGCTATAGCGTTCCCCCAACCACAACAACTAATCCTAATCCGAATGCTTACACCTCTTTTACCCAACCCCAGCCAGCGCCAGTAGTGCCAGTCGCACCCATACCCGTAGCGCCACCCGCCCCCATAACCACCAATAATTACGGACAATACCCATCTGGTTTGCCCAATCAGGGAAGCAACATTGGCACCAACTCTGGATTTAGTTCCAACGTGGGTAATAATTCCAACGTTGGTAATTCGGGAGTGCAACCGAATCCGGTAACTCAGCCTACTAGCAACTTTCCCCGTCCGGTTACAGGGAGATCCCTTGGTGGGGGCCGGATAAACACTTTTACCAATCCTTAAAAAGGAATAATTGGGGAAGGATGGGTTGAGGCACCTAGCCCAAACAAATATTAGGAAGACGTTAGGTAACGCTTACTCAGTACCCAATAAATAACTCTTAAGTCAGTGAAATTCCAGTTTTGAGTTACTAATTTAAAATTAATAACTCAAAACTCTTTCAATTAATCAGGACAGCTGACAACTATCAATTGAAATGTTTGATAATCGCCTCTGCAAACTCAGAACATTTCAGAGGTGGCTCTACTGGTGGTTCCATCAACCGCGCTAAATCATAAGTCACTTCGCGGTTAGAAATAGCTTCACCAAGCCCTTTCTTAATCAAATCCGCTGCCTCTTGCCAGCCCATAAATTCCAGCATCATCACCCCCGACAAAATCACCGAACCAGGGTTTACCCGGTCTAAACCAGCGTGTTTAGGAGCAGTACCGTGAGTAGCCTCAAAGATGGCACATTGATCGCCAATATTGGCTCCAGGCCCCATCCCCAACCCGCCGACAATCGCAGCAGCTGCGTCAGAGAGATAATCCCCATTCAAATTCATCGTGGCGAGAATGGAATATTCATCCGGTCGCGTCTGAATTTGTTGAAAAATGCTGTCCGCAATTCGGTCATTTACCATCACCAAGTTTTTCCACTGACCGTTACCGTGAGTTTGCCAGATGGAGTTGAGGACATCTTCAACTTCCTGACAGATTTGGGCTTTTTTCTCCTCCGTAAGGGCATCGTACCCAGGATCGATCTGACGGGCGTTTTCTTCTAAACTAATATCTGGGTTACGCTCTTTGTTGCTCAGAATCCAAGATTCCCGTTCAGTAACGCACTCGCCGCGAAACTCTGTAGTTACCAGTTCATAGCCCCAGTCGCGGAAAGCGCCCTCAGTGTACTTCATGATATTGCCCTTATGCACCAGCGTCACCTGCTGCTTGTTCTTGGGGAGTCGCAGGGCATTTTTCATGGCACGGCGCACCAAACGTTGGGAACCCGTTTTGCTAATTGGTTTGATGCCGATGCCAGAGTCGAGGGGAATTTGCTTTTTCCCGTGTTCGGGTGTCGCGGGGATTAACTCAGTATTGAGCAGTTTAATCAGTTTGTCGCCAATTTCGCTGCCCTGTCGCCACTCAATTCCTAGATAGATGTCTTCTGTGTTTTCTCGGTAGATGATGACATCTAGTTTTTCTGGAGTTTTGTGGGGAGAGGGCGTACCTGCGTAATACTTGCAGGGGCGAACGCAGGAGTAGAGGTCGAAAATTTGACGCAATGCCACATTCAGCGACCGAATGCCTCCTCCAATTGGCGTTGTCAGTGGCCCTTTGATGGCAATCCCATACTCTTTAATCGCGTCGAGGGTGTCTTGGGGCAAATACTGGTATGTGCCGTACTTTTCGCAGGCTTCATCACCTGCGTAGACTTTAAACCAGCTAATTTGCCGTTTACCGCCGTAGGCTTCTTTGACGGCGGCATCAAAGACTTTTTGAGATGCGGGCCAGAGGTCTATTCCCGTGCCGTCGCCGCGAATGAAGGGGATGATTGGGTTATCTGGGACAATGGGTTCCCCATTTTTAAAGGTAATCTTGGAGCCTGTTTCGGGGGGAGCGATCTTTTCGTACATATTACACTCTTGTTGAGTCTAGTCTGAGCCAGACAATGCTTTTTTGAAGGCTACCAGATCATCAAAGCTTGCGATCGCTCAAGTCAAGCTTTTTTGAATTTTAAGCTTTTTGTTTGCTACGCCGCCCGCTCCTCATCCAGGCAATGCCACCGACAATCAAGGAAAATAGGGACATAGAGGCTGGCTCTGGAACTGACTCTGATTCTGACAATGGCCCCTCTACTGTCGTGCCAACTTTGATTTGATAGGCAAGCTGGGATTGAGAGGGGGTTGCTCCTAACCAACTCATAATTGATTGTCCAGTGAGGAGAAAATCTGTTTTATCAGATAGACCTCTAATTCGCAGATAGTCTAAGCTGTCTCCATTTGCATCCGCAACAGAAGAATTATTCAGGGCAAGTCCGTTTAGGAATAAATTGTTAACTTCAATTTTGGAGTTGGGCTTGGTAGCTCTGGTGCGGATTAAAATGTCTGTAAAGGGGCCGGTGGCGGTCGAGGTTAAGGTTTTACCTCCTACGGTGTAGCTGACATTTTGGGTAGCTGCTTGGTACGCAAGGGTAAAAGGTGTTGCTGTGCCATTTGACCAGACAAATTCATCCCGATCCAAAATGACAAAATTATTATTAACAATGTCATGGATATCGAGTTCGTAAGTCGTTCCACCGATTGAGTTAGACCCTATTCGACCTTCGGGAACAAAGGAAAGTTGATCGATCAGCGCATTATAGTCTGTATCTGTGTCCAAATGGCTGAGGCTGTAAGCACTAGCTGCATGAGGCGATGCTATTAGTCCCAGTGCGGCAAGGGACAGGGTGACAAATGTATGGCAGGTTGTCATATACTTTGTTAACTTGATTTTTTGTAGTCTTTGCTACAAAAATTATGCCACTTTTTAGGCGCATTTTACAAGTGCATATTGGGGATTTTTCTCCCAAAAAATATGTTTTATTTATTTATTTTAACTATTTAGTAAATCAGAGTAGAAATCAGCTATGTGGCAAAGGGCAATAAAGTAAAACAAGGTTGCTTTAAAAAACTAAGTAATTCTGCGGAAGTTATAAATACTTACTTTAAGTATTTATTGGGAAGTTTTGGGGCATAAATATCCGAGCGAATTTGGAGAGGTAATCTAAGATATATTTGATAATTTCCGCCATTTTGGTGAAGTGGGGAAAGTTTAAATGTTAAAAAATATGGGGTTAATGCTGCAATATCAGCATTAGTTTTAGAGAACAATTTGGTAGTGGTTGCTTAAGCTACTGCGCTTTCAACCAAATGCTTAAGCAAAAATACTCAGTGGTTTTCTGCGAGTATTTCAGCTAGAACATCGCGCCTGCTTCATTTTTATCAACTTAAAGCCAGAAAGCGCTGACAAAGTAGGAAAAATATTATAGCTCATAACAGCCATTTTTTGCTGTCGAATGGTTTTCGATGCAGCATTGAGCGCAGTCAGACATCAGCCATTATGCTGAAGTAGGGTAGATCGAGCGCGATCGCCCCCGTGCGATACCTCTTTATACCCCAGTTTCACTACCACTGGTTGAGACACTGCTAACGCTGCCGATTATTTACAAGCTGATATAAAAAAGATATATGCTGCACAACCAGCCTCTGTACTTTCCAATAACACAACTCACGATAAAGCGGGATAATCCAGTTTGCAGAGCATGGCTGATATGGATGGTAAGGGCCCTCTAGAATAACGATGAAAAAAATATTAGTCGTTGATGATGACAGAACCCTGCGAACCGTCTTGACACGCTACCTGCAAACCCAAGGGTATCAGGTTCAGGATGTAAGTTCTGGTATGGAGGCATTAACTGTTTTTGAACAAGATGCACCGGATGTAGTGGTTAGTGATGTCATGATGCCAGAAATGGACGGTCTGGAATTTTGCCGCCGTCTGCGAGGGATACCTTCAGGACAATTAGTGCCGTTTATATTTCTATCAGGAAAAGGAGAATTAGAAGACCGAATTCAAGGACACACAATAGGAGCAGATGATTATCTGACAAAACCTTTCGATCCACGGGAATTAGTTGCAAAAATTGAGGCACAGCTAGAGCGATCGCGCCGCATCAATGCAGAAATGGTACGGTTAATGCAGCAGCTGGCTACCAGCGCTGCCCCTGCTGAAGAGAAATCACAATACTCAGATGTTCCCCCAGTGATGTCACTGCCCTTAACCCCAGCAGAGCAAAGAGTTTTTTGGGAGGTAATTCAAGGTTTTACCAACAAACAAATTAGCGATCGCTTGTTCATCAGTCCCCGCACAGTTCAAACCCATCTGAGTAACATCCTCGGTAAGCTGGAGCTAGACAATCGCTCTCAACTGGTTCGCTTTGCCTTTGAACGCGGATACCGCCGTCCCAGCAATGAGGAGCAACTATAGAGGAAATGCTAGTTGCTTGTTCATTGCTTATTGTTAAAAGCCATGAGCCATTACCCATTAGCTATTAGCTATTAACTATTAGCCATGATTACCAGCGTTTACACATTGAGTAAAATAAGTCAAGCGATCGCGAAGGATCAGTCGCAATGGAGACCGTTAGTATTTACTAACGGGTGCTTTGATATACTCCATGCAGGTCATGTGAGATATTTACAAATAGCAAAGTCCTTCGGGCGATCGCTTGTGGTGGGGTTAAATAGCGATCGCTCAGTCAGTGCCATCAAACCGCACAAACAGGGATTGCCTCCTCGACCTATAGTTCCCCAACAGCAGCGCGCAGAAGTTCTCGCTGCCCTAAAGTCCGTCGATGGGGTAGTGATTTTCGACACCTTAACCGCCACTAGCTTAATTGAAGCACTCAAACCTGATATTTATGTCAAAGGAGGCGACTACAGCACACAAACCCTGCCAGAAGCACCAGCTGTTTTGGCATACGGGGGGCGGATAGAATTAGTCAAAGTGGAAATTCCTACCTCGACCACAGCACTTATTGACCGCATCCTGCACTCAAGTCAATAGTTATAGGTCATTGAAACTTTGAAACGTTGGGTAGGGATTCTCGTTCTCACGACGCCTCCAGCGTCTCCAATCTTCAAACGTTCAAACGCTTACGGAAAAAAGACAACAGACTGAAACTTGCTTCATGATTGACCCAAAGACTGCCGATCTACCAGACACCACCTCTAACGACATCGCCGCCCTCCGCTTCAAGTTCGAGTCGGGTTCTCCAGCAGGGCAACTACAACTCATTCCGGAACTCATAAAAGCTGGAGAATCCGGTTTAGAGGTACTGATGGAATTTTTACTTCAAAGCAAGTCAAACCCTGCCACTTTGGTTGCTTTCAAAGCCTACCAGACCCTTGAGAGCGCCAACTCAAAAGTCGCAGATGAATTTCTGCAAACCCATTTCCCTAACGGGATCGTACCGCTAAACTCAGAACGCGGCATCGACTACACACCCCTGCAACAGCTGCTCAAAAAACAGGACTTTCTTTCAGCTGACCGGATCACCCTGCAAAAAATGTGTGAATTAGCAGGCGTTGATGCCGTGCAGAGAAAATGGTTGTACTTTACTGAAGTAGAAAACTTCCCCATTAAGGATTTGCAAACCATCAATAACCTGTGGTTCGTCTACTCAGAAGGGAAATTTGGCTTTGGAGTGCAGCACGAAATTTGGTTGGGTGTCGGCAAAAACTTCTTAAAATTCTGGCCGAAAATCGGCTGGAAGAACGGAAACAACTGGACTCGATACCCCAACGGGTTTACCTGGGATCTGTCCGCTCCTAAAGGTCATCTGCCTCTGTCCAATCAGCTGCGAGGTGTCCGGGTAATTGCCTCATTGCTATCTCATCCCGCCTGGTTGAATAAAAGTCCTGAATCTTGAGTGTTAAAGAGCGATCGCATTTCGTCAGCGTTAACGCTATTATGTGGTTCGCGTCAACCGATAGCAGCGCTCTCGAAGACCGACTAAGTTAGCAATGTTGCGATCGCTCTTTAACCTAACGCATCCTACCTATCTTCATCCTTGCTTGTTCAGCTTTTTAGGCAATCTTTCCTGAACGTGTTGATTATTGGCTTGATTCGGGAACGCTAAATATAGCTGGAAATTATTAATGATGTCATACAAGCAACGTGTATGGGGGTAGGGATAGTAATGGTAGGCCCAGAAAGTAGACTTTTTTGCCGTTTGGATGGTTTGACACCACAAGTTAGAGAACAACAAAGACTCAAGGCTTTGCGAGAGTTGGGGCTACTGGAAACAGAAATAATTCCAGTTTTTGAGGAAGCTACACAAACAGCAGCCCGCTTTTTGGAAGCGCCAATCTGCTTTTTGGGTTTAATAGCACAAGAAACCCAGTGGCTCAAGTCAGCTGTGGGTTTATCGCGAGTGGGACTGATGAACGAGCTAGCGACTTCGCGGCAAATCCCACGCAATGAAACCTTCTGCGCTTATGTAGTAGATAGTCATCAGGTATTGGCAATTTACGATACTAATGACAAGCTTTGCCAGCCAATATTTGCTGAGAGTTTGCTGGTGCAGCACTACGGCATCCGTTCCTACTTAGGCACCCCACTGCTGACATCTGATGGAATTTGTCTGGGTACGCTGGCAGTAATGGATTTAGTGCCTCGTAGTTTTACCAGCAAAGATATTGAATTCTTGGCACTCATGGCACGCTGGAGCCTGAGCGAATATGAGCGAAACCTTCTGCTTCTGGGAACGCGGCAAGTGGATTCGCCACAGCGTATCAGCTCCAGCAGTCAATGGTTTGCTAAATCGTCGCTACACGCCCCACCAGACTCATACGATCACTTAGGATACAACGCCGCTACTCCCCTGAATTCGAGCGATTTGCTTTCCCTGACCCGTTCAGCCCCCAACCCATCTGCAACTACCTCTGTTAAAGCTAAACTGCTATCTCAGCTGTCCCAGGAACTGCGAACCCCACTAACTTCGGTGATGGGGATGGCGAGTGTTTTGGGTCGCGAAGTTTACGGGCCATTAACAACTAAGCAGAAGGAGTATCTGGAAATTATCCACCACAGCGGACGCCACTTAGTTTCGCTAGTGGATGAAATTTTGTCTCTGGGAGGGCTAGATGAAGGTAGCCAAAAACTCGATTTTACGTCTGTGGACATTGAAATGCTCTGTCAGCAGGCAATTAATAGCTTGGAACAGTTTGCGTCTGGGCGGCAGCAACAGATTCGTTTATCAATAGAACCTGGTAAGCGCATCTGGTTGCTGGATAAGGATAAGGTGCGGCAAATTCTCTACTACCTGATTTTTAATTTAATTAACTCAGGCAGTGCGGGTGGTGTGGTTCGCATTCATGTCTCTCGCAAAGGCGAAAGGCTGAACATTTCTGTCTGGGTTTCTCACCCTTGGTTAGGAGATGGTCTGCCTCAGATTGAGTTTTACTCGCATTCAGAAGTTTCGACGCTCTCGGAGCGCTCAGAAGCGTCGCTGCAAGCCAGCATCACCCACACTCAGCAATCGCAATCATCTATGTCGTGCCTCCAAGCAGCTAATCCAATGCTGCTGAATGGTACTGGTACCGCTAATCCTCCCAGTCCGGAACCAGTATCTGGGCAGCAACAGAGCAATAGCAACTCTCGCGAAAATCTTGGACTTTTACTCAGCTGTCTGTTGGCGGAAATTCATGGCGGACAAATTTCTGTTCAAGGCTCTCCAGACGCAGGTTATCGCTATGTTGTCAGCTTGCCGCCAATGGAGAGTGAAGAAACATTTGACGATTGACTGACAATGGGCTATAGACTATGTACTTGGGAATAGGTAATGGCTAATTGCTAACGGCTAATGGCTAATGGCAATTAGCGCTTAAACAATTAGCAATTAGCAAATGACCAATTACATAACTCTTTGGCAACGATTTACCATGTCCAATTTGCCGCTTTATCAGTGGCAAAGCACCAGCTATTTACATCGGTTGGTTGGTATCCTGCGATCTTGGCGGCAAAGTAGCTGGCTGATGCAGTGGGAGCAAGCGATAGGAGCTGTGTTGGTAGCTTTAGTGTTTGTTTTAGCTCCTTTCGTGTCAAATGTACTGATCGGCGTGTTAATGGCTGCTGGTGCTGGTTTTTGGGCGCTGCTGACACTCTCGGATGATCGGGGGTACGTCCAAGGCTCCCCAAAGGTGACACCTATTCACTGGCTGGTTTTGCTGTACTGGGGTATTGCTACGATAGCAACGGCTTTGTCTCCGGAGAAGGAAGCAGCTTTTAAGGGATGGTCGAAGCTAACGCTATATTTGCTGTTTTTTGCGCTGATGGCGCGGGTGTTGCGATCGCCTCGTCTGCGCTCAATACTTATTACCGTCTACTTGCACGTGGCGTTGATTGTCAGTGTATATGGGTTGCGGCAGTGGTTTTTTGGGGCAGAAGCTTTGGCAACTTGGACAGATCCCACGTCTCCCATGTCTCAAACTACGCGAGTTTACAGTTACCTGGGTAATCCTAATTTACTGGCAGCTTATCTGTTGCCTGCGATCGCTTTATCTTTGGCAGCTGTTTTCGTTTGGCGTGGTTGGGTTCCCAAAGCCTTAGCGTTGACGATGTTTGTGGTAAACTCTGCCTGTCTGGTTTTAACTTTTAGCCGCGGCGGTTGGATTGCCTTAATATTTTTGCTGGGCGCGTTTGGGATGATGGTGGTTTTCTGGTGGAGTATCCAGATGTCTCCTTTCTGGCGAACTTGGTCGCTACCGTTGTTATTGGGAAGTTCGGCGGTTGTAGTATTGTTGGCGTTACTATTTGTGGAACCATTACGCGATCGCGTTTTCAGTATGTTTAGTGGTCGCAAGGATAGCAGCAATAATTTTCGGCTCAATGTCTGGAGTGCGGTGAAAGAAATGATCTGGGATTACCCGATTCTGGGTATTGGCCCTGGTAATGTTGTCTTCAATAAAATCTATCCGGTGTATCAGCTTCCTCGTTATAACGCTTTGAGTGCCTATTCTATCTTTCTGGAATTGCTTGTAGAAACTGGTTTTATCGGATTTACCAGTTTTATGTGGCTGCTAATTGTCACCTTTAACCAGGGATGGTTACAACTCACTCGGTTGCGGGAAGTACAAAGACGCGACGGGTTTTGGCTGATGGCGGCGATTGCGGCTATGTTGGGTTTGCTGGGACACGGGTTGGTAGATACAGTCTGGTACCGACCGGAAGTTAATACTCTCTGGTGGATGATGGTGGCGTTAATTGCTAGTTATTACATTGTCTCCCCTGCAAGCGATCGCACTTTGCCCAGGAGTTCGGGATATAGCGATCGCGTTTGATAATTTTCTCCTTCTCTTATGAAAAAAAAAGCAGAAAGATTTTTTCGTCTTTCTGCTTTTTTTTTTAATTTTAATCTTTTTACTCTCTATATCCAGTACTACCAGTGCGACTTGCTGGATCGGGGTCGCGGTATGCTGTCGGCTCATGGTTCTTGCGGCCAGCCAGCCCAGCTAAACCAGCCAGACCAAGTAAGCCCAGCCAGCCCCAATCGAAACCATCATCTTCGTTCTCAACAGCAACATCTTGGCCCGAAGTAGCGGGGTCTACAGTAGTTGTATTATCGGGATTTGTTTGAGCAGAGGCGGGCATAGTTAAGGGGAGAAGTGCCATACTCACGGTGAGAACGCCAGCTCCAACAACTTTCGACAAATTAGAACGCTTCATAAGTTAAATTAAGTAAAGTGCTTTGTGAGTTCCTAACTTATAAAGGTAGACTTCTTCCCCAAAAATAGAATCAATCTGTGGCTATAAAGTTAGCTGGTTGTTCCCTCTAACTATAGATATAGAAGATGCACTTTTTCCCCACTTTCTGAGTTTAGTAATTTTTCATGGCTCGTTCCATATCGCGTTTATCTTCACGTTTCTTGATGTCTTCGCGCTTATCGTGCAGCTTTTTCCCTTTGCCAAGCCCAATTGTTAGCTTCACCCAACCCCGCTTTAAATACATTTTCAAAGGAACTAAAGTTAAGCCCTGCTGTTCCACCTTGCCAATCAGTTTGCGGATTTCCTGTCGGTGCAGCAGCAGTTTGCGCGTGCGCCTGGGGTCGTGGTTGAAAAATTCGCCGATACCCTTGTACGGCGAAATGTGGACGTTTATCAGCCATACTTCACTATTGCGAATCAAAGCATAGCCATCTCGCAGATTAACCTGACCTTGGCGAATCGATTTAACTTCTGTACCAGTTAACTCAATTCCAGCCTCATAGGTTTCCAAAATTTCATAGAGGAAACGGGCTTGTCGGTTATCGCTAATAATTTTAATACCTTCGTTCTTTTCACTCATCGCAACCCAGCTGTGGAAAAACTTGTCTTAACGTAGCCTTAAAATGCAAGCGATCGCAACAACCCAGAAGAGGGAGACAGGCAAATTCTCCTGATTATCTCGGTTTTCAGTCTATAACTAGGAACGAGAATAATTTCCTCAGTCGCCAGTCCCTGCTTTGCATAACTATCGGGAACGGACTTTAATAGTAACTTCTTGGAGGCGGCTACCAGGGTTAATATCTTGATACTTCTCCTTGGTGTTGCTGCTGGATGACACTTTGTTGGCTGAAGAAGACTTGGCGGTTGATATTGCAGCCTTTTGAGCCTCAGTCTGGATGTGCTGCTTTTTGGTGTACTCAGCAATTTTGGCTTGAGCTTGAGCGTAGGTGGGAGTGTCTTGAGGAATCTGTTGGAGATAGTTTAAGGCACCAGCAAAATTTGTTTGGGCGGCTCTTTCGTATGCTTGTTGTAACAAATATTCAGATTTAATCCGCTCTTTCTCAGTATATTCTACCAATTTTTGTTGAATTGTTACATCTGCCGTATCTTTAGGAATTAATTTCAGATAGTTAACAGCGCTGGTAAAGTCTTTTTCTGAAGCTTTTTCATAGGCTTTTTGAATTAATTGTTTTGCTTCTGCTTCTATTTTGGGTTGCGCTTTTTGGAGGATTGGCTCGGCTTTCTTTTCCCAAAAAGGAACATCAGGAATCTTACGAGCGGCAACTACGACATCTAACCATCGGCTTTCCTTAAATGCTTGTTCAGCGGCTTTAAATTGAGTAGCGGCGGTATGCCAATCTTGGCTCCACTCTTGGATAGCGGCTTGAGCTTCTGGATAGACGGTACTTTTTGAAGGAATGGACTTAGCCAGCGCGATCGCGCCTTTGAAATCTCCATTTTGATATTTTTCCTGCGCCGTTACTAAAGTTCCTGATGTTGATTCTGAGGGAAACGCTTGCAGCAAAGAATATACTCCACCCGCAATTACTAAACTATTAGCTGCAATACCTATAGTAACTCCAGTAAGAACAGGAGAAGTAGGAATTTTTTTTACATTTGGGTTAAATAAATTTTGCCTAACAAGTGCTTCAGAGTTCTCTACGGGCGGGTTTGTTAACACTTCTTGTATACTCGCCGTTTCCCCGCCCCATACTTTCGAGAAGGGTAAGAGGCGGCGTAAACCCGCTTCCACAATTACGGCTCGGCTCAACACTTCTTGCCTACCAGCCGACATTCGGATACAGTCCGCCTCTAGGACTTCTGGCTCCGAAATCTTTACGGTTAACGGTTGCAGCGCCTGTAATGTTTCAAATGCTGATTGGTAGCGGGTGCGAAAGTGATAGCGTACCATTTTTTTTAGCACCGAAATTAACTCATTTAGAGGTGATTCATACATTGCTTCTAGCGGCAAATGATGCTCCCAAATCACCTCCCCCGTAACCGGATCTTCTGTTAGTTGGGCTGGTTCCACACCTATCAGTGCTTGGATGGCAATCATTCCCAGAGCATAAATATCGCTATTTGGGTGGGGATGTCCTATCAGTTGCTCGGCGGGAATATACCCCAACCCACTAATAGCCAGGGTAGTGTTACTCTGGGCTTTATCTATAGTAAAATGCTGCGATTGAACTGCGCTAAAATCTGTTAGAAATAACTTGCCATCTCCGGAGCGTCTAATGATATTGTTCGGTTTAATATCGCAATAAATGATACCTTGAGAGTGAACAAAGTCAAGAATGCACAAGATATCTTGCAGCATCTGTACAACTTGACTTTGAGTCCACCGTTTGACACAGCCTTTGCTGATTGGCAGTTCCGCACTCAGCGGATGACCTTGAATGAATTCTTGCACTAAGAAAAATTCTTGGTTTTCTTCAAAGTAGTCTAATAGTTGGGGAATATGCTCGTTATCTTTTAGTTTCTTTAAAGTTTCGGTTTCACAGATAAACCTACGCTTTGTAATTGAAGAGAGGTTGGGGACTGGAGTGGCAAAATTGAAGTGTTTGAGAACACATCTGGGGTTGCCTGTTTGGTGAAGGTCTTCAGCAATATAGGTTTGCCCAAAAACCCCAGAGATCAGGAGCTGGACAATTTGGTAACGACTTTTTACTATTTTGCCGATCATTGGGTGGATTGCCAGCTCCTTATACAGTGGCTTTTAAACGCACATCTAGAATATATATATATTTTTTCGGGAATTTCCCTGTCTTTCCGGATCTTGTGGAAAGCGATCGCTTGCGGGTTGCATACCCAGAACCCCAGCAACAGCAAGGAAATCGCCCTAAACGCCGTACAATGCCCTCGCAAGCTGGGTTAGTATTTTTTCGGTAAGACGCGATCGCTTGCGTAAACCTTCTCTCACGTCCTCCCACTCAGCACTTTTTTCCAATAAGCTGTAACATCCAATAATTAGGGCGGATGAAAGCGCAAAGCTTACTTGCGGTGTCTGATTAATTGTTTTCACCCGTGTAGGTGGAGTTAGGCGCGTTGTTCTGTGCCAAAATCGTTTTCAGCCGTTGCGCGATTTTTTGCAAGACCCTTCTTTAACGCCAACTGTCACGAAACTGCATGAACTTAACTTTAGGACAAATACTAGGAGGACACTACCAAATCATCAACTCCTTGGGAGGAGGTGGGTTTGGTAAAACTTACCTTGCTAAAGATATGTATCTCCCTGGCAATCCTCCGTGCGTTGTTAAGCAACTTAAGCCTCAGTCAACCAATCCGCAGACTTTAGAAATAGCAAGGCGTTTATTCGATACTGAAGCCAAAGTTTTGTATCAATTAGGAAATCACGCTCAAATTCCCCGCCTTTTTGCTTACTTTGAGGAAAATCAAGAGTTTTATCTAATTCAAGAATTTATTGAAGGCTATAACCTCAGCGAGGAACTCACTCCCGGTAAACAGTTGAGTGAAGATGAAGTTGTTTCCCTTTTACAAGATATTTTAGAAATTTTAGAATTTGTCCATCAACAAAATGTAATTCACCGTGATATTAATCCCCGTAACTTAATCCGTCGTCAGGAAGACGATAAGTTAGTTTTAATTGATTTTGGTGCAGTAAAACAAATCAGCACTCAGATAATTAATGGTATACAGAGTAACTTGACTGTAGCTATTGGTACGCAAGGGTATCTACCCAGCGAACAAGCTAACGGACACCCTAAATTAACTAGCGATATTTACGCTGTGGGAATGATTGGGATTCAAGCTCTCACTGGGATATTTCCTAATCAGTTAAAAACCGATCTGGATACTGGGGAAATCATCTGGCGTAATCATTCATCAGTTAGCAATGCTCTGGGGAATGTTTTAGACAAGATGGTGCGTTATGATTTTCGGCAGCGCTACCAATCAGCATCTGAAGGATTGCAAGCACTTAAAGATTTGAAGATTCCTACTGGTGTCACGATGATGGTTTCGCCAGTTGCTAAAACGCCAGTTCGTCCAACAACTCAGAAGAAAGCTAAAAAATCAGTCTCGGTTTGGAGAAATGTTTTAATATTAACTGTTCTGCTTGGATTGGGGACAGTGGGCGGATTTTATTTGGTAAATTTTGTTAATTCTTCTAATGCAACTGATTTATATAATCGAGGCAAGACGCTATCTGAGTTAAACCGGAATGAAGAAGCGATCGCGCTTTACAACAAAGCTCTTAAAATTAGTCCAGATTACTTTGAGGCTTGGAATGGCCGCGGTAAATCTCTGTTAAATTTAAAGAAGTACAAAGAGGCACTTGATGCCTATGATAAAGCAATTCAACTGAATCCAGTTTCTTTTGAAGCTTGGGCTGGTAGAGGTTATGTCTTGGATAACTTGCAGCGATACAAAGAAGCAATTTATTCTTTTGACAAGGCTTTGGAAGTTAAGCAGAACTCGCCTGAAGTCTGGAATGGTAAAGGAGAAGCACAGACTAATTTACAGCAATACGAAGAAGCGATAGACTCTTTTGATAAAGCAGTTAAATTTAAGCAAGATTATTATCAAGCTTGGTATAGTAAAGGATGGGCAGAGCATAATTTGCAGAAGTATGAGGATGCGATCGCGTCTTACGACAAAGCGATTGATTTCAAATCTGACTACGCGCAAGCTTGGCACAATCGCGGGAATTCGCTCATCAGCTTGCAACGCTACCAAGATGCTGTTGAGTCTTATGAGAAAGCTGTTAAATTTCAGCCGAATAATTACAATGCTTGGTACAGTCGTGGCAACGCTTTAGTTAATTTGCAGCAATATAAAGAAGCGATTGATTCATATAAACAAGTGAATAAAATTCAACCAAGCTACTACAAAGGCTGGTACGCGAGAGGTTGGGCGCTGCATCAATTGGAACGTTACGAAGAAGCATTAGGCTTTTATCAAAAAGCGCTTAGATTAAATAATAATGATTATATAGTTTGGTACAATCTAGGGAATCTATTGTATAATTTGAAAAAATACGAGGATGCGATCGCGTCTTATAACCGAGCTGTTGGTATTAGATCAGAACACTACGAAAGCTGGTTCAGTCGCGGCAATGCGCTATTTAATTTACAAAAATACGAAGAAGCGCTGTCTTCCTATGAGAAGGCAATTCGATACAAGCCAGATTACCAGCAAGCAATAGAAGCTAAACAGCAGGTGGAGAGTCAAATGAAGCCAGAAAAGTTGACTCCAAAAGCAGGTAAAAAGTCAGATAAATCCGGAAAAGCTGACTCTTGACAGGAAGCAATAGAGGAGCATCTCAAATAAATTTCCCACAGGCTCAAGCCTCGCGCGAGGTTACTTGTTAGGCGTTTTTACAAAATTGAGATGCACTCCATCAGTATTAATTTGCTGCGCCGAGATTGAGAGACAGCGATGAATCAAATGAGTAACTATCCAGACTTTTCCCAGCTAGGTTATCAAGTCATCAGAGAATTGGGGCGCAACCGGGAAGCAGGACGTATTACCTATCAAGCTACCGCCCTCAACTCGGATCAACAGGTAGTAATCAAAGAGTTTCGTTTTGCAGATGCAGCTGGTGACTGGTCGAGTTTTAAAGCTTATCAGCGCGAGATTGAAGTGCTGCAACAGATGCAGCATTCCCGCATTCCTCAATACCTAAATTCCTTTGAAACTTCAGTGGGTTTTTGCCTGGTGCAGGAATATAAAAACGCGCCATCTTTAGCAGAAAGATGCAGCTTTAATCCTGAAGAAATTAAGCAAATTGCTCTCTCCGTATTAGAAATTTTGGCTTACCTGCAAAGGCGAACCCCGCCAATTATTCATCGAGATATCAAACCTGAAAATATCTTGGTTGACCAGCAATTAAATGCTTACCTAGTTGATTTTGGTTTGGCGAGAATTCGGGGTGGGGAAGTGGCAATGAGCAGTGTGGCAGCAGGAACTCCCGGTTTTATGCCGCCGGAAGAACAGTTTGGTCGTCCTCTCACAAAGGCATCAGACCTCTATAGTTTAGGTGTAACGCTAATCTGCTTACTTACTGGCACCCGTTCGGTTGCTATTGGTAACTTAATTGATGATGACTATCGTTTTGATTTTAAGAAATTGGTTCCTCAGCTAAGTTCAAGCTTTGTGGAATGGCTAACAAAAATGGTGGAACCAAACCTGAATAATCGCTTCGATGATGCTATTGTTGCGATGACCGCACTTAAGCCTATTGATGTTGTCGGCAGTAGCATAAAAAGTAGAAAAAAAGCCGCTGTATTGGGGTTAGCCAGCATCGGTATTATCGCCGGTTTGGGGGTTATGATGATTTACCCAGCTTTGACAACTCCCCGGCAGGAAACTTTGGTTAAGCGGTTATTGGAAACTAAAGAATGTGAAAAGTGCGATCTCCACGGTGTCAATTTGAAGGGTGCAAACCTGGGGAATGCTAACTTGCGAGATGCCAACTTACAAGGTGCCAACTTAGAGTTTGCCAACCTGGGAAATGCTAACTTACAGGAAGCGTATTTGGATAATGCCAAACTGGGAAGTGCCAACTTGGGAAGTGCCAACCTGGAGTTTGCCAAATTAGGAAGTGCTGACTTGGGAAGTGCCAATTTGGGTAGTGCGAACCTGCGTGGTGCGTTCTTGGCGAGTGGACACTTGCAGGGTGCCAACCTAGAGTTTGCTAACCTGCGGGGAGTCAACTTGGGAAGTGCCAACTTGGGAAGTGCCAACTTGGGTAGTGCTAACTTGAAAGATGCTTACCTAGAGGGTACTAACCTGGAGGGTGCTAACTTGAAGGGTGCCAAGTTAGATACCAAGCTACGGAATGCAAATTTCAAGGGTGCAATTATGCCTGATGGCACTAAACATAGATAAAATTTTTGCAGATGTAAAGGCGATAGCTTCTCCTTGCCAAGTAATTTTAAAAGCGATCGCTTAAAATAAAAGCATCATAAAGAAGCTATAAAATATGACCGTTAGTAAAAGCGATATCTACGTTTCCCCAGAAGATTATTTGGAAGGTGAGAAGATAAGTCCAATCAGACATGAGTATAGGCAAGGGGAAATTTATGCAATGGCAGGTGCAAGCGATGCACATGAGACAATTTGTATAAATTTGGTAAATCGGCTAACAAGCCATGTTCGAGGTAGAGGCTGCTGTATTTATGCAGGGAACATGAAAGCCCGCATTGAACAAGCCAATATTTTTTATTATCCCGATGTGATGGTAACTTGTGATGAGCGGGATAGGAATCCTGATGATTTCAAGCGATACCCTTGCTTAATTGTTGAAGTGCTGTCTCCAACAACACAAGCTTTTGATAGAAGTGATAAATTTGCCGACTATCGAACGTTGGAAACGCTCCAAGAATATGTGTTAATAAATCAAGAAAAGGTAAGTGTAGATTGTTTTCGTCGCAATTCGGAAGGGCGTTGGGTTCTCTATCCCTACGGCAAAGACGAAGAAGTTGAATTGGCTAGTGTTAATTTTAGCTGTCTCATTGCCGCGCTGTATGAGGATGTCTTAGAACTTAGTTGATGGCTTACTACTGACTTTCAGTTACCCATCATTTCAGGAATCGGATAAGTCATCAAAGTTTTGCAAAAGACAGCGTTAAGATCGTTAAGCACTGTTTCCCCCTGCCCTCATGTCTGACCGTGTAAATCTTTCAGATGCTCTACCAACCCATTCCCCAAATGGGCATCATCCCAAGGGCGTAAATCAGGAAAACCAAAATAAAATTCGCATTCGCGGCGCTAGGCAGCACAATCTGAAAAATATTGATTTGGAATTGCCGCGCGATCGCTTGATTGTCTTTACTGGTGTCTCCGGGAGTGGTAAGTCTTCCCTTGCCTTTGATACCATCTTTGCGGAAGGGCAGCGGCGTTACGTTGAGTCTCTAAGTGCCTATGCACGGCAATTTTTAGGGCAGTTAGATAAACCCGATGTAGATGCGATTGAAGGCTTAAGTCCGGCAATTTCCATTGACCAAAAATCGACTTCTCACAACCCACGTTCCACAGTTGGCACGGTGACGGAGATTTACGACTACCTGCGACTGTTGTTTGGACGCGCTGGCGAACCGCATTGTCCGATATGCGATCGCTCAATTGCACCGCAGACGATTGATGAGATATGCGATCGCATCATGGAACTGCCCGACGGCACCCGCTTCCAAATTCTAGCGCCCGTGGTGCGCGGTAAGAAAGGCACTCATCAAAAATTGCTCTCCAGTCTAGTTTCTGAAGGATTTGCTCGCGTCCGCGTCGATGGCGAGGTTTTTCAACTTTCCGATTCTATTGAACTTGATAAAAATTATACTCATACCATTGAGATTGTCATTGACAGGTTGATTAAAAAACCTGGTATTCAGGAGCGTTTAGTCGATTCTCTGGCAACCTGTCTGCGTCATGCCAGTGGAATTGCGGTTATCGACCTTCTAAATGATACATCGGTACCTAAACAATCCGAGCAAACAAATACTTCTTATGCTGAAAATACCCCAAAAAGCGAAAATGTGCAAGATACTTCTACAAATGGGGAGAATTCCTATCAGCAACCAAGCAACGAAATAGTATTCTCAGAAAACTTTGCATGTCCAGAACATGGTGCGGTGATGGATGAACTTTCCCCGCGATTGTTCTCATTTAACTCGCCTTACGGTGCTTGTCCTAAGTGTCACGGTTTGGGTAACTTGCGGACATTTTCACCAGAATTATTAGTACCAGATCCTAATTCGCCAGTGTATGCAGCTATTGCACCTTGGTCAGAAAAAGATAACTCTTACTATCTTTCGCTACTGTACAGCGTTGGACAAGCTTATGGTTTTGAAATCCAAGCACCCTGGAACAAGTTAAATTCAGAACAGCAACACATCATTTTGTACGGTTCTGATAAATCTATCAAGATAGAAGACCGTAACGAATATAGACGATACGCTGGAGTAATTCCGATGCTTCAGAGACAGTATGACGAAACCAATTCGGAACTGGTTAAACAAAAGCTGGAGCCATATTTAGTAGATCAGCTTTGCGAAGTATGTCAAGGAAAGCGATTGAAACCAGAAGCGCTTTCTGTGCGATTGGGACAATATAGAGTTACCGATTTAACGAGTGTTGATATTGGGCAATGTCGGGAACGAGTTGATAATTTAAAGTTAAGCGATCGCCAAACCCAAATCGCCGATTTAGTTTTAAAAGAAATCAGAGCTAGATTGCAATTTCTCCTTGATGTTGGTTTAGATTACCTCACCCTCGACCGTCCGGCGATGACACTTTCTGGGGGAGAAGCACAACGAATTCGTCTCGCTACTCAGATTGGTTCTGGACTCACGGGGGTACTCTACGTTTTGGATGAACCAAGTATCGGACTGCATCAAAGAGATAATGGAAGATTGCTGCAAACTTTGACCAAACTACGCGACTTGGGTAATACATTAATTGTGGTAGAGCATGATGAAGAAACTATACGTGCTGCTGACCATCTTGTTGATATTGGCCCCGGTGCAGGCGTTCATGGCGGAAGAGTTATTGCCCAAGGCGATTTGGAGACATTATTAACAGCAGAAGAGTCTCTGACTGGTGCATATTTATCAGGAAGACAGGTAATTGAAACGCCAGCACAGAGGAGAAATGGAAACGGGCGATCGCTTGTTCTCAAAAATGCCTACCGTAACAACTTAAGGAATATAGATGTCGAAATTCCTTTGGGTAAACTTGTCTGTGTCACTGGCGTTTCTGGTTCCGGAAAATCAACCGTAGTTAACGAATTACTTTACCCAGCATTACAACACCAACTCACCCGCAAAGTTCCTTTCCCGAAACAGCTAGATACTATCAAAGGACTCAACTCGATTGATAAAGCGATTGTCATCGATCAATCTCCCATCGGACGAACTCCCCGTTCTAATTCTGCTACATATACGGGTGTTTTTGATGCGATTCGCGATGTCTTTGCCCAAACAATTGAAGCGAAAGCGAGAGGCTACAAACCAGGGCAGTTTTCTTTCAATGTTAAGGGTGGACGTTGCGAAGCTTGTGGCGGACAGGGCGTGAACGTAATTGAGATGAACTTCCTGCCGGATGTCTATGTACAATGCGAAGTTTGCAAAGGCGATCGCTACAATCGGGAAACTCTACAAGTAAAGTATAAAGGCAAGTCTATTTCCGATGTTCTCAACATGACAGTAGAAGAAAGCCTGGAGTTTTTTAAAAACATCCCTAAAGCAGCAACGCGATTGCAAACTTTGCTTGATGTCGGACTAGGTTACGTTCGCTTAGGACAACCCGCACCCACATTATCCGGCGGTGAAGCGCAGCGGGTGAAGTTAGCATCAGAACTTTCTCGTCGCGCTACAGGAAAGACGCTGTATTTAATAGATGAACCGACGACAGGTTTATCTTTTTATGATGTTCACAAGTTGCTAGATGTGTTGCAACGTTTAGTAGACAAAGGGAATTCAATTTTGGTGATTGAACACAACTTAGATGTAATTCGTTGCGCTGACTGGGTAATTGACTTGGGGCCAGAAGGTGGTAATAAAGGTGGAGAATTAATTGCCGTAGGTACCCCAGAGAAAGTAGCAGAGAATCCAAGGTCTTATACGGGACAATATATCAAGCAGGTGTTACAGCAGCATCCAGCAAAATGACAGTTTTTAACAAAAATAACCGGTTTTGAGAAAGCTATAGCGATTCCCACTTCGGTGCAATACAAATTTACCTTTCCCCAACCCGCCCTCTTGTAGAGGGGGGGCTAATACCTCCTATAGAAGTATTGAAATGTAAGTTATCTCCAAAATTAGCGATCGCATTCCCTACACCCCCTAGCTCTGAATAAACTCACAGTTTACTAGATAAACTAATTCCAGAACGTCAAGAGAAAGGGGTACGCGAGTAACATTAATTTATAAACGTCATTTTTGCATTGTCTCTCTGGTTGCGATCGCTACTGCACTACCTGCCAGCTTAAATTATGCCGCCCGCCTGTCTAATATTATTTTTTAATTAAAAAATATAATTTAACCGAAAATTGCTTTATATCATTGTAGTTAATCTCAGTAGTTACACCCACGCGATAACGACTAACTGAGAAAAATGGCGGTGACAGCCTTTTTTCAGTTGCATTAAGCAATTTTTTGGAGAATAAAACAATGGAAACACTTGCATACATCCATTTGTCTGTAGCCCATGAAGAAGTCACCCTCAATCCGGACGCATACGAGGTGACATTATTCAAAGGATTAAACTTGAAACCGCCAAGCTCAGCTTGGATTGGTTTATTATCTGCCATTATGGCGCTCTCAATTGTCAGCTTAGCCAATAGTGCTATGGCAGCCTATGTGAGAACCAATGGCAGTTCCCTGAGAGTCCGTTCCAGCCCTAATGGTGCGGTTGTCGGTAGCTTGCGAAATGGAACCGATATCTCCCTAAGCGGTCGCTATTCAGGAGGCTGGGCGCAGCTTTCTAATGGCAACTGGGTATCTGCCGCCTGGGTAGGGGGTAGCACCGGCGGTGGTACTACTGGTGGTGGTTCTCCATCAGGTCTGTTGCGATTTGGTATCAGTGGCCCCGGCGTGGTTAGCGTCCAGAATCGTCTGAGAGATTTAGGTTACTTTAGTGGAACCAGCACGGGATACTATGGTTCTGTAACAACCTCTTCAGTAAAAAGATTTCAGGCAGCAAACGGATTACGAGTAGACGGCGTTGTTGGGCCACAAACTCGTGCGGCTTTGTATTAAGAAAGAGTCTAGGAAGTTGACAGCGTCCTAGCTAAGCGAAGGTGTCACGAGAAGTGATGGACTTCTATCACTTCTTGCAAAGCACAACAGCGATTGATCTGTAACTAACCTCCAGTATCGTCTTTAATTTTAGGGTGTCTACGGCGGTTTGGTAACGAAATACTATCTTGCCCAATCGCAGATCGGAGTATTTTTAAGAGTAAAGTTATAGCGATCGCTCTTTTCGTGCTTTGCACCTTATTGCGCCTCATCCGCACAATATTGAGGTATTTTCAGCTTTTAGACAGCTTCCTATCGCTATCCAGGGAATCTCTCACTTAACCACTAAAGAAAGACCGTGCAGATTTCCGGCTTTCCTTAGTTAAAAGAGATTCCTCTTACTTAGTGCTACTATCACAAAATGATTCAACCGAAAAATCAAGAGCAGGATTGGCATCGGTTGGTCTACAATCAGAATTAGGTGCGATTTCTTCTTGTATATCCATTGTTCTCAACACCTCCAGCACTTGTGCCTTACTCATTCCAGAACGGATTTCTGGTCGATAAAGCATTTTGATAAGAGCTTTGTCAATCTCAGCATACTCTGTTGAGTCAGTCCAACCTTGATAGAAGATACTATCTGCGTATCTGTCAGAATCCCTCATTAGCCCTAAAGATTGGGTGAGTTCTTCGCGGATCAGATGAGAGCGTTCTTTCTGGGTAATTCCAACCGTAGAAATCAAAACTCTCGACTTATAAATAGCATCATTATTCCACCCAACCCAGCAAAAACCATAATTTAACGCCTTATAATTTGGCTCGTATTTCGCAAATTGTGAGACAGGAACAAAATAGATTTCTAGGTTGGGATTATTGGCATCGTATGACAAGTTAATATTACCTGAGGTAAGAATATTGATTTCGTCAATTACTGCTTGCAAACTTGTGAGGTCTTCAGGAGTTGGCGAACCAATAACTTTAATCCTTATATCCCTATCCCATTTTTTGATTGTGGAACTTGAGCCTTCGTACTCAGTTCCCATAGCCACTTCCAGAAAATAATTAATTGCCAGAGGTGTGTATTTTCCGTTGATGGAGGTACGATTAACTGCCTTTTCACTCGTCCGGGTATCGAACTGCTTATTATTCCCATAGTTGGGTGGCTGATAAGCCAAAAGCATCAAACAGCTTACAATTAAACTACAAAGAGTTCGCTTGGTTACTGGCATATAAAATTTCAGCATGGTCAGAAGACGGCGGGTTAAATTGACGTTCTCCAATCAGAATAATGTTCCCTGGAATTGCTGCTTCTTAGTTGTTTAGTGTATTTTAACGCCGAGAAGTTAACTTTTAAGTGGGAATTGGGTACTAGGAAAGAGATATTTTTATCTCTTATTGCGAATATAGTTAATAGTTGTTATTCTAATGTGAGGTGTATATTAAGTAGGTGTGCTGCGCTACGAGAAGCCGGAATTACCTCTAAACGGCGTGTAGTTAATCAGCAATTCGCTAGGAAGCGATCGCTACACCTCGGCTTCAGCTAGATACAGCTTACTATTGGTGCGTCTCAAACCTCTTCTCTACAGTAGAGGTTTTCGATTTCATTTTCCGCTACAGCTGTACAAAAAAAATCCCCCAGCGGAGAAAATTCCCACAAACCTTAAAGGCGATCGCTTGCGTGACTGGCGTCACATTGCTATAGTATCCCTCCTCACCCATTCATGAGGTGGCTGTCATACGCTATCGCTGTTTTCCATCACAAAGTCTTGTTGAGAAACAGTCTACATTTAGAATAAAGAATCTTCGACAGCACCATGCAATCCCAGAGCGTTTTACCTCAACTCACAACCAAGCACTCAAGAGTTATGACGACTCCGAAAATCCGGGATGTTTTACCAAATTCTTATCAGCCTAAGCCATTGCCTAAATCAAACAAGTCGGGCAAAAATATTCTTCCTGAGCAAGAAATTATCTGCCGTTTTTTTCTCAGCATTGTTAAAAAATGGTCGCCAGACTTAGTTTTATATGAGTTCAACCAGTTATTTGTTGATCCGGCTAAGGCTGTTGCTTCTGAGCCTAGACAAGCCCTACAAAAAATAATATTTGTTAATGCTGAAAAAGAATTTAGAAATATTTTAAAACGTTGTTGTTATATTTTAATTAATAATTGGATTGCCGCTAGGCAATCCAAATCAGCACAAGATTTAGTTCAACTGTTTTCTAATTTATCGCCTAGCAATAGCTTCTCGTCCCCAACTCGAAGAACCCTCAATACGTGGCTGTTGAATTTTGTCAATAGCCCAGATTACCAAGAACTCAAGCTATTTGTTTTTAAATATGAAGTTGTACAGAAAGACCATTGGAAATACCGTTATGCTTCTTATTTACTAGCACCTGAGTATGTAAATTCTAAAAACACCCTAGAACAGCGTCAAGCAGCTAAAGGACTAGCAAAGCAGCTAAAAGAACAATTCAAATTTGAACTGGCGATGTATACAGCTCGTTCTCAGCCTGTTACAGTTAATGATACAAGAACTCAAAACCCTACTGCTCTTGGTGATGACGCACTGCGCTTAGTGAAGAAAGTTTTGGCAAAACGCGGCTGGTTCAACCATGCAAGTCTAGCTAATATTTTTCTCAAACAAACTCAACAGCTTAAGTACAAGTATTTTAAGCAAAGCCTACTTAAATATTTATTTTATTCTACAGATAACCAAGGTTTAGTAGAGACTCTACAAACAAAAGTAAGTAAAGCCCTAGAATCTTTCTATGAAGAATACTCAGAAAAAGAGTTAGATAGCTCTCTGCTACTCAAAACTTGTAATCGAGTTATTGAATGTTTAACGGTTAAGAGAAACGGGGAACCTTCTTCGCTGTTTATTTCCTTAGCTTCTCAAGGAAAATCCGTAACCTTAGCAATGCTTCTCCTCAAAATAATTCTAATTTCTCCCTATAGCCGTACTCATTTAGAAGTTTGTCTTGCGAAAATTATTCAGTATTATGAATGTTATCCGCAAGAAGAATGTTTTTGGGTAATAAATTTTTTGGAAGTGTCAAAAGTTACATTAGCAATTCATACGGAAAATGTTCAATACAATTTGGTGAATATGGAAGACGATGATTTAACCGAGCCTTGTAATGTAGACGAGAATGCTTATCGTGTTTTTTCTCACAAATGTGAACGCTAAAAAAGGGAAGAAGCAAAAATTGAAAAGGGGTTATTAGGGCGTAGCGCCAAATACGCAAGTCAATTTATTTTTTGCCTTTTTGCTTATTTGCGGATGAACTGCTTCAGAATTTCGCTCGGTTTACGATCCCAAGTATCGATGTGATTATATATTAAACCATCTTTATTAAGCTTGTAAGTAGAATAGCCATTAAAGAATATGTGAGCTTTCCAGGGAACTCGCAGGACACCTCGAACAGTCCAATTTGCCAAAATCGTATCCTGAGCTGTTTGAGATATATCATACAAATCAAAATAAATTTGAGTAAAAAATAGCCTGGCGTGAAATCGCAAAGTCCAAAAGATAATGTGATAGTTAAATTTTCCTTTAAATTTGTTGACAGGATCTTGAAAGTAAATATCTTTCGTATAAATTTCGTAGGATATATCTTTTTCAAAAAGTGTCGGTAAATCCTTCTTTAAGGTTTCTATCGCCCGATTGACTTGCCATTGATATTCCATGCGTTAACATGATCCTCTAAGTGATTTTATTTTGGTGCGTAGCGCTTGTGCATTCTATCTGTAGGGTATGTTACGGGTGTCACCCTAACGCACCTGCCTCTGGATGAACTCGCCCCAAAAGTCTAGTTCATCAACATTAATTTTAAACTTTATCTGTGATAATTATTAAAGGTTGATAAAGTAAAACTTACAAAAACTTCATAGCAAGAGAACATCCAAGCCCTACCGATCTACAAACATCTTGTTTCAGGGCTTGCTTAAAGCATTTTGTGATAAAAGTACCGGATTTATGTGATTTAGATCCCTAGGGATACTATCCGATTTGAGGTAAAACTAAATACCGCAGGACTAAATGTAGCTAACCTGGCAAAGGAAAAACTAAATATATATGGCAAATCTGAGCCGGATAGGGATATTTGAAGCGAAAGCTAGTGCTAAAGAAGATGTCACCAACATCCAATCTGGAGAAACATCAAGAGTGAAAGCACCAATACCTAGCAATGAAGCAGCAAGGCTTCAAGCTCTCTGCCAGTATGAAGTTCTTGATACTCGTCCAGAAGGGGCTTTCGACGAGCTGACCTATTTGGCCGCACATATCTGCGAAACTCCGGTTGCACTGGTGAGCCTAGTTGATGCGAATCGTCAATGGTTCAAGTCAAAAGTAGGCGTGGAGGTATCAGAAACACCGCGAGATATTGCGTTTTGCGCCCATGCCATTATGCAATCCGATCTGTTTATCGTCCCAGACGCTTCAACCGACAATCGGTTTGCAGCTAACCCTTTAGTGACGTCCGACCCGAACATTCGATTTTATGTGGGTGCGCCCTTAATAACGCCCGCAGGTTATGCACTGGGAACGCTCTGTGTAATTGACTTTGTACCGCGTCAACTGAGTTTGGAGCAACAAGAGGCTCTCTTAGCGCTTAGTCGTCAAGTAGTCGCGCAACTCGAACTGCGACGTAATTACGCAAACCTGCTAGAAGCGACACTAGAACGCCAGCACACAGAAGCAGCGCTTCGTAAAGCCCACGATGAGCTAGAAATCCGGGTTCAGGAACGAACCGCCGAACTGGAAAAAGCGAATCAAAAATTGCAAGCTGAAATTAAAGAGCGCGAACTGGCACAAGAGGCGCGGCGGATGTCAGAAGAAAGGTTTTTTAAAGCCTTTCGTTCCAGTCCGGATGCGATCGCTATCACCACCCTAGCAGAAGGACGCATTATTGAAGTCAATGATGGTTTTCTACACCACACTGGCTATAGCCGCGAAGAAATTATCGGTATTACTTCATTTGAGCTAAACCTTTGGGCAAATGCAGAGGATCGTACTCAGGTGATGCAGACTTTACAGCATCAAGGGACAGTTCGCAACCAGGAATTTAACTTTATTATTAAGTCAGGCGAAGTCCGTGTAGGGCTGGTATCAGCAGAAATTATTGACTTTGATAATGAATTGTGCGTCATCAGCGTTATTAGAGATATCACTGAGCGCAATCGAGCTGAGGAAGCATTGAGAGTACAACAAGAGTTTCTTCGCTATGTAATTGACGGAACTTCAAATCTAATTTTTGTCAAAGACTGCGATGGAAAATTTATCTTAGCTAATAAAGCACTAGCAAATATTTATGGTACAACAGTCGAAAATCTGCTTGGCGAAACCGATGCAGATTTCAATTCGAATTCAGCGCAAATAGATCAGTTTCTTTGCGATGACAGAGAGGTGATAGGAGCATCTTACGAAAAAACTATTCCAGAAGAAATCATTATAGATTCCACAGGTAAAGTACATTGGTTTCAGACAATTAAGAAATTGCTTGTATCGCCAGATGGAAAAACTAGACAAATTCTCGGTGTTTCTACAGATATTACCGATCGCAAACTTGCAGAAGAGCAATTAATACACGATGCCTTTTACGATAAGCTGACAGGCTTACCAAACCGTGCCTTGTTCATGGATCGACTAAAACACGCGAATGAGTTGAAAAAACGGCGTAACGATTACTTGTTTGCCGTTCTTTTTTTGGATCTAGATCGCTTTAAAGTCGTCAACGACAGCCTGGGACACATGAGCGGAGATCAACTGTTAGTAGAAATCGCTCGTAAGCTGGAAACGTGTGTGCGCCATGTAGATACAGTTGCTCGTTTGGGGGGTGACGAGTTCGCAATTCTCCTAGACGATATTACAAATATCAGCGATGCCACCCGCGTTGCCAACCAAATTCAAAATAAACTGGCTTTACCTTTCAATCTGGACGGGCAGAGAGTGTTTACCAGCGCCAGTATTGGTATCGCGTTGGGTACAACAGATTACGAAGAGCCAGAACACCTGTTACGCGATGCTGATATTGCCATGTATCGCGCTAAGGCATTGGGTAGAGAGCGTCATGAAGTTTTTAACATAGCGATGCACACCCGCGCCGTGGCACTTTTGCACTTAGAAACTGACCTGAGACAGGCTGTTAATCGCCAAGAGTTTCGGCTTCACTATCAGCCAATTGTTTCGCTCTCCACAGGTCAAATTACCGGGTTTGAGGCGCTAGTGCGCTGGCAGCATCCAGAGCGGGGTTTGGTTTCTCCAGGGGAATTTATTCCGGTGGCGGAGGAAACAGGGCTAATTGTTCCTATCGGTTGGTGGGTATTACAGGAAGCTTGCCGTCAGATGCGCCAATGGCAAGGAAAATTCTTGGGCAACTCACCCTTAACTATTAGCGTGAATCTTTCTAGCAAACAGTTTACACAACCCAATCTAGCTCTAGCAGTCCATCAGATTTTACAAGACACTGGTTTAGATGCTGGAAGTTTGAGGTTGGAAATCACTGAAAGCGCCGTGATGGAAAATGCTGAATCTGCAATTTCCACGCTCTTGCAGCTGAAAAAATTAGGGGTACAGTTATATATTGATGACTTTGGCACGGGTTATTCATCTTTAAGTTATCTGCACCGATTTCCAATTGATACTTTAAAAATTGACCGTTCCTTTGTCAGTAGGATGAGCGGCGATAGTGAAAATTCGGAAATTGTCCGCACCATTGTGACGCTGGCGCATAACTTGGGTCTAGATGTGATTGCAGAAGGGGTAGAAACATCTGAGCAACTTGCCCAGCTCAGAGCGCTCAAATGCGAGTATGGTCAGGGATATTTTTTCTCCCGGCCCCTGGATGTTAAGGCGATAGAAGTATTGATGGCGCGAGAGTGTCAGTGGTGATGGGTGGTAGGAGAGTAGGAGAGTGGGAGAATTTCCAATTTAGGGAAATAAGAAATTTAATATTTTATTGGCATTAACTTAAGAAAAATACATAAAATAAGTATAAATACATATTCAGCCGACAAAGGTTGGAATTAGCCATGAAAAACGTACAGTACCCTTTCGTACTTCAGAGACTGGCTACTATTTTGGCTGTAGTTATTTTGTCTTTAACCGTGATTGCAGCCATCACCGGAATTCTTCTGTCTTTCTACTACGAACCTACGGCGGGTGGAGCCTATAACTCCTTAAACGCAATTAAAGCCGAAATTCCCAATGGCTGGTTAGTTCAGCGTATCCATGACATTGCTGGTAATGGATTAATTGGTGTTTCTCTGATAGAAATTGTTGTGATGTTTTTGGGAGAGAAATTTCGCCCTAGTTGGCTAACAGCTTGGATCAGCGGAATTTTATTGACTTTAGTTGCGATCGCTCTCGGATGGACTGCTATGCTCCTCGACTGGACGCAGCTGGGATACTGGCGTTTCCAAATCGAGTTAGGCACAATAGAAACCATTCCCCTCATCGGTTCCCTACTCCGACAAATTCTTACAGGCGGTGGCGCAATCAACACTGTAACAGTCGCACACCTTTACACTTTGCACAGTTATGTTCTCTCCATCGGAGCGCTAATTCTTGCCATTATTCATCTAGCAGGATTACTGCTACAGGAAAAAGAAGAGAAACAGACGTTGATGAAATCAGATGCTCAGCTATCTTTGCCTGAGTAACGAATATCTTAGTGTTTGTACCAGGACAAATTGCGGCAGAGTTTCAATAATCTCGTTACCAGGCTCAACCTGGTAACGAGAGGAAATCCACAATTGTATGAGGTAATATCAATGTCAGTGCTAGAAGGTTCTTGGAAGCACGAATACATCACGAGTAACGGCATCAGGCTGCACTATGTCACGCAGGGAGAAGGGCCTTTGATGCTGATGCTGCACGGATTTCCTGAGTTTTGGTACTCATGGCGGCATCTAATACCCGAATTTGCCAAAGATTTTAAAGTCGTGGCTCTCGACTTGCGCGGCTACAATGAAAGCGACAAACCAAAAGAGCAATCAGCTTATGTAATGGCTGAATTTATCGAAGATGTGAAAGGGGTAATTCAAGGGTTAGGATACGATAAATGCGTTTTGGTTGGACATGATTGGGGAGGCGCGATCGCTTGGAATTTTGCCTACGCTTACCCGGAAATGTTAGATAAGTTGATAGTGCTAAATATACCTCATCCTGCCAAGTTTGCCGAAGGTTTCCGCACTCCTCAACAGTTGCTACGTAGCTCTTACATCTTCTTCTTTCAAATACCAGGACTACCAGAATTACTCTTGCAAGCGGGAGACTACCAAGCAATTGAATCTGCTTTCAAGGGTATGGCAGTTAACAAAAACGCTTTCACTAATGAGGATATTGAGGCTTATAAAGATGCTGCCTCCAAACGCGGTGCATTAACAGCAACGCTGAACTATTACCGCAATGTAACTCAACAGAGAATTCTAAGTTTGGATTGGAGCGTTCTCCAAGTTCCCACGCTGATGATTTGGGGAGAGAAAGATACAGCACTGGGTAAAGAACTAACCTATGGAACTGAGGAGTACGTCAAGGACTTTACGATCAAGTACATCCCAACTTCTAGCCATTGGGTGCAGCAAGAGCAGCCACAGTTGGTAATTCAATATATGCGAGAGTTTTTGACAGCTAGAAATTAGCAAATATAAACTCTCACTCCCAATACAGTTCGGTTAACAGTAGCCGTCACCTTAAAGGGTGCGGCTACAAAAAGACCTGTTATAGGCAGGCTTTTTCTGTGGAGGTTTAGTAGTTAATAATGTATTTTTAAAGCTATTCCGCCTCTGGCAATTCACCAAAGCGATCGCGATAACGCTCCACCAGCTCCTCTGGAGTAGGAAACCGATTTCCCCTTTGATCAAACCAGTACAACCACTCTCTTTGAAATCCTAGATGATAGCCAATACCTCGTCCAATTCCTAAACCGATTTCTGGCATCCAAAACGGCTCTCCAATTTGACCTTGATAAACTCCATCAATTAAGCGATAAACTTCAAAAGGTTCCTGGCGATCGCGTCGCCAAAAATCCGGGTTATAAATAAGGTAATACAACACTCCTAACCGGGCGTAAATAGTCATTTTATCGTTGTACTCGCCTCCGGGGGTTTGAGAAACGACTTCCAGAACAAATCTGGGGACAACCCCGTTTTCTTCCCACGTTACGTAACTTTTACGTAAATTATTCCCCTTGACCCGTTCGACTCCTAAGCTGAGAAAAGCATCAGGAACAATGGGAACTCTAGGATTTAAACCTGTGGTATGGTAAACGCCCATATTGACACCAAAAAACCAATCAAAGCGATTAGCCCAGATAAAACCTAGAATTAAACTCAAGAAATTGGGGACGAGAGTTTGTAGTTCATTATCCACAGGAAGACCATCAGAATCAGGTAGTTCATCACTTGAGGGTAAGCCCAGTTTTGGGTCAAATTGTACCATAGAGATTTACTTTTAAAATATGTTTTTATAGTAGCTTGTTTGCACAGTAGACAACACACGTTTTAGCACTGTCAAATGCAAATTGACATTTTCTAATTTAGCAAATTTGCATTTACTAAGTATTATTTAATTTTGCTTAGACATCTACTGAAAGGAGTATTTTAGATCAGATAATTTGATTATATGTAGCACGACTTTCGGCAACGAAAGTTAACCATTTCGGAGTAGTCCATGCCTGTACCGATTTCCCTAGTTATTACTACCTACAACCGCGAGCGCTATCTCGGCGCGGCTATTGACAGTATTCTGACGCAGACTAGGCATGACTTTGAGCTAATTGTTTGGGATGACGGTTCCACAGATAAATCTGTGGAAATTGCCAATGAGTATGCTAAACGCGATCGCCGTGTGCGGGTAATAGCGGCAGAACATCAAGGCAGAATACCGTCATTGCAAAATGCGATCGCGCACGCCAAGGGAACCTACATCGGGTTTGTAGACAGCGACGACTTGCTGGCACCCACAGCACTCCTTGAAACAGCAGCGGTACTAGAGGCAAACCCAGAAGTAGGTTTAGTCTACACAGACTACCTGGATATTAACCAACGCGGCAAGATTCTCAGCTACGGGAAACGGTGCCAAATTCCCTACTCCAAAGAGCGGCTATTGCTCGATTTTATGACCTTTCACTTTCGCCTGATGCGGCGGGATGTCTTGGAGCAAGTGGGAGGTTTTGATGAGTCAATGGCATACGTAGAAGACTACGATTTATGCCTGAAACTCTCAGAAATTACCGAAGTGCGGCACGTCAAAAAGCCGCTGTATTACTATCGGTGCCATCTAGGGAGCGATTCTCAGCGATATACCAAACAGCAGGCGAAAAATTCAGCACGAGCGATCGCTAACGCAATCCAGCGCCGCGGAATGAGCGATCGCTTGGCGATACAATTGCAAATTCTAAATCATTTTCCCTTTCAATCAATAGTTAAACTAATTCCCAAGAATAAGTCACTTATAGATTTTTTCCCAATACCGCCACAAGTTGAAACCTCCGGCTACGCAAACGAAGCCAGCCTCCGCAAGCTCAAACTAATTCAAGCGGCGGAAGCAGCCTTTGTTCGTGTAGCCGCACCCTTCAGGGTGACAGCTAAAAAAGTGGGAGTACCTCTTCTATCTCTCGCTTTTTGCCTTTTTCCAACGTTCGTCAAAGCACAAATCACCCCAGGAAACGACACCAACACCAACGCCACCACCACAGGTAATCAAATTGATATTCGCGGCGGCAAACTTTCAGCAGACAAAGCAAATTTATTCCACAGTTTCAGCGAATTTGGACTCGACTCAAACCAAATAGCTAATTTCTTATCTAAACCATCAATTCAAAATATCCTCGGTCGCGTCAATGGTGGCAATCCCTCGATTATTAATGGTTTGCTTCAAGTTACAGGCGGCAACTCTAATTTATTTCTGATGAATCCCGCTGGCATCGTTTTTGGCAACAATGCCAGCTTAAATATTCCTGCTTCCTTCACCGCCACCACCGCTACAAGCATCGGTTTTGGTAATAATAACTCGTTTAATGCTTATGGGTTAAATAACTACGCCAATTTGACAGGAATACCCAACACCTTTGCCTTTAGCACACAACAGCCAGGGAGCATTGTCAACACTGGGAACTTAGCTGTAGGAACTGGATATAATCTCAATCTATTGGGTGGAACAGTCTTAAATACAGGAACTCTGACGGCACCAGGAGGAAATATTAGCATTGCTGCTGTACCTGGTGAAAGTTTGGTTCGCATCTCTCACGCGGGAAATGTACTAAGTTTAGAAGTCAGTCCGTTGGTAGGACAAACCTCTGGACTGTCAGATGTCCCCGGTCAGTCTCCACAATCTTTGCCGCAATTACTAACGGGTGGAAACGTAGTTAATGCTACTGGATTAATTGTCAATAGCGATCGCATTCAGATAACTGGTTCTGGGATTAGCGTACCAGTAGAATCGGGGAATGCGATCGCATCCGGTAAACTAGACGCATCTAACACGCAACCAGGAGCCACAGGCGGTGCAGTAGCTGTACTAGGAAATAAAGTTGCTTTAGTCGGAGCCAACGTTAACGTCTCCGGCGATGCGGGTGGCGGTAGAGTATTAATTGGCGGTGATTATTTGGGAAAAGGCAGTGTTCCCAATGCTGCTTATACCTATGTTGGCGAAGATGCAAAAATTAATGCTGATGCTATTACTAATGGCAATGGCGGTAGAGTAATAGTTTGGGCAAATGAAGCCACCCGTACTCATGGAAATATTACCGCTCGTGGTGGCTCAGAAGGCGGTAACGGTGGCTTTATCGAAACTTCCGGCAAAAATTACCTGGAAGTTACTAAACCTGCTGATGCTAGCGCTCCTAAAGGTCTTCCCGGTACCTGGTTGTTAGATCCTCGTGATGTAATTATCCAGGTATCTACTGGCGGCGGTGCGTTTAGTGGCGGGGATGGTGGAATTCCTAATATTTTCACTCCTACTGATGATGATGCAACCGTTGACGTGGCGACGATTAATTCGTCCCTTAGTTACGGAACTGATGTCATCATCACGACGGGAAACACAGGCACTCAAGCGGGTGACATTACTTTAATATCAGGAGCCATTATTTCCGTGGATTTTTTTTTGGGCACTCCTCCCAACATTCCTCCCACTCTTACTTTGGCAGCAGCCAATGACATTATCCTGAATGGCTCAATTTCTGTTAGAGCTACTCCTGGAGTGAATGTAATACTTCAAGGTGCAGGTGGTACGGGAAGCCGAGCTAATAACATCACAATTACTGAGCCGATTATCCTTGACGGTGGCAGTTTTCTGAGCAGTAGCGTCAACTTCAGTCAGGTTGGCACCATTATTACTAATGGCGGAGGTATTGATATCAACGCTATTAACAGTATTAATGTCGGCACTCTCAATACCAACTCTAATAATATTAGTCGTGGAAATATGAACCTTACGATTGCCCCGGCAAGTACATCGAAAATTATTATTAACGGCGATCTCGATACTGGTACTAACTCGCTTACAGGGGGCGATATCAATATTAATGGCAACACGGTACTTAGGAACAACGCTACATTTACCACTGGTGGTGGTTATACGGGCGGTGACATTAACATCACAGGGACGCTGGATGGAAATGGTGCAGGCGGTCAAAATCTGACACTGGAGGCATCCCGCGGTAGTATCACTTTTGGGAACGCCGTTGGCGACACCACACCGATAGGCAGCTTAATTGTCAATAGTAATGGTGTCACTCTTAATGGCAATGTCAAAACAGCCCCAGGCAGCACTATTAATTTCAACAGTGGACTGACGTTGAATAGCGGCAACGATATAGCACTGATAGCTGATGAGATTGACTTCAGCGGGGCCGGGACAGTTGTTGAGACTACCAACACAGGCACCCTAATCCTCGCACCCGCGACAGCTAACCGAAATATTCAGGTTGGTGGAGCATACAATTTACCAGGTTCTCTGACCGTGACCGCCAGCGATCTTGACGTATTCCGCTTTACTAGACCGCTCGTCATCGGAAGCACTAATAGCAATAGCACTATCACAATTGATCCAGCGGGTGCCATTTTCATCACACCGGTAACGATTCAAACACAAGGAGCGATCGCAGTCAATGGCACAATTAGTCCCTTCAACGGCTTAGTCAACCTGATTGCACCGACTACAACCCTAAACGCAGACATCAACGGAGATAGCAGCATTTCTATTGATGGCAACGTGTTACTTGGTAGCAATGTCGCACTCAGTTCCAGAGGAGACGGATCTACACCTACACCCATCAGCATCACCGGAAGGGTGGATGGCACGGGTGCAGGCGGACAAAGCTTAACTTTGTCGGCAGGCACTTCTCCCATCACATTCGGTGGTGCTATTGGCGACACCACCCCGATAGGCAACTTCACTATTGTGGATGCCTTCCCCACCAACCTAAACGGCAACATTACCACAACGAGTGGTAGCACCATCAGTTTCAACAGTAATATAACCTTAAATTCAGATGTAGCGCTGACAGCAGATGAGATTGATTTCCGACCACTTCCAGCAATCAGCGGCACGGGTAACTTAACGCTAAAACCAGCAACCGCTAGCAGAAACATTGAGATTGGCGGAGCATACAATAACTCCACTGCTTTGAGCTTGACAGCAGGCGATATTGTCGCATTGAGTAGCTTTAGGAATGCTCTCACTATCGGAGGAGCAACAAGTAGCGGCAAAATAACACTTGCTGATGACACAAGCTTCTTGTCTCAAGTTACCTTGCAAGCAGGCTCAATTGATACCGCAGGTTTTGAAATTCTAGGGTCAGGCAGAGCGATCGCACTGCTGGCAAATCAAGATATTATCACAGGTAATATTACTAATCCGGCAGGGAATATTACTCTAACTAGCAGCAACGGTACGATTGATACCACCGCAGGCAGAATAGACTCTAAATATAGTTCTGGTTCTGGCTATGGTTATGGTTATAGTTCTGGGAATGGGGGCGCGATCGCATTCACCGCCCAAGGCAACATATTAGCAGGTGATATCATATCTAATTCCATCAATGGTAGTGGCGGCAATATCAGCCTCACCAGTCAGACAGCAGCCGTAGAAAGTCGAGATTTAACCGCCACAGGCACCACAAATGGCGGAGACATCACCATCTCTGCCATCACTCAGATCACCGCAGGACAAATCAACTCCAGTGCCAGCACCGGAAATGGTGGTAATGTCATCCTCGATCCTGAAAATGACATCTCTGTTAGTTTTATTAACGCCCAAGGCGGATCTAGAGGCACAGGCGGCATTGTTGACATTACCACAGGTAGATTTTTCCGCACCACTGACACCTTCACAGACACCAATGGTCAACAAGCAAGCATTTCCAACGCCGGAGGTGCGGGAGGTAATGCCATTACCATTCGTCATGGAGGCAACAACATTACTCCATTTATTGTGGGAGATGCTGGGACTAATGGAACTCGCGGCGTAATTACAACTGGTTCCGACAATAGCATTATCCCTACCCAATCTTTCTTAGATAGCTACTCCCAAGGCACTGCACCGAGTGAGATAAAAATAATTACCGCTTCACCACCACCATCCCCACCACCATCCCCACAGCCATCCCCACAGCCATCCCCACAGCCAGCACAACCAGACCCAAATCCTATACTACAGCCAGATCCACAACCCTCAACAGCACCAAATTCAGTGCCTGATGAGGCAACACCGCCAGAGGAAAATGAATCTCCACAACTTTCCCTATTTACTACCATTCCTCCAGCGGAAGTTGACACCTTCTTTGTTGACTTAGAGGAGTCATCCACGCGCTCATTTGAGCAATATATTGGTGAAAGTGCTGGTACTCCTATAAAAACTCTAACTGAAGCTCGCGATATTCTTCTCTCAATTGAGAAAGCAACCGGGATTAAACCTGCCCTAATCTATATCAATTTTGTTCCCGCCACGGCGACACCGAAAGCAGCCGCAGACAAGGCTATTTCGCTACCAATATCGCCACAATCCAATGTTATATGGCAGTTTAATGCCCAAGGACTAGCACTCAATCAGGTGTCCCAGCAACAGGTTGCTACCCCTCCAGCTAATCGTCCCGCCCAAAACAACGACCAACTGGAACTTGTAGTCGTTACTGCCAAGGGATCGGCGATTCGGAAACGGGTAGAAGGGGCAACACGCGAACAAGTCATGAAAGTGGCTAAAACATTTCGCGGCGAAATAACCAATGTCAGAAATGCCCGTGGCTACCAGGCACCATCCCAGCAACTTTATCAGTGGATGGTGGCACCCCTGGAAGCCGAATTACAAGCTAGAGGGATGCAGAATCTAGTATTTATGATGGATGCGGGTTTGCGAAGTTTACCGATGGCTGCCCTCCATGATGGTGAAAAATTCTTGATAGAAAAGTACAGCATCGGCACCATGCCCAGTCTCAGTCTCACTGATACCCGTTACGTAGATATCAAAAACACCCAAGTTCTAGCAATGGGTATGTCAAAATTTGCTGAACTCAATCCTTTACCAGGTGTGCCTGTAGAATTGTCCATTATCACCCAGAAACTATGGAAGGGGAAATCTTTCCTCAATGAGAAATTCACCCTGGATAATCTCAAAGCACAGCGTCGCCTAGTGCCATATGGAATCGTTCACCTGGCAACTCATGGAGAATTTAAGTCTGGATCAGTGGAAAACTCTTACATCCAGTTATGGGACACCAAACTGCGACTAAACCAGCTGCGTCAACTCGGATGGAACGATCCGCCCGTAGAATTGTTGGTATTGAGTGCCTGTCGCACGGCACTCGGAGATGAACAGGCAGAGTTAGGGTTTGCTGGCTTAGCTGTGCTGGCAGGGGCAAAGTCAGCTGTTGCCAGTTTATGGTCTGTGTCAGATGAGGGAACCCAAGGATTGATGGCGGATTTCTATGCACAATTGAAAAAAGCCCCAATCAAAGCTGAGGCATTGCGACTGGCGCAAGTGGCCATGCTTAAGGGGCAAGTGCGTCTGGAAGCAGGTCAACTATTCTTACCCACAGGCAACTTACCTCTGCCGCCAGAACTCGCTGACTTGGGAAACAAAGAACTCACGCATCCCTACTACTGGGCAGCTTTCACGATGATTGGCAACCCGTGGTAAAAAGCCACTCATGTAAAAGGCTCTCATACAAAAAAAGAAAAAATCAGTAGCGCAGGTATCTTGCCTGCAACAGTAAGGAAATTTAGGAAAAGTTACATATGGTGTTGTTGTATGTTTTATAGGCTTTCGTCCGCCTTTTTTATCCCTATAGACAAACTTACTTGACACAAGTGCAAAAATATCACTTACAAAGTTAGGTATTGCCACTAAGCACTAAATTTTCGGTTTCGGGTATTTTAAGAACAGTCCTAAGCGTATTCACAGCTTTGTAGAGACGCGAGATTAGATCCCGCCTCTACAAGCCAAAGGAAAGGGGTGCCGCGATGAACCGGGGTAAACAGTGTCAAGTGCAAGAATCATTGCCTGGAACGACTCCCCCAATGAACAGGTGAGTACAGAAAATCGTTGTTTTGAGGAATACTGCCGTGGAGTCGGGAAAAATTTTAGGTTTTTTTATCGAGGAGGCAAAAGAACACCTGGAAACCCTGGAAAAAGGGCTAATGGATCTGCAAAGCGTCATAGCAGATCAGGAAAGGGTTAATGAAATGTTTCGCGCTGCCCATTCCGTGAAGGGAGGGGCGGCGATGCTAGGCTTTAACAGTATTCAAAAAGTTTCCCACCGGTTTGAGGATTGTTTTAAGATTCTCAAAGAGCATCCTGTGACCATTGACCACCAGCTGGAGTCAATGTTTTTAAAAGGGTACGACACACTTAAGGAATTAATTGACCGCCTGCAAGGGCCATTTGGACTGAGGGAAGATGAAGGTGAGAAACTAGTGCAAGCGGCAGAGCCTAATTTTGCACAATTGCAGGCATATCTGGATCGCTTGGTAGGTGGGGGAGTAGGAGCAATTGATGAATTACCCCTACAGGCAGAACCAGCGAAACCCGTGGCGAAAATGCCGCCGCCAAATTTCTCGGTTCAGGTGACGGCGGTTCTAAAACAGATGTTGCTGCTGTTTAAGGGAGCAGAAACGCCTTCAAGTCGCCAACAACTTCAAACTTTGTGCCAACGGCTAGCGCAGCTGGGAGGTGGGATAGGAACTTGGACGATGCTGGTAAAAACGGTACATCGAGCGATCGCTAATCCCAAAAATCCTTATTCTACTCTGGCACCCATTGCGATCAAGGAACTCAAGCAATCTAGCGACTTGTTGCAAGCTGGGAAAGGTAACGCGATCGCTCCTAGTGCCAGTCTACGGCTGCTGGCAGCTTCTCCAGAATCAACCCCTGCCCATACGTCGGTGGCAAAAACACCCGTACAGGCACCAACACCCAGCCCTTCCTCCCCCAAGGAAATTACTGTTCCACTAGAACCCAGAGGAGCAGCAAAGGCTTTGGCTCAAGTTTTTAATAAAGAGCAACTGTTGATGCTAGCTAAGTTACTCCACCAGGCTAGCCGCTGACCATCCTTAGCTAAATCCCTGTAGGGCAGGTAGGTATTTTGCCTACTCTATAGCAATTCTAGGGTCGGGTGCGATACATCTGTAGAGATATGGCAAAACCATGTCTCTACCAAGGTGGCCCGAACGTTAGATTAGAACCCCGATATATTCCACTCAACTGAGAAACGTTGTACTACTGATGATTTTTTATATGAAATTGCACATCGCATTAAGATTTGTTCTATTTTCCGTAGCCATTAGTGTAAAAGCTTACTAAAGATTCATAGTTAACTCCAATTTGCTTCTATATAAGCCTTGTCTAATTTATACAACTAAGAAAAGTAAGTTTTTATTTAATTACATAAATTATTATTGGGATAAATACTTATAAAAAGTTAATAGAGAAAAAATGTATTTATTAAACTGTTGAAGCCTGTATTAATAAAAACTTGTTAAGATAGAAGTTATAAAAAATCAACATCAAAGCCAAAAACGTATCCATACAGATTAGAATTGTCCCTTAAGGAAAAATCTGCATCTGTCTATTTGAAGAAAAGTGTAAAACTAGTTTCTTCAGAGAATAATAAATTCGTGAAATAATTACTACTCAGGGTGTATCCAGTTTAACGGTATAACGAGTTATACCAGAATAGACATAACAAATACTCCAGGTACTCACTTAGTACCTTGGCTGGAAGATATGCCCCCTTTACACACTAATCAGCAAAGCAGTGCCTTAGCGCCCCGGATTGACAACCTGCCCCCAGCGCTCCTCAAAGAATTACCAGTGGGTGTATTAGTAATGGGAGTTAGCGGGGAAATCCGCATGATGAATCAAGCGGCCTTGAACTTGCTGGGGCTAACCGAAAGCCAGCTGTTAAATCAAGAGCCTCTTGACTCAGATTGGCACGTTATTCAAGAAAATGGAACACCATTTCAGCTGAAACTCCATACGGCACCAGTCAGAGCAAAGCAAGCATTGCTGCTACTTTCGACGCGCCAAGCGCTGCGAAATTTAGTTTTAGGGGTGTATCGACCAACGAATAGCGATCGCGTCTGGCTATCCGTGAATACCGAACCGCAGTTAAATACAGATGGTACTGTCGAACAAGTCATCTGCACGTTAAGCGACATCACCAACCAAAAGGCAGGCGAACAACTTTCAAAAATTAATGAGTGCTTTTCCAGCCTTAAGTCTGACCCGGATGATAACATTAACCGTCTCACAGCACTGGCAGGAGATTTACTCGGCGGAGGTTGGGCAGTTTACAATCGACTGCATGAAGGCTTGCTATGGGCATGGGGACAGTCACAAACGCCGCCAGACTTCTCCAACGTCAGAGAACCAGAAGGCAACATTTGCTATGACGTTATCCAGCAACGCAGCGACCAAACTTTTGTAGTTCAAGATTTGCCAAATACTCCTTACGCTGAAAGCGACAATTGGGTAATTCCCTACCAATTGCAAACCTATATTGGGCAAGCTGTCAAATGCGCTGGTGAATACATCGGCTCAGTATGCGTAGCATATCAAAATCAATTTATTCCCTGTGAAGCTGACAAAAAGCTGATGGGGATTATTGCCTCTGCTATTAGCGTTGAAGAAGAACGCAAGCGGGAAGCTGTGGTTTGGGGGCAGAACGAAGCCAAATGGCGAAGTCTTCTGCAAAATAGCTCCAACCTGATCACCATTTTGGAAGGCGACGGCACCATTAAATATGCCAGTCCTGCCATCGAACGCATTTTGGGATATAAGCCAAAAGAATTAATTGGCAAAAATACATTTGACTTTGTTCACACAGATGACATCCCCTTTTTAGAAAAAGACTTTCAAGAAGTTCTGCAAAATCCCACAAGCGCTTTAACAATTGAATTTCGGTTTCGGCATAAAGATGGCTCATGGCGTTATATAGAATCAACCCATAGCAATCTCCTAATGGATGCACCGGGAGTCCGCATGGTGGTCAACTCTCGCGACATCACAGATCGAAAGCTAGCCGAGGCAGCATTAATAAAATCGGAAGCGCAACTGAGAGAAAAAGCAACTCAGCTGGAACAAGCTTTGTATGAACTGCAACAAACTCAAACCCAACTTGTTCAAACCGAAAAAATGTCCAGTTTGGGGCAGTTAGTGGCTGGCGTGGCCCATGAAATTAACAACCCTGTTTCCTTCATCTACGGCAATCTTCCCTACGCCACTGAATACACTCAAGAGTTGCTCCACCTTATTCGCCTCTACCAGCAGCAATATCCCAACGCAACACCAGTAATTAAAGAAGCCCTAGAAGAGATTGACTTAGATTTCGTCAGCGAAGACCTGCCAAAACTGATGAACTCAATGTTGGTAGGAGCAGAGCGCATTCGTCAAATTGTTCTGTCACTGCGTAATTTCTCCCGTGTAGATAAAGCAGCAAGAGAGCCTTTTGATTTACACAATGGAATTGACAATACCCTACTTTTGTTACAGCATCGCCTGAAACCTAAAGCAGGACGACCACATATCCAGATAATCAAAGATTATAGCAATCTACCAATCGTGGAGTGCTATGCTGGGCAACTCAATCAGGTATTTATGAATATCTTGAGTAATGCTGTTGATGCCCTGGAAGAGTCAATGGATGGAGAAACAACCGACAGCTTACAACTGACAACTAACGCTCCTATCATTCAGATTCGCACAGAAATGGTAGATGACCATAAAGTGGTAATCAGAATTGCTGACAATGGGCCTGGGATACCGCCCCATGTGCAGCAAAATATATTTGACCCATTCTTTACTACGAAACCAGTAGGACAAGGTACGGGTTTAGGTTTATCAATCAGCTATCAAATTGTTGTCGAAAAACACGGCGGTGTTCTAAGTTGCCAATCGAAAGCGGGAGAAGGAACAGAATTCTATATTGAGCTTCCGGTGCAGCTACCACATGACGAAGCAGTATGAAAAAGTTAAGTAATTTGTAGTAATTCGTAGGTGGGGCTTACCGTTTGGAAACTCAATAACTCACGCTTACTTACTAGATGTTGGGTGAGGTTCCAATGGCTCAATCTACGTTTTACTCAGGAGGGAGAGCCTCTAGATGAGCGTTCCCAGGCTGAGGCTGGGAACTAGAGTTAATTAAGCAAAGGTGGAAAAGCCTAAATCTGGGGGGACATCCTGAATACGTCCTTGTCCCACTGCTTGTATGGCTGATTTGAGCGAAACATCACCAGTGTAGATGGCTCTGCCAACGATAACCCCGCTTACCCCCAAAGGTTCAAGAGCTAGCAAACTCAAGAGGTCAGTAATGGAACTGACACCGCCAGAAGCAATGATGGGAATTGAGACAGCATTAGCGAGTTCTCTTAATGCTTCTAAGTTTGGCCCGGAAAGGGTGCCATCGCGATGAATATCGGTGTAGATAATCGCAGCTGTCCCCAGATGTTGCATCTGTTTAGCCAAGTCAATTGCCGTAATTTCAGAAGTTTCTAACCAGCCTCTAGTGGCAACTTTTCCATTACGGGCATCGATTCCCACAATAATTTGCCCAGGAAATTCTTGGCAAAGTTGTGCTACTAGCTGGGGTTGTTCAACTGCAACGGTTCCCAAAATTACCCGTTCAACGCCCATGTCTAGCAGCTGATGAACTGCACTTTTGTCGCGCAAGCCACCCCCAACTTGTACTGGCACTTGCACCGCTTGTAATATCGCTTCAATTGCCTGCCGATTTACCAGAGAGCCAGTTTTAGCGCCGTCAAGGTCTACAATATGCAGCTGGGTTGCTCCTTGGTCTACCCAGAGTTTAGCTACATGAGCGGGGTTGTTGTCAAAAACTTGCGATCGCTCGTAGTCTCCCTGATACAATCGCACACACCGCCCTTCTAGCAGATCGATCGCTGGAATTACATTCATCTTCCGCTATTTAAATAATCAAGTCAGTAGAATAGCCAATGTCCACCCTACTCAATAAAGACTAACAGTTAATAGGCTATCAACTAGCAGCTAATCTCTCTTGTGGCGGTAAGCCAAACAACTTTACAAGATCCTCATCACTTAGAGTTTGGTTCCACCGACGCAGCTGCACCATCAATCGCGCAAATGTAAACACCAGTTCTACAGCGTACAAAGCATATCCTAATTGCCATAGTTCCTTGGTGTGAGTGCGTTCGCCTTGGTGGTGTTGCAGAAGACTCATTAAATTTTTAGTAGTACCCCGCAAGCGAGTCACATAAGAATCTCCAAAAGCCCAACGGCTGATACCCCAGAATTTTGCCAGATGATTGATCTCGTCTTGTAGCGGTTGCGCGATCGCTTGTTGTAATGCCCCTGTTGAGTGCGCCATTAACCACAGATATACAGAAGTTGCGCCCCATTCGGTGGTAATTCTGCTGAGTGCGTGTTTATAGACATCTTCCCGAATATTGCCGCTAGATTCGTAACCTTGGACAGAGTTTGACTGCGGATTTAGTTTTTCCCCTGTCAATTCTTGATATATTTTGCTAAAAGCAGGTCGGTGCTGTCTTTCTTCTTTCTCCCATAATCCTACCTCTAGCACCGTTCCATCCGCCGCAAATGTGCCGCCTACAAATTTTGCCATTTGCGGATGGGTTGCCTGCAAATAATCCCAGCTTTCTTTGGCATAAGCCCGAATCGGCGTTTCTATTTCCACCGCATTAGCGATCGCGGCTGTAAATAAAGCAGGTTCAACACCTATAATTTGATGAGGATTAATTCCTTGCCAATCAATCGGTTGCCAAGGTCGCTGATGTGGTTTTTCAAACTGTCTGGGTAAATCTACCAGGCAATTCTGGAGAATATCTATTGATAGATACCTTTCCACCAGCGAGTTGATACGCGATCGCGTTTGTAAATAATGTGGCTCTTTGTATTGATATCCTGCTAAATCAATCGTTCGCTTGGCAATTTTAGATTTCTCCATTTCCTCACCTTCCCTGTTTAATATATTTCTACTAACTTTTTCGCTGATATCGGGAGCATCCCGGTTTTGTAAAACTACTATCAAGAGAGGATAATAGGTAGAGCGTCAACAGAAGTGTGAACTGCATTCGTAGGAGGAGCGGCTATGACCCCTGAACAAAAGGA
>NZ_JACJPF010000111.1 GCF_014695915.1 Trichocoleus sp. FACHB-40
CGGGTAGGTCGGCAAATGCTTCGACAATAGCCAATTGAGACATTGGTGGTTGGCAGTATCGTGAGATGACTTCAATACCATATCAACTACTCGATTAGAATGAAATAGCCCTGCTTAGACAATAGGTAGGTTGCTAATATCTAGCCAACCTGAATAAGTTTAGGATAATCTGACTTTTCCGCAAACATTAGATAGCGGGTAAATTATCTAGGTAGGCACAGTTAAGTTGGAGCGCCTGATTGAAGTTTTCTGTTTCACTCGCTTTTCTTATGGATCTCCAACCTACGCAGGTTTTGGCTTTTTAGCTTCTCGTGAACAGTATTAATTGCTTAATCGTGTAAGGGTGTACGATGTGCAGCTTTTTACAATATCCGTAAGGCAGACAAATTGTCTGGGCTAAGCAGGCTAAAAAAGGAGCGCTACGCGATTAATTAGGGAAGCATCACACTTTTGTAAAAATGTCCGACGAGTAAAGTCGCGGCTAGACAAACAAAGTCTGCCAACGCAAACGCTTTGTTTGTTTAGCCGCAGGCTTCTAGCCTGTGCGCTTATATTTGCAAAAATGGGATGCTCCCATTAATTAGTGCGATCGCCCCACATTAAGGAAGATTACTGAGATTATTTGTACTGTCAGTAATGAATATCAATACATTTACTGTCAGTGAAATTTCTGATGACATGAACTCTAATACAAAGTAATTATAAAGATACGGGCAATCTAAAACTACATAAGTTTAAGAGACTGTGTGGAAATTTTGACTAAGCCTTGAAGTTTGCTCGTTGTCAAATTCCGGGTCCTATTGTCAGGGTAGATAATGCAAATACTAGAGCGCACCTTACCTCCAGCAGAAGAAATTGTTCGCCTTTACGAACAGCAAACTCTTGCGGAACACCCGATTTTCCAAAGGCTTAAGCAAGAACCAGTCAATCTTACTGCGATTTGGATCTTCACCATGAATATGAATGTAGAAGGGGGAGTATCCAAAAATTTCGTGCGTTGGCTTGCAAATTTGGCTGCTCGGATAGATGACAATTATATGCGTAGTATCATTGCCAAACAGTTGAACGAAGAACTTGGCGAAGGAGACTTTTCTCGCATTCACAGCGTGATGCTACAGCGTATGGTTGATGGTCTGGAACCTTGGCGTTTAGCTGATTATACTGAAGAACTTCTGGCACCTGGTCGCGAATTCGGTCAACGCGGTGAAAAGCTTTTCTTCATTCAAGATCCTTACGAAGGACTTGGGGGGTTTATTGCTAGTGAAGTCAGCGCACTGCAAATTGATCAATGTTTGGGACAGGAAATTCGTAGACAAAATGCGATCGCATCTGAGAAACTGACTTGGATTACCCTCCACGAAGAACTTGAAGTCGATCATGTTGGAGAAGTTGTTGAACTTGCTCGTTTAGTACCGACTTCCGGAGAAAAGTTAGAAGCTGTATGGCGAGGCGCACAAGAGATGCGTGATGCAATCATAGCTTTCTTGGATGGACTTTACCGCGTTTCTTTTTCTTAAATTCCATTCACACAATTTTATAATTCAGTAGTAATACTGAGAGAAGGGGAAGCGATGCAATCGCTTCCTATTTTTTATGCAATTTATAAAATTATTCTTTGAGATGGCGATCACGCTCTTGATTTTGGGAATTCTAAATAAAGACCTAACTTGAGGAATTAAATAGTGAATGGTGCGGAAATTTTTCCACAGGCAGCTTCCAGAAGCTAGTAATATTTATCTTGCCAAAAAAGATATATTTCGATATAATAATGCACTAATATCCAGACCTTCTTAATTTTAGAGTGTTACATTCATAGGATATATAAAATATAGCGGCTCCAAATTTTTGTACGTTGATGGTGTGACAACAAATATGATTCTGTCACTTGTTTATCGAAACAAGTTAAGTCCAATGGGTGAGTAAGCGATCGCTTAACTTCCATATTAATAATAATTGCATCTTTTTTATTAGCAATAAACACAGATTTTAATTAATATTTGCAGTGTCAAATGATACAAAATAGTTCCAACTGATAACAAAAGCTGAGCTGGAGTTCCTAATGACAAATCTTACAAATGAGCTATTGCACCATAAAAAATTAGAAGGTGAAATTATAGCACCCAAAGAAAGGGAACCATTATCACCTGAAGACAAAGAGCGTTTGGAGCTGGCTGTTATAGGATCTAACGATGGAGTGTGGGACTGGAATCTCGAAACCAACCAAGTCTTTTTTTCAGATTCTTGGAAAAGTATGCTTGGCTTCTTGGAACATGAATTTCCCAATAACTTTGACGAGTGGAAAAAAAGCCTGCATCCCGACGATTGCGAACGGGTATTAGCCACCCTCCAAGCCCATTTTGATGGAATAAATTCCTATTACGAATCAGAACACCGCTTACGACACAAGGATGGCTCTTATCGGTGGGTTATTTCTCGCGGTAGCTTGTTTCGAGATGCACTCGGAAAGCCTTATCGTATAGCTGGTTTGAATACTGAAATCACTAGCCGTAAGCATTCTGAGCAAGCACTGCGGGAAAGCCAAAAGCAGCTACAAGATATTATCGATAACTCCACAGCAGTTATCTACGTCAAGGACACTGAAGGCAAATATACTCTAATCAACCGCCGATTTGAAACCTTATTCAACATGACCAAAGAGGAGATAAAAGGCAAGACTGACTACAATCTAATTGACAAAGAGGCAGCTGATATAGTTACAGCAAACGATCAACAAGTATTGAAAGCCGGAGTTGAAATTTCTAGAGAAGAGAATGTTCTTTACGAAGACGGCTTACACACCTATGTTTCTCTGAAGTTTCCCCTGTATGATTGTGTTGGTTTTGCATATGCAGTCTGCGGTATTTCTACTGATATTACTGAGCGCAAACTTGCTGAAGAAGCAGTGCAAAAATCGGAAAACCAGTTGAGAGAAAAAACAAACCAGCTGGAACAAACCTTGCAAAAATTGCAACATACACAAGGCCAATTAATTCAAACTGAAAAAATGTCCAGTTTGGGCCAATTGGTTGCTGGTGTGGCCCATGAAGTTAACAATCCTGTCAACTTCATCTACGGTAATCTGGTTCACGCCAATCAATATGTTCAAGATTTGCTAAACCTCCTGCAACTGTATGCCAAGCACTATCCCCATCCTGTTCCTGAGATTCAAGAGGAAATTGAACTTATCGACCTTGAATTTCTCATGGAAGATTTACCCAAGATGCTGTCTTCGATGAAAATGGGAGCTGACCGCATTCGCCAAATTGTTCTATCTCTACGCAACTTTTCCCGCTTGGATGAAGCGGAAATGAAGACAGTTGACATTCACGAAGGATTAGATAGCACTTTATTAATTTTGCAGAATCGGCTGAAAGAGAAAGTCGGACATCCGGCGATTCAAGTCATTAAAGAGTATGGCAATTTGCCCAACATAGATTGTTATGCTGGACAGATGAACCAGGTCTTTATGAATATTCTCAATAATGCGATTGATGCTGTGGAAGCGTCTGTTGTCTGTTGTCAGTCCTCCAGCAAGGAACAACGGACAACAGACAACAGACAACCACCTACTATCTGGATTCAGACTGAGGTTTTGAACGCTGAACGGGTGGTAATAAAAATAAAAGACAATGGGCTAGGAATGACGGAAGATGTTAAAAACCGTCTTTTTGACCCTTTCTTCACGACTAAGCCAGTTGGTCAAGGTACAGGATTGGGACTATCTATCAGCTACCAAATTGTTATTGAAAAGCATGGTGGAGTGTTGAAGTGTTTTTCAGAACCAGAGCAAGGAACTGAGTTTTGGATTGAAATTCCAGTTCGATGCTCTCATTAACTTTTTGATAATTCATGACGATAAAATATCAAAAATTTGATTTCAGTTTTTCATCCACAAGCGATTGAAGGTGCCACAGCAATGTTTCCAACTCGGATGCTGTGTCAGCCGCTTCCTGAATCTGTTTCTGGAAAGCTAGTTGTTCCAACTTTTCTGCACAAAGCCGCATCTGTTTTACGCCGACGTTAGCGCTGGCACCTTTGATGTGGTGGGCTTCTTGCTGAATGCTGGTAAAGTCATTAATAGCGATCGCTCTTTTCCCGATCTCTATATGACTCTGAACTTCCTCAACAAACATTTGCAAAAGTTCCATCTCGAACTCCTCGCTACCCTCAGAGAGATGATGCAAATGCTCCCAGTCAATTAAATTTGGCAAATTTTCACTTTTTTCAGGTGTGACAACATCCGCATTGCTGGGATTTACCTTGGCATTTACCTTCTGAAAAATCTCTTGTTTCCAATGCTCAAGCCGTGCGGCTAACTGTTCCCGCGATACAGGCTTGCTGAGATAGTCATCCATCCCAGCTTCGAGACACCGTTCTCGGTCTTGCTTCATCGCATTAGCCGTCAGAGCAATGATCGCAGTGCGGCGAAAACCATTTTGTTGCCACCGCCGAATCTCTCGCGTTGCCTCATAACCGTCAAGGATGGGCATTTGGCAGTCCATCAAAATTAAGTCGTAGGGAATTTTTGCTAATAAATCCAAGACTTCTTGACCATTGGCAGCGACATCAGCTTCGTAACCTAAAGTTCCTAGCTGCTTGAGTGCCACTTTTTGATTAATCAGATTGTCCTCAGCTAGGAGAATTCTTAATTTTTTCTCTGTTGTCCCTTGTTTGTTGTTCGTTGCTAGGGACGCACTGGTGTGCGCCCCTATTGCCAGTTGTTTATGGTCTGTTGTAGAAAAGTCCGGAGTTTTTAGTGCTTGGTCATTAGCTAATAACTGTGTAGCCGCGACATCTTGCTTGCCTAAGATGTTTAGGATGATATCTAATAAACGAGATGGCTTGACTGGCTTAATCAAATGGGCGGCAAATCCTGCTTTTGTTGCCCGTTGTGCCTCTCCCCGCCCGTCAGCGGAAGTCAGCATAATTAAGGGTAATTTAGCGAAGGTGGGATTTGCTTTGATTCGTTCTCCTAAGGTGATGCCGTCAATTACAGGCATCTGCATATCAATCACCGCAACGTCATAGGGCATTCCCCATTCCACAGACTCTTGCAAAGCTTTGATGGCGGTAGCTGCACCATCCGCCTCATCTACTTGCATACCCCAGTTCGCTGCTTGGGAGCGAACAACTTTGCGGTTAGTGGCATTGTCATCCACGACTAACAGCCGCCGCCCCATAAGACTTATAGAAGAGGAAGCGGTTGCGATTGGTTTACTCTGGGTTGTGAAGGGAATGGTAAACCAAAATTTGCTGCCTCCTCCAGGCTGACTCTCAACGCCAATTTCTCCTCCCATAAGGGTAACAAGCTGTTTGCAGATGGCTAACCCCAAGCCAGTACCGCCATACTTGCGGGTGGCGGAGGAGTCTACCTGAGAAAAGGGTTGAAATAGTTCGTTCTGGTCTTCTGTTGCAATGCCAATTCCGGTATCGGTTACAGAAAAGCGGATGGTGGCTGAGGTGGGGGCTTCTGATTGGAGTTCTGCCCGCACGACTATTTCCCCGATGCTGGTAAACTTAATGCTGTTGCCAATCAGGTTGGTGAGAATTTGCCGCAGACGACCGACATCGCCCTGAAGTTGGGTGGGAACATTGCGGTAGATTAAGGCGGCAATTTCCAACTCCTTAGCATGGGCTTGGGGCGCGAGTAAGTCTAATACTTCTTCGACACAGGTGGAAAGGTCAAAGTCTAAAACTTCAAGATCCATCTCGCCAGCCTCCAGTTTAGACAAGTCCAAAATTTCATTAATTAAGCACAAAAGCGCATCTCCGCTGATGCGAATCGTTTCCACAAAATCCTTTTGTTCTGGGTTCAAGGGGGTTTCTAAAAGCAGTCCGGTCATTCCCAGGACGGCGTTCATGGGGGTGCGGATTTCGTGGCTCATATTTGCCAAAAAGGTACTTTTGGCATGGCTTGCTAATTCGGCTTGCCGACGGGCGATTTCTAGCTCTTGACGTTGGCGGGTTTCTTCTTCTAAGAGTTGGGACTGAGCTAGGGCAATGCTAAGTTGGTCGGCTAGTTGTTGCAAAAGATCAATTTCAAAGCTAGACCATTTTCGGGGGCGGGCGCACTGGTGGGCAATTAGCAGTCCCCAGAGTTCATCTTTTTGCAAGATGGGTACGACAAGATTGGCTTTGACTTGAAATTTTTGCAGTAGTTCGAGATGGCAAGGTTGGATGTCAGAATCTTCTAGGTCTGCGATCGCGCGAATTCTTCCCTGACGGTATAAAGGGTAGTAATCTGCTTGAAAGCAATTGTCGGCGATATCTTGCCCCAAGATCGCAGAGCAGCCAGGAACTACGTCCTCGGTTACGACTTTTCCAGTTTTATCTGCCCAAATCCGATAAATCACTACTCGGTCGGCTTGCAGGCATTTTCGCACTTCGCTGACTGTGGTTTGGAGAATTTCTTCTAGTTGTAAGGACTGGCGGATTTTTAGGGTGATTTCCGCGAAGATTTGACTTCGCAAATTCTGCCGCCTAACTTCTTCTTGTGCTTGTTTGCGCTCTATCCACAGTGCAATCTCGTCGGCGGCAAATTCCAAGGCTTTGAGAACAAATTCGCTGAGCGGTTGGCGGGAAAACATTGCCAGCACGCCCACTAGAGTTCCTGTGACTATGAGGGGATATCCAGCAAAGGCGACTATTCCCTCCTGAATTGCCCAATCTTGATCGCCTAAAAGAGGGTCGTGGATGACGTAATTTGTCAAGTAGGGTTTGCCACTTTTAGCGATCGCGCCTATTTGTGATTTGCCAACAATAACACGGCTAGAGAAACTATCAATTTGTACGTCTATCCCAGCACTGGCTTGCAGTTTCAAAACATTTTCTTCCCGGTTCAGTGTCCAGATCCGAGCTGAGGCTGCATCCAGATGCTGTACCATTGCTTCGCTAGAGCGCTGCAAAATGCCTGCCAACGTGTCGCTCTGGGCGAGGGCAGAATCGATATCGGCGCGAAAGTTGGCAAGCCGGGCGCTTAGAGCCAGTGATTCTTCTTGGCGCTTTCTCTCGCTGACGTCTCGCGTCACTTTGGAGAAGCCGCACACAAGTCCTGCTTGATCGTGTACTGGGGTGACTACAACATTTGCCCAAAACCGCGTTCTATCTTTCCGGATGCGCCAGCCTTCTGCTTCAAAACGACCGTTGGCGATCGCTATCTCTAATTCTTGTTGTACTTTACTTTGCTGGTTTTCTCCAGGCTCATAAAGAAAACTAACGTGCTTACCAATGGCTTCTTCTGCGCTAAAACCACTAATACGTTCTGCTCCCGCATTCCAACTGACGATGTGTCCGGTGGTGTCGAGCATATAAATTGCGTAATCTTTAACTCCATCTACCAATAACCGGAAAGACTCTTCGCTTTTTCGCAACTTGTCCTGCGACTGCTTGCGCTCAGTAATATTGGTATGGGAACCCGCCATACGGGAGGGTTTGCCATTGGCATCTCTTAGCAATAATGCACGAGCTAGAATCCAGCGATAGGTGCCATCTTTATGCAGCAAGCGGTGTTCTAATTCGTAATATGGTGTTAAGCCCTCGAAATGAGCTTGAATGGTTGCAAGAGCGCGATCGCGATCTTCTGGGTGCAGGCGTGCTTCCCACTCAGAAAAATTATTTTCGATTTCATGCTCTGCAAAACCCAGCATACTTTTCCAAGCCGGCGAGAAATAAACTTGATTAGTTTCAATATCCCAATCCCATAATCCGTCTCTGGAACCTTGGACTGATACCTCGTAGCGTTCCTTACTCTTACGCAACTGCTGCTGTAGCTGTACCAAATCGCGATTATTTCGCCGCAAGTTTATCTGCGTCATTACTTGGCGACCCAGCGCTTCTAATGCCAGCCTCTGTTCGGGACTCAAATCTCGCGGTACAGAGTCTATTACACATAAGGTTCCTATTGGCAATCCCTCTGGTGTTGTCAAATTAGTACCCGCGTAAAATCTGATGTTGGGGTCGTTGGTCACTAGGGGATTATCAGCAAACCGCGAGTCGCGGGTTGCATCCTGAATCACTAATAGTTCGGTTTGCAGGATGGCATGGGCGCAAAATGCAATATCGCGGGAAGTTTCTGGTGCTGCTAGACCAACTTTTGATTTAAACCACTGCCTATCTGTATCCACCAAGCTAACTACAGCAATTGGTGTGCCGCAGATGTATGCCGCTAACCGTGTCAGATCGTCAAATGCTTGTTCTGCCTCTGTGTCGAGGATTTCATACTCCCGCAGCGCTTCTATCCGTTCTTGTTCGTTATCTGGCAAAGGTGCTTTCATTTCTCTTGCTCTGATGATGGCATCTTCATTGGTACTGGTGTAGTGAAAACGCGCGATATTATAAAGTTACTGAAATAAAGAGCGACCGCCCTCAGAAAAGCTACGTAATAGCACCTTCAAGCGGGCTGTTTCCTATTTTTTAGCTCCTAATCCCCCATAAAAATACCTAATAAACGGAAACTTCAATCTTAAAATTTGGGGCGCTTGAGTTTGGCGGTCTGATTGGGGAGAGTTCTTGCCAGGGGGTGAGAGTCCGAGAAAAGAGATTTTCATGTTTTGTTGTGCGCGATCGCGTTTGGGTGTCTATCTTGATGCTGAGTCCAGTGTCAATAAGGAAGCACTTATGTTGCTTTACAAGAAGAGGGATAATACCATTTGCTGTGATGCGTGCAACACTTCAATTTCTGAAACTAGCTACTGGTAACACTTTCAAAATCTAAAATCATCGGAGTTTAAGAAACTCCTTCGCCGGGGGCAAAATCTACAATCCAAAATGGTATAAGGGCAAAGAGTGTTCTTATGCTCTTCCATCCTTTGTTGCCAGCAAAGTTCATGGGCATCTTACTTTTAATTTATATAAAAATAGTGTAAATGTAGGTGCCATAGAAATTTATTCTAAAAATTAACTTTTTTTACCATGGTAGTAAAGAAACGTTAGATGCCAAGTTTCTACACGCGGAGCAAAAACAGGTAACTTAATAAATTAACCGCAATAATAAAGATTAAACTCTGCTAGTTTATGTAAAATATTATACAGTCCCTATCGGCATATTGCCCATATCAAGAGTTAAATTCTTAAACATTTATATGACAAAGCATACAGCCATAAAAATTCTGTTAGTAGAAGATAGCCTTGTGAGCAGAAAGGTTGTCCTAAAACAGTTAAAAAAGTTAGGCTATGAAGCCAATGTAGCCGCGAATGGTCAAGAAGCCTTATGGATGATATCACAAGTTAATTATGAGCTTGTACTAATCGATTGTCAGATGCCAGTGCTAGACGGTTATGAAACGACTAAAAGAATTCGTCATTTAGAAGGTGCGAAGCGAAAGATAATTGCGATCGCGATGACTGCGAATGGAACGACAGCCAACCGAACAAAATGTCTGAGTGTTGGCATGGATGATTGCCTGATTAAGCCTGTTAGTGAAGAAGAATTAGCCACTAAGTTAGAAACTTGGATTGGGGTAATTTTAAAAAACAAACAAGAGTTGGCATTCCAATTGCCAGAAGCAATTAAAGATATCCCAACGGCTGCGATCGTCACAGATGAGTCAAACGCAAATCTGTTGGTAGATTTAAACCGATTAAACGATATAGCTCTTGGCGATAGGGTATTGCAAAGAGAAATATTACAAGCTTTTGTGCAAGACACCCAAAATAATTTAGTAACTGTAAAAACAGCACTATTGGCCAATGATTTTGTAACTATAGCGCATAGTGCTCATCAAATTAGGGGTGCCAGTGCAAATGTAGGTGTCAAACACCTGCAATTTCTAGCCGGTCAGTTAGAACTTCAAGCTCAACAAGAAATGCCAGAGGCAGCTAGTCAGTTATTGCACAAAATAGAAAATTATTTGCAACGTATCCAATCTTTTTTGGATAAAATAATTGAGTGTGAAAATATGGACCCTGAAACTCCATTAATTATTCCTGCCGATAAAACTGTAAGGATGCAGGTCGGCTCTATGGCAAGAATTTTAATTATTGATGACGATCCGAGCGTTCGATTAGTAATAAAGAATTCTCTTCAGCTCATGGGCCATGAGGTCACGGTAGCCAGTGATGGTGAAGAGGGATTAATGAAAGCACACTCAGAACGCCCTCATCTAATTATCTGCGATTGGATGATGCCAGTAATAAATGGACTGGAAGTGTGTCGCCAGGTCAAATCCGATCCAGAACTATCGCTGGCATTTTTTATTTTACTAACGATTCGTGGCGATATAAAAGACAGAGTTGAGGGTTTAGATACAGGAGCAGATGAGTATCTACCAAAGCCGATTGATATGAGTGAATTGCGGGCAAGAGTGGGAGCTGGATTGCGGTTGCAACGGTTAACGCAAGAATTGAGCGAAACTAATCAGGCACTCAGACAAGTGAATCAGCAACTGACGGCGCGGACTGAATTATTAGAATCTCTCTCTCTGACAGATCAGCTAACGGGTGTGTTGAATCGTCGCGCAATGGATCAAGCATTGCCTCATATGCTGCGACAGGTAGGCAACCGCGATGCCAATACTCGCTATCGCTATTTGTGTTTATTTCTGCTCGATGTAGATCATTTTAAGCGAATTAATGATACTTATGGTCACACGGTGGGAGACTGTGTGCTGCAAGCGATCGCTGCAAGATTGCAGTCTTCTTCCCGCCCTTCAAGTTTGCTGTATCGCTATGGTGGCGAAGAGTTTGTCTGCATCACGCTGGGTTTAAGTATGCAAGCTGCTTTAGAATATGGCGAATCTTTGCGCGGATGTGTAGCTAACGCTCCCTTCAAAATTTCTGACGACCTAGTTTTATCAATTACTATCAGTATCGGCGGCGCGATCGCCAGCGCCGTAAATTTAGTTGACTCTAAAGAACTATTACATCAAGCGGATCAAGCGCTTTATAAAGCTAAACATGAAGGTAGAAATTGCCTGAGAATATTTTCAGCGTGGGAAAATATTTTTTAATTAGACCATATTTAAAGGGTACTCTGGGCGTTATCGTGTCCATTCGCTACTAAGCACCCATAAACCTCACTCCACCAAAAAACGAGCGAAATAAAACTGTTAACAAATAGTGCGAATTTCAGTGTCACCGCACTAAATGATACCTATAATTAAGACACTAATCTCTAATTATAATAGAACAGGATAAATACTAATGTTGAGTAAATTCAAGCTCGGCACCAAGTTTACCTTATTTCTAACCCTGGTTTTTTTTTATCTGTAGAGTTGTCGTTAGTGGGGTTGTTTTATCCAAGGCACTTGAGTAGGGAGCCAAACAAGAGATTGCTTCTAAAGGTGTAGCTCTCATGGAGACGATGGACTCACTAAGAGGCTATACAAACACTCAAATCAGTCCTCTGTTAGCGAAACCCATCAAACCTTTGCTAAAGTTTGGTTTCGTCCCTAAACCCAACCTACATTACATCATTAGTTTAATTAAGTTGACCTACTTATTTGCATGATGCTAGCAGGAAAAAACGGAGATATCCCATGACTGCACCAGTTCACATTCTGACTAAAGAAGAGATTATTTACCCAGACAGCGATGGTCAACCGATGGCTGACAATACTAAGCAGTTTGATTATATTGTGAAAATCAAACTTGGGATAGATGCTTTATTTAAAGACGATAAAAGTGTTTTTATAGCAGCCGATTTGCTCTGGTATCCAGTCGAGGGAGATAATAAAATTCGCCAAGCACCTGATGTGATGATAGTGTTTGGTAGACCCAAGGGCGATCGCGGTTCTTATAGACAGTGGTTAGAGGATAATATTCCCCCTCAAGTTGTCTTTGAGATCCTTTCCCCTGGGAATCGCAAAGCCGAAATGCTGAGGAAGTTCAGGTTTTACGAACGCTATGGAGTTGAAGAATATTATATCTATGACCCGGATGACGGCGATTTAGCTGGTTGGCTGCATTCTGATGAAGGATTCGATGAGATTGAGCCAATGGTGGGCTGGGTGAGTCCTCGTTTAGGGATACGCTTTGAAATTGAGTCAGGCGCGTTAGAACTCTATCGTCCCGATGGGCAGAAATTTTTGTCTTATGTGGAATTGGAAACGCAAAGAGAATTAGCGCAGCAACAAGCCGAAACGGAGAGAAAAGAGAAAGAATTGGCTCAAGCTAGAGTAGAGCAGCTGGCAGAAAGATTGCGGTCAATGGGTATTAATCCTGATGAAGTTTCAGGGTAGCGATCGCATCCTTCCAAAAAATTTGTGGCTCTGGCTACCGCTCAAATTGACAACCAAATGTCTGATGAGCGGCAACCAGAGCCACAATTTAAGCTTGCAGGTGCAAGTAATTTAAGAAACTAGAGCTTTACCCTTAGCGTTTGTTGCGATTAGGCACTTTGTTCAGGTAGTCAATACTAAACGCTGACACGCCTTGAGCGTAATTGCGCTTGGTGCTGACTGAAATTGCCATCTCGCGATACTTGCGGGGGTCGCCTTCTGGTAGTTGCTGATCCTGGTACTTGCGGCTGTAGATTTTCTCCAGCGTAAAGCGCCAGTCGGTCTTGACAGTGCCAGCTGTTTCGCGGAAGTCTTCGCCGTAGCGAGGAGTCACCAAGTTAAAGGGACGACCTTCCATCCGCTTGCGCTGGTAGGGAACGGTGAAATCCCCAAAAGCATCGATATACTCTTGACTGTCAAGCAAGGCATCCACAAAGCCGCTGAAACCCAAGGTAGCAATTTTAATTGACCAAGCGATTTCTTCGTCTTTGTTGTAAGCTTGACGACCTAAGAAGCGCTTCAGGCAGATGTCTACAAGGCGATAGTTATTATTGACCGAGACAACGATGCGGTAAAATGCTTCAGATTTCGCCAATCCTCGGATGAATTCGCGCACATTAATACTGCCATTTTTCAGCAGAGATTCTAGCTGAATTTGACGGTTGAATCTGAGGATTTCATGTTCGCTGAAGATTTGGCGATAAGCTGCCCAAATCAAATCTTGCATTTCTGCCGGAGAATTGGCATCTTCCAGGCGATAAATGTAAGGGGTATCTTCGTTAAGATCCGCCTTTCCAAAGCTTTTGACCCGTTGATTTTGGGTTGTTGGTTTGTATTCAAGTAATGGCAGTGCCATTTAAAAATCTCCTGCTTTAAGTAGTTGAGACTTTCTTATTTTCCCGTATCACGACATCTTCTGAGTTATTCAGATCTCTGTGTTACCGGACGGGGAAACTCGCGGATGGATTAATTGAAACCCGTGCCTCTTGAGGTTTATTATCCCGCGTCATGTCGGGAATTTTAATGTTAGCCGTATTAACGGTAACATTATTAGTTACAGCTTTCGGCTTGATTGACCGAGCCATTGCCAAGAAGTTGTTGACATCGCCCCACTTGTAGCGATCGCTTTCTTCCTTGTCGCGCCAGTAGTCGGCGTAGCTGGGTGTCACCAAGTTAAAGGGACGGTCTTTGAAGCGACGGCGCTGATAAGGCACTGTATTGTCGCCAAAGTTAGTTTGATACTCCTCACTATTTACAAGGGCATCAATAAAGCCGCCTAGTCCCAGAGTAGCAATCTTAATCGACCAAGCAATTTCTTCGTCTTTATTGTAAGGCGCACGCCCCAAGATGCGCTTGAGGCAAATTTCTACGACTCGATAGTTGGAGTTTTTCTCCACAACCAAGCGGTAGAACCCTGGTGTTTTCGCCAAACCACGGATGAAATCGCGCACTGTAATGGAGCGATTTCTCAGTTGAGATTCCAAGGTTTCCTGACGAAAAGAATTGAGGATTTCGTGTTCGCTGAAAACCTGACGATAAGCTGACCAGATTAACTCTTCAATGTCCGTTTCATCAATGCAGTCTTCAATGCGATAGATGTAAGGAGTGTCTTCATTCGGCACTTCGTAACCCGCTACTCGCTGATTCTGCGAGGAGGGTTTATATGCAAGCAGAGGAATTGCCATAGTTAAATTGTTCGTTAAAGGGTTGCTAATTGAAGTATTGCTAATTGCGATGAACGATTAGCCATTAGCTTCTAGACTTTTGGCGTTTGGTAAAGATAGCGATAGGGTAGCGCCACCTCGGTGCGACCTACAATAGGTTGCGGGTTAGCAACTTTGCGGGTTGTGTCTAGAAGTTCCATGTTATTAGCTTGAGAAATCGCCCGATCGCGCGATCGCTGGTAGTTCATTCCGCCGGGAGAAATACTCCGTGCCATTGCTAGGAAAGAATCCGGAATGCCTTGACGAGCCGCTGCTGATTTCATATCTTTTTGGGGTGCTGCTTGATGGTAGCTACGATTATCTAGGGCAATCAAACGACCGCGCCAGTAATCACTATACCGGGGGTTTACCAGGTTAAATGGTCGCTCATTATACCGTCGGCGCTGATAAGGTACGATGTCATCGCCGAAGTTTTGGCGGTATTCTTCGCTATCGACAACGGCATCGATAAAACCATGCAACCCCTTGGAAGCAATTACAATTGACCAAGCGATCTGCTCATCTTTGCCGTAGGTGGCGCGTCCGAGAAACCGTTTGAAGCTGATGTCAACTAACCGATAATTGGAGTTAGTATCTGCTACTAGGTTTCGGTAAACTTCCGATTTGCCCAGTCCCCGGATAAACTCACGCACGGAAATGGCGCGATTTCGCAGCTGAGATTCTAGGAAGGATTGACGGTAGCTTTCTAAAATCAAATGTTCGCTGAAAATTTGCCGATAGCCAGCCCAAATTATGGCATCAATATCGGAGTCAGATGTTGCATCTACCAACCGATAAATCTGCGGGTCGTCCTCATCGGGTACTTCGTAACCAGCTACGCGCTGATTCTGGGTTTTGGGTGTAATTTCAAGAAGTGGAATTGACATATTTTTAGTTGTTAGTTGTTACTTGTTAGTTGTTAGCTGTCCGTAGACGTTTGAAAGAGGGAACGTTTAACATTCCAACTCTTCACTGACCAAGGACTAATGACTAATAACTAATTGGTTAGCTAGCTGAACTCTGGCGCGAACAGCTATGTCTGGGTCTTGAGTCATTTCCTCTAGACGTTTTTGGATGGGCTGACGGACTTCTAACTGGGTTGCCAGACCTTGCAAACCCACAACTGCGGCGTAGCGAATTGCCCAGTCTGGGTCTTGAGAGATGGAAAGCAGGGTTGAGAGTGCTAAGAGTTGAGCGGAGGGAATTTGTTCTTGACTTAACTCGTGCCAGTGCAGGGTTCCTAGCCCTTTGGCGGCGGCGCGGCGGACGCTGGGCGCAAAGTCGCTGGCTGCTGCGACTAAGGCATCTAAGGCTTTGGGAGATGCGATCGCAGCTAATGCTCGAATCGCGTAAGCCCTAGCTCCGTAGTTGTAATCGTCCAGCTGTTCCAACAAGGGCTGCACTGCTGCTTCTCCTATCTGAATCAGCCCTTCAACTGCTGCCACTGCTGCTGTTGGGTTGTTGTAGCCCAAAACGGCAATTAGCGTGGAAATCCCTGCGGTCTGCCGAGTAGCTGCTAAGGCTTGGACTGATGCTACTAAACGTTCGGGAGAATTCGCCTGCTCAATAGCATCAATCAGTTCTTGGGATGAGTCAGTCATTGGTCAGTGGAAGGATTGCTAATTGTCAATTGCTAATAGCTAATGGCTAATGGCTAACTGGTATTAGCTATTAGCCAGTGACTATAACAAAGCGTCCATCAGGGTCATTACCCGGATGGCATCCCTAGATAGCGATCGCGGATCTTGGGGGTCTACAGACGAGGCTCCCGTCTGTACCTGTTCCAACAGCCCTTTGAGGGCGATCAGCTTGAAGCTGTTTTCGGTTGCAGCAGATGCGATCGCTTCTGCTGCTGGCAGATAACCTATTGCACCCAAATCTGACAAAATTACCCGGCGCAGTTGCAGATCGCTTTCCTGCAAGGCTTGCACCAGGCGTTCACCATAAACTGGCTCTTTTGTTAACTGGTACATTGCTCTCGCCGCTGCATACTGCACTCGCGCTACGGGATGCTCCAGAAATGGTTGAATCAGGGCTGTTGCTTGGGTAGCTTGCAGCGTTCCCAATGCTTCCATCACTGCTTCCGAAGGTTGCTCTAAATGGGGCCGTCCTGGTACCCGCATGGCGGCAGCTACACCACCGTCGAGCAGTTTCATCAGCGCTGGAACGCAGGACAAATCGCCTAGCATCTCCAAAGACTGTGCGGCAGCTTCCCGAACGTAGAAGTCGGAACACTCCAGACAACGAATCAGTCCTGGTACAGCGCGGCGATCGCCCAGTTTCCCCAGTGCGCGTGCAGCATTGCGGCGGAGGGGGTATCCACCAAGCTCTGTCCGATCTGCTTCATCCTCCAAAGCTGCAATCAAGGCCTCCACAGCAGCAGGCTCATTAACACGGAATTTGCCCAGCCACCAAGCAGCATAATAGCGGAGACTTAAATCTTCATGGTGGAGATTGGCGATCGCCATCTCCACCGTTAGCGGTTCGCTACCAGGCGGATCGGAATACTGCACTCTTGAGTAGACTCCAGCATCGTAGGACAGAATAATGCAAAGGACAGAGGATTGCTAGATTAAGCTTTAGGAGTGGGCTGCTGTGGCTTCGCTTTTCGCTTCACTATTATTTTCCAGGGTCAAAGGCTCAATGCTGACGATTCTGCCACCCATACGGTTAATCCGCTGCATTTCTTCATTCATGCGGCTGTATGGCACTGTGACATAAATGCTGCCACTGCGACGAATGGGATAGCTGAGTTTGTCAGATTCGTAAGTCTGACGCATACCCTCGACTTCGTAGCGAAACATCCGGTTGCTGGCGTCGCTGAGAGTACCGCTACCTAGTGTAGTTTGTCCAAACATTGTTGATATAGCTCCTGTAATTATGGGGGCTGGGGGCTGGGGACTGGGGACTGGGGGCTGGGGACTGGGTAAGATTCTTTCAAACTCCCAATCCCCAATCCCTAATCCCAATTCCCTTACGCTGGTGACACGTTGACGATTTTGCCACCTTTTTTGGTGATTTCTTGGAGTTTTTGGGATAGCTGCTCGTAAGGCACCAAGAAGGCGTTTGTACTGCGGCGAACTTTCGGGAAGCCTGGAGACAGGATACCAGTTACTTCAATGCGATATACCCGTCCGCTTTCTTCCTGAGTACCACCGAGAGCTTTTTTCGGAGGTGCATCTTTGGAGAGAGTTCCGTAATTCCAGCCACCTGAACCGCCAGAGGGTTTGACAATTGTGGAAGCTTGGTTGCGACCTAGTTCGCGGGTGAGGCGGGGTGCTTTCCCTTCTACTTGGGAGCGATCGCTGCTTGCATAACCGCGATACAGGCGGAACATCCGGCTAAAGCCAACGGTTCTCACGCCCGGCTCTACCAAAAATCCCCGGTAATAGGGGACTACGTTGTTGCCAAAATTGGCTTGATACTCATTGCTGTCGATGATTGAATCAATTTCCGCATCGTACCCTTCATCTTCACAGAGTTGGGTATGCTCGCTTAACTCTGCCTCATCATAAAGAGGACGACCCAACAAATGTTTGAAATTGAGTTCAACAAAGCGTTGATTTGAATTTGGATAGAAAAACTTAGATTTGTATACATCCGACTTAGCGATCGCCCGGATAAACTCCCGGACTGTGATGTTTCCTTGTCGCAGTAAAGATTCTGCTACCGTGAGGCGTTCGGATTTCATCACATAGTCGTTGCCTAATACCTGACGATAAGCGGCTCGGAACACCGCTTGCAGATCGTCTTCTGTCCAGTCAGGTCGCAGTTCGACTTTTGTATCATCAAATGCAGAAAGGCCCAACCGGCCTGCTGCTGCTAGATTTGACGCCACTAAACCGCTCATCTTTTCTCTCCCAACGCAACAATTTTTAAGTTTTTTTTATGGAAAATGAGAAAAACAATGCCCGGAAAAATTAGCAACTGCTAGCCTAACCGCCAACACTCGCTGATTCTTCCGGGCATAGCACCTGAATACTAGCTCAGGGCGTTGATGGCGTAATCGATGTAGGTGTTAGCTTCGTTAGCAGCTTGACCGGAAAGACCGTGATTTGCCTTGATGTGCTTCAGGGCTTCCACATACCAGCTGTTGGACAGCTCGAATGTGCGGTTGATTTCATCCAAACCAGCAATTAGATACTCGTCCATAGGACCAGTACCACCAGCCACACAGCAGTATGTGACCATCCGCAGGTAGTGACCGATGTCACGAGCGCACTTGGATTTGCCGCGAGAATCAGAAGCGTACTGAGGCCCCTGCATTTGGGTGGTGTAGGGGAACTTTTGGTACACAGCTTGGGCAGCACCGTCGATCAGTTGCTGAGCCTTTTGGGTCAGCGCACGAGCAGCTTCCATGCTGGCGGTGGCACGATCAAAGCGACCGTTAACGGCTTGCAGTTCGGTATTGCCCAGGAAACGACCTTGGGTATCAGCAGCTCCGATCGCTTCGGTGATTGGGGTTTTCATTGTTGATTTATCTCCCTAATGGTTTACAGATTTTTCCAAGAAACGCGGTATGTCGCGTTATCCCACAGCAAGCTTGCTAGTTGTTATTAAGCAACAGCAGAAGCAGCACGATCGAAGTAGCTGGACACTTCAGACATCAACTGGCTGCAATCGCCTTGGCTGATACCACTGGGGTCGTTGGCGATCTTGATCGCTGCATCCTTCATCTTTTGAACGCCTGCGGCAACCGAACCACCGGGTACACCCAGTGCTTGGTAGGTTTCGCGAAGACCGTTCAAGCAGCGGTCATCCAACACGCTGGAATCACCAGCCAGGGTGGCATAGGTAACGTAGCGCAGGATGATTTCCATATCGCGCAAGCAAGCAGCCATGCGACGGTTGGTGTATGCGTTGCCGCCGGGGGAGATCAGTTGGGGCTGCTCTTCAAACAAAGCACGAGCTGCGTTGGCAACGATGGTGGAAGCGTTGCTGGTGATGCGGTTAACGGTATCCAGACGCTTGTTGCCATCTTTGACCATGTTGGTCAGGGCATCCAGTTGCTCGGTGCTCAGGAATTCACCTTTAGAGTCAGCCTGAGAAACCACCTTGGCGAATGCATCTAACATGAACTCAATCTCCTACTGATATTCGTTGAGTGTGATTTTTAAAACACGGTTTTAGTCGATGCGGAAAGGTCAAAATCAGACATCAGCCAAAATACACCTTTCAAGTTGCTCTCTCATCCCGCTTGTCACTTCACACGTGGGCAACAAAACGGTTGTCATGGAAATATGAGAAAAGTTCGTCCTTTTATGAGAGGTAGGCTTGCCTTGCTAAATCGGTGTTTTGTTTAACGTTTGTCTTTTATTGATCCCTCCGGTTATTTTTATACAACGCCTTTGGGACTTTGTGTTTTTAAGATTTGTGAATTTATTTCAAGACCAATGAATAAAAGTTCAAATCCTTTATACATAAGGCTTGTAGCTGTTAATTATTGCCTATGATACACATATATCGTTACAAAAACCTTAAGTGTTTATACCCAAGAGTTATAAAATTACTATCTTTATACTTTTTTAATATTCGCTTAGAAACTAGATGGAGCAATCATTTTTAGAGAAAGACATCATATTTTCTCTAGAGTCGATTTGTAAAGATATTTAAATAAAAACATCTCGGATTTTGAGTTCAGATGCAGCAATCTGTCGCCGCACCACCTGCAAAAAAGTCAAAAATGCCGGGGGAGGGGAAAAAGGTAAAAGGCAATTATGTAAAAAGCATAAAAATTTAGGTGCGTTACTCAGTAGCGGTGTATTACGGCTACTGAGTAACTGGCTAAGTAATAGCGCGATCGCTCACCCACCCCAGAAAAAACTAGCCTCAAGAGCAGTTTCCATGAGAAGCACCACTTGATGTTGCTCTTGGGTGAGTGCTTGCAATAGGGCGAATAACGCGATCGCGCTATTCGTGGCAATTTCTTGTAGAGAAACCACAACTGCATAACCCAACTCCAAATTTACTGGCTTGCCGAGGCGGTTTTGTCCAATACCCTTGCAATATATTTTTCTTTAAAAAGAGGGAATTCGCCGTCGGAGAACCTCCAGCAGAGTAGTGAAGCTGCCAGGCAAAGGGGCAGTCACCTCTACTAAATCTCCTGATAGGGGATGTTCCAACCTGAGTCGCCAAGCGTGCAGTGCTTGACCAGGTAAATTAACTCCCACTGAATGACCAGAACTGTAAACGCGATCGCCAACGATGGGATGACCGATGTAGGCGCTGTGAACCCGAATTTGGTGGGTGCGACCAGTTTCCAGTTGGTAAAGCATCAAAGTGTAGTTTCCCAGGCGTTCCTGCACCCGCCAGTGAGTCACTGAAGGTCGTCCTCCCTTCTCTTCCGGGACAACAGCCATTTTCTTGCGGTCTACCGGATGACGACCGATGGGTTGGTCAATAGTGCCGCTTTCGGTGCGCGGCGAACCATAGGCAACGCCTAAATATTCCCGACGTGCAGTTTTAGCTTTCAGTTGCGCTTGCAGATGTTGGTGCGCTTGGTCGGTTTTGGCAACAACCATCGCCCCGGTGGTATCTTTATCGAGACGGTGGACAATTCCCGGACGCTGCACGCCACCAATTTCCGCAAGGGGACAATGGGATAAAAGGGCGTTGACGAGGGTTCCGGCTTCGTGTCCGGCAGAGGGGTGAACAACTAAACCAGCAGGTTTGTTGATAATAATCAGGGAATCGTCTTCGTAAAGAATATCCAGGGGGATAGCTTCTGCTTCCAGGTCGAGGGGAATAGCTTCTGGGATAGCTAGGGAGATGCGATCGCCTGCTTGCACAGCTGCTTTTTTGGAAGTGCAGACAGTATCGTTAATCTGCACGTTGCCTTCTTCGATCAGCTTTTGGATGCGCGATCGCGATAAATCTGATAATTCTTGAGAAAGATAGCGGTCGATACGGGTGTTGGTTTCTTGAACTTCTAAATTAATTTCTGTCACAGTTGCGTTGGATCAATTCCTCTTTCTTGAAGTAAAGCACGTAAAGCTTGCAGTTGGCTTTCAGCTTCTTCGGCTCTTGCCTCAGCTTGTTCTGCTCGTTGTCGCTCTTGTTCTCGTTGTTGAGCTAGTTCTACATAACTAGCAAACTGCTGTCCATCAGGATAATAAAGAACGAGTTCGGTGTTAGATAGCTCAAATCTTATTCCCAATCGCGGACTTACCCAACCTAACATTTCCTCAATCTCTTCTAATTCCTCCCCAGAGCGCAGCCAACCTGTCAATTCACCGCTATCTGGGTCATATAAATAGTATTCTTCCACCCCATAGCGTTCATAAAATTTGTATTTCTTGATCATCTCTTTGGCAGTATTGCCTGGAGATAGTATTTCAAACACTACTTGCGGAGGAATATTATTTTCCCGCCACTGTTGATAGGAGCCGCGATCGCCTTTTGGTCTTCCAAAAACCACCATAACATCTGGAGCTATTCTGGTCTTGTTGTCGCCTTGAATGGGATACCAAAGTAAGTCGCCAGCGACGAATACATCGGGATCATTTTGAAATAACGCATCTAATCCCCCCTGAGTGGTAACAATGTAGCGAAACTGCTTGGTATTATCTGACATTGGCTGTCCGTCGCTGTCGGGATAGATAATTTCTTCTTTGAGAAGAGATTGCGGCTGTGTAACCATAACTTTACCTTTGTTGTTGGTATGTTTTGGAGTGTATCTTTTTTGAAGCGCGATCGCACTTTATAAATCAGGCCACTTCAGAGTTATTTGTTAGGGGGTTGGCGATGAGATTTGGCTTGTGAGACAATACGCGATCGCTTAAAAACCCAAATTGCTAATAGCGCCACTAGAATACATAGAAACCCGATACCTATGCTGATGCTGGCAGAGGTGGTAATATTGAATAATGCGGCATTTTTAGGTGATAGCGTACCATCAGTTTTTTTGAATGGTTGCTGTGTAATTCCTTCGACAAATGGGGAAACTGTGGACGCAGCTATTGAGGCTGTTCCTATGCCTACGCCTGCTAATCCGACGAAAACTTGGAAGTTGCGATCGCGTTCTGCTTGTTCAATCTCTACTATGCCCCGAATCGTATTTGTGACGTTTTCTAAAATACTTACTCCTGGGCGCAGGCTGACAGCATCTTTTTCTAACTGAGCTTTGTATTTTTTGGTTGCAATTTTGCTAAATTCTTGTAAAAATTTCTCATTATTTAAAAATTGTTCGCGTTGTTTTTCGTAGTTTAGCAAATTGACTTCAATGGTATGTTGTTGAATTTCCAGATAATTAATCTCCCGCACATAAGAAGACAGGTTATTTATATTTGTTTGTAAATCGTTTTTGAGTTGTTTTAACGAGCGTTGAGATAGATTGCTAAAGTTGGGAAATGGTTGATTAAATTTATTTAACAGCCTTGATTTTAGTTCCCTCCCCTGTGCATAAGCCCAAAGAATTTTATGGCGACAGTAAAATAGGTATCGCCACGCATTGTAATATCCGGCAGCTTTAGCAAAGGTTGCTTCATCGGGATAAAAAATAATTAAGACATGACTGTTATTTTCTATCGCTTCCCATTTCTGTACACCGCGCCATAGTTCAAGGACTTTACCGCCGAGAAAGTTTCCTTCTTCTTTATATTGATAGTCTTTACCTATTATAGATTTGTAAGCTTTATGTGCTAAATCTTGATTTATATCTGTGGATGAATCTACCCATCCAGAAATCATCCAAGTTTGTCCTAAAAAGCCTTCTTTGGAAAGGATAAGGGGGTCTATTCTTTCGTCAGTTTTAGTAATAGCCGTTGCAAATTCAGGTAAAATTGCTGATTTTTTAATTTTAGTAATAATAGGCTCAAGTTCAGAGTCGGTGTATTTACCATCAACAGAACAGCTAAATCGCAGACAGTTTGTATCGCCTAAATTTGTGCGGACATAAGAACCATCAGTGGCATAATTGTAAAGGCTTTTATCAAAATCAATACGATTATCTGGTTGTTTATCGTTTTTAAAATGTCCTTGTAAATTAAGTAGTTTTGTCCAGTAATCCTTGTATGGTTCGCGGATTCCCGCTTCATCTTCGCCTAAATCTTCTCTTAGGTTATAGATAAATAAATCGAGGGTGGGATACTCTAAGTTTGTCATCTAAATAATATTATGTTGCTAATACCGTTATTTGGAAATTTATAGGTTAGGTGAGTTTCCTGACGTTATTGGCTTTCTTCCCCATATAACTTCTCCCCTATTGGGATAGCTTCCGGTTCCCCCTTCCCTAATAGGGAAGGGGGCTAGGGGGTTAGGTTTCGACTTCGCTAACAACATCCGTTTATTAACCCAACTTACCCTCTAAGTTCTCTAATGAATACATGAGTCGGCTACGACTGCTATTTCTTGTTTTTTCTCTTTCGATTTTTCTACAGGGTCGGAATCTTTAAAAATGTTAACTGCAATATTACTTAATCCTTCGGTGGGAGTTGCATCGGGTTGATTTTGTTTGTCGGGTGAGTCATACCTATTCATTTCTTTAGGTTGGTACTTATTCACGGTATCCTGATAGACTTTTTCGTAGGCTGTAACCAGACGCTTATGTTTAGCTAGTTCCAAGAGGGAATTTACTGCTGTTTCGGTGTCAGATTCAAATGTTTCACCCACTTGATTAATTTTCTTTTGTAAATCGGATGATAAAGCTTCTGTTTGTTCGGCTAAAGCTTGGAGAAAGGCGTAAACGGCGATCGCTTGCGAATATTTGAGGTTAACTGTCATAATTTATGCGGGTAAAAATAAGTTTGAAAAACGCAAAAATGCCCGACGACTAAAGTCAAGGGGGAACAAACGAAGTTCGCCTGTGCGGGCTAATATAAAGCCTGCGTAGACAGGCTTTGTTTCTGGAGCATCGACCGCAACAGGAGTGTGGGCATACTCTCTCTATATTTTACCAGTGAGAATGAAACCAGCCCAGTGATAAGGATCTTCAAAAGGTGGCTGAAATGTCCTCATTTTAGCCAGGTCGCGTTGGATTTTAGCAGCGAAACCTTTTAATAATTTGCTATCAGCCGGATGAAGTTTTGCTAGTTCTTCGGCAAGATTGAGATACCATTGAGCTAATTTAGGATAAGAGAGTTTACGCAGCCAATTTTGAGCTTTTTTTAGGGCGATCGCGGGGGTTTCTCCGGCTGCGATGAAGGTGTAGAATTGAATCATTAGCAAAGCTGTGGATTGCTCGTCAACGTTCCAGAGAGTGCTGACGACGCAACTGGCACGTTTTGCCAGGAAAGCACTGACTAAACCGACATATTCATCAATTAGGTTTTGTTGACTGGCGATCCCAGATTCGCAAGCACAAAGGCAAATTAAACTGTATTTACTAAAGTCTAAATTATTACTTTGGCTGAAGTTATCCTCTAGAGTTAACTTGTCTGTATCTGCTAAAAGCAAAGCTGAATTTTGCGGCTGTTCGATATCGTGGTAGCCATGTCCGGTAAAATTGAAGGTGTCGCTATCACCTGCGAGTTTCTGAATGATTTCGTCTCTGGTGAGGGGTGGAATCTCTAGTTGTTCGTACTGGGGATGTAGCTGGGAAATAGCTAAATTTTGAATAGTAGCAAAAGGCAAGTCGCGGCGCGGGTTTTCTACATTTAAAATGTTGGTGGGTTTAGGATATTCTCCTATTTGTTGCAAGTGTATCCCTATTTGAAAACTGGGTAAATAGGCGATAGTGCGGCCGTAAAATAGGTAATGTAGGGGTAATAAATGTAAGTCGCGGTGAGGAATTAGAATTAATTTGTTAACCAACGGAGGTAGCTTGTCCACTATTTTCTTAATCTCAAGAATTTTACGTAACTTTTCCAGTCGGGAAGATATTTTAGTTCGCCAGGGTAACTCTGCTTTAGTAGCAGGAGTCTGGGGCGTGTTACGGTAGGTTTGATAGTCGCTTTTCCATTCTTTAAACCAAGTTTCAAATTCATCGATTTTCTCAGTGATAACGTGCAAATCTTGATTGTCTATGAGGATAAATGTGGTAATCGTTAGGGGGCTGATGTGCCAGTAAATGACAGCAGTTTTAGGATTCAATAGTTGTTGCATTTGCTGGTAGCTGGGGCTGGGAACATCATAATCCCAACCTTCGCGCAGCCAAGATAAACAAGTATTCTTGCGCTTTTCTGCTGTCTCTAAAGCTGCTATTTGTTGGTGCTTTTCTGGCGATTGGGCGAGGATATCTACTCTCAATTGCGTAAAGGCGGCAAATTTGCGCTCAAGGTTGATTTTTTGGGTTTCAAATTCGCAGCGTCGCAGCAACTCATCAAGCTGCTGTCTCCCTTTTTCTAATTCTCGATCGAATGTCTGGGTGTCACCCAAGTAACTACAAATTTTCAACAAGTATTGCAATACTGTCAAATGTCTCAAGGGAAACTGTTCAAATGTTAGCTGTTCTAATGCTTTGGTAGAAGTTTTTTTAGCCTTCAGCCAGTAAGGAAAAGGGTTTTGCTGCGTTTTTACTAATAAGTCCCAGTTGTTCCAAGCTTCGTGATAATCAGGTTTAAATTCAATCGCTTTGTCGTAAGATGCGATCGCTTCCTCAAATTTACCTACCTTACGCAGCGCAAGTCCCCAGGCGTACCAAGCATCGTGATAGTCAGGTTTAAATTCAATCGCTTTGTCGTAAGATGCGATCGCTTCCTCAAATTTACCTAAGCTATCCAGCGCAAGTCCCCGGTTGTACCAAGCTGAGTCTTTGTCAGGTTTAAATTCAATCGCTTTGTCGTAAGATGCGATCGCTTCCTCAAATTTACCTAAGCTATCTAGCGCAACTCCCCGGTTGTTCCAAGCCTCGTGAAAGTCAGGTTTAAATTCAATCGCTTTGTCGTAAGATGCGATCGCTTCCTCAAATTTCCCTAAGCTATACAGCGCAACTCCCCGGTTAGCCCAAGCTTCGTAACAGTCAGGTTTAAATTCAATCGCTTTGTCGTAAGATGCGATCGCTTCCTCCGATTTCCCTGAATTACCCAGCGTAGCTCCCCGGTTGTACCAAGCATCGTGAAAGTCAGGTTTAAATTCAATCGCTTTGTCGTAAGATGCGATCGCTTCTTCATAGCGTTTCAATCCATATAACGCAATTCCTCTACCTCGCCAATCTTCATAATCTTGGGGTTCAATTTTAATAGTTTTCTCAAAGCCTGCGATCGCCTCCTCATTCTGCTGCAATTGTTGATAAGCCAAACCACGCCTAGCCAACGCCAAAATGTAGTCAGGCTGAAGAAGCAAAGCACGATCCAGAAATTCAACTGACTTTTTATAATCCTTTAATCGATAGTAAGCTAAACCACACCCATACCATGCTTTTGGGTTTTGCTGTTCCAGTAGCATTGCTTGCTGAAATAGTTTTAATGCTGCTTCGTATTCCCCGCGATCTAGTTTCTCATGTGCTTGCTCTAGCAGGGTTTTTCGGCTGGGGTTCTGTGTCATCTGCTTCAAGTTTGACGTTGCTATTTATCAGTTTGACGCAGGGATGGGGAAAATGGGAAAGACGATCCCCCCAACCCCCCTTGAAAAGGGGGGCTAAGAGGATGGAATCGGGTTATTATGAACCGTGAAAAAGGAACAAGGGGAGAGAATGCGATCGCCTTTATTAATTAACAAAATTAGCTAGGAAATTTTATGCGGGAACTTGGATTTTCTGAGTACCTGCAAGCCCAAAGGCAGTGTGAATTGCTTGTAAAGCAAGAACACCTTGATCTTGGGCGACAACGCAGCTAATTTTGATTTCAGATGTAGTAATCATCTGAATATTTATTTGGTGCTGGGATAGCGCTTCAAACATTTTGGCGGCGATACCAGGTTGTCCCACCATTCCGGAACCAACGATACTAACTTTAGCGATCGCAGTATCCACCGCAACTTCACCGCAACCTAATGAAGGTGCGATTGATAAAAGTGCTTTTTGCGCTTCTTGTGCATCCGCTTGGGCGACAGTGAAAGCAATATCGCGGGTGGCGATGCCATTAATTACCCGACAGCGTTGCGATTGAATAATCATATCCACGCTGATATTTTTCTGGGCTAATAATTCAAACACTTGCGCCGCCATTCCCGGACGATCTGGAACGTGGCGAATCGCTAGACGTGCTTGGTTGAAATCTAGGGCGACACCGCGCACCGGAGGAGAAGATTGTGGCGTGTTTGTGTGTTGTGAATGCCCACTAGGTCTGACTGGGGAACTATCTACCTCGAAAGTTTGGCAAAGCAGGGAAATAGCGCGATCGCAATCATCCGCATCAACTACGCAACTAACTTTCACTTCCGAGGTGGAAATCATCTGGATGTTGATTCCCGCACTAGAGAGAGTGGCAAACATCTGCGCCGCCACGCCAGGACGACCGATCATCCCCGCACCAGCAATGGAGACTTTGGCGATGTGCCGCGCCACCATCACCTCAGCTTCTCCCTGTTCTGGGCTGTTTTGGGTACGGAGGGCGGGCGCGATCGCTGCTGCTACTGCTTCCGCCCGATTGATCACGTTTTTGCTGACAGTAAAGGCAATATCGTTAGTATTTCCTTCGTGTATTGACTGAATAATTAAGTCGATGTCTAAGGCTTGATGGGCAATTTCACCGAATAACCGCGCCGCCACGCCAGGACGATCCGGCACCCGCAACAGCGCTATCTTCGCCTGGTCAGTATCAAATTCTACCCCGTCTACTGGTAGGGCAATTTCTAAATCTTGGAGCGATCGCGGTTTTGGTGTCGGGGAGATCACTCGCGTACCGGGGTCATCTGTCCAGCTGGAACGCACCACCAACTCCACGCCGTAATTCCGCGCAATCTCCACAGCGCGGGGATGCAGCACTTTGGCACCCAAGCTGGCTAATTCCAGCATTTCATCGCAGGTAATCTCTTCCATTAGTTGTGCTTCTGGCACCAGTCGCGGATCTGTGGTAAAAATTCCCGGTACATCCGTGTATATTTCGCAACAGCTTGCTCGTAAAGCTGCCGCCAGAGCCACCGCTGAAGTATCAGATCCGCCGCGTCCCAAGGTGGTAATTTCCAAATCTTCTATGCTGCTGATGCCTTGGAAACCAGCAACCACAACTACTTTACCCGCGTCTAGGTGACGTTCCATGCGCTCTGTCTGAATGTGCAGAATCCGGGCGCGGGTGTGTTCCGCTTCGGTAACAATTCCTACCTGTGCGCCCGTGAGAGAAATTGCTGGTTGTCCCAATTCCTGCAATGCCATACTCAGCAAGGCGATGGTAACTTGTTCGCCTGTGGAGAGCAGCATATCCATTTCCCGGCGACTGGGATTAGTGGATATTTCGGTAGCTAATTTTACCAGTCCATCAGTAGTTTTACCCATCGCGGAAACTACGACAACTAAGGAGTTGCCCATCTGGACTGCTTTATGAACGCGCTGTGCGACTGTTTGAATGCGTTCAACCGATCCTACTGAAGTTCCGCCGTATTTTTGGACTATTAGCGCCATAATTCTCTCACCAATCCTGCCTAGGGATATACCCACATTGCCTTAGCCTGTGGCTACACAAACCAAGCCTGCCTAAGCTCGTAACCGCACCAAAGGTGCGACAGGCTGACACGGCAAGGCATCTTAATTTAACCTAATTAAATTATCAGACTTGCTGGGACAAAACAGGCTGACTTTAGATTGCGTTGATTAATTATCGTCAAACATCTATCGCGGGGGGTGTGGAGATAGGGCGAAGGGCTTACGGTTCAAGGATAATGCGATCGCTAAAAATCCTAGCTGCACAAATTCAAAGATAGCCGTGTTAGTTGCGTGGGCATCGCCCACCTTACAGCTTTAGTGCGATTTGATAAGCATTGCGAGGCACTTTCCTAGCCGTGCTGCACTCTCCGCCAAAACTTCACCTTTAAACCCTCGCGGGGATAGACTGTCGGTAGCATTACCATCTCCAAGTTTTGTCCGGGAAGCAGTTCCCACTCATACTCGCGGACTAATAACGCGGCAAACAGCTTGATCTCTAGTTTGGCGAACTCCCTGCCCAGACATTCTCGCAGTCCACCACCGAAGGGGATATAGCTCATCGGTTTTTGTTTATCCTCCGCCCGTTCGGCTGCAAAACGCTCTGGGTCAAAGCATTCTGGCTGAGTATAGATGCTGCTATCTTGATGAGTCGTGCCGCTGTGATAAAGTACCTTCCAACCTTTAGGGATTAAGTAGTCATTAAACTCGCAAGATTCAATGACTTCTCTAGGACCAGTTGATGGAGGAAACACTCGCAGAACTTCCTTCAAGACTTGCTCTAGATAGGTCATCTGCTTCAGATGCTCCAGCGTCAGGGGTTGGGGAAACCCCAATTGCTTTTGCTCTGCACGGATAGCCTCTTTAACTTCTGGATGCTGCGCTAATAGAAGACATAACGAAGAAAGGGCAGATGACAACGTATCGTGACCCGCAAATAATAGGGTCAGAAGTTGCTCTTTGAGTTCCTGCAAACTCAGAGTGTTTCCTTCTTCATCCCGCGCTTGCAACAATAAACCTAAGACATCCTGAGTCGATGTAGCTTGTTGTTGACGCTCTTTGACTATCTCCTCAATTCGCCCCAGTATCAGCTTGCGACACCGTAACGCCCGACCAAACTTTGTCCAAGGTAAGGGTACGGGGATGGAAAGTAGCCCCTTTCCCCAAATTTCATACCACTCGCCAAAATCGCGATCGCTGGCAGCTTCCGTTCCTACCAGCAACTTGCAAGCCACATCCAGCGTGTATTTTCTTAGTTCCGAGTACCAGGAAAACTGACCCAAAAGCTCCCACTTGTGGAGATAACTGCGGCTAATCTCCTCCATTGTGGAGGCATACCCTGCTAGTGCGCGAGGTTGGAAGGCTTGCGATAGCAATTTGCGCTGTCTTAGATGTTCATCCCCCATCTGCATCACTACCGATCCAGTTCCCATCAACGCTTTGGTCTGCGGGGGGACACCATCCGCAATTCCGTCAGAAAAGTAGTGTTTCTCGTTGGCAAAGAGAAAGCGGGTTGCCTCAGCTCCAATCAAGAAGATGGTAGGACGACCCAACACATGAGTTTTGAAGATTCGTCCGTATTGCTGGTGTCGCTTCTGTACAAAGTTTGGATCGCGTAAAAAGCTAATGGTTTCGCCAATAATTGGTAGACCAAAGCTCCCAGGAGGTAAAGGTAGCGATCGCGCTTGTTTGGTGGTTGTCATTGTTTTCTCTTGGCTCCACAACAAATGGACAGCATTAATATCGATACGATTGAGTATCGTAATTACAATAGGGAGTGTCAAGAGGAGCTGCCTTAGGGTCGCAGGACATTTTAGACAGAGCGACAGCTTTTAAAATTCACCAGGCTATTCCTAACTCCCAACTTGTTTTCTTCTTTTGTATGAATCATGACCGCCTCCTGACAGACTTGATATGAATGAGTAAGTACCTAAAATCGAGGACAATTAGCGATGTTGAAGGGAGAACGACTAACGCTACGGGGTATACGGCGGGATGATCTGCCGAAACTGTGCGAGTTTAACAATGATTTAGCCGTTGAATTGGCAGGTGGGGGCGATCCGCCAATCCCCCAATCCCTGGAACGGCTACAAGCAGAGTTTGATCAAAATGCCGCTAAAGGTGGACGAGATGGCACCTGGTTTGCGATCGAGGCAGATGGCAAGTTCATTGGGCAGTGCGGCTTGGTTGGTTTTGATATATTTCAGGGGGTGGCGCGTGTCTGCGAATTAGGCATTGCAATTGGGGATAAGGAATATTGGGGACGCGGCTACGGTCGTGAAGCGATCGCATTGCTGCTGAATTATGCGTTTCGATACTGGAATCTACATCGAGTTTGGTTAAGGACAAACTCAAGGAATGAACGAGCGATTCGCTGTTATCAATCCTGTGGATTTGTGGAAGAAGGTCGCCTCCGGGGTCACGAGTGGTATGACGGCAGATACGTTGATACGCTGTGCATGGGAATATTGCGCGAGGAGTGGGAGCAGATTAAGAAACAAGACTGATTGCATCTAACGCAACTCCCCATTTGACAATTCTTTGAGAACGCTTGAAGCAAATTGTCCTTGAGAACGTTGTTTGGGCGAAGATGAGTTTATGAGTAAACCTATCAAAAGCCCGCCTGGACGCCCACGTAGCGAAAAATCTCATCAAGCGATTCTACAAGCAACTCTTGAGCTGCTAGCAGAAATGGGATATCAATCTATGAGCATCGAAGCGATCGCTGCACGCGCTAAAGTGGGCAAAACTACCATTTATCGGCGGTACAGTTCTAAAGAAGAACTGGTTGCAGACGCGATTGAAAGCCTCAGAGAGGAAATATTGATACTAGACACAGGCAGCCTTTGGGGAGATATTGATATCCTCATTGAGAATGCAGCAAAAATGCTACTCAGCCCGTTAGGTCGTCAAACTGTTGCCCTAATTATTAGTACAGCGTCTAGCAGTCCGACTTTTGCCCAGGTCTACTGGAAAAAATATCTACAACCGCGACGGCAAGCCTTTGGAGCCGTGCTGGAACGTGCTAAGGCTAGAAATGAAATCCACACAGATATAGAACCCGATTTAGTCTTCGACCTGATGAGCGGAGCAATGTTATATGCGATGGTCTTTCAACCCACTGATGAGACATTTGAGGCATATATTCGTCGTGCTTTGGAGCTTTGTCTCAAAGGTAATACTGTCTAAAATCGCATCGAGGCAGGTGTTCTGTATCAGTTAAGCTTTTCTGGAAGTTGCTCGACTTCCTTGGTGTCTCTATAACACCAACCATAGATTTACCACAAGAGCCACTAACTTTCACAACTCTGCTGACCAGCGCTTCCCGATTGCGAGCGCATTATCATCTTCTGTATTTTTCGGATTTAATTCTCACTTGCTAATTTTTGTCGTAACTCCCGAATCGCAACGCTGGTATTGCGCTCGGAGGCAATTCGGAAACACTCTGTGATGAATGCTGAAACATTAATATTGGGAAAAAAGCGGCTACTGGTTACAACCGTGTAGCGATCGCTCTGCAATTGGTAAATCTTAAGTTGGTTCTTTTTATATAACCAAACTTCCGGCACTCGATAGGGCAGGTAGTCGTTTACATCAGTGTAGCTGGTTACATCTATCTCAATTACTAAATCGGGGGATGGTTCAATGCCCCAGTTGATTCGATCTTTCCCTGCAACATCTGCCCAGTTATCGATATAGAAGCAGTAGTCCGGTTCAATGCCGCTAATCTCTGGCAGTTCCATTGTGATTGGGGTAAACGCTTCGTAGTCCCGCCCTAAATGGTCTAGGAGAGCTATTACGACCATTGCAATAACGTGGGCTTCTCGTCCGTGTCGGGGTAGCGGTGACATTAACAGAATCTCTCCGGGTCGATACTTAATGCGCGGTATTGAGCGATCGCCTAGTTGTTCAGTTAGTGCTTGATAGTCCTGCCAACTACCGGGTAGCCGCACCACTGCGCCTGCGGGTAACTGGATTTTCTCTGGTGTGATAACTGCAAACATGGAACTTATACCTCCACCTCCACTGTAATCCTTGTATTGCACCTAGCCATCGTGTCGCAGCACAACAAAAATGTTTTGCTCCAAAAAAGTATGGATCGTCTCCTAAAAATCTGACTAATCTTTTTATAAACTCATAAAAATTGATGTTAGAAAAATTTTGTAAAACTATCTGTCAGAAATGAATCGGTAATTCAGGCAATGTGAATATCCGATTTTAGAGTGGCAAGTAAAAAGGACGATGCGCTGAGGCGCTACCCCACTCTTTTGCTCCCGATCATTCCATCATTTCATCTGTCGCAGGTTCACCTGGATAGAAGACTTCGCTTAAAGTTTCCTCTAACGTATAACGACATTCTTGGGGAAAGGTTGAAAACGGCAGGTTGGTTTCTCCTGATGCTAAATCCCTCCCGTTCTCATAAGCTTCCTGTAGAGCCTCATCAAGATAAGGCTTCAGACTAGGATTATCTCTTAGCAATTTTAGGCTCTCCCGCCGTTGTACTCGAATCGTTGCTAACCAACTACGGCTGCGTCGTTCTAATTGATATTCCCATTTCAACAAATGCCCAATTAACACACTCAAGCGATTTCGTAGTTCTGCACGTTGTTGTTTTCCCAACGATTCAATCTCCTCGATTAAATTGGGCAAGTCAAGCTGAGTCCATTGCTGCTGTTGGAGGAGGAGTGCTTGTTGCTGAGTCCAAGCGTAGAAGTCGGTTTCGTAGAGGTTCTGCATCAGGCTTCCCGCTGTCTGTTGGTTTTTTGGTGTTTGCATCGCGCCGTCAAAACCAGGAAATCGTTATCCCAATTTTAGAGCCACTGGCAAAAGCGCGATCGCGTTTTATCGTTCACCATGCGATCGCTTCCCACCAACTACCTCTTCGGTAATACTTTTTTTACTAAATAGCTCTACCTGTAGCCGCCGCTACGCTTGCTTTAAACTAGGCACACTAAGGTAATATGAACATCTGTAACGAAAACCTCGTCAGTTGGTAAAGAAATGTTTGTTCAACGACAGCCACGGGCAACATAAAACAAAGGATGTCAATTTTATGGTAAAACCAGTGGAAAATCAGTCTCCTCACAATGTAGTTATTGTCGGTGGCGGTTTTGGCGGACTATATGCAGCCAAAGCACTTGGTCGCGCTCCTGTCAATGTGACGCTAATCGATAAACGCAACTTTCATCTATTTCAACCACTCCTTTATCAAGTCGCCACGGGTACACTTTCCCCCGCTGATATTTCCTCCCCTCTCCGCGCTGTAGTCAGTGAAAACGAGAATACTAAAGTGATTATGGGAGAAGTGAAGGATATCGATCCAGAACAGCGAAAAATATTCCTGAGTGGGGAAGAATTAAATTACGATACTCTGATTGTTGCTACAGGTGTAAGTCATTTCTATTTTGGAAATGATCACTGGGAAACGGTAGCGCCTGGGTTGAAAACTATTGAAAATGCCCTGGAAATGCGGCGGCGCATTTTTATGGCATTTGAAGCGGCGGAGAAAGAAACAGATCCGGAAAAACGGCGTGCCTGGTTGACATTTGTGATCGTTGGTGGTGGGCCAACAGGCGTAGAATTAGCGGGAGCGATCGCAGAATTAGCCTTCAGCACCCTCAAAAAAGATTTCCGCAACATCGACACCGCAGAAGCAAAAGTTTTGTTGCTGGAAGGAATGGATCGCATTTTGCCACCCTACGCACCAGATTTATCGGAAAAAGCCGAAAAATCCCTCAACAAATTGGGCGTAACTGTGCAAACAAAGACGCTAGTCACGAATATTGACAATAATATTGTCACCACAAAACAAGGAGATACAGTCGAAGAAATTCCCGCTAGAACAATTTTATGGGCTGCTGGGGTTAAAGCTTCGGCGATGGGAAAAGTTTTAGCAGAACGCGCAGGCGCTCAACTTGACCGTTCAGGGCGAGTCATCGTTGAAGCTGACTTGAGTGTAGCAGGACATCCCAATATTTTTGTTATTGGGGACTTAGCGAATTATACTCATCAAACCGGGAAACCGTTACCCGGTGTAGCGCCTGTAGCGATGCAGCAAGGCGAGTATGTCGCCAACCTAATTAAACAGCAACTTGCTGGTTACAGTATGCTACCGTTCCAGTACATTGACCGAGGAAGTTTAGCAGTTATTGGACGTAATGCAGCGGTTGCAGACCTTGGTTTTGTGAAATTCTCTGGTGTAATCGCTTGGTTAATTTGGGTATTTATCCACATTTATTATCTCATTGAATTTGACAACAAACTGATAGTGCTGCTCCAGTGGGGCTGGAACTATTGGACGAAGAAACGCGGCGCACGTTTGATTACTGGTGAGGAATCAAGTGGACGAATAGCAGTTGACGCTAACGGTGATTTTTATGCGCCAGTGAAAAGCAAAGAAGCGGTGGAAGTTTAAACGCAAAGGTACGCTCATGTTAGCGCAGAGGTACAAGAGAGAAAAAACACCCGGCGATGTTCATAATCACGGCTGTATAAACTATCGTCCACCGGCGACGACTTTTCGACCCAAGCCGCAGTGGATAAGATTCTGTGTAGTCGCGAATTTTATTCGTCAAGCCTGGGCTTCTTTCTTGTACCTTTGCTTTTTAAAACAATACCGTTTACTTAAGCATATGTGTTGACCACTATCATGATTAGGTAGTGGTAAATATGTAGTAAAAGGTTAAATGTATCAAATAAAAAGCTTTCATTATGACCCTTCCTGGTAGTTGTTTATTTAGCTGAATAAGTGGTTCTTCAGACCAGACAACCAGTATAATTTTTAATCAATATCAATTTTTAAATCTGAACTCATATTAAATGTTATGATTTTTAAAAATACCAAAATTTTTAGTAATTCTGCTTACTTCTAGACCTGACTGCCCTCCTTGTGGTTCTAACCATATTGTTAAAAATGGTAGAATCTACAATAAAAAACCCTGAAGGGTTAACCAGTGGGGCGGAAAGGCTTGTCTAGCCAGAAGTGGACAGATTATGGTAAAAAAAGTTCGGGCAATCTTTCGCAACAAGACCGAACTAATGACAATATTACCCCAATCTTACCAAAGTCATTTAAAAAGTCACCTGAACCGCTCTGAGTATTTAATCCTAACGATTCTGATAAATTTGTTGCAATCAATCAAAAAAGTCAGCTTAGAAAGTTTAGCTAATGCCTTTCCACTACCTATTACATTTGAGGGGATACGGCGGAAAATTCAAAGATTCCTATCAATACCTAATCTTAGCTTGAGTATACTTTTGTTTACGGTAAAAGAAAAATTTATTTATCCTGGTTGAATCTAAAATTTGCTTAGAGTTAAAGCAGTTGGGTTTAGTACCTGGGTTATCATTATTTTTACAAGGAGTAAAGGTGACTAAGACCTGGAGGGGCGACGAAATAGGCTAAAAAGCTTTGTATGTAAGGCAAGTAACATTTTGTGATAAAAAATATAGGTCTAGTTTCGTCAATAAGACCTACCTAATGATAATACTACCCACATTCCACCAAAACCGCTTAAAAAGTCAATTGAGTTTAGCAGAATACCTGTTCCTAAAAATTTTGCTTAATCTATTACACAGGGCAAGCGCATCTCAAATGCTATTGACAAGCGGGTTGAGAGTTTTCATCAATTTGGGTTAAACAAGCAGCCAAAATCTTGAGCATGTAATTATTATCCATAGCAGCTTGATTCGATTTTGACGAGTGCTACGCCCTTAAAGATTGTTCTCGATTTTAACCCAATGCAGTCGATTTTCAATCTGCCAATGTCCTTCAGTGAGGCTAATCGTTGTCCTGTGGCGCTCAGGCTAGTGCAGCTTGGCAAAAATAAGTGGCCCCACTCAACGGAGAACCGCTATATATCAAAGCCTAGATGTCTTCTGCGATGCAAACAGGTAAAATCAGCAAGCATGGAAGTTAGCCAGCAAACAGAGAAATCCGGGAGTAATAAACTATGAGATTCGTGTCCGACCCACCGATATCACTCAAAATCCGCAAAATGAAGGAGCGGGTGCGGTGGCTGGAACCGAGTCTTGTGGAGCGGGGAATCGATCAAACCCGGATGGTTTTAGATGATGGCGGCTCTGAGAGTCCAGAGTTTTCATTTTTAGTCGTCGGTGATAGTGGTTCTGGTGCCTATCGGGGAGAAAATCCTCAACGACAAGTTGCAGAACTAATGCTGCCCCACCGCGAAGAGAGTCGTTTCGTCTTGCACACCGGGGACGTGATCTATCTGGTTGGCTCCAGCGAATACTACCTGAAAAACTTCATTTCTCCCTACCGAGAATTTTTGGTGGGGGGTGAACAACCAGAGCGCATTACTTATGACCAGATGGTCTTCAATACGCCGTTTCTTCCTGTACTAGGGAACCACGATTACTATGACGTGCCGATTATCTACGGTCTGATAGCACACGCGGCTCTGCCACTGCGCCGCCTGTTAAAGTCGAAGTTAGATGGCGGCTTCGACATTAGCTGGCATGGTTCGGGACAGGGCAATGCCTATGCACGGGCGTTTCTTGACTACCTGAAGGCGTTTGACCCCAAGGGAGAATTGGAACATCATCTAGACAGCCATTACACTGCCAAAACCGAAACAGGTCGCTGTCTTCGTTATCAACCGGGACGCTTTACCCGCTTACCTAACCGCTATTACACCTTCCGTAGCGGCGGGATTGATTTCTTTGCACTTGACTCAAATACTTTTAACGCACCATCACCGCTTCCAGCCACAAAAGAGGGGGACGCTTACCGCCAGGAACTGGAAAAGCGTCGGGATGACCTGGAGCGGCAAAAACTGCAAATTATTGAAGCTTCATCTGAACTTGACTCTAACCAACCTGACGATGCGGAACAGCTTGATGACAATCGTACCAAGCTAGAGCAAATCGATGAGCTTCTGCTTGATATTGAGAAACAACTAGCAGCTGACGAAACAACTGTCATTGACCTGGAACAACTAAACTGGCTGCGACAAAAGCTAATTGAATCTTGGAATACAGCCCAGGTGCGTGGACGTGTGATTTATTTTCACCATCCCCCCTATGTCACAGAAGCGACAAAGTGGCACCAAGCACAAACTTTAGCGATTCGCCACCGACTCCGCCAGGTGCTGGATGCGGTGGCTAATGCAGTTGGCAAACAGGCGGCGGGGCGTCCCCTGGTCGATCTAATTCTCAGCGGTCATGCTCACTGCTTGGAATATATCCGTACTGGCGATACTGGACACGCAGATTCCAACCTGAATTGGATCGTGTGTGGTGGCAGCGGTTACAGCCTCCGCCGCCAACGCTCCGAAGGATCGGAATTGACAGAAACCTTTCGGAATAGTCAGAGCGATCGCACCCGCTTGGTAGCGAAATCATTGCTTTTTGTCGGGCGCAGTGGTCAAGGTTTCTACAAACGACGACCGTACTCGTTTTTGCGGATCGATGTCCAAGACGGTCGCCCCCCTAAGTTTAAAATTCGACCGTTTATCGCTGAGAAATATAGAAAACAGTGGAACAGTAGCGAACTTGAACCGTTTGCAATTTAACTTTTGGCTTTGATCTCAGATAGGGGTTTGCAATTGGGTGTACTACATTCTGACCTCTCGCCACCTCCCCTGCGTTACCCGCATCTGACACACTCAGTTTATTAAGTTTCCAAGCCATCAACAGAGGCTACTGGCAAGGCTACCGGAGGATTTGGGTCGTCTTTTCGCTTGTAGCTAGGCATATCTGCTGCTGGCACAATAACTTTAAGCGCGTGCTTGATGCTTTTGAGGGTGACTGGCAATTCTCCCAGAGGATGACCGTCGATGTGGACTGGTAACTTCGCCTTTGATGTTAGTCTTACCTCTGCAACTTGGTAAGTTTCGATTTTAGAACTGCGATGATATTGTCCCTTGCTAATTGACCAGAAGTGACGAATCAGTTCCCATTTACTAAAGTCGCGGAAGACGCTCACCGTCAGCAGACCATCATCCATGATGGCATCTGGAGCTACAGTAAAACCAGTACCGTAATAAGGGCCGTTGGCGATCGCTACCAGCAAAGCTTCTATCCGAAACTTGCGTCGGTTGCGTCCCACTCGCCGCAGCAAAAATCGCCGCCGAGAGACAGGTTGAACGATAGCCTCAGATATTGGACGGTCAAGCTGGATATTTAGCCGTTGCGGTTTATAGCCAATTGCCAGTTGAGCAGCTTGGAGCATCCGACCCCAACGCCCACCTTTGATTTCTTCACCTAATGGAAACAAGGCTGCATCCAGTCCCACACCAGCCGCCTCAAAGAAGTAATTTTCGTTGTTGGCTTGACCTACATCAATGCTCTTAATTTCACCGTGCGCCAACACAGCGCAAGCTTCGGCGACATCGGTTGGCAGGTTGAGGCTGCGGGCGATATTGTTATAGGTGCCTATGGGGATAATGCCGAGCGGAATTGGTGCGTGGATTAAGCCTTTGGCAACTTCACTTACAGTTCCATCGCCACCACCGACAACAACCATGTCGTAGCCTTCTTCTACTGCTCGCTGTGCAATCAAGGAAGGTGACTCTGAAGCAGTAGTAAATGCCAGGTCAGCTCGAATATCTTGGGCTTCCATCCCCGCGATGATTTCGGGCAGCTTCATCGGGTTGGGCTGAGTATCGCCCGAAATCGGGTTCATGATCAGGCGAGCGCGCTTCATGTAGAGGTTGTTGCAGAGTGGGTAACTATTAGACTCGTAGAGCTGCTAGTTTTAGGTTCACCTTAGCACACACAACTAGCGGTTTTGGGTAGAATACCAAAGTTGCTAGGTTAAAGCGCGATTGACTTAAGAAAGCCAAACTTTCAACAAGATTGATTTTGCACAATTATTTTGTACTGTGGCAGTGGCCAGAATTCACCCTGTAGTAAAATTAAACTTTTATATCTCTGCAATTATCAACATCTAAAGGTGCCGTCAGGCAAGATGTAAGTAAAGGCATACAGAGATTTTTCGCTAGACTTTGGCTTGCACGGCGGTACTCGATTCAATACTATGACTGCTTCCCAGATTGCTTCTTCATCCATAATTGACGACATTGCTCGACTCACCCGCGAAGCTGCGCGTCAGCTGGCGCTTCTCTCAACCGATGCTAAAAATCAAGCAATCGTGGCGATCGCGATCGCGCTTGAAGCCGCAACACCTGAAATTTTGGCGGCTAACGCGGCTGATTGCAAGGCGGCGGAGGCGGCGGGAATTCCTAAACCGCTTTATGCTCGGTTAAAGTTGGATGAGACAAAATTGCAGGGCGCGATCGCGGGTGTGCGAGATGTGGGACGCTTGAGCGATCCTGTCGGCGCAGTCCAAATTCATCGGGAACTAGATACAGGTTTAATTCTCAAGCGCATAACTTGTCCTCTAGGTGTTCTAGGAGTGATTTTTGAAGCGCGTCCGGATGCAGTAATGCAAATTTCTACTCTGGCGATTAAATCCGGCAATGGTGTCATTCTCAAAGGTGGACAGGAAGCAGTGCGTTCTTGCGAAGCTTTAGTAAAAGCAATTCGTCAAGGACTAACCCAAACTGGCATTAATCCAGATGTTGTGCAGTTGCTAACTACCAGAGAAGAAACGCTGGAATTGCTGAAGTTAGATCAGTATGTGGATTTAATTATTCCTAGAGGTTCTAACTCATTTGTCCGATTTGTGCAGAATAACACTCGGATTCCGGTCTTGGGTCATGCAGAAGGAATTTGTCATGTATATGTGGATGAAGCTGCTGATATTGAGAAAGCTGTAGCCATTACCGTAGATGCCAAAACCCACTATCCAGCCGCTTGCAATGCTTTAGAAACGCTGCTGGTGCATAACGCGATCGCTTCCGAATTTTTGCCGAAAGTTGCTAAATCTTTGCAAGCAAAAAATGTGGAATTGCGGGGAGATGAGAAAACCTGCGAAATTCTAGACATTGCAGCTGCTACAGAAGCAGACTGGGTGACAGAATACAGCGATTTAATTCTCTCTATTAAAGTTGTGCATTCCTTGGAGGACGCGATTAACCACATCAACACTTATGGCTCAAAGCATACAGATGCTATTGTGACCGAAAATTCTGAAGCTGCTGCAACATTTCTCGCTCAAGTTGATGCTGCTGGTGTCTTCCACAACTGTTCCACTCGCTTTTCTGATGGCTTCCGCTACGGATTCGGTGCAGAAGTGGGAATTAGCACTCAAAAAATGCCGCCTCGCGGGCCAGTCGGTTTAGAAGGATTGGTGACATACAAATATCAAATTGTAGGTGATGGGCATATTGCCGCCACCTACAGCGGTGCAGATGCCAAACCTTTTATCCATCGCGATTTGTAATCTCTCGTTCCCAGGTGGAGCTTGGGAATGCCAATCAGCCGACTTTCTACTAAGAAATTCGTATAGTTCTACCTTATAAGCTTGCGATTAAACTTGCAGAATTTCGGAACCAGAGGCAGAGCCTTTACGAGTGCATTCCCTGGTTCTAGCCGGGGAGCGAGAGAATGGCTAAGGGCTAATAATTAATGATTAATGACGAATTAAACTGGTTTGCAATGGCTTTACAATTGCGGGGGTCAGTGGCTCCCATCATTTTTCCTCGTGTTTTGTTGTGCGGAGGATTTGGCTTTTTAATTTCTCTATTTTATTATTGGGGATTACCCGTATCAGAGAATAGTTTGGCTAGCTTAGTTACTAATGTTGTCTACAACTTGGTATTAGGTTTATTATTGGTTTTTCGGACAAACACGGCTTACGATAGGTTCTGGGAAGGTAGGAAATCATGGGGTATTTTAGTTGTGAATGTCCGCAACTTAGCGCGTCAGATTCGGGTAGCGATCGCTACTACAGAACGGATAGATAAAGAAAACAAAGATTCAACGCTGCGCCTATTGGGTGCTTTTGCGATCGCTACTAAATTACAGTTGCGCCAAGAACCGATAAGCGAGTTGGAAGATATAATTACCCCATCCCAATCGCTCAAGCTCAAAAGTGTGAAAAATCCCCCGTTAGAAGTTGCTCTTTGGATTGGCGATTACCTACAACAGCAGCATAACCGAAATTTATTAAGTAGCAATCAGTTGATTGCTATGAACGAATTGCTAGATAAAATGGTAGAAGCTTTAACTGGCTGCGAACGCATTTTAAAAACGCCAATTCCTTTAGCTTATTCTATCTACCTGAAGCGATTATTGCTAATATATTGCTTTTTGTTACCTTTTCAATTAGTTGCAAAATCGGGATGGTGGACAGCTATAATCGTTATTTTACTAAGCTTTGTTTTGTTTGGAATCGAACAAATCGGCAATGAGATAGAGAATCCTTTCGGACATGATACTAATGATTTGCCATTAGATGAGATTTGTAGCTCAATGATTCAGAATATTGAGGATTTAATTGATAAACCTCAGGAGGCAGAAGTCTTAAGTGCGAATGTATCTGTACAGGATATAGCATAAATTTTGCCTTCTGAAAAATTAAACTCAAAATTGCAATGGATAACATTCAGATAACAGGAATTCGCTGCTACGGCTACACAGGCTATTTACCAGAGGAACAGGTACTGGGACAATGGTTTGAAGTGGACGTGACTTTATGGCTGGATTTGGCACCAGCGGGAAAAAGCGATGCTATAGAAGACACTCTGGATTATCGCACAGTGATTTCAACAGTAAAGCATCTGGTAAAAACGTCTAAATTTGCCTTGGTGGAACGATTAATCAGCGCGATCGCATCGAACATCTTAGAATTAGAGCAAGTGACACAAGTTCAAATTCGACTCAGCAAACCCGCCGCACCAATTCCAGACTTTGGCGGCAAAATCACCCTTGAAGTGACAAGAACGAAGGAAGAAGTCTAATAGCTAATGGTTTATCGTTAATGATTATTAGCTATTAGCAACCTGACCGAAAATAAAATTATTCATGGGGAGAAAAAGCGTGACTTTTCGGATTTTAAGCTTTGACGGTGGCGGTATTCGAGGCGTAATTGCTGCAACGATGCTGGCAACAATCGAAAAAATGATCGGCCAACCTTTAAATCAGTATTTCAACTTAATTGCTGGAACCTCTACGGGAGCAGTTTTGGCAGCAGGGATTGCCACAGGTCTTCAACCTTCCCAGATGGTGGAACTATACCAAAGAAAAGGTTCTAGAATCTTTCCCTATAGAAGCATTTGGTCGCCGCAACGGGCGGGATTAGTTCTTCAGTATGGAATTTCGGCTCCTAAGTATTCAGATAGCGGTTTAATTGCCGTTCTCAAAGAAGAATTCAAATACAAAAAACTGTCAGATATCACTTCAACAAATCTGCTGGTTACTGCCTACGATACAATTGGCCGGGAACCGCTGATTTTTAAAAGCTGGCGCAAAATTTTTGGCGATCTTCCTGTGTGGGAAGCGTGTGTTTGTTCTGCGTCTGCACCTACTTTTTTCCCTGCACACAGATTGGATCGGAAAGAAGAAGGCAAAGCTCAAGGTGGAGATATAAACACTATAACGCTGAGTCCAGAGGCAGCAGACGACAATAGTGATTACAATCAAATGCTTATTGAGATCGTCAGTGGTACGGGAAGGGGACAAACTCGTACTATCATCGGGTACAGAGGGACAATTCATCAGGCGATAGTTGATGAACCTTGGGCGGTGGTGCCTGACACTACTTCTATATACCGAGTGACGAAGGTATATTCAGTTATTGACGGCGGTGTAGGCGCAAATAATCCGACAGCTTGCGCGATCGCTGAAGCATTGCGACTTGGCTATGAACCCAAGGATCTTTCTGTCCTCTCGGTGGGTACAGGAAGTCTTACCCGTGAAATTCCCCTAGAATCTGCTCAACAATGGGGTGCAACCCAATGGGCGTTACCAATTCTTGATGTAATTTTTGATGCCTCATCCGACATTAATAATTACATCGCTAAGCAGATTATTCAGGATAATCGTTACTTGCGTTTGCAATTCAGATTAGATAGCAAATTGACCGGAAAACGCTTGAGTGACGATATAGATGATGCTAGTCCGGTGAATATTGCAAATCTGGTTGAAGCTGCAAGGGTTTACATCAGTCAACGACCAGTGCAAGAAGCGTTGATGAGTTTATTGAAATATTAAGTTAATATTTCTCGTTTCTAGTCTCTGAGAGGACGTCTGAAAAGTAATAATTGAGACGCTTAGAGGGTGGAGATCCCCCTTTTTAAGGGGGACTAACACTTGATTCTCCCCCCTTTTCTCTAGCGCGGGGCTGAGGGGAATTAAACTAACTTTTGACACTTCTGGGACATCCTCTGACTGGGAACGAGAAATACGAACTTAATAATTATTATCAAAATCTGCGGCAATGAATAAACCAGCCGCATTGCTATCAAGTGGCTTAGAGAAAAAGTATCCTTGCCCAAATTCGCAGTTTAGCGATCGCAATTTCTCCAGCTGATCCGCCGTTTCTATCCCTTCTGCGATCGCATCCAGTCCCAGATTGTGAGCCAGGGTAAGAATTGTTTTTACAATTTCGGAATCTTCCCCTTCTCCCCGCATACCCTTAACAAAGGAACGGTCAATTTTTAGCGTATTGAGGGGAAAACGGTGCAGGTAGCTTAAAGAAGAATATCCAGTGCCAAAATCATCAATACTTAACCGAATTCCAGAGTTACTTAGTTGCTGAAGCATCGCCGTAGCAGCGGCGGCATTTTCCATCACCACAGTTTCAGTAATCTCCAGTTTGAGACAGTGGGCTGGTAACTCGGTTTCCTCAAGAATTTGCTTAATTTGTTCAGTTAAATCGGGTTGGGAAAACTGTTTGCCGGATAAATTGACGCTCATCGTTAAGGGCGCTAAGTCAGGAAATTCTTGTTGCCAGAGGCGCATCTGACGACAAGCTTCCCGCAAAATCCAGATTCCCATAGGCACAATTAAACCAGTTTCTTCTGCAACGGGGATAAATTCAATTGGAGAAACCAAGCCGCGCATCGGGTGAGACAACCGCACCAATGCCTCAAAGCCAGCAAGTTTGCCAGTGGCTAAGGAGACAATTGGCTGATAGTGCAGCAAGAGTTTTGATTTTTTAGCTTGGTTTTTTGAATTTTGAGTTAATGGAGAATTATTAATTGAGGATTCAGAATTTTCTGGAAGGGCGCGTCTGAGGTCATTTTCTAAGTGCAAGCGAGCCACAGCATGGGCGTGCATAGCGGTAGTAAACACCTCGTAGCGGGCTTTGCCAAGAGCTTTGGCACGATACAAGGCGATATCAGCGTCCCGCAGAATGTCTCCGGGATAGGGACATACATTCTGGATGCCGGATGAGGCATCGCTCACCTGGCCGCCACTCAGAGTAATGCCAATGCTAGCGGTAATAACTACCTCGTGTCTATCTAGATTAAAAGGTGTCCGCAGTTCCTCTTGAATGTGTTGGGCGATCGCAATCGGAAAGCTGAGATCGCAAACATCCTCTAACAAGAGGACAAATTCATCGCCCCCAAGCCGCGCCACCGTATCGCCTTCTCGCAGACAAATTTGCAGACGATTTGCGATCGCAATTAGCAGAGAATCGCCCGTAACATGACCCAGGCTGTCATTGACTACTTTAAACCGATCCAGATCCAGAAATAAAACTGCAAACTGATACTCTGGCTGTCTTCTAGATCGCGCGATCGCTTGTCCCAGCCGATCCATAAATAATGCTCGATTTGGCAACCCAGTCAGCGGATCGTGAAACGCATCATAAATTAACTGTTCCTCAGCCACCTTCCGGTCTGAAATATCAGTCTGCGATCCAGCCATCCGATACGCTTTCCCATCGGCATCTCGAATAGCTAGCCCCCGACAGATCATCCAGCGGTAAGTTCCATCTTTATGCAACATCCGATACTCTTTCTCGAAGTGCTGAGTCAGCCCTTCCAGATGCGCGTCTAGTGTTGCTTTGACTCGATAAAAGTCCTCCGGATGCACCCGGTCAAACCACTCGTGGGGACTGTCGCTAATTTCGTCTTCTTGGCACCCCAGCATGGATTTCCAGCGGGGTGAAAAATAGATTGTTTCTGTTTTCAGGTTCCAGTCCCACAGTCCCTCATTACTGCCACGAACCGCCAGTGCATAGCGCTCCTCACTTTCCCGCAGCGCCTCTTCTGCTTGCTGGCGCTCCTGAGCTGCCGCCAAAACATTCGCAACAGCTTGCAAGAAATGTACGTCATCTTCAGTAAACTTTCGGTGAGTCGTCGTGTGAACGCTCAACACCCCAAAAGGTTCGCCTTGACCATGAATAATCACACTCATGCCGCTGATGACCCGGTGGTTGTGCAGCAATGGTGTTCCAGAAAAGCGCGTTTCGATGCGGAGGTCTTCGACAATGACTGGCTTCCCTGTCAGCAGCGTATATCCGGCTTGGGAACGGTCGTGAGCGCCTACTTTCGCAGACCCGACAAACCCTTCCTGCCAACCGACACCCGCTCTGAGAAAGAAAGCATTACCTCCCGCCATCAGTTCCAAAACCATGCAATACTTCACTTCCAAGGTTTGGGCAACAATGGTGATGGCTTCATCCATCAGCTTGTCAAGACTGGTGCCAGAAAGCGCCCGTTGACCGAGTTGCGCTATCACTGCTGAGGCACACGCATGGGATCTTAGTTCTTCTTCAGCGGCTTTGCGTTCAGTGATATCGCGTTGCACCGCCAGCATATGGGTGAACCAACCGCTACTATCTGCCAGTGGCACGATATTCAGCTCTACCCAAAATTGCGAACCGTCTTTGTGGTAATTGATTAACTCGGCTCTGACTGACTCCCAGCGCGAAATAGCCTGACGTATTTTGTCTAGTTGCGATCGCTCGGTCTTCGGCCCTTGCAAAAACCGCGGAGTCCTGCCAACAACCTCTTCCAGGCTATAACCTGTCATCCTGGTAAAGGCTTCATTGACATAGACAATCTTAGGGCCAAGCGGCTCCTCCATCGGTTCGGCTTCGGTAATCACAATCCCATCATTAGCGTTGACCACCACTGACTCTAGTAGGCGCAGGCGCTCCTCAGAAAGCGTGAAGAAACGCCCTAATTTTTCTACTTCTTGGTGTGGTGGGGCATAGGTCAAACGGGCCAAATCGCGGCGTAATTCTTGTTGGGCAACGATCTGACGTGCTAAACTTTGCAGTGCCTCTGCCTGTTTTGGGCTGAACTGGCGCGGCACTAGGCTCATATTGGCATCAATGATACAAGGTTGGTGATTTGTCTCTAGTTTAACTTTTTGATTACTAGCTAGTTGTGGTTTTATCATTTATAAATACTCATTTAAGCATGGGTATATATAGGCTGCAAAACCGTTTTATAACTAATATTTTACTATTTTTATTAATTTTTAATATTCTTGTTATTTCTTAACTATTCTCAATCTTTTACAGGATTGATATGTTGTTTGTATGAAGCTACGATTGCTCGTGTGAAGACAAGGCAAAATATCAAAGTTATTATTATTATCATATTTTGCAGGCAAAATAATACCTAGGCTGTTTCTGGAAGTGAAGAAGGCAAAACTAAGCATTTTTACCTTCTTCTTTGTGGGTGATTTATTTTCTTTCGGCTACGATTCTATGGGAAAAAACAGCCTACTTTTGGAGGAGTATTTCCAGGCAATTCCTTCTGGATCTCGGCTCTTGCTCCAATCTGAAAAGTATGGCTCACTTCTGCGTTTGTAAACAGTGCTGGAATGAACATCAAGCCGCCTTGCCAGTTCGGATTGGATGATACCTTTAGAGCTTGTTTGTTTTTCAGTCGGTTGTTTGTCTTGTAAGCGTGTGCTTGGCTGCTCATCTAGTGAGGTTGTTTCGTCTTCTGAGGACTCATCATCGGTATCATCACCTAGACTGTACTCTTCGCTATCGTCAAATATGGTGCCTAGAGTTCTAGCGGTAACAAAGTAATAAACTGTGCCTTGGTCTTGATAGTCAAGGGCGCGAGCGCCGAATTCCTGAGATTTTGTCTCTAAGTACCGTTGCGCTGCTGATGCAGGCAGATTTGCTTTCATTGCCAAGTCAAGTGCGGTAACGCGCCCTTGGGTTTCTTGGATCAGCTGATGAAAAAAAGGATTTACTTGCTGACTCCACTTTTGCCATTGATAGTTTTGCCAAAGCCTCAAAATAATTCCCAGCAACAGCAGTGCTAACAGCACAGGCCATGCTACAAACAGAAAGGCAATTCCAAAGGCAATAGGCAAAAGGACAACCAGACAACCACCTGCACTACTATTTACGGGTTTTCCAGCCATGTTGCTTATTGAATATACTTAGGTCTTGATATCGCAATAATTGCCGTTGTGGCAAATAATCATAATATTTGCACGGCTATGGGCGATCGCAACCAAACCAAAAGGCAAAAGGCAAAAATAGGCAAAAGCAACGTCTCTACACGTTGCTTTTGCGTTGTTACTTCGGTTGTGACACCTTCAATGTAGAAGAAGCAGTGCGTCCAAACTCTTCGGGAGCATATTGCAGATGAACTTCTGCACCGGGCCAGAGGAAGGTGCCTGGGGTGACGGAACGGACGAGGTAGTGCAGGCTGTAAACTCCAGGTTCAAGGCGATCGCTATAAGCGACAATGCGATCACTATAAATTGTCTTGAAGCCAAAGTTATCGGACTGCGATCGCACGTTGACACCGCTAGTCTGGAAACTGGCATCCACCGCCTCAAACCCCGCCGGGAGATGATCGGTAATCACAACCCGATCCACAGGACGATCGGCGATAATCTCCAAACCAATATCAAACACCTGTCCCGCTTCCACAGTCAACGGCTCATCCTTAGCATAAAGACCCTGTTTTTGCAAGACTTTTTCTTGGCTAACCCGACGAATTTCTCGCGTCACCCGTAAGCCGTTAAATCTTCCCGGTTGATTTCCCTGTAAGCGATAGCGATAAGCAACTAGGTAGTGTAGCGTGCCTTGACCGGATTTTTGCACAATCAGATCGTGGCGATCGCTCGGCAACTGGTTCATCGGTACCGTAAGATCCTGGCTGGGGTTGGTGTATCCCTTAAATTGTGCCGATGTCAATTTCTTGCCAGCGAGTTTCACCGTTGCGGCAAAGTTCGGCGGTGTTGGCTGCGTCTGACTATATTCCACCAAAGCGGTGAGTGCTTGAGCGTTGTCGTAGGTATTCTGCCAAGTGCCGTTTCGTCGCAGTGCGAGGAGACTTTGCAACAACCGATCTAGGATTTCTGGATTACTCTTTTGCGTTAACGCTAGCCGCAAAGCTTGAGCTTGAGCTGTTGTTGGCGAGTTGATCCAAGATAAACCTTGGGGTAAATTTACCGTAGCAGTGCGACCCGTTTGATAAATATTCTGCTGGAATTGTTTCGACAGAGTTTGAGATTCTTCTTGCCACTCTGGGAACTGAAACAGGTAACGCGCCAGCTTAATCTGCGTAACCGGATCGAATTGACTGCGCTGTGCGTAGATGTCTGCAAGGAAGTCATTGCGCTTTTCTCCCAGTTCCGCCAAAGCAGAGAGTGCTTCTAGTCGCACCTGATTCTTGCAGAGTTGTTGCTTACAAAAATCATATTGACCGGGATCTGCGAGAATTTTCTTCAAGTAAGTCGTTAAGCGAGATACCATTCTCGGTTCTACCGCTAGTCCCGCTTTCGATGCTCTGGCTAAAGCTTGAGCTGCGTAAGGAGATAGTAACGGATCGGACTTCTCTTGACCAGGCCAAGCGGCGAATCCACCATCTGGTTGCTGGAGTTTTTGCAAGCGTTCTAGAGATTGGTTCGCTTGTTGCGTTGGGTTGAACTGTGCAAAGGTTTGACCGTATTTTTGAGAAAGCGTTTGCAAGTTGGATGCGATCGCTAACTGACTCGCCGCAGGTTCCAAGAAAGGTAATTGTTCATCCTGCAAAACTTGTTTCGCTGGTGCGGTAATTTCCGGTATCAGCGTACTAGCTAGGGAAATCTCCAAACCTCCCGCATCAGGAACAACATTTTTATCAACATTCACAGGAATCTTCACCTCTCCTCCCCTTGTTGAAGGGGGGTTAGGGGGGAGCGTTCCCGACTCTACAACCTGTTCAGTAATTTCTAACGGCTTCACTTCCAAAGGCACTTCAAAAGCATCAGATATACCGTTCAACTGCGTGGTAAACTTCACTTGAGATTCGCCTGCACTACCTGCAACTATAGGAAAGCGATAGGCGCGAGTTCCAGATTCTGCTGTGGTTTGTATCCCCCGATGATTGTCTGCAAACTGTAAGGAACCGCCGACAACACCGTTAATCGCCAAATTTCCTGTTTGTTGGGTGTTGTTAGTGACAGATAAACCAACTTCCAAGCGATCGCCTGGACGCGCAAACTGCGGCAATATAGGATTAGACAGCAGGGGTTTAGTTGTGATAAACGTCGTCTCAGCGTTCCCAAAGCGCAAATTTCCATCAGTAGCAACAGCCATCACCCGCCAAGTCGTCAAGTCATCTGGTAACTTAAAAGTCACGCTAGCTCGTCCACTTTCATCTGAGACGACGCTATTGTAGTAAGCTAAAGCTTGGAAATCTTTGCGGATGCGCGTACTTGCTGCGCCTGCTGATTGTCCCCCGCCATAACCCCAGCCTTTGGGTTTAGCTAATTGATTGGGTTGTACTACTACATTCTGACGATTATCGCTGAAGCGAGTAGAAATAGACTGCTCTGCATAAACAGTTTTTACCAAATCCGGCGGACGGTATCCACTCAATTGCAACACCGCCTCATTCACCGCCATCACAGTAAATTGTCCTTTTACTGGGTTTCCGGTAGCATCCTTCAATTCTAGTTGTACTGTTTGTTCTGCACCGGGTTGTAAAGATGGTGCATTCACCGTCTCGACAATTTTTAAATACTTGTCGTCTAAGTTGGTTTTGAAAGGTGCAAAACCAATTCGCATCAGGTTTTTCAGATTTCCCAAATCCACCTGGTTTATATTAGCGCCTTGTCGAACCAAGACAGCCTCTACTGCTGCATTCGGCAGCATTTCTGGTGTCACTTGGAATTTAATTTGCGGCGCACCACCTTTAACTTTGGTAATGGTTTTATAAAGAGGTTTGTCGCGGACAACTGCAAAGTATAATTCTGCTTCCGGATAGGGAGACTGGATTAAGGCTGTGGCAATTTCACCGGGTTTGTAAGTGTCTTTGTCGAGTTTTACTTCTACGCGATCGTTTTCTCTTTCTCCCCAGTTTACCGCGTTGTCGCCAGTTGCCCAAATCTGTAAATCTGTGGCGGTTACTTCGTCTTTAGAATCAGCAAAGTTGGCGCGAATCCGATAAGAACCGGATTCTGTCGGAGTCAGCGAGACAGATTGAGGACTACTTCCCGATTTTACCTCTACTTCTCCTACCGTCTTATATTCAACCTGATTTTTAGCAGTATTGCTGCCTTCCACTACTCGCGTGACGCTGCTGTACTTTATCTGTTGCAGTTGGACGCGCACCTGTTGACCTGCGATCGCTTTTCCGGTAGCATCGGTGACGATAACCTGGACGGGGAAAGGTTGAAGAGCATCAGCAACGAAATTGCTGGAAAGTCCGATTAAGCGAGCGCTCGGCAATACCGTAAACGTTTTAGAATCAGAGACAGACAGATTAGAAACATCCGCAACTTGCACATCCACCCGATAAATCATCGGGTAAGGCAAATCCTTAGCAATTTTGACAATTTGACTACTCTTCCCGCCACCATCTAACACCTGATTTGATTGCAGCACATCGCTGGCGAGAGTAGGAGTTTCCTCCGGCCAAAACCACTGTCGCCCAAAGGAAAATTGCTCCCACCCTTTCGGGGTAAAATCAGTTTGCGACCTGGTGACATAATATTGAGCTTTCCCTCCTTCCACAGGGGAACCAAACAAATAATTGCTAGCAGCTTTCGCTTCAACTTGTTGCTCACCTATAGCAAATTCTTTGTCTAAATTTAGCTCAACCTTAAAATTGGGCGGTTTGAATTCAGCAACCCGAAAGTTGCCAGAAATTTCCCTACCACTTTTACCTTTAGCTTGAATTGAATAATAGCCGAGAGGCTGATTATTTCGCAACGGCAATTCTAGGGAAAATGTACCAAACTCATTTGTGCTTTGAGTGCCTAAATCTGTCTTTTTACCATCTGGATTTAACACCGTTACTTTGTAAATAGCATTTTTGTCCTGCTTGATACTGCCATTTTCTAAATAGTAAGCAAAACCAGTAAATGCCGCCTTTTCCCCAAGTTTATAAAGCTGTCTATCTGAGAAAATTACCCCCCGCGATTGTGGCTTACCATCATCCCAGCCAGAATCAACACCATAGCCATAAGCACCGCTATATTCCTCTGTCCGGGTAAATGCCCAATCTTGATTTTCACGAGCAATTACTAACAAGTTCGGGGCTTTCTCAAAGCCAGAATTTCCGCCCAAACACTGCTGCAAATTCTGACGATTTAACAACAGCGTACCATTTTGATCGGTTTGGCCAGTTGCACAAGGCGTAGGTTGAGGACGAGATTTTGCTTCCAACTTTGATTCATAAATCTCAAGGCGTGCAGCTACTACAGGAGAACCATCAGAAAGATGATGCACTCTGACTAAACCAGACTCTGGAAACCACTGTGTAAATACACCCAAATTAGTTAATTGCACCATTCCATAATTAATCGGTTCGCGCCATTGCTGCTTATTATTTTCTAAGTAGCGATTAGTTCGCGCCTGAACGCCATAAGCTAACATTCCCGTGGCGTTACCCAATTTTTCTCGCAAAGGAACAGTAACATCAATAGACTGATTTTTCTTACCCGATACCTTGAAGCTTTGCCAAGAATTGGGATTAGGCAATAAATCGTTTCCCTCTCCTCTCGGATAAGCAGAATCGCTATAAACCAAATCTGTTGGTTGAACTACTCGATAAGCTGCTTTATACTTCGATTCGGGTAAATTTGTTGTAGAAATATTCAGTTGTAAATCTTTACCTGCGGGAAAAATATTCAAACTGGAAGGCACCCAAATATCCCCAGCAACATCGCCTGTTTCGTATTTCAGCGTCACTGGTTTATCCAAGGTTTGCCCGAACTTATCTTTGATGGCACCAATGGTAATTGTATAATTCGTAGCAGGTTCCAAAGCCCAAGGATTGAGACTAACCAAACTATCCCCATCTGCCGATTGAACCAGTTTAGGAGCTTGTTTTAACGCAGGATTTATGGTAATATTCTCTATAGCTGAATCTGCAACAATGCCGTTATTAAATTGCAGTTGTGGGCTACCTTTCACAAACCGCCCATAGGTTCCGCCGGCATCCGACTGTCCGTAATATTGGATTTTTTGAAATTTCAGCGGCGAGTAGGTTGCTACTTTACTGGCAATTGGCATTTCAGTAAGCAAATTACCACGCGCCGGACGCAAACCGGGAGAAAACTGTAAGCGGTAACGAGTTGCCTTTAAGAGAGTTTGTTGCGGTACTAAAGTATACCTCCAGGTGTGATTTGAAGGGTCAAATTTATCCTGCGGCTGCTCATTATCCGCTGGAGTTGCATCTTTTTCCAAGTCAACTTTGAGCCGCACGCCCTTATTCTTCCCTTCGGGAATTAGCTGCGAATGTTCTTGTATTGAAGCAAGATCCAATTCCACATTTGAGTTAAATCTCAGGGTTGGCTTTAAATCAATGGCTTGATTATCAGGATTTTCACTATTAGTGTTAGGTAAATTAGTTAGTTTAATTGTTTCAGTATTGAAAGTCCAAGCCACATCTTTATCCAGACGATGATTTTTTAGATCCCCTAAACCTGCCTTGAGGGTGACTCTGACTCGCGTTGCTTTTGGCAGTGCTTTATCTGCCTGAAATCCCACCATTCGCGGTGTCAAAAATCGAAATTGCCCAGGCAAAGGCGGTATAATTTCAAATTTTTGCAGTTTTTCCTGCTGATTTGGACTATCAAGACTCTCAACTGGAATTACAGCCTCTTTAAACCGGATCAAGATTTGGCTTAGAGGTTCAGCTTCCCCAGTCGGACTAATTTGCTCAATCCAATCTGGTAATTGCGGAGTGGGTAAAGATGGAACGGCTGGAAGTGGCTCATTTCCAGAGAGATTAATCACGCCGCATCCAGCCATGCCTAATGTAAGTATGAGGACGAATAAAAACTGCGTCCAAGTTCTAAAAATGCCGATATTTTGCATGACAACTGCCGACTGACTTATTAATCAATCTTCTACATCTCAATCTGTCAGCCTTCCGGGGAGCTTAACAATTAAAGACTAAAATCTTTACTTTATGGGAGATTGATACTACTCTCGCTTAGCTAAGATCCAAACAGTAAGTCTAGGGGAAAGCCATCATGGTACAGTATGACCCATTACCTTATCTGCCATCCTCAACAGAACTACCTGATTCTGACGATACTCCTGTGGACAATGAACTGCAAAATCTAGTTCCCAACTTGCTGAGAGCAATTTTAGCTTTCATCTGGCAAGAGCGAACGGATTGGTTTTTTGGGGTAAACATGGGTATCTACTACATGACAGATAGAGTTCGTCAAACTCCTATCGTGCCTGATGGCTTTCTCAGCTTGGGGGTAGAACGGCGTAAGAGTGCCAGGGGACGTTTAAGTTATGTTTTGTGGGAAGAAAACTACATTGCCCCGATTTTGGCATTAGAAGTTGTCTCGCAAACTTACGGTGGAGAATACGATGAGAAGCCGATAAAATATGCAAGCTTAGGCGTGTTGTACTACGTAGTTTACAACCCTGAATACAATCGTCGTGACAAGCATGAACCCTTCGAGGCGTATCGCTTAGTTGATGGTCAGTATGTGCGTTGCTCTGGTGAACCTGTGTGGATGCCTGAAATTGGTTTGGGAATTGGACGGGGACGAGGCACTTATGAGGGATGGGCGCGGGACTGGTTGTACTGGTACGACTCTGAGGGAAATCGCTTTTCCACTCCTGAAGAACAAGCTGAACAAGCAGAACAACAACTTAATTCTCTAATTGCCAAGTTAAGACAAAAGGGAATAGACCCCGATACTCTTTAGGTGGGCAATGCCAACCTCAATAGTAAGGTGGGTAGACCACCTTGCCTACTCTTGTATAGTTAAACTCCCTTTACTTAAGTAAAGGGAGTTTAACTATACAAGAAAAAATTCTTACTATAAAGCATCTGCTGGCTAAAATTGCTAGCAGGTTCTAAATATATATTAATATTTGTATTTATCGTAGGATTATTACAAATATACCATTTCTGGTTGTTAACTGCAAGAGAGTTTACTAAATATCGTTCAGTGGGGGTAGCATCTTTATAATACAACTTAGAATTTTTGAGAGTTTTCAGCAATCCAAACGGCTAGGGTATCTTGATCCTCCACTCCTTCCACTAGATAGTTCATCATTACTACTGCTTCTGGTTCTGGTGCTACTAATTTATAGCCATTCAACCGTAAAAAAACGTCGATGACAGCAAGAGCGATTCGCTTGTTGCCATCGACGAAACTATGATTTTTTGCCAGACCGTAGCCGTAGGCTGCTGCCAGATCAAACAGAGTTGCATTTTCACTGTAAGAGAATAAGTGCCGAGGTCTGGCTAGACTCGCTGAAAGTAAGCCCGAATCTCTCAATCCAGCCTTACCGCCATGTTCTGCAATTAGCTCTTCATGAATGGCGCTTACTGCTGTCTCAGGCACCCATTCGGGTTCCTTCATTTAGCTAATTCACGAAAGGCATTGCTGTAGTTTTTGCGGGTTTCTGCAAAAGCCTGCATTGCTGCTTCAAAATCAGGATCATACGCAGTAATTTGAACTCCATTTGGAGTTTCTGTCAGGAAACTGCTGTCTCCCTGACTAGACCTCTCAAAACATGAATCTGAAACCCTTGTGCTGCTAAGTTTGAAATGTAATTTCTGGAGATGTCTACTGACATTCAGTGCCTGCAATACTGTTTTAGACCATGTTGCTCCCGAATTGCCAATCCGTCGAATCTTTAGAGTATGCATACTATCACCTCTTAATTGGATAGTAATTATACATATTATAATATAAAACTATAGAATTTCATCTCCTTGTTGAGTCATTAAGGTTTTGGCAAATTTTCTTGATGCAAAGGTGCGAACCGACAGGTCGGCGCTTCGCGATCGCGTCCATCAAAAATCGCTCCAATCTTTGAAAGGCGCGATCGCACTCTCCACAAAATAGTTAAACAGGCGACGCGGACGCACTATGAAGCGTAGCGTTCTTGTCTTTTTTCAATTGTGCTTCAATTGCATCGCAGGCAACCTTGACTCCATTTTCTGCCTGTACCTTAGTGCCAACTTCTGCGGCTTTAGCCTGGTAGCGAGGTTCGCGCAACAGGCGATCGAGTTCCTTAGCCGCACGGGAAGCTGTATAGCGATCGCGATCGATAGTCCGTCCGACTCCTAAACGAGTAATACGTGCTGCATTGTCTGGTTGGTCGTTACTAAAGGGTACCACCAACATCGGGCGACCGGAATGCAACACCTGTGCGGTTGTGCCCACGCCTCCTTGATGCACAATAGCAGCAGCCCGATGAAACAGTTCCGAGTAAGGAGCGTAGTCAAAAACACCAATATCTTTAGATTGCAACTCTTTTGGCAGGGAGGGGTTATTGTTGCCAACCAGCAATACAGCCCGATAGCCTAACTTTAAGGCAGCTTTGGCACTTTCGAGGTAAAACTTGTCAGCAACCCACACGGCGGAACTTCCCAAAGTAAAGACAATTGGCGGATCTCCCGCATCCAAAAATGACGACAGTTCCGGAGATAGACCAGTATTGCCATTGCGATCGTAGAAAGTAAATCCGGTAATGCAAGTCTGTTTTGGCCAGTCGGGTTGAGGAGTTGCGAGAGCTTCTGAAAATAAAGCCAGCACTAAGTTGGGGGAGTTCATCCCTTCAAACATAGAATCGGCAAGGGGAGATAAACCAAGCTGCGCCCGTAATTGTCGCAGGGGTTCATCCCACGAGCTGAAACGATTTTTGGCGAGGCGGATGAGTGCTCCATTAAACCCAGGGCCAAGTATGCGTAGATTCAGCCAACTGGGTAAAGTCGCTACCACTGGCGGATCGTAGGCGGAGAGGAACGACATTGGAGACAGTACGCTGGAAACCCAACAAATTCCTGTTTTCTCAACAACAAGCGTTCCTGCGAAGCTGAGGGGGTGCGTCACCAACAGGTCAGCACCGCGCACTGCCGACATCAGATCCGCATAAGTTTCTTGGACATAGGGTAAGATTGCTTGGCGAAAGACGTATTCTGTGCCGTTTTGCTTGTCCATGATCAGACGCACAAGTTCTCGTTGCTGTTCAACGTCTGTGGGAAAATCGGGACGGACTGGGTGGAACTCAAGACCAGCCGCTTCGATTTTGTTACGGTAGAACCCAGCTGTGGCAATTACTGCTTGATGCCCGCGTGCCTTTAATTCTAGGGCGATCGCTATATAAGGATGCAGGTCGCCTAGGGAACCATAAGTGTGTAGAACAATCTTCATAATGGCTACCGTATCTTTTTATAGATGAGTTACTTGTATTACTACAAAACTACGGCGGTTTAAGGGTACTTTCTTCACCCGATTGGTGGACTCTATTGGGTGATTAGGAAGAATTACCCATCATTGTCTTGAGGTGGAAGCTTACTATCTGCCAGTTTCAAGCGCTTAGAGGGAAGATGCGATCGCACTTCCCCTAAAAACACCCTCATCCGGTAAAGGCGATCGCCACAATGAAGTAATGGTAAGTCTTCTTCCCTAGTGGGGTTATGTGATGAGACAACCCAAAAATTGGTTGATTTGGCGTATAAACAAGAAATTTCGCGTATTGTTAGCTTTAGTGTTGCTGTGTTTGACAGTGCGATCGCTTCCTTATCTGGCACCTGTTCGCGCCAAAGATATTGCCCAGGACACGCAAGCAATAGAATTTAGCGATCGCAATGGACTTGCTCTCGGCACGTTACTCACTCGCGATCAAGAGCATACTGCTGTTGTGCCGCTGAATCGAGTTTCACCCCAGTTTATCAACGCTATTTTAGCTGCCGAGGATAAACGATTTTATCATCACGGGGCGTTGGATCTGAAGGCTGTAGCGCGATCGCTTAAAGATGCAATTCACAGCAAAAGAATTACGTCCGGTGCTTCCACTATTACTATGCAACTAGCCCGGATGTTAGATCCTGTTCCCCGCACTTTGCCGGGCAAAATGCAGGAAATTTGGCTATCTTGGCGACTAGCAGCTGGCATGAATAAAGATGAAATTCTCGCTGCTTACATCAATCGCCTGCCAATGGGAGGAAATATTTATGGTTTAGAAGCTGCTTCCCGCAACTATTTCGATATTCCTGCAAGCGATCTTAATCTTGCCCAAGCTAGTCTTCTCGCAGCCGTTCCTAATAATCCCACTTACTTCAATCCCTACGACCATTGGAAACGCTTAAAGAAACGGCAAATTTATGTCTTAAATCGCATGGTTCAAGACAATTATATCACACGTAATCAAGCAGAACGAGCATATAAAGAAGAAATTTCCCTAGCACCTCGGCAGCAGGGAATTATTGCCGCACCTCACTTTTTATTCTGGGCAGCCAGTCAATTACCTAAGCATAATTCTTCTCAAATTCGCACCACTATAGACCGTCCCTTACAGCAATTTGTGGAAGCCCAAGTTCAGCAGGTAATTCGCACCCTCACCCCAAATAATGTTCATCATGCGGCTGCTTTGGTTATTAACAACCACACTGGAGAAGTTTTGGCTTATGTCGGTTCTCCCGATTATTTTAATGAACAATCATTGGGACGCAACGATGGAGTTCAGGCATTGCGTCAACCGGGTTCAACTCTCAAACCTTTTCTATATGAATTAGCTTTAGAAAATCGTACTATTCGCCCTAATACAATTTTAGCTGATGTGCCGACTCATTACGCCATTCCCGGCGCAAAACTGTATAGTCCTACCGATTACGATGAAACCTTTCTAGGTCCAGTGCGGGTGCGCCTAGCTTTGGCAAATTCTCTAAATGTTCCAGCGGTGCGGGTGTTAGAAAAGGTAGGCGTACAAAATTTTCTTAATCGTCTGCATCAATTGGGATTTGAGCATTTAACTCACTCGCCAGAATATTACGGTTTGGGATTAATTTTAGGTAGCGGTGAAGTTAGCCTATGGGAGTTGGCGAGGGCTTATGTCACCTTAGCAAGACTTGGAGAAGCGACACCCCTTGTAACTACATTTTATCAAACTGCCAATCTGCAAAAGGGGGGATTTCAAAACCGAAAATCGGAATGGGAATTAATTACTGATATATTAAGCGATCGCTATGCTCGTGCTACAGCTTTTGGTGTAGAATCTGTACTAGCTTTACCGTTTCCAGCCGCAGTTAAAACTGGTACTTCTTCCGATTTTAGAGATACTTGGACTGTGGGTTTTACTACCGATTATACTGTTGCAACTTGGGTAGGCAATTTCAATGGCGAACCGATGCGACAAGTTTCTGGAGTGACAGGTGCAGCACCTCTATGGAATCGAATTATGTTACACCTGCACTCGCATCAAGAACCCGCCGCTTTTCCGCTTCCAGAAAACCTCGTGCAACGTCCTATCTGTGCAATTTCTGGGTTGAAGCCTACACCAGATTGTCCCTCGGTAGTACAAGAATATTTGTTTACAGAAGATATTAGCAATTATGAGCGTCAGTCACACACTTTTAACTTGCCTTCAGAGTATGATGAGTGGTTGGCAAGACAGGATCAACCGAGTTTTACTTCTAGTAGTCTGAAGATTTTGTCTCCTCACAATGGCGATTTTTTCCTGTTGCATCCAGGTGAAGAAACGAACCGCCGAGGCGCAGAGGGAAGAGGAACGCAACGGTTGGAGTTTAGGCTGGCGGCAATGCCTACGCAGCCTGTAGAGTGGTGGTTGAATGGGGAGAAGTTAGCTACGCAGTCGTCCAATTCTCTATTTTGGCAGCTTCGTCCTGGTAAGTGGACTTTGCAAGCTAAAAGCGGTGAAATGATGGATACGGTAAGCTTTCAAGTGCAGTTGGCTGAGTATAGGCAAACACGTCGGGGTTTCTCTATTGCTAAGCCTCCGGTGTTGTCACATTAGACTTTTTGATTTAATAAAGATTAGTATATAGCGTTTCTCAGTTGGGTGGAATATATCCCGGTTCAGACGTTCTCCCCACCTTGCTAGGGACATAGAGACATGGCATTGCCATGTCCCTACATTATGTATCGCACCCAACCCTTGAATTGCTATATATAGCAATCTTAAATAGATTGTGAAATATTTTTTCGTTCTTAGACAGACTTTCTGCCCTAGCATCTAATTGTTTATAAAAGTGTAAAATTAAATCACATCTGTTGTCTGGTGCGAGAAAGCCTTTGAAGAAATTTAATTGGTTTGTAAGGGCCATCATAGTCATTGTGTTGATGATTTTGGTTATATTAACTAAAGTTTTGTTTTCGGTTGCTATTACTCAAGATGAAGCTTTTGGTTATCCGGGTGCTTGTCCCATTTGGTCGCCTTCAACCCTTACTTTTCTTGGTACTGGCGAAAATACTACTAGCCAAGTGTGGTTCACTGGTTTTAATGGCATTATTGGTGAGGTATTTTACCCTTCTGTTGATAAGGCGGCTACGGTAGACTGGCAGTTTTTAGTGGGGGATGCTGCTAAAACTTGGGTTGATGAAGAGAAGCAGGATACTACCAGCCAGGTTAATCTAAATAATACGCGATCGCTTTCTTGGAATATCACCAACAAAGCCAAAAATGGCAAATATCAAATACAAAAAACAATATTCACCGACCCCAACCGAAATACATTAATTCAGCAGGTGACTTTCACTGCTTTGAGGGGAACGTTAGATAACTTCAAACTTTATACGTTGTACCATCCAGCAATTGGCAACGATGGAAAATCTACAACAGGTTACAACACCAGCTACAACGGTATTGGGATGCTGATTGCTAAAAATTCTACTAATGGTATGGCATCAGCACTAGCAAGCTCTTTAAATTTCCAAAAAGGCATGATATCCTCTGGCTTCGTCGGACAGAGCGACGGCTGGCAAGACTTAAAAGGTGGTAAAATTGATAATAGGATGGACTGGACTTATAAATCAGCAACTAATGGAAACATTGCCCAAATGGCGATGTTTGATTTAAGTCCTTATGCCAACCAGAAATCAGTCACCTTTAACTTAGTTCTCGGCTTTGGCAACAACGAAACCAACGCTAAAAAAGTGGGGTGGTGGTAAATATGTAGTGAAAAGGTAAATATATAAACTAAAACGGTAGTGGTAAACAGGTAGTGATATTTAATGCTCAAAGCCTTGTACAGTAGGGGGTAAAAGTAGATTTATCACTACTTCTATACCACTACCGAAAATCACATTGGGGCTATATGGTATTTTATCCATCATTATAATGCGTCGCTATCTATGTAGTAATTTTTTCACTACATATTTACCACTACCAAAAGTGGCAGCAGAAACTCTGAACGATAATGTTCCTAATATGCTGTTCACTTACAACGCACAATGGAACAACTACACCAATAATTTAAACAACTTTGGCGGCACTGCTGATACTCAATATTACGTGGCTGCAATGGCACTAAAGGCAGCTACTGACAAAACCTCTGGTGCTATGGTTGCCGGTTTAGGCAATCCTTGGGGTAATTCTAACTACTCAATCTGCAATCCCCTAGGCATCGAAATGCAAGGCGGCTACCATCTAATTTGGCCTCGTGACTTATATAAAACAGCTAGTGCCTTAATGGTAGCGGGTGACTCGGCTACTGCTTCCAAAGCCCTCGGCTGGTTGTTAACTACCATGCAACAACCCGACGGACATTTTCTTCAGAATGCTTTTGTAGATGGTACGCCTTATTGGACAGGAATTCAAATGGACGAGACAGCGTTTCCAATTATTTTGGCTTGGAAACTCGGTCGTAACGATGCAACAACTTATATAAATAATATCAAACCTGCTGCTGACTATATTGTAAAAAATGGGCCGTGGACGCAACAAGAGCGTTGGGAAGAAAATGCAGGTTACTCACCAGGAACCATTGCATCTGAAATTGCAGCTTTAGTCTGTGCCGCAGACATTGCTAAAGTCAACGGTGATACAACTAGCCAAACTAACTATCTCGCGAAAGCAGATTACTGGCAAGGCATGGTAGAAAATTGGACGTTCACGACTAGCGGTTCTATCGGGAATGGCAAATATTTTCAACGGATTGATGATAACGGGAATCCCAACGACGGACACATTTTGAATATAAGCAACGGAGGCGGTTCTTATGATGAACGTTCTATCGTTGATAGCAGTTTTTTAGAACTGGTGCGTCATGGGGTAAAACCGGGAAATAATCCTTATATCCTATCTTCGATTGCTGCAATTGACTCGATAATTAAACAAACAATTCCCGGGAAAGGAGACGGATGGTTTCGCTACAATCATGATGGTTATGGTGAAACATCAACTGGCGCTGATTATACTGGTGCTGGTATCGGGCGTTTGTGGCCTATTTTTACGGGAGAACGCGGTCATTTTGTCATTGCCAACGGTGGAAATGCTGACTCTTATTTGGCAACAATGCGTGCATTTGCTAACAGTTCTTACATGATTTCTGAGCAAGTGTGGGATTTAAACGCGCCCTCTGGTTTTACGCCAGGAACTCCAACTAAATCAATGACACCGCTTTCCTGGTCGATGGGGGAATACATCACGCTGTTGGCATCGAATTATACTGGCAAAATAATGGATATGCCGGAGATTGTTTATCAGCGCTATGTGAGCAATTTATACAAGCCGCATGAGGATAAAACGGTTGATTATAACCATTTTTTTGTGCAACCAGGGAAAGCTTTAACAATTTACTACAAAGGTTTTTTGGCGAGTTCTAAACAGTTAAATTTACACTGGGGACACGACAATTGGCAAAGTGTCACTGACAAGCCGATGCTTAAGCGAAATGATGGCTTTTGGGAAACCACAATTGCTATACCACTGAGTGGAACCACTTTAAATTTTGCTTTCACTGATGGGAACAATTGGGATAACAACGGAGGCAGCAATTGGAAAGAAACCCTCTCCCCGGCTTATTTCCGGAGATAAATACGCCTGTTGATTGATGTCTAAATATGTTTGCGTTTGCTAGGCTATTCAAAGCTTATTTTAAGGCAAATATAGCCGGCAGGCTAATCGGGTTTGTTCGCCATTGCCTTTAGCCGTCAAGCGTTTTTACTTCAACGACCGTGAGGAAAAGTAGGGTATGAAAAACTTAATCCAAAAAATATTAAATTTCCCAAATAACTTCAATAGTTTTGAAGCCCGGAACAAGCAAGATGTTCTCTTATTTGACTCCTCATTTGCTGCCCAAGACATTGCCTTTATAATTGGCGGTCATTGGGATGGTTGTAATGGTATTTTAGTAACTAAAAATGATGAAATAGCGGTTAATACGGCTGCTGAATTGTTAGGGGCGCGATGGTGTTACAATGGTGCCAAAATCGCCCTGACAAGCAGATTAAGTGCTGATGACTTAAGGCGACGTTATGCAGCAGGAGAAAGGCATTTTATCAATGCTAACTTGAGGTGCGCTAGGCTTGGTGAGTGTTTACTTAGTGAAGTTAACCTGAGCTGGGCAAAACTGAGTTTAGCAAACCTGTGTGGAGCCAATTTAAGTAAAGCAAACTTAAGTGATGCAGATTTGATTGAAGCCAACTTGACCGAAGCCAACCTGCGTACAGCTAACTTGGCTAGAACAAACCTGGCTAAAGCTAACCTGCGGCTAGCAGATTTAAGAGGGGCAAATTTGAGTAAAGCTTTCTTGAGTGAGGCTAATCTCAGCGAAGCCGATTTAAGGGGAGCAAATCTAGAATTGGCAGACTTAAGAGGTGCTGATTTGAGTGGAACTAACCTGAGTGGTGCTAACTTAAGTGGTGCCAAGTTAATTGAAGCTGATTTGGCAACAGCAACCCTATCTAATGACTGAATTTGAGTATTATGGATACGTTATTAAGCATTGCTATTGGTATTAGTTTGAGGGCGCGTTCATGGCAGGAATTGCAATGCTGGCGTTTTCACCATTAAAAGAGGCAGGAGGAAAAGATAATTGAGGGTAGTAAATCCAAGAAAATCTTAATATTTTCCTGGTATATAGCAATTCTCATACTAGTGAGGCACAGGTATTTTTTTCTCTTCTCTTGTATCAAATAGATAGTGTGAGATTCTGTACCTCATGAGTTCGAGAACCGCTATAGCATCCGCCAAGTTTCTCTTGTAACGAAACGCTAGAAATAAAAAAATATAGTTCCTTTAAGGATTATTATAAAAAAAAATTGAGAGTAACACAAGTTGATTAATTTCTCAATATGGCTAAAGCAGATTTTCGCTTTTATGCAGAACTGAATGATTTCTTGCCGCCTAAAAGAAGGCAAGTAATAATTACTCATCTCTTTGAAGAACGAGCATCGATTAAGGACACGATTGAATCTCTAGGTGTACCCCATCCGGAAGTTGACTTGATTTTAGTTAATGGGAAATCTGTAGATTTTTCATATATTTTAGCTGATAGCGATCGCATCCAAGTCTATCCGGTTTCCGCTGCCAATGAAAACGCAGCAATAATCTCTCTCGTGCGACCTCAACCGCTAAATGTTTTTCGCTTTGTTTTAGATATACATTTAGGTAAGCTGGCAACATCTTTACGAATGTTAGGGTTTGATGCCCTTTACCGCAATGATTACGACGACGAAGAATTAGCCAAAATTTCATCTGCTGAAGAACGAATTCTCTTGACTCGCGATAAAGGTCTATTAATGCGTAGTCTAGTAATATATGGATATTATGTCAGAGAAACTAACCCAGAGCGACAAATTGTGGAAGTCCTGCGACGCTTTAACTTATTTGAACGAGTTTTGCCATTGCAAAGATGTCTGCGTTGCAATGGATTATTAAAACCCGTAGCTAAGGAAACCATCATTGATCAATTACCACCCAATACCGCCTTGCAAATTAATGAATTTCATCGCTGTACTGAATGCAGCCAGATTTATTGGAAAGGGGCGCATTATGAACGAATGCAGCAATTTATAGAAGCAGTGCTTTCTTCAGGATGAGGGACTGGGGATTGGGGACTAGGGACTGGGGAAGAGAAGAATATAACCCTGGCTTCTCGCCCTACCCTAATCCCTAATCACCTATTCCCAGCCCTGTTTTTGTTCCCAGCCCCTAGCTACCAATCCATTCCTTAATGTCAACCTTAAATTATCGTATGCAGGCGGTACAATCGCCAATAATTCCCGTCGTCGGAGAACTAATCCGCAACCATCCGGGGACGATTTCCTTGGGTCAAGGCGTGGTATATTACAATCCGCCAAAAGAGGCAATTTCACAGATTTCGCAATTTCTAGCCGAACCAGAAAATCACAAGTACAAAGCAGTAGAAGGTATTCCACCTTTGCTAGATGTAATTGCGGAAAAACTGAAAGCCGAGAATAATATCGATAACAGAAAAAATTGCATTGTTGTCTCTGCTGGAAGCAACATGGCATTTATGAATGCGATTCTTGCCATCACTTCTCCAGGGGACGAAATTATTATCCAAACGCCTTATTATTTCAATCACGAAATGGCAATTACCATGTCGAGTTGCCGTCCGGTACTCGTTGCTACTGACGAAAATTATCAGCTGCGTCCAGATGCGATCACATCTGCAATTACAAATAAAACCCGTGCTGTCGTCACGATTTCACCTAATAATCCCACAGGCGCAGTCTACTCGCCAGAAGCCTTGCGCCAAGTTAATCAAATATGTCGCGATCGCGCAATTTATCATATTAGCGATGAAGCCTATGAATATTTTACCTACAATAACGTAAAACACTTTTCTCCAGGCTCAATTTATGCTAATACCGATTATACAATTTCACTTTATACCCTCTCAAAAGCCTACGGTTTTGCTTCTTGGCGTATCGGATATATGGTAATTCCAGAACATCTGCTGGTGTCGGTAAAGAAAGTCCAAGATACGATTCTAATTTGTCCGCCAGTCATCTCGCAGTATGCAGCATTAGGAGCATTGCAAACAGGAGTTGCTTACTGTCAGGAAAAAATTAGCGCGATCGCATCCGTGCGTCAACTCCTACTAGAAAAACTTGGTGGCATACAAGATATTTGTACAGTTCCCCCCGCAGACGGAGCATTCTATTTTCTGTTGAAAATTCATGCTAATCTGCACGCAATGGAGCTGGTAGAAAGACTAATCCGCGAACATGGTGTAGCTGTCATTCCCGGTACAACCTTTGGTATGGAGGACGGGTGTTACTTGCGCGTCGCCTACGGTGCATTGCAACAAGAGACAGCAGCAGAAGGTATTGAGCGATTAGTGCGCGGTTTGAAGACAATTTTAGCGGCTTAATGTAACCCTTCCTCGTTCCCAGTCAGAGACTGGGAACGAGAGATTTACACAGTTTGTAATTCCAGACTGGGATAGTCAATATATCCCTTCTCATCTCCACCATAAAACGTGTCGCGATCCGGCTTATTGAGTGGAGCATTAGCTGCAAAACGCTCAGGCAAATCAGGATTCGCAATATACAGCCTACCGTATGCCACCAAATCCGCATCACCAGAAGCCAAGACAGCATTCCCCAACTCGCGGTCATATCCTCCCGCCGCAATCAGCATTCCCTTGAAGATGGGGCGGAAGTATCCCACAGACAAGCCGCCTGTATTGACTTCGAGCGTAGTATTGCCATCAAGTCTCGGCTCCACAATGTGCAAGTAAGCCAAACCAAAACGGTTAAGTGCAGAAGCTACATAGCTGAACAAAGCTGCTGGATTTGAGTCAGACATACTGTTAAAAGTACCACTGGGAGAAAGGCGAATTCCTACCCGTTCTCCACCCCAAACACTTACCACCGCTTCAGTTACTTCCATCAAAAGTCGGGCGCGGTTCTCAATTGAACCCCCATACTCATCGGTGCGTTTATTCGTGCCATCCTGAAGAAACTGGTCAAGTAAATAACCGTTAGCGCTGTGAATTTCCACACCATCAAATCCCGCCGCCAAAGCATTTTCAGCCCCTTGGCGGTATTGTTCGACAATCCCCGGAATCTCTTGAGTTAAGAGGGCGCGAGGAGTTACAAAGGGTTTTGGCCCCTCATTAGTCATAGCTTCTCCGGCGGGAGCGATCGCGCTTGGTGCTACTGGCAATTCTCCCCCCGGTTGCAGTGACGGGTGAGAAATGCGCCCAACGTGCCACAGTTGTAGAAAAATCCGCCCGCCACGCCCATGAACTGCATCCGTTATCAATTGCCACCCAGCCACTTGTTCTTGCGAATGAATCCCTGGAGTATTGGCATATCCCTGTCCTTGCGGCGATACTTGAGTTGCCTCAGCAATAATTAACCCCGCCGATGCCCGTTGTTCATAATAAGTAACATTCATTGCTCTGGGAACATTTCCTTCACCAGCACGCATCCGAGTTAACGGAGCCATCACAATTCTATTAGGAAGTTCTAAGGAACCCAACTGAACAGGTGAGAAAAGATTGACATTAGCACTCATAGATAGAATCTCCATTGCAACGACATTAAAGTATCAGGAACTTCAACCAGCTAGTACAATACTTTCGCTGGCTGAAATCACCGATATAGAAACTGACTAATTTAAGCAGCTTGCTCTATTGTTGAGTTATTCTGTGGAAGTAAATCGTTGACTTTGGCAGCAAACACCGCCAGAGGCGCTACCCCAACTACTTGATCCACAACTTGACCATCTTTGAAAAACAAAACAGTTGGAACAGCTTGAATTTTGTATTGATTAGCAAGTTGCCCGTACTCATCAATATTCAACTTGCCGACCTTAGCAACTCCTTCAAAATTGGCAGCTAATTCTTCAATCAAAGGATTGAGCATTCGACAAGGCCCACACCAAGCAGCCCAGAAATCCACAACAACCGGAACTGAACTAGCAACAACTTCGTTTTCAAAGTTATCTTCTGTCAAGATGACATACTTAGAGTTCTCTGACATGATTTTCAGCCTCCTTCAGGCTGGAGCGCAACGTGAGGCGAATCGACTGGTTTAGTAGTTAAACAACCATTTAACTAAATACTAGAGCAATCTTCTATAGTAGTCAAGTAGTTATTTAACTATTTTTAGACATAAAATAGAAATTATGAATAACAACGATAGCGTTCAATCGCCCTCGGTGTATCGAGTTGCACAAGGGGACATAGAACGTCGAGCGAAAATCTTTGCGGCTCTCGCTGACCCAACGCGCTTGCGGATGGTGGAGATGTTAGCTCTTTGCGGCGAGTGTGGGGAAAAGAGCGGTTCAGAGATAGCCAATCAGTTAGGGATTAGTCTGGCTCTATTTTGTCATCACTCTAAGACACTGCTGGAAGCTGGGTTAATCCAAACCCGAAAAGAAGGGCAAACCAAGTATAACTCGCTGAATCGGGAGTTACTGCAAGATTGCTTCGCCAGTTTGATGCCCAAATAGCAGCTCTCTATCATCTCTGGTTTCCAGGCTCTGACTGGGAACCAGAGTAAAAGTAGTCACACTTTTGATTTTGTCGTTTGCAGCCAGAAGGGAAGAAAACCCTTTAGCCAATTTTCACATTCGCTGCCATAAAGTAATTGCTTTTGTATTTGTTCTTCGCGAGACTGTGCGCCTGGAAGTGTCAGCATATGAGCGCCAAGGGTAGTCCATTTTCTGAGCATTTTTTTGGTTATTTCAGGATGGAACTGTACGCCGTAAGCATTATCTCCATAACGAAAAGCTTGTGTTTCAAAAATCTCACCTTTAGCTAACTTAACTGCTCCTGTTGGCAGTCCAAATCCCTCAAGGTGCCAGTGATAAACATATCTAAGGGAGTCAAAAGGTTCTTGTGCTGCGTCTGCTGGCTCGACTGAAAAATAGCCGATTTCAGTCATGCCCTCTGGATGAGGTGCAACGGATGCACCAAGTACACGCGCCAATAACTGAGCGCCCAAACAAATTCCGAAAAAAGGCTTACCAGAAGAGAGAACAGTCGGTATCCAATCCAGTTCTCTACGAATAAATGGTAGGGTTTCGCTATCGTTTGCGCTCATCTGCCCACCAAATATGACAACAGCTTCGTGGCTGTCCATCGTGCGTGGTAGTTCCTCTCCGATGCTGGGACAACGAATATCAAGTTCATAACCGTTGCTGCGGAGAATTTGCCCAACAAGTCCGGAATCTGATGTTTTTTGATGTATAACTAAAAGAATTTTTTTCACTATTGCATCTGTGTAAAGTTACATAAGAATTTTCTTTGAAGGAGGCAATACAAACTGTTTATTCTGGTACTGCATTAATCGGTCGAAATGCTGGTAATATCTTCCTTATACTGCCTAATGATAAAAACACAAAGCAGCACGGTACTGGCTCGCCAATCTACGTTCTTTGAGTCGCTTCGAGTAGTCCAGTAGAAGGCTGGCCGTGTGTTACGCTCTCCAAAGCGCACACTACTTCTGTAATGCAATTGTACCAAAGGGTAAAATAAATATAGGCTCAACTTGTTGAAACCTAGACTGTGTGAGACTTTGAAATATTTTTAAATAAAATATCCAAAAACAGTTACAGGTCAGATACTTGCGGGTACTCTAGATATATAACCTTGGGTAGATGAAGTTATGCACTCTTTAGGTAAGTGGCTAGAAAACTGTTATATCCCCTGCAATCCTGCTAACTCCGCGGATTGTTATGATCGGAAACCAGCATATCCGCGTCCGCAGTTAGAGCGATCGCACTGGGTTTGTCTGAACGGCTCTTGGAAGTTTACATTTGATGACGATGGCAAAAAAATTCGTCCTTCAGATATTTCTGAGTGGACACATACCATTCAAGTCCCCTTTGCTCCCGAATCCGCCCAAAGTGGGATAGGCGATACGGGTTTTCATCCTAATTGCTGGTATGAGCGGGAATTTGACGTACCGGAAGGTGAGGGGCGGGTACTCCTCCATTTCGGAGCTGTAGATTATTGTGCGAAAGTCTGGGTCAATGGTCAGTTTATGACTGAACATGAGGGCGGTCATACCCCATTCACTATAGATATTACATCTGTATTGAATAAAGATGAACCCCAGCGAGTAACACTTTGGGCGCAAGACGATCCGCAAGACTTAGCTAAACCTCGCGGTAAGCAAGATTGGCAGTTGGAACCCCACAGTATCTGGTATCCGCGCACCAGTGGAATTTGGCAGACTGTTTGGGTTGAGCGCGTTCCCTCTACTTATATTCAGCGTATTCGCTGGACTCCGCACTTTGAGCGGTGGGAGATTGGTTTTGAGGCTTTTGTTGGGGGTGAGCTACGCGATGGCATCCAAATTAAAGTTAAACTAACCGTCGGCTGTCATCTGCTGGTAAACGATACCTACGAAGTGATTAACGGGGAGATTCACCGCCGCATTGCTTTATCTGACCCTGGTATCGACGACTACCGCAACGAGTTACTGTGGAGTCCGGAGAAACCGACTTTAATTGATGCTTCTGTGCAGTTGTGGTCTGATGACAAGCTGTTGGATGACGTAAGATCCTATACAGCGATGCGGACTGTGTCAACTCAGCGCGATCGCTTTATGCTTAACGGTCGCCCTTACTATCTGCGGCTGGTTCTAGACCAAGGTTACTGGCCCGACACGCTGATGACTCCTCCCTCAGATGAGGCGTTGCGGCGCGATGTGGAGTTAGCCAAAGCAATGGGCTTCAACGGTGTCCGCAAACACCAAAAGATAGAAGACCCCCGTTTCTTGTATTGGGCGGACGTACTTGGTTTGATGGTCTGGGAAGAAATGCCCAGCCCCTATCGCTTTAGTCCCAAAGCCGTAGAACGCATTACGAAGGAGTGGACTGAGGTTATCGAACGCGATGCCAGCCATCCGTGTATTGTAGTCTGGGTGCCGTTCAACGAATCTTGGGGAGTTCCCGACTTAACAGCAACAGAGGCGCATCGCCACTGCGTGCAAGCACTCTATCACTTAACCAAAACTCTAGACCCGACTCGCCCTGTAATTGGTAACGATGGCTGGGAAAGTGCGGCCACCGACATCCTGGCTATCCACGACTACGATAACAGACCGACTCGGTTATCGAAGCGCTATGGGCCAGAGGTGAAGTTATCGGATCTGTTCGATCGCCAGCGGCCGGGTGGGCGCGTCTTGACGCTTGACGGGTATCCTCATCAAGGACAGCCTATCATGCTGACTGAGTTCGGGGGCATTGCCTACGCGCATCGGGAAAGCCCTGATTCAAACAAAGTTTGGGGATACGTGCGTTCTGAAAATCTCTCGGAACTGGAAGTAAGGTATACCGCGTTACTGAATGTGGTTAACAAAGTCGAATTATTCAGCGGATTTTGTTACACCCAGCTAACGGATACTTTCCAAGAAGCTAACGGACTGTTGTATGCTGACCGGACACCGAAATTCCCCATAGAAGCGATCGCATCTGCGACTCTAGGTAGGGGCGGCGAAGACGAGGAAGACGCTATGCTCTCAGGGATGAAAGCTGGATGGTCGCAAGACAAAAATGCATTCCCTGGATCTGTTGAAACCGGATGGTCGCACTCTGAAGCTGTACAGCAGATACCCCATTGCGGAGGGAATTATAGCTCCTAGTCCCAGCAATGAACCTGTAGCCGCAAATCCTCATCTACGTTGGCACCCGTTGCGGGGAGAATGGATAGCTTATGCTTCGCATCGTCAGGGGCGGACTTTTATGCCGCCCGCAGAATACAATCCTCTAGCACCTACCACCGATCCTAACTTTCCCACTGAACTACCCCAAGGTCGATATGATGTAGCGGTTTTTGATAACCGCTTTCCTTCAATGACGCTGGCGGCGCATAACCCACCCGCCAGCATTGTTGAAACTCTCCCCGCAGATGGTGCGTGCGAGGTGGTGGTTTTTACTCAAGATCCGCAGGCTACTATCGGTTCCCTGGAACTGGATCATTTAGAATTGCTGTTCCAAGTTTGGAGCGATCGCACTCGCGTTATCGGCGAAAATCCCCACATTCAATATGTGTTGCCGTTTGAAAATAAGGGTGTAGAAATGGGGGTGACTTTGCAGCATCCCCACGGACAAATCTACGCTTATCCTTTTGTCCCGCCTGTTCCCGCCCGAATGTTAGAGCGTCAGCAGGCATATTATCAGGAAAATAACCGGGGCTTGCTGCAAGATTTGATACAAAAGGAAATCGAAGACAAGCAGCGGATAATTTATCAGGATGAGCAAGCGATCGCATTTATCCCCGCTTGTGCGCGTTATCCTTACGAAGTTTGGCTTGCGCCCATCCAGCCTGCTGCCACTTTCATGGATCTTACCCCAGAGCAACGGGCGGGACTTGCCAAAGCTTTAAAGACTGTTACTCTTAAATACGATGGTTTGTGGAATCGTCCCTTTCCTTACTTGATGGCTTGGTTCCAAGCACCTACCGATGGACAACCGCATCCAGAAGCACACCTGCACGCCGAATTTTATCCGCCTTATCGTACCAAAGATCGGCTTAAGTATTTGGCGGGAACTGAACTAGCAGCAGGGATGTTTGCTAATGATGCGCTTCCGGAGGAGAAAGCTAAGGATTTACAAGCTGTAGCCATAACACTCGAAAATTCGGTACGGTTGTGAATCAAAACTTAACCCCCTAACCCCGTTCCTTGCAAGGGAAGGGGGAAGAACTCCGGCTAGGGGCTGGGGGAGGGGTTTCCTGCTGTAAAAGGTGAGTTATGAATCAATTTAGTGAAGAATCCCAGAAGCTAGAGTTAATCCGAAAAGCCCTAACTGAAGCCGACGCGCAGGGTTTACGGCTACGCGGCACAGACTGGTTCGCATGGGCGACTGCTGGCGGTTCCAGCACCGTACTGCTAACCGCAGAAACCGGAGTCGCAGAAGTGCTGGTGACAGCCCAAGATGCGTGGATATTAACTGACGAAATCGAAGCGCAGCGTTTTAAAGATGAGGAAATTTCGGCAAATTTCCAGTTTTACGCCAATCCTTGGGCTGATGCTGCGGCGCGTGAATCTTTTGTGCAGGAAGCTACCAATGGAGGGAAAGTTTTAAGCGATCGCCCGCTTCCTCATGTAGAGAAGCGATTACCCGCGTCTCTACAGCAGCATAAACGAACCCTGATGTCAAGTGAGTTGGAGCGATATCGCCAGCTAGGGCGTAAAGCGAGCGAAGCGATGACTGAGGTACTAAAAGCCGCCAAGCCGGATTGGACAGAATATCAGCTTGCGGGTGCAGGTGCAGAGGCTTTGTGGGCGAGGGGGATACATCCAGCGCTGACGCTGGTAGCAGGCGAGAGACGTTTGCCGCTTTACCGCCACGCTACCGCTAGCGGCGAAAAAATTGGACAGCAAGCGATGCTGGTGTTTTGCGCTAGGGAACATGGTTTGTATGCGAATCTTACCCGATTTGTGTCATTTGGTTCGTCCGATGAAAGCGCCAAATTGCACCGCCATGTCAGGGAAATTGAAGCGGAAGGGCTGAATTTTTTAAAGCCTGGGGTATCGCTTAATGCAGTTTATGACACTTTAGCTAATGCTTATCAAAAGCACGGCTTTCCTAATGCCATCCGCGAACATCATCAGGGTGGAACTACGGGATATTTGGCGCGAGAAGTTGTAGCCAATCCCACGACTAATGACACTCTGGCGGAGAATATGGCTGTTGCTTGGAATCCAAGTGTACCAGGGGCAAAGATTGAAGATACTTTTGTCCTTGTTAATGATGGCAAGTTGGAAAATCTAACTTTAGATCCAAATTGGCCTAGTGTGGAGGTAGAAGGAAGGTTGCGCCCTGTACCTTTGGAAGTTGGATAATGGAAATGCCCTAGCGAATTGAATTCGCGGCTATACACACGAAACCTGCTTGACAAAGGTTTAAAAATACCAAATTTTCTTAAGTCCGCGCAGGCGGACTTTGTTTGTGTAGCCGCGATTTCTAATCGCCAGGGCAATTTTTACACCAGATATTTTCAGCAACACCGCCACAATATGTCACAGAAAAAGATTGAAAAGCTTACTCCAGAGCAAGAAGCTTTGATTCCGCTTTATCGGGATAAATGGAGAAACATAGCATATTCAACTGAGCCAATTGATAGAGAAAAAGCTGCTGAAGCGGTAAAAGAAGCCTATAACTTGATTGCTTTATCTGAACCAAAGATTATTTTTTGTGATAGCCCTTATTCAGCAGATAATCAGTGGTTGAGTAAAGAATCAAGAGAATTTACAGATGATTCGTATGGTCGAGTGTCTCAGGAACTGGAATATAAACTATGGGACAAACTGATGGGGCAACTATGGGAAAAAATGAGGAGCTACTTTGAAACTGAAGAGCTACACACGCATTTACACAACCAAGTGTCTAGCAAGATTGGTATGGAATTAGGTTTTGAATTATCTATATTTGGTTATTGTCTTGACATAGAAGAATGGTCTAGTAGTGGGGTTTTTATAGAATTTTGTGTTTTTGTTTTAAATTTAAATTGCACTGAAAATTTAAAAGAATGGATTGTTTTTCAATCAATAGTTAAGAATTGCGGCTGGATTTACCCTTATGAAAAGATAGCAATTATATGCGATCGCCCTCGCGTCCTCTCCTTGGACAACCAGCAGCGTCTCCACGCGGAAGGCTCACCAGCAATACAGTTTGCTGACGGATATAGTCTCTATGCCTATCATGGCGTGAGATTACCTGAAAAATACGGAACAGTTCACCCGAACCAGTGGCAACCCCAATGGCTTTTAGAAGAAAATAACGCCGAACTGCGGCAAGTGTTAATTCAGGGAATTGGCTACGAAAGAATTGCCCAGGAACTAGGGGCAATTGAGCTAGATTCTTATCAAGAATACAGTTTATTAAAAATTGATATTGATGTTGATGTTGAGCCAATATCTTTGTTAAAGATGACTTGCCCAAGCACCGGATTTATTCATGCGTTGCGCGTACCACCTGAGATGATATCGGCGCGGGAGGCTATTCGTTGGGTGAATTGGGGAATTTCCCCGGAAGAGTTTGCCATTCAAACTTGAACCAAAGTTATGTACATTAGGGCTAATAATATAAAACTCATGTAGGTTGTCTTGAGTAACGAACCCCAATTATTATAAGAATTTGTTTGGTTTTACTATCGTTTACTGAACTTACACTTATTCTTAGTTGACAAAAACCAAAATTTTTAGTATTTAAAATTACAACCTACCTTAACAGTAAGACTATTCTTTAGCTAGAAGTATAGATTAAGTAGTAGCAATTACTTTGGTTAGTAGAAACCAATAAAAAAGATTCTTGTAGGGTTTAAATACCATAAGACAAGAATCTTTTATACTCTTTCGTGCTTTAATTATTGACTTAAGCTTTTAGCTATCAGTCTCAGAAGTTAACTGCGCGATCGCTCTTGAGGCAAATTTCTCGGCGATTACTTCTTGTAGCTTATCTTCTGAATCTATAGCACTCCCATAAAACCCAAACATCGTTAAAACTTTATTTGATCCAAGCCATGACTCACTTTGGTGTAATTTGTCCACCTTTTGCTGGTCATATTCATCCTATGGCAGCCTTGGGACGAGAGCTACAACGGCGCGGTCATCGCATCACCTTCCTGCAAATACCCGATTTAGAAACAGCAGTGCGTTCGGAAGGACTAAATTTTTGGCCTATTGGAAAGTCTGCTTATCGACCGGGCGAACTTGCCGAAAGCTTCACAGAATTAGGTAAATTAAGCGGTATAGAATCCCTACGTTATTCAGTGGAAGTGTGCCAACGTTTCACAGCTACGATGTGCGAGGATGCCCCCCGTGCCATTGCAGAAGCGGGAATTGAAGCACTGCTGGCAGATCAGCTAGAACCAGCAAGTGAAACGGTAGCCGAATACTTGGGTATGCCTTTTGTAACCGTGTCCTGCGCCCAAGCTATCCACCGCAAAGCAGAAATTCCTCCCTTCTTCACTCTTTGGAACTACGAGAATAAGTTGTGGGCGCGTCTTCGCAATCAGGCTGCTTATTACCTATTAGATCGCAATAGCCAACCGCTTCTGCAAGCCCTCAATCAGTATCGTAAACAGTGGAAGTTACCTGTGATTCGCAAGTTGTATGCTTCCCGTTCTCGACTTGCCCACATTAGCCAGCAACCTGCTGCTTTTGATTTCCCCTGCGCCAACCTACCAAAGCACTTCCATTACGTCGGGCCTTTTCGCAATCCCTCGCCGCGCAAAATTTCCTTTCCCTACGAACGCTTGACCGGGCAACCGCTGATTTATGCTTCGCTTGGAACTGTGCAAAATACTAAAGAGGATATTTATCACTGCATCGCCGCAGCCTGCGAGGAGCTGGATGTGCAACTGGTTATCACTCTTGGGGGCGGGATGGATGTAGAAGCGGTGCAAGGACTGCCCGGTTCTCCCTTAGTTGTAAAATATGCTCCTCAACTAGAACTGCTTTCCAAAGCTAGCTTAACCATCACTCACGGAGGACTCAACACGGTACTAGATTCGCTGAGTCACGGGGTTCCTATGGTTGCCATCCCAATCACATATGAACAGCCAGGAACGGGAGCGCGAATTAGGTGGACAGGGGCTGGGGAAGCGCTTCCTTTGGCTAACCTGAACGCGACTGAACTGCAAGCGGCTATTAAACGGGTGCTGACGGAGGATTCTTACTTAAATAATGCTTTAAAGTTGAAAGAATCTATCCGTCAATCAGGTGGAGTAAAAGGAGCTGCTGATATTGTTGAGCAAGTGGTCAAGTCCGGGCATCCAGTCCTGTCGGGATTAACGCCAGTTTTATCTAGGGGAGTTGCCTACTCTACCTAATGATTCTGGCAGGGAGGAGGTTCTCAACTTTAGTTAATCCTAGTCATGGCAGTTAACTCATGAGTTTGGAATTATTAGCTCCCTGCCAAGCTGTCCATGCCGAATATACGTCTTCCTCCACAAGTCCTTTCTTACTAAAATCTGGGGTATGCTCGACTAACACTTTGATTGTTGAAGTGTAAGTGTTCCCAATTATTTCATGTCCATAGCCGATAACTTTGCCGATGTGTCCTGTTTTTTGACTTAGGACGTAATCACCTATATTAAGCATAGTTACTAACCCTCTTTGTTTCCTTAAAAGCTTTCTGATTGTGTAATTAATTTTATAAAATCTCTACTTATTATTTACTCTTTCCGGAAGCTAATAAAGCTTATTTTTAGGTCTATCTCCGGTAGGATGTAGTATTAAGGATAGTTGTGATTGAAAATACAAGAGCTATTTTAAAATATTAAAAGATGTGGAGATAGATTAAATATTGAAATAATAACTGTTGCTGGTTAAGGTAAAGGTTAACGAAATGCTGCATACTATGATGTTAATAAAGGTCAAATTTTTATATAAATATCATAGGTAGTGGGAAATTATATTTTTCTGGTTCAGTTAGGGATAGCCACAAAAAATAGTTCCCAAGTTTTTCGTTGAGAAAATACGAAAAAAAGTCAATGTAACGCTAGCTCGTAATAAACTATGATGGACTTCCAGCAGATATTTGGTAAAACACCTGAAACGCAAGCCAGCGCACCAGGACGGGTGAACTTGCTAGGCGAACACACCGACTACAATGATGGATTCGTGTTACCAACAGCGATTCCACAACGGACAACGGTAAATTTGGGTTTCAGCAAGGATGGACAGCACCACTTTTACTCGCAAGAACTCGACGAACGGGTAAGCATTTGCGACAACGAACACACGCCGCCAGGATTCGCCAGCTATATATTGGGGTGTATCAGGCTTTTGCAGCAGGAAGGACAAGCAATACCGCCGCTGAATCTGCACGTTAGTTCGTCGGTACCGATGGGGTCGGGTTTGTCTAGCAGTGCGGCTTTGGAAGTTGCAACGCTCAGGGGAGTGCGATCGCTCCTCAATCTCGATCTCGATGATGTCCGCATCGCCGAAATAGCACAACAGGCGGAAATTCAATATGCTGGCGTCAACTGCGGCATTATGGATCAGATGGCTTCGAGCTTGGCTGACACAGATTCTATGCTGTTTTTAGACACGCGATCGCTCGAACGCCAAGTTATCCCTTTCCCTGCTGGTGCAGAAGTTTTGGTGATCGATAGTGGCGTACCTCGTACTTTGGCGACTAGCGGATACAACCAGCGTCGCGCTGAGTGCGAAGAAGCAGCGCGATCGCTAGGGGTTAAAGCGCTCAGAGATATCACAGATCCGCAAGCAGTGGAAAATTTACCCGAACCCCAGCGGCGTCGCGCTCGTCACGTCGTCACCGAGGATAACCGAGTGTTGGAGGTTCTGCAAGGAGTGTCAGCACAACGGTTTGGGGAATTGATGAACGCTTCTCACGCCAGCTTGCGCGACGATTACGAAGTTTCCGTTCTAGCTCTGGATACCCTCGTGGCGATCTTGCAAGAAACTCCGGGAGTCTTTGGTGCAAGGCTGACTGGTGCTGGTTTTGGGGGTGCGTGCGTGGCTTTGGTTGAGGCGGGAAAAGCGGGCGCGATCGCGCAAAACGTACTTGAACGTTACAAAAATGCAGGTAACACCGGACGCATTCTAGTTCCAGAAATTTAATTGTAGTCTTTTAAAACCTTCCCCAACCCTTGCCATTTACGGCCAGGATTGGGGAGGGCTTACATTAGTTTTAGCAATTAGCCAACTTCTACACTATCGCCTGAGATTGAAGGCCATCGGACAGTCAGAATAATAGAATCTTCAAGAGCAGACCAAGAATGAGCTACACCAGGTACCCAAAGAACATAGTCACCCTCACCAGATAATAATACTTCTTGCTCCGGAAATTGCAGGCGAAATCGCCCTTTAATCAGAATAGAAAGTGTGGTTGCTTCCTCGTTCGTTGCCCACTGATCTCTACTATCTCCTGCTTGGTGGACAGCCCATTTTACCTCTAAATCTGTGGTCGAACGCGGGTCATCCGTCGGAGTTACAAAGTGACCAAGAATCCAACCCCAACGTTTTTTACCCTCAGTCTGAGCGTTTCCAAAAATAACTTTAGGCTGCATTAGGTAATATCAAGTAGTGTTCAAATATGTCATGCTGTTCTTAGCATCGCATATATAGCAATCCTATTTAAGTTGTGAACGAGTATTCGCCCTGGTGTAGGGACACGGCAGTGCCGTGTCCCTACAGGGGTTCACGAATCATTTAGGATTGCTATAGCAATCCTAATTTATTTAGATTCTCCCTTTTCTCCTCTTCTGCGCCCTTTCTTGCCTCTGCGGTTCGTAAAAAAAGGTAATTTTCACCCATAAAATAGGATTGCTATAGTTCCTATGAATGCAACTTGGTACAATCAAACAATTTTGACATTGCTTCCCTTAGCTTTCTTCGGCTTACAACGAGACAAACAAGCTTCAAGATAAGGACAGTCTTCACACTTGATTGCTTCCCCTGGATTAGCACACCCACAGGGAAGATGCAACAAACACTCTTGAGGTTTTTTCAGTGCAAAACTGAAAGTTGTTTCTCGCAAACAAATAATAAAATCTCGTGCAATCATAATATTTTTGTCCTCCCCCCTATTTGATATTTAAAACAGATTTTGCTGTTGATTTCACAGCAGAACCCACATCAGCCAGAGTCTGATCAATCGGACGCTGATTATGTAAGAAAGCTCGCGCACAATTGGGTTCCGGCATCCCAGAAATTGACCTACCGGGATGAGTTTCCGCACCCGTCAGAAATAAACCCTCAATCGGAGTTTTATAATTAGCAATCTCTGACAAAGGACGGAAGAACATCATCTGGTCGATCATATCCAGATGATAGTAATTACCCTTCAGGACTCCCAAGCGATCGCCTAGTTCAGCGGGACTTTCCACATTACGAGCAATGATTGAATTTTTGACATTTGGAGCATAGTCTGCTAATTTGTCAAGCACCCGGTCTGCTACCTTATTTTTCAACTCTTCCGTCCATCCCGTACCCAGAAATGTTGAATTTAGATACCATTATGACCAGCCCCCATAATTACAACATCGTAGGCTTGCATCTATAAAGCTTCAGTTAGAAGGTCGATTTTAACTCCCCAGTTCGTTAATACTTCTTTTATTTTCGATATCCTTAGAAATTACAGCTTCATCCTAAAAGCTTGTCTTACTTGTATTTAAGGAATAGTTCTGTGTTAACTCAAATAGTATTCTAATATACAAAATACTTGCAGCAAAGGGTGCGTTACGCTTGGCTAACGCACCCTACCAAACTAGACGCTAGGCGATACACCAACATCCTTTAATTTTGCAGGCTTAAAGAACCCATAATAAGCTGCTGCTGCCGCCGTGAGAGCATTAAGCCAAACATTGTTTCCCAAGATTGGCATTAAGCCGAAAGTTGTGTTCGTGAAAGGCAACAAACCCATAATTGCTATCAAGGTATAGACAATGGCAAAACCTTGATTGAATACCAGCGCACCACTGAGGCTAGTAGCCGCGGCAATTCCCAGAATACCCACTACAATGTGTACGGCATTATGCAAATAATTGGTGGGAAATAGGCCCAACACATTGCCGTATCCGTCACTAAACTTGAGATTAGGTACATAAAGCGGCGCATCGGATGCAACTTCAGGCATAGCAGTAAAGCCCGGTATAAATCCAACAATGCCTACAAACAAAAAGAAGATGCCAATAGCTAGGGCAAAAGCACGCTCTTTGTCGCTAATCCGGCTGATTAGATCAGCATAACGCTGTTGCATATTGATACCTCATTTCTAAAAAAAAATACTCAAAATCGGTCAGGGAGGAATTTCGGTTTAACTTACTATCCGTCATGATGGTAAGAAGTAATCCGGGAAACTTTCTGCCAGATACTATACTTTTTATTAAACTGATTTTATATCGCTTTAAATCTACCAAAAGGCATTATTGAATTGAGTTGAGCAGTTTATTGCTCTACATAATAAGGAATAGTTCTGCGTTTAGTTTACTTTGTCACTATAAATACAAAAAATCACAGTCATCAAAGTTTAGAATCTAGCAGAGCTTACACACGCTTACTATGCCGAATAGGATAATATTCGCGGTAACTGTAGACGTATACATAAATGCCTCATTAACTGTGTAGTGTATTTTCCATTACATATAGCAATCCTATTTAATTTGTAAACTGTATGCGTGCCTTACGAAAAAACATTTATATAGTTCACGTCTCAGATAGGATTGCTATACTTACCACTACCAATACAAGGTCTAGTATGATCGGCGAGAATCGATAGTCAAACTACCCGCCCTACACCTTAAATTGCTCGGTAATCCGTTTCATTGCCTCTTCCACATTTTCCCGACTATTAAACGCCGAGATGCGGAAGTAGCCTTCGCCTGCTGCACCAAAACCAGAACCGGGGGTTCCCACAACATTCGCTGTGTGCAGCAACTTATCGAAGAAATCCCAACTAGACAAATTATTGGGCGTTTTCACCCAGACGTAAGGTGCATTCACGCCGCCATATACTTGCAATCCGGCTGCTGTCAGCTGCTCGCGAATAATTTTGGCGTTTTCCATATAGAAGTTGACAAGCGCCTTAGTTTGTGCAGTGCCTTCTGGGGAGTAAACCGCCTCGGCTCCGCGTTGCACGATATAAGACACGCCATTAAACTTGGTGGACTGGCGGCGATTCCACAGCTTCCAGAGTTCCACATCAGAACCATCGGTGGCTTTTGCTGTGAGCGTTTTTGGTACTACTGTTAACGCACAACGGGTACCAGTAAAACCTGCATTCTTGGAGAAGGAACGAAACTCGATCGCGCAATCCCTTGCTCCTTCAATTTCGTAGATGGAGTGGGGAAGGTTGGGATCGGTGATAAATGCTTCGTAGGCTGCATCGAAGAAAATGATCGAGCCATTGGCTTTGGCGTAGTCTACCCATGCTTTCAGGTGTTCTTTGGTAGCGATCGCTCCCGTAGGATTATTGGGGAAGCACAGATAAATCAAATCAACTTTCTCACGAGGTATCTCTGCGGTAAAGTTGTTCTCTGCGGTGATCGGCAGATACACTAAACCTTTAAATTCGCCCTTCTCGTTAGGGTCTCCCGTATGTCCTGCCATCACGTTAGTGTCTACATACACCGGATAAACAGGATCGGTGACTGCGATCGCATTATCATCTCCAAAGATGTCGAGAATGTTGCCTGTATCGCACTTGGAACCGTCGGAGATGAAAATTTCCGAAGCATCAACCTCGCATCCCCGCGATTGGAAGTCATTAATCGCAATTTTCTCGCGTAACCAGGCGTAGCCTTGCTCTGGGCCATAACCTTTAAAACTAGCGCGATCGCCCATTTCTTCCACAGCTTTGATCATAGCTGCGCGGCAGGCTTCCGGCAGTGGTTCCGTGACATCGCCAATACCTAGCCGAATAATGTTGGCATCAGGATTGGCTTGTGCGAAAGCATTCACCCGTCGAGCAATTTCGGGAAACAGATAGCCTGCTTTCAGCTTCAGGTAGTTGGTGTTAATTGTTGCCATACTAGATTGTTCTAAACACGCTCCGCGACAGAACCAGTAAAATATTATATTGACATCCTTGGGTCGCTATAACATCTTTGGCGTTTAGCGGGGGTTCGATTCACATCTAGGCTAGGCATTTCTGCCTCCTGTTTGTCTGAAGTTAGCCGCAGCAGAAGTTTGGATGATAGAACCAGTCATTCATCCTGAGTAACAAAAGCAAGTTCACTTTTTCTTTTCAAAATCCGCCGCTGGCTGGGTTGATTCTTCATGCCAGTAAGCAGGGGGTAAAGCGATCGCTTTCGGTCGAGCAATTGAGTTAGACTTTAACTGCTTCTGGGCCTTAATATTTGTCAAAGGGCTAGAGGAGAACGATGAAGAAACGTCTTTATTCATTTTTCCTGCGGCAACTTGCGTGTTAATCGCCGCTCTTGCTGGTTCCAAAACCTCAGCTATCTGAACCTGCTGCTCTAGTTGCTCCGTTGAAGACACCAAACCGCTGAGTCCATTGACCAAATTTCGTAAATTGTTACGGAAAGCTTGATCGCCTGTGAGATCGTCCAAATCGGATGTGATTTTCTGGGCGTTTTCAAAAGTTGTTCGCGCCGAATCCAATGTTTGTTGTAACACCACCAAATTTGTTGGACTATTAAGAGCGGTGGTAAGGTCGCGCAAGTTAGCTGATGCCTGCGCCGCATTAACAGATGCCTGCGCTGCGTTAGCCGAAAGAACTTCTAAATTACGCCGCAGTTCCGTATTGCCAAACTGGTTGACTTGTCCCGTCAGGCTGTTTACTGTAGTGCGTAGTTGTTGGCTGCTGGTGGAAAAGTTATCTAAAGTGCTGAGCAAAGTCGAACGATTTTGTACCACTAAGCTGTTGACATTGCCAAGCAGTTGGTTTAGCTGAGTGGCGGTTAGGCTGTATTGATTGGCAGTTCTAGTAATCTGATTTGCTGCCAAACCGAATTGATTGGCTGTACCGCCAATTTGATTAAGTTGGGCGCTGGTTTGGTTGGCGGCGCGGGTTACAGCATTGGCAGCACCTGAGAAGGTTTTTATCTCTTGTTGTACTGTCGCACTCAAACCGGAGAAATCGCGAGTGAGTTGCGCCACTCCAACTGCGGCATCGCTGGTATTTTTAGTGGCTGCTTTCAGGTTAGCTAATAAAGTTGGGTCGTTGTAGAGATTGGCAATGCGGGTAGTGCTGCGAAGCAGTTCATCGAAACTAATACCAATTTGACCTCTTACACGCTCGTTGTTACAAACAATCAGGCCCGTCGGGCATTGGGGGTCAAGCGGCAGCGCAACTTTAACTTCAGGGGGGAGCTGCTTGAGGGGATTAATGTCGATGGAAGTTTCGCTCAACAGACCGGATTGATTGGCTTCAACTACGACTTCATTTGGCATTACCAAGTCTGCTGGGGAAATTTCCATTGTTACATCCACGCCATTAGAGCGGGGGTTAATGGCGGTAATTTGACCGACGTTAACGCCGCGATAGCGGACGGAAGCGCCTTGTTGCATTCCCCCAACGTTGGCAAATTCTGCGATTACCGTGTAGCTTTTTTTACCATACCTGATGTCACGTATCCAAAAGATTAGTCCACCAAACAAGAAAAGGGACACTAGGATTAACAAACCGACGGAGCCTTCTCGAACTGTTCGCGATCGCATCTGTCTTCCTCATAAAATTAAAAATGCAAAACTAAAGATTAAAAAAGCAGATTTTTAATTTTTAATTTTTAATTTTTAATTGATTTTAGCCGACAACATGAATGGGCCCGGTTACACTGGCGCTAAAAAATTGTCGCACCAAAGGATCATCTGTAGTGTCAATCTCACTTGTTGCACCTGACCACTGTATCTGTCCTTGATAGAGAAACACAATTCGGTCAGAGGTGCGGCGAATGGTACTATCTTGGTGCGTCACCATCACGTAGCTGCCGCAACCGCCTTGCTGACGCTGCAACTGCCGGACTAAATCTTCTATCACCGTGGAGGCGATGGGGTCAAGTCCAGCGGTAGGCTCATCATACAGTAAAACTTCTGGCGTGTCCTGGGAGCTGTCTGGATTGGACATTATAGCACGGGCGAAACTGACTCGCTTCCGCATCCCGCCGGAAAGCTGGGAGGGGTAGCGATCGCTCATTCCCCCCAACCCGACCATCTCCAACTTTTCCTCTACCAGTTCTCGTATCCGCCGATACGCTAGTTTAGAACGCTGAAACAGCAGAAAGCCGACATTTTCTTCCACTGTCAAGGAGTCAAACAAAGCCGCCTGCTGGAACACCATGCCGATGTTTATCGGATCTTCAGCATCTTCAATTAAACCCTTACGACGCTTTCCCTGGATATAAATCTCGCCAGCATCGGGAGCCAGCAGTCCAGCAATAATTCGCAAAATCGTCGATTTCCCAGTTCCAGAGGGGCCAATAATTGCCAGCGCATCACCCTGATAAATCGTCAGATTAACCTGATCTAGGATGACACTGCTGCCAAAAGATTTAGAAATTCCCTTTAGTTCAATTAGCGGTTCAGACATAGGGGGTTGGGGACTGGGGACTGGGGACTGGGGACTGGGGACTGGGGGCTGGGGACTAGGGACTGGGGACTAGGTAAGACTTTCCCCCAATTCCCAATTCCCAATTCCCAATTCCCAATTCCCAATCCCCAATTCCCAATCCCCAATGCCCAATCCCATTACCTTACGCCTTGACGAACTCCGTTCGATGTAGCCGTGCCAGTTTCTTCTGAGGACATCTCCAGCCCGAAGACACGCCCGAAGACCTTTTCTACCTTGTAGCCGGAATCAATCGACTCTAAGGGGTCTTTGCGGAGACGGTGGCGCAGACAAAGGGCAATGACGCGGCGGATGTCGTCTACAGTCGCTTCGGTGCGTCCTTCCAAGGCCGCGATCGCTTTTGCGGCCCTGTTGGTCACGATGTCACCCCGCAGACCATCCACATCCAATTCTGAGCAAACAGAGGAAATGTTTACCCGCAGCTCGTACTCCATTTTGACCGAGGGTAGTAACTCCTGGGCGCTGACTAGCTTTTGTTGCAACTCTTGTTGCTTGTCCTGGTACTTTTCGAGAAACTGCTGCGGATTTTGGTCAAACTCGGCTCGTTGCTCTACAATTTCCACTCGCAACGCTGGTTCTTTCACCGTGCGGATTTCAGCGTGCATTCCGAAACGGTCGAGCAATTGGGGGCGCAGTTCGCCTTCTTCCGGGTTGCCGGAACCCACCAACACAAACCGGGCAGGGTGGCGAATCGAAATGCCTTCCCGTTCTACGGTGTTCCAGCCACTAGCTGCTGAGTCTAATAGCACATCTACCAGGTGGTCGTCAAGTAAGTTGACTTCATCCACGTAGAGAATACCCCGGTTAGCTTTAGCGAGGAGTCCGGGTTCAAAGGCTCTGACTCCTTGGGATAAAGCTTTTTCGATGTCGATGGTGCCGCAAACGCGGTCTTCTGTGGCACCAAGGGGCAGGTCAACCATCTGGACTTTTTTCTTGGCGACGGGTATTTCCTGTTGCTGTGCAACCAGGTCGCGCACGGTGTCGCTCATCACGTCGGGGTCGTTGGGATCGCTATTGAAGGGGTCATCAGCAACGACTTCGATTTCGGGCAATAGGTCAGCCAACGCCCGGATGGTGGTGGATTTGCCAGTGCCGCGATCGCCCATAATCATGACACCGCCGATTTTGGGGTCAATTACATTCAGCAGCAAAGCCAGTTTCATCTCTTCCTGACCGACGATCGCAGTGAAAGGAAAAACCGCACGGCTTGCTCTTTTTTCAGGCGCTGAGGCAGTCGGACTCACAGAATTTTTACTCCGGGCTTGTTATTGACAGACTTTCATTGTGCCACTTTTATCCCTTAAAAATTCTAATTCACAACTTAAAAATGATTACATTTTTAAGTATGGAGTGGTAATCCCCTAGCTCCCTCTGCTACCCAGCCCCCAATTCCCAATCCCTTTTTAACTAGGGCTTACGCACGTCAACACGCTGTAGGGGCATGGCAATGCCATGCCCCTAGGACAGAATCAGGCATTCACTAATTAACTGCGTAAGTCCTGTTAACTATGGAGTGGTAATCCCCTAGCTCCCTCTGCTACCCAGCCCCCAATTCCCAATCCCCCTCATCTCGGCACCCCTGAAGAGGGACTTCTAATTTCTGGCTCCGCACTTGTGAGTCCCAAATCTTGTCTGGGCATGACCGACTGTTGTAAAGTGCCAGAATCTTTTAGGCGTTTCAAATCGTTGAGTACCTCTAAAGTTGTCTGGTAGCGGTCGAGGAAGTGGTAACGCACCATTTTATCGATGATGTTGGCAAATTCCTCCTGAACTGAGGCGAAATCGCGCCAGATGACGTTGCAGGTTTCGTCACTAGAAAGCTTTTGGGGAGATATGCCTGTCAGCGCCTCAATACCAATTATGCCAACGGCGTAGATATCGCTACTGAAGTTTGGCTTACCTTTGTATTGCTCAGGTGGCGTGTAACCTTTCGTACCAATGGCAACGGTGAGATTTTCCTGTTCGTTAGGGTTTTGGGGTTGCATTTGTTTAACCGCCCCAAAGTCAATCAAAAACAGTTTATTGTCTTTTTCGCGGCGGATAATGTTGCTGGGTTTGATATCCCGGTGGATTACGTAGTTTTCATGGATAAAAGCCAAAGTTTCTAGAATCCCGTACAGGATTTCAGCTACTTGTGCTTCTGGTAGGCGCTTGTCTACTGGTAATTCGTCGCTCAGCGGATGACCTTTGACAAATTCTTCAACTAAGTAGAATTCTTGGTTTTCTTCAAAATAAGCTAATAATTGGGGAATCTGAGGATGATGACCCAACTGTTCTAGAATTTCCGCTTCTGTGTGAAACAGTCGTCTTGCCAGTTGCAAAAATTTTTCATCACGATGAGCAGGCATCAAGTGCTTAATCACGCACAGGGGATTACCAGGTCGCTTGATATCTTCTGCTAGATAGGTGTGACCAAAACCGCCGGAAGCTAAACCCCGAACGGTTTTGTAGCGTCCTGCTAGTAGGGAACCACCCCGGCGATCGCCTATTTGTCCGGCTAAGGACAATGGTAAGAGAGGCCGCTTTGATTGCTCGTTGTGCAGATCGGCGGCTTTGGTAGTCGCGTCTGGGTTGTCTTCCCAGACCGCTGTTGAACTATCATCTATGGCCGAAGATTGTTCAGGAGCGATCGCTGTTGAATCATCCGTTAGCGCCCAAGATTGTTCAGGAGCGATCGCTCCTGTCGCTAAAGTCTCCTGCCGTTTTTCTTTCAGCAGTGCTTGCATCTCCAGCAGGTTATTCTGCTGTTCCCGAACCAAAAGCGCAATCTTTTTATGCTCTTTCTCGGCTTGGTGAGTATTGTAAGCCATCACCCCAGCACCAGCCATCACCAAAGCCAAGGCTGGCGGCACCACTGGCACCCATCCCGCCTGAGTAAACAGAAGCCAGCACGTTCCAGACAAAACTGCTAAGCACGCGCCTTCTGCCAGTGCCAGATGCCCTGGATGCCGCAGCCGAAAAGCCACCAGCCCGCCGACTACAGACCAACCTACCACCCAAAGTGCTTCTCCCCACTCAGGCCAGAACCAAAATTGACGACGCCCATCTAGACTAGCGCTGAGAATCTGACTTACCATCTGGGCATGAATCACAACTCCGGGCATTTTGCGGTTTCCCGTCACTCCAGCGCTGTAAGGAGTATAAAAAGCATCATCAACACTGGCGGCGGTGACACCGATGAGAACAATGCGGTCTTTTACCAAGTTTTCGTCAACCTGACCGTTGAGAACTTGGGACATTGTGACTTGCTTTGCCGGATATTTGGGGGCGCGGTAATTTAGCAGGATTTGATAACCGCGTGTATCTTCCCGTATATACCCTCCATCATTGGCTTGTAGCGGTTTGAATACGGCATTTTTTATTTTGAGATAACCTTCCTCACTGTCTGTTGGTTCAATTCCTTCTTTTTCCAAGTAACGTTGTACCAACTGGAACCCAAAGGAGTTAGGGTTAGGACAAGGCTTGTGAGCGGATGGAGAGACAAATAACAAACCCCGGCGGATAATGCCATCAGAATCAGTTTTCCCTATATCGGCAAAGCCAGCGCGGTCATCGGCAATCTTGGGCGGTGATGGTGTGCCGGGGGTTTCCGCGTCTTTGACTGCACACACCGGAACGATGCGGCGATCGCTACTCATTAGCTTGGAGAATGCCGCATGACCCGGTTCTACGGGCAAATCGCGATAAATATCTAGCCCGATAGCACGCGGATTTTTTGAAAGCAGTTTTGTCAATAACTGCTGCATCACGCCATCAGTTATTGGGTAATTTTTGTAAGTTTGGATGTCCGCTTCCGTGACAGCCACCACCAACAGGCGGGGGTCTGGTTTTTCCTCTGGTAGCAGCCGCACCATTTGGTCATAAGCACCCAGTTCTAAGGTTTCCAGCAGGCCCTGCTGCCGCAACCCCACCACAAAGATACTGACTGCCACACTCACTAGAACTGTTGGTAGCCTCCATACTGAGGCACCTGTGCGTACCAGACGCGATCGCATTCCACTGAAATTCGGCTTTGAGAGCTGAGCCATTACATAAATGTCAGGTTATAAGATTAGAAGCCAAGGAAGATTGCCAGTCTAAAACGTTCCCTACCCTTAAAGAACCGCTACGGTGTCAGAACTTGCTAATTTTTCTCACCGCTACGGCTGTTGGGTAAGAGCTTGCCTACAGCCACTTCCAGCCTTCAACAGCTTCTTTGAACCAATGCCCCTGACCATGCTTGCATTTTAGTACCCGCCGTTGGCAGAATTAATCTACCATTTAGCTTGATTTTAATTTTTTTTTGAAATATTTGCCGATTTATCACTCGGTTTTGGATGTCTCAGAGCGAATCTTATGTACGTTTTCCTCCCAATTCATCCCATCAAAAGGAACGATGTGAAAGCGAGACAAGACATCACCATCCAAACAGCGCACGTTGACATCAATCGAATCGGGATGGGAGCGGGGGCGATAAAATGGGTGAATCCCACAAATACGACAGAAAGTGTGCTTGGCAATACCAGTGTTGAAGGTATAGGTTGTCAAAACCTCTGGACCAGACAGTAAGGTAAAATGCTCTGGTGGCACAATTAAATGTAAAAAACCCTTCTTTCTACAGATGGAGCAGTTGCAATCATCTGCGTTATGCTCGTCCACTATGACGCGAAAGCGCACTGCGCCACAGTGACAGCCGCCTTCATAAGTAACCAGTTCTTCTGATGCGCTCATTTCGCAGAATCTTGGGCTAAATGGCGGTGGTTTTGATGCCGATGGTAGACCCCAAGACATGATAACCGCCTAGTGTGGCAAGCATAGCACTGATGAGTATCTAGGTGGGCAAAAGCCCAGGTAAAAAAATTTGAAATAGATACCTAAAATATTCTGGTGCATGAATGTATTAGAAGTATTCATAAAAGATATGATGTGTTAACAAATTGCTCAATACCCCCTATACTCAGTTGCGGTGTTCAACGCGAGTAAAGTCGGGTTAAAGTGAGGTTGGTCAGAGTGCGTCAGTTCTGTGTGTGGTTAAGTTGCAGTTAAGAAGCAAGAACGATGAGTGATAAAAGTATGGCATTTCTGGCCGGGGCTGCCTTCGCTGGAATTGCGGCTATCGTCTTGCTGAAGACAGGAGGTAGTGCAGGCCAAACTAACCTATCCGCTTATACTGCGGTGCCACCGCCGCCGCTTGGTCAGCCTTCGATGACGGGGCAGCTGCCGCCGCCTCCTCCTGCTGCTAGCGCGATCGCGCCGCAGGATCAGACTCAATCTTCTTCCTATTGTCTACGACAGCAGAACGACACAGAACGGCTCAGAGATCAGCTGGAACAGCAGCGGAATGAAACTGAGCAGATGAAACTTCAACTGCGGAATCAGCAGACGCTTATCGAGGCTCTGACAACGCAGGCAAAAACAAATGTGCTGGGAGGACAGGTGAACTCAGCGACTTTGGCAACTGCTGGGCAGCAGAATAATCAAATTCTTTCCGGTGTACTCTGGGCATTTGGAGGAATCGTTTTAACCTTGTTTGGTGGCATTGTCGTTGCAGGAATTTTTGTTGTGTTCTCGCAACAGCAGCGTCATTCCCGGACAGTGCAAGTGATTCATCCGATTCCTACTCACCCGCCAAGTGTAACTCAAAGAAGGCGTTCTGAGTTTCTGCCGCCTCGGTTGGAAAGCAGACGAGATGACCCGATAGATTATGACAGGTATTAGTCAAGGGTTAATGACATTTAGCAATTAGCAATTAGCAACGAATTCCACTTCTCCCAGCGAGGTTTGCAACTACCGCAGCTAACTCGGCTGGTTCCACAGGCTTAGGTAAATGTATTTGAAAACCGGACATAAGCGATCGCGTCCGATCCTCAGCCCTAGCGTATGCTGTTAGTGCAGCAGCTGGAATCAGGCCCCCTTGCTCTGGCGATAGCGCTCTTACCTTGCCGATCAAAGTATAGCCGTCTTCTTCAGGCATCCCGATATCGCTGACTAAAACATCTGGCTTTGACTGTTTAATCAGCTCCATTGCCTCGCTTACCGATGCAGCTGCTTTTACTTGGGCTTTGCACTCTTGGAGTACCGTAGTCAGAAACAGGCGAGTATCAGCATTGTCATCCACCACAAGTACCTTTAACCCATCCAGCGAGGGCGGATCGAACGATACTCCACTTTCAACAGCTGCTGGCTGTACCCGCTCCGCATTGCTTGTCTCTACACGGACAGGCATAACTGGAAGTTTGACAATAAATGTTGCTCCCTTCCCCGCGCCTTCGCTGTGAGCGCGAACTGTTCCGCCGTGCAGTTCTACCAAGTTGCGGACAATCGCTAAACCTAGTCCGAGTCCGCTGTATTGCCTAGTGATAGAGCTATCAGCTTGACGGAACCGCTCGAAAACATAAGGCACAAAGTCCGGGTTGATGCCTTCTCCGGTATCGCTGATTGTAATCTCCACATGAGAGTTAATCCGTTTCAGGCTAACCTGAACGCTCCCTTCCTTGGGCGTAAACTTAATCGCATTAGATACCAGGTTCCAGATTACCTGCTGCAAACGGTCTGAGTCGCCTGCAACTGGCCCGGCTGCCGGGTCGAGTATGCTTTGCAGCCGGATTGCCTTAGCCTCAGCCGCTGGGCGGACGGTATCAAGAGCCGCCTCAATGACTGTAGACAGTTCCACTGGGCGGACACTCAAGCGGAGTTTGCCTTGAATAATGCGGGAGACATCCAGCAAATCCTCAACCAGTTGTGCTTGCGCTCTGGCAGACCGTTCAATTGTCTCCATAGCTCTAGCAGTAGTTGCTTCGTCAAACTTTCGAGTATTGAGCAGTCGCAGCCACCCTAGCATCGCATTTAGTGGCGATCGCAATTCGTGGGAAAGTGTCGCCAAAAATTCGTCCTTCATCCGGTTGGCTGCTTCGGCGGCGGTGCGTGCTTCCTGTTCCGAGGCGAGTAGCTGGGCGCGTTCGTCCTCAGCTTGCTTGCGTTCGGTGAAGTCGCGCATGATTTTGACAAAGCCTCGCAATCCAGTTTCATCTTTTAAGGGTGTTACGAAGCCACTTGCCCAGAAACGGCTGCCGTCTTTGCGAACGTGCCAGCGCTCATCCTCAGCCCGACCTTCCGTTGCTGCTGAGTGGAGTTCCTTTTTGTCCTCGCCGCGCTCCAGGTCTTCTAGGGTAAAGATAATTGAAGAATGTTGTCCCAGGATCTCTGCTTCCTGATACCCTAAAATGCTTTCTGCCCCAGCGCTCCAACGGACAATACGCGCCTCTGTGTCGAGAAAGAAAATTGCGTACTCCTTCACATTTTCCAACAACAGGTGGAACCGCTCTTCGCTTACCCGTTGTGCTTCCTCGGCAGACTTGCGATCGCTAATGTCAGCTACTATGTAAACCGCACCTGTGAAAGCTTTGCTCTGGTCAAATATCGGATCTGCGGTGATGGCAAACCAGCGCGTACCGTTCTTTAGCTCTCTGCTTTCGCGACGCTGAGTTTCCTGAATGCTAGAAAAGGGACACACCTCGATAGAACTCAGTATTTTTTGTAGGAGTTCCTGGTGAAAGCTACCCTCAATGTCGCTGAAGGGTTTCTCTAGAAGCTGACACATGGCGCTGTTACATCTCAGGACTTTTCCTTCGGCATCGAGTAAACAAACACCGTCGCTTATTGCATCAAAGGTAGTCTGCCACTCCTTCGCTAAACCCAGCGCCGATTCCTCAGCTTCTCGGATGCGGAGCAACGCTTTGACAGTGGCGATCAATTCTATTGGCTCTACAGGCTGGGCTAGGTAGGCATCTGCACCGCCTTCTAATCCCTGTGCTTTGTCTTGGCTCTTGACAAAACTAGCGGATAAATGTAGTACGGGAATAAAGGACGTAACAGGGTTTTCCTTAATCCGGCGGCACACCTCAAACCCATCGATATCTGGAAGCTTCACGTCAAGGATAATTAAGTCGGGTTGTTGTTCAACCATTCGCAGACCAGCTTCGCCTGTTGCTGCTTCCTTCACCAGAAATCCGGCTTGTTTTAGCATCCGGCTGACGACATAGCGGTTAGTTTCGTTGTCGTCTACGTGCAGAATAGTTATAACGCTATCATCCATGATTTTTTTCTCCAGGTTCCAGCACTAGCCCAGCTTTAAGCAGTGCTTCCCGACTTCGGGCGATCGCATCTTCCCGCGATGGATCTTTAGAGAGAATCGCTACCGTCCTGCGGGCAAGATCCCTTTTTTCCTCTTCTTCTAGGACTTTTGATGTATTAATAATTACCGGTATATTGCTAGTAGCGCGATCGCTTTTTAGAACTTCTATCACCTCAAATCCGTTCATATGTGGCATTGCCAGATCCAGAAAAATGCAATCCGGATTTTCTTCTCCCGCTAAGCGGATACCTTCGCGTCCGTTTTCGGCTTCAAGGATTGTAAAATTAGTATAAGCTAATAATTGCTTTAGTAAATATCGGGATACTTGGTCATCGTCAATTATCAAAATTTTCTGTTGTCTCTTTTTATTAATAAGTTTATTAAAGCTATCCAATAGTAATAATCGCTCTATTGGTTTGACAAAGAACGCATCTGCTCCCAATTCTAGCGCTTTTTTATCGTTATTGATAACGGTAATCACGAGCAGGGGGATATCCCGCGTTGCTTCATTTTGTTTCATTTCTGAAATCAAATTCCAGGTATTTTGCTCTTTTAGTAATATGTCAGATATTACCGCGACAGGTTTAAACATCTCAAGAGCAAGTTGGGCTTCTTGGAGCGATCGCGCTTGAATAAGCTGATAATTTGAACCCTGAAAATACTTCTCGTAAGTAAAGAATGTCTCGTCGTTGTCCTCTATTACGAGTACAGGCAAACGAGACTGATCTAACTGCCAGTTTACATCGGGCACCACTGCCCCAAACTCGGAATTATTGTAGCTAATCGGTATGATAGCAAAGAACGTTGAACCCTTTCCCACCTCACTTGTTAAAGAAACATTGCCGCCTAGCAATTCGGTTAAATGCCGTGATAGAGAAAGTCCAAGTCCTGTGCCTTTAACCCGCTTTTGAAAAGCGGAATCTACCTGGACAAATTCCTCAAAAATTCGCTTTTTATCCTCCGGTGCAATGCCAATTCCGGTATCAGCTACCGAAAAAACTACCGTTCTACCAACCAATTTGGCAGCAATGCGAACTTCACCTTTTTCTGTATATTTGATTGCATTAGAAATAAAATTTCTCAGAATTTGAGCAACTTTGCCTTCATCAGTGTAGAGTGTGGGAATACCAACGGGTTCTTCAAAAATCAGCGAAATTGAAGAATTATAGGCGAGAAGAGGACGCAGCATACCTCTTAAAGCGCCGAAAAGCTCGCTCACCTCAAACTCATTCGGATGAATAACAATTTTTCCCGCCTCAATCTTTGCCAGATCCAAAAGGTCGTTAACTAACTCCAAAAGTCCTTCACCTGATTGGCGGATAAACCTTACTTGCTTTTCTTGCTCATCTGTCAATTCCCCATCCATCCGATCTAGCAGTAGGCGGGACAGAGACAAAATAGAGTTTAGCGGTGTGCGAAACTCGTGACTCATATTCGAGAGAAAGCGAGTTTTAAGTTCATTAGCGCGCTGTAAAGAATCAGCTTTTTCGTCTAATTCTGCATATAGTGCCACAACACCCCGATTAGTATCCTCTAGCTCACGGTTGAGCTGAGCTAGCTCGGCTTGACGTTTTTCTAGTTCTTCTAGAGTGCGAAGCAGTTCCTGGTTTTGCTGCTGAATTTCCGAATAAGGATTTTCAGGCGATCGCATTATCAACTCATTAGCAATCTCAGCCAAACGTTTTGTGGTGACTATAGGACTGCGTTTAGGCAGATTTTTCCCCATCACCACCACTGTTCCTTGCTCAGGGGTTGAGTCAATGCGAAACTGATCCATTAGTCGTTTGCTGCCAATAATGCCTAACCCCATTCCCGTATTCGACGCATATTTTCCCTCTAGAATAGTCTTGAGATTAGGGATACCCCGCCCTTTGTCACGAATGGAAACCATGAATATTTGAGGTGATTCGCCTTCCACCCAAAATTGAATTTTTCCACCCTTTGCATATTGAAAAGCGTTGCGGGCAATTTCAGAAACAGCAGTAGCAATGCGCGTCCGATCTTGAGAGTCAAAACCCAACAACTCCGCAATCTGGCGCACCCGCTGACGTGTCAAAACGACATCTTGTTCAAAGCGTATTTCTATAGTGAGGATAACTATCTCTTCCTTAGCCATAGGTTATTTATTAATAGATATAGCAATCCTAAATCATTTATAAAACCTTCTGTCTCTCTTCTTTCTCTGTTTCCTCGTCTTTCTTCCTTCTTTCCCTTCCTCCCTTGCTCTAAGCGCTAACGCGCAGGCTCCGCCAACGCCTCTTTACGGTTGAGCAATTCTTACAACCCGTGTAAAGATTGCTATATAGCCATCCGATCCAGAGTTGTGACCCAGCCCTTCAGATCCGCCACTTCTTAGAGAAGTGGCGGATCTCGCCTTCACGAATCATTTAGGACTGCTATAGTTCTTCCGTAGGACAAGCATCTTGCCTGCAATTAAATAAACAGGCATCTTGCCTACCCTAGAGTTATTAATAATTTTCCCGTGCGACCAGTACCGTGACATCATCGCGGTGTCGGGTAAAATCCCGGTATAGAACTCCAGCAAGCAGGCTGGAATGTTTTGCGACTAAACCAGGATAACGATCTAAACGCCACTGCGTACCTAAACCGTCGGAGTGCATTATCAAAATCCCCCCTTTAGGCCACTGATAAACAAACTCCTGAATTTTGCGAACCTCATGCCCGACAGTGCCGTTATGGGAAACCATACTGTAAGAACGGGCTAGTCCTATCTCTTGGTTGGGAGAAAGAACTGAGGCAGAAATGTTGCCCACTCCAGCAAAATGAACTGCTTGTTTTTCAAAGTTTACTTCAGCGATCGCCATTGCTGCTCCCCGTGTACTTCGCAAAGCTGCATGAGCTGCTTCAATAATTTCTTTAGGACTTTGACAGACATTCTCTCGAAATATCCTCACCGCTTCTAACGACGCTTCGGCGGCTAGAGGCCCGTGACCTAAACCATCTGCAACTAATAACAGAGTGCGATCGCCACAGCGATCTATTGCCCAAGCATCACCGGAAACCTCCTCACCTATTTTGGGCAAGCACACTACACCTATATCTATATCTATATTGCTGCGTAGCGGCAATTCTTGGTTAGGACTAGCCCAGAGTTGGCTTAATAAGGCTGTCCCTACACTGGGAACAGAATGAATATCAAAAACAGTGGAGAGGCGAGCGATCGCGCCTAAGCCATTTCCCGGAGTTCCCGCCGTAGAATAGCCATCGCGCAAACACTCGCTGATATTGCTCATTCCTGGCCCTTTGTCCAGCGCTAGGATTTCGATCCCCACGATGTCGTTTTTTTCCACAGCTTGGAGCAGCAACTGACCGTCGGTAGCGTGACGAACCAGGTTATTTGCCATTTCGGTGACAACAATGCCTACCTTCCCTCGTTCTGTTTCGTTGAAACCGAGACTACTGGCGAGGGATAAAGCCATCCGTCGGGCTTCACCAGCCTGACTAGGCTCTAAGATGGGCAAGCCGACTGGATCTCTCATATAGTTACTTCCACTTGGTTATTGTGACGCAGGTGCCTTCGCCGACATTGGAAACAATATTAAATTCATTCACCAGCCGCTTTGTACCGCTTAAGCCCATACCGAGTCCACCTCCGGTGGTGAAGCCGTCTTTTAGCGCTAGATCGATGTTTGGAATACCTGGCCCCGAATCTTCAAAAGTCAAACGCAGACCACGACGAATTCCTTCATCTAATGCTTCTAGTTTGACTGTTCCACCACCGCCATAGTCCAAGGTGTTGCGTGCTAATTCGCTCGCCGCCGTGACAATTTTAGTCTGGTCTATCAGGCTAAAACCCAGCTCTACGGCAAACTGACGCACGGCTTGCCGTACTAGCACAACATCTGCCGAAGTGTTGATGCTCATGGTTTCATGCTTGTGCATCACCATCCAGAAACCCCCTTGGAGTGGAGACGCGATAGCCGCTGTCTCTACGTAGCGATCGCTGCAAAAGAGTCATTCCCTTCTCAACATTTAAGGCTGTGCGAACACCTGTTAAGGAAAGTCCTAACTCTACTAAAGTGATGGCGACTGCTGGCTGCATTCCTACGACAACCGTTTGTGCATCTAGCACCTGCGACATCTTGGCAATGTTTCCCAGTATCCGCCCAATAAAGGAATCAACTATTTCCAATGCTGAGATATCGATCAGGACACCACGAGCATTTGTCTGGGTAATCCGGTTTGTCAGATCGTCCTGCAAGGTCATCGCTAGGCGATCGTGCATATCCACCTGAATAGTGACTAGGAGGAATTCGCCCATCTGAAGAATGGGGATGCGTTCCATTACAACTCCTTGCTTATTAAGTGGGTGTCTGGGAGCGAACGAACGCCACCCCCGTTCGCTTTAAGGCTAGAGCAAAGGCATCGGCTAAGGTAGCTTTGGTAATTACATCAGCCAGATCCACGCCCAGGTAGACGATGGTTTGAGCGATTTGGGGACGAATACCGCTGATGATGCAATCAGCACCCATCAGTCGAGCAGCTGTTACTGTTTTTAGTAGGTGCTGCGCTGTCAGGGTATCTACGGTTGGCACTCCGGTAATGTCGATGATGGCAACTTCTGCACCCGTTTCGACAATTTTGTTTAGTAGAGATTCCATGACAATCTGAGTGCGGGCGCTGTCGAGGGTGCCAATAATGGGCAATGCTAAAATCCCTTCCCACAGTTTTACGACTGGCGTTGAGAGTTCCATCAATTCCTCTTGCTGGCGGAGGATTACCTCTTGGCGGGCTTTTTGATAGCTTTCCGTCGTCCAGAGTCCTAGCTTATCTAGGAGGTTAGTGGCACACCAAATCTCATCTATAAGTGTCTCGACATCCTGTGCTAGTTCCTGGCGCAAGCGGCTGAATAAAGGCTGCTTAAAGGAAAGAACAAAGATGGCGGTTTCTGATGGGGTGAAGCCTTTATTCGATCGCGATCGCGAAATCGAAGCCAGCAAATCCCGCACGCCACGCCACTGAGACGTTTGGATATCGGTTAAATTACCTCCCTGTACTGCATTTGTAAACAGGTCAAGAAATTCTTTGCACTCTTCGCGTAGTTCTGTCTCCCTGAGCAAGTCTTTACGGATACCAGCAGCTACTTGCTCGTTTAGCCACTCTGTCAACAGTTGGGCTTCGTAATTTTTGACAATTGCCGGAATTTTGCTTTTACCGTTCAAGTTCATTTCAACGCCTCCCGCCGCTGACTGGGTTAAAAAAAGTGCAGTATTTAGGCTTTTAGGATAACTAGCATTAACTGGAGCTGTTTACTAGGAGGCGCTTGGCGTGAGTTGTTGCAAGCTGCATACACTTGACACCAGTAGCTAACTGTTCAGTCTGCGGTAGTTTCTAAAAGGCTATTTGGCCAACATTTTATTATACGGCTTAGGTTGGACAAATGGACTAGGTATCACCATTATCTTTGCATTCACGCGATCGCGCTTCTTTGCTCGTCGTGGTGTAGATGGTGAGACGGGAAGCTTGAGTTTCCGAAACTTTGCCAGATGAAATATCAGGAGTTGCAAAGAGCGATCGCTAGACCAGAAGTTGTTCATATCATCCCAACATTTTGAATCGTTCTTTAGCCACCTATTCCAATAAACTGACATATTGCGTCCCCATTCTGATAGATATTTTGTTTGTTATTCCGGAAATTAAGATTAATTATTTATTAATTTCTCCATAGTTAACTACAACTTAAACATTCCCTAAAAGTGGCAAATATTACAGCAGCAAATGGGATGAAGGAGTTAACTAATTTGTAAGTAATTGATTCTAAAAAATTGTTGTCAAGGGCGAGATACTGATGAAACGTGTAGCCATCAACGGTTTTGGCAGAATTGGACGAGCCTTCTTTCGCATTGCCGCTTCTAAAGGCGATCTGGAAGTTGTAGCCATCAATGACGTTGCCTTAAAATCAGACCAAGCAGCATATTTACTGCAATACGACTCCGTATATCGACGCTTCGAGAGCGAGGTGGGATATGACGATAAAAGTCTGATAATTGGCGACAAGCGAATTAACCTATTAGCTGAACGAGATCCCGCCGCCCTTCCCTGGAAAGAATCGGAAATTGATGTCGTTATCGAGTCTACTGGCATCTTCCGCACGGCAGAAAAAGCCGGAATGCACTTAGAAGCGGGAGCAAAAAAGGTAATTATCAGCGCCCCTGCTAAAGGTGCAGTTCCTACGTTCGTGTTTGGAGTTAATCACGAAAAATATGATGCCGAGCGAGATAATGTCATTTCAGCTGCCTCTTGTACCACCAATTGCTTATCCCCCATCGCCAAAATTTTAAATGATGAATTTGGCATTGAGAAGGCGCTGATGACTACGGTACACGCTTATACTGCCGACCAGCGTTTAGTAGACACTGGACATCCTGAAGAGTGGGCGCGGGGACGCGGTGCGGCGCAGAATATCGTCCCCACGACTACTGGCGCAGCAGTTGCAGTGGCGTTGGTGTTGCCGGAATTGAAAGGAAAACTTGATGGTATGGCTTTGCGCGTCCCAACCGCAACTGGTTCAGTCACAGACTTGAGTGCAGTATTGGAAAAATCGGTGACGGTGGAGGAAGTTAACGACGCTTTACGCAAGTATGCCAGGGGTTCGATGCAGTCAATTCTCAAGGTAAGTGAGGTGCCTTTGGTGTCTTCCGACTGCGTGGGCGATCCTAGTTCGGCTATTGTGAATCTACCTTCGACTAGCGTCCTTGCCGATAACTTCGTTAAGGTACTGGCATATTACGACAACGAGTGGGGATACACTAACCGCTTGGTAGATTTGACTAGCTACGTGTAGGTAAGAGGCTGGAGCCTTTTCCCTCGTTCCTTGGCCCAGTTAGGGAACGAGGGAAAATTCGATGATCCCAAAGAAATTGTAAAAAAAATTACGAAGTGATGCAATATACCTCTTTAGGGGGTAGCGATAGCTAAAATAAACCTACAAGAGGAGAAAAAGCTATGGTTACAGCGGCTACAGAAAGGACTTCTCGGTTTTCTAAAGAGCGATCGCTGGTTCTGTGGTTTGATGAAGTTGGGATTGTCGATGTCCCAATAGTCGGGGGAAAAAATGCTTCCTTGGGGGAAATGATTCGACAACTGACCAAGCAGGGGGTCAGGGTTCCCGGTGGGTTTGCAACTACTGCCTATGCTTACCGGCATTTTATTCAAGCTGCGGGGTTAGAAAAGCAGTTGCGCGAACTGTTTGCTGACTTGGATGTAGAAGACGTGCAGAACTTGCAGGAACGGGGAAAAAAAGCCCGGTCGTTGATTCTAAAAACGCCGTTTCCAAGGGAATTGCAAGAAGCGATCGCAACCTATTATCACCAGATGTGCGAAATATATGGTTATGATACCGATGTAGCCGTGCGTTCATCCGCCACCGCTGAAGATTTGCCCGATGCCAGTTTTGCCGGACAGCAAGAAACCTACCTGAATATTAACGGCATCAAAGACGTTTTAGAAGCCTGCCATAAATGCTTTGCTTCCATATTTACCGACCGAGCAATTTCCTATCGCCACGCCAAAAATTTCGACCATTTTAATGTGGCCCTCTCCGTTGGCGTTCAAAAAATGGTGCGTTCAGATTTAGCTTGCTCTGGTGTCATGTTCTCCATAGACACTGAAACCGGATTTAAAAATGCTGCCTTAATCACCGCCGCTTACGGATTGGGAGAAAACATCGTTCAAGGGGCAGTCAACCCTGACGAATATTTAGTTTTCAAACCTACATTAAAAGAAGGATTCCGCCCAATTATCGACAAACGAGTCGGTAGCAAAGAGTTCAAATTAGTCTGCGATGTTGGTGGATGTAGAATCACCAAGAATGAACGTGTAACCTTAAGCGAACAGCAGAAATTTGCCATCAACGACGACGAAATTTTGCAACTAGCTAAGTGGGCTTGTTTAATCGAAGATCACTACAGTGAAGTTCACGGTAAGTATACGCCGATGGACATTGAATGGGCAAAAGATGGTATTACAGATGAACTTTTCATCGTCCAAGCCCGCCCGGAAACAGTACAATCCCAAAAAGGTAAAAATGTCCTACGTAGCTATCACTTGAAATTGGGGACAGGGGATAGAGGACTTGCGACTGGGGACAAATCTTCCCAATTACCAATTCCTTTAGTTAGAGGCCGTGCTGTTGGGGAAATGATTGGACAGGGAAAAGCTAGAGTAATTCTCGATGTCCAGAAAATTGAACTGTTCCAACCAGGAGAAGTTTTAGTAACAGATAAAACTGACCCCGACTGGGAACCGATAATGAAAAAAGCCAGCGCCATCATTACTAATAAAGGCGGGCGCACCTGCCATGCCGCAATTATTGCACGGGAGATGGGAATTCCGGCAATTGTCGGATGTGGGAATGGCACAGATATTTTAAGAACAGGTCAAGAGGTGACAGTTTCTTGTGCCGAAGGAGAAGAAGGAAGAGTTTATTCAGGATTATTGCCCTACGAAGTCCGAGAAGTAGCGCTAGAAAATTTGCCCCGCACTCGCACCAAAATAATGATGAATGTGGGAAATCCGGAAGAAGCATTTAGTTTCTCAAGTATTCCTAATGATGGTGTTGGGTTAGCCAGATTAGAATTCATCATCGCCAATCACATCAAAGCGCATCCTTTAGCTTTGATTAATTACGAGCAATTAGAGGATGAAGAAGCTAAGGCGAAAATTGCGGAAATGACTGTAACTTATGAAGACAAACCGCAATACTTCGTCGATAAATTAGCCCAAGGTGTAGCCAGACTTGCTGCCGCTTTTTATCCAAATCCGGTAATTGTGCGGATGAGCGATTTCAAGAGTAATGAATACGCCAATCTTTTAGGCGGTAAGCAATTTGAACCCGAAGAAGAAAACCCGATGATTGGTTGGCGGGGAGCATCTCGTTACTATGATGAGAAATATCGCGAGGGCTTTGCGTTAGAGTGTCAGGCGTTAAAGCGGGTAAGGGATGAAATGGGCTTGACAAATGTTATCCCGATGATTCCTTTCTGTCGCACTCCTGATGAGGGACGCAAAGTATTAGCTGAAATAGCGAAACATGGTTTAGAACGAGAAAAAAATGGCTTGCAAGTTTACGTGATGTGCGAGTTGCCCAGTAACGTAATCATGGCGGAAGAATTTGCTGAAGTTTTTGATGGTTTCTCCATCGGTTCTAACGATTTGACACAGTTAACGTTAGGTTTAGATCGAGATTCAGCTTTAGTAGCACATATCTTTGATGAACGCAACGAAGCTGTGAAGCGGATGGTGAAGATGGCAATTGAAACCGCCAAGAAAACTAATCGCAAAATTGGAATTTGCGGTCAAGCGCCCAGCGATTATCCGGAATTTGCTAAGTTTTTGGTAGAGTTGGGGATTGATTCGATGAGTTTGAATCCCGATTCTGTATTGAAAACTCTCTTAATGGTTGCGGAAGTCGAAGGCGTTTAAATTTGGTAGGGTGGAGATTGCGCCCACCCTACATTTATTAATATGTTGAGGTTAATTAAATCGGTTATTTAGCGGTTCGGCTTCTTTCTCAACAGCAACGGATTCGCCTGTGAGAACTGATTCATCAATTTGCAAATTCCGTGCTTGAATTCGCAAGTCTGCGTCACCTGGTACTAAATCTTGTGAGGGAATTCGCAATTTTTGCCCGTCGCGGATGACGGTGGCTTAGGAAGTGCGGTCAAGGAAACTAGCATTGAAATTTCCGATAGAGTTGAAAGGAAAGTACAATGCTTCTCTGGCCTGGGAACGAGAGAAACGAGAGAAGGAGAAAATGGGAATGAGGGTCATAGAACTATAAAGTAGAGTGAGTGTCAAAGTGAAGGAAGATGGTCGCGAATCCGTTTGTGCCGCAAGATTTAGTAGGTAGACAACAAGAACTGCAACAAGTCAGCCAAATTCTCTCAATAGATGGCGATTTACTGATTACAGGGGTTCCTGGTAGTGGAAGGCGATCGCTTATTCGTTGGGCAGCACAGAAAGTGAAAGCTAGAGTGCTAGAAATTGACTGTCTGCGAACCACTGATGGCAAGAGATTTCTACAATTGTTCGCTGAAAGCTTGATGGCGACCTTCACCGCACCGGAAGAACTGGCGTTAATTGGGCAGTGGATTGCGGAACATCCCCTGAGTTTGGAGGAATTGCCGAATGGGCAAACTCGTTTAGTTTGGAATCTATCAAGTGAGGGAGAATGGTCGCTATTTCAAATTTTGCTGAACTTACCGCAAGCGATCGCTGATAAACTCAATAGCCGCGTAGTGATGGTTTTTCGGAATTTTCCCCACATCCGCTCTTGGGATAGAGATGGCAAATGGGAAGCTTATCTGCGTGAAGAAATCGCCATACATACTCATGTCAGCTACGCGCTAATTGCTACAGTCGGAGAACCTTGGGTACAAGATAGTAACTTGCAGGTTGTCTGTTTAGCACCCCTGTCTAATCAAGAACTCAGCGCATGGATTGAGACAGCAATGAGCTTGCAAGGATTGAAATTTGATGCAGATGGTTTAGCGCTATTTTTAAGCTACGTTCAAGGACATTTAGGGGATGCGATCGCGCTAGCTAGACGAATTTGGCTGGATTGCCGAGTTTTATACGGAAGCCAGAAAGAAGGACTAATCCAACCCCACCACGTCCATCGCAGTGCTTTAGCATTAGTTGAAGATATATCTATTACCTTCGAGTCACTGATTTTACTGCTACCTTCCAGCCAAGTTCGGGTACTAGAAAGTTTAGCTCTTGACCCCACAGATAGCCCGCACAGCCGCGAATACATCCAAAAACACCAACTTTCTAGAGGTGGCTCTCTCCAAGGTGCTTTGGCAAGTTTAGAACAGAAAGGTTTGGTATACGGCGCTAAGTACGGCTACCAGATAGCTTTACCTTTGCTGGGTTTCTGGCTAAAGCATCGGATTGGGGACTGGGGGCTGGGGGTTGGGGACTAGGTAAGATTCTTCCCAATCCCTAATCCCTAATCCCTGATTGCCAATCCCCAATCCCCAATCCAAAACTATATGCGCGATCGCAAGCCACAATATTTCTATGCAAAAACACTCAATTACTATCTCGGCTTGGTCGCTTTTAATTATGTTACTCTGCACCTTGCCCGCTCATGCCCAAAAAATCTCCCGTCCCCAGCAGCAGCAATACTCTGTCGAAGAAGTTTTGCAACAACTCGCCAAAACCAAAGTCATCTACTTAGGCGAAACCCACGATAATTCTGAAGATCACAAAGCCCAGTTGGAGATTATTCAGCGACTGTATCGGCAAAATTCTAAAATAGCGATCGCAATGGAAATGTTCCAGCGTCCTTATCAAAGTGTACTCAATCAATATCTAGCTGGAAAAATAACCCAAACCCAGTTATTAGAACAAAGCGAATATGAAAAACGCTGGGGTTTCCCGTGGGAATCTTACGCCCCGATTCTGAGTTTTGCTAAGGAAAATAATTTACCTGTTTTAGCCTTAAATACTCCCAGCGAAGTAACGCGCAAAGTCGCACGCCAAGGATTAGAAAGTCTGACACCAGATGATAAAAAGTACATTCCGCCATTTAATGAAATTCGCACGGATAATTCCCAATATCGCCAAATGGTGCAAGAGTCTTTTCAACAGTATCAAGTCGCCGGACACGGAAATAGTGCAAGCTTTGAGCGTTTCTTCACAGCGCAGGTGCTTTGGGATGAAACAATGGCAGAGGGAATTGCCCAATTTGTGAAAGCAAACCCAGATTATCAAGTCATTGTGTTGGCTGGACAAGCTCATATTATTTATGGCTATGGTATTCCCAGCCGCGTTGCGCGACGCTTGGGAAATAATATAGTCCAATCCTCAATCTTACTCAATCCATCGGAAGTCATGCAAGCTTCAAGTGACAAAGCGATCGCTGACTACTTTTGGGTAACTTCTGAGTGAGAACTGAGTTAAGAATAAAAGTTCGCAAAGATAAACGCAAAGGTAGCGTAACAGCGCTACCTCTGCGTTTACTTCTTATTACCCAAAAATTGCACTAAGGGTTGAAAAACTGGCACCAATTCGGGACGAGCAACAGTTAAAGTGGGGAAAGAGCGATCGCCATAATCCTCTCCTTCTTGCAAGGGAAATACCGCTTCATCCTTCAGGGACACCCAAACCCCGCCAGCAGCGTGTAAAATTACCCACACTGCTGCAATATCCCAAATTTTAGGCGTAGACTCGACACCGCCAAGGGTAGTACCAGAAGCAACAGCAACAAAGTTGTAGGTAGTGACACCTAGCATCCGAATTTTACAGGGGAAAGGTTTCTGCAAAACAGAGGTACTTCTGGCACACAAGCAGAAAAAGTGATTGTGGCTGGGAGAGTCAGGGCTGGTGTGAATCGGTTGATTATTTAAAAAGGCACCATTTTTCTCTCCCTCGTACCAAAAGGCGTGAAAGGTTTGGTTGATGGGGGGAAAATGTACGTACCCGAAAACGGGTGTACCTTGATACAACAAACCCATTGAAATCCCCCAAATAGGAATTCCCCGTGTAAAGTTTGTTGTACCATCGATGGGGTCAATCACCCAACACCATTCGGCACCATAAAAAGTGTGTTCAGCTTCTTCGCTTAAGACATCGTGGCTGGGAAAAGCGTCAGCGATCGCTTCTCGAATTTCCCGATCCGCCCACTTATCCGCTTGCGTCACCAGACTCCCATCAGCTTTTTGGGAAGCTTGCACTTGCCCAAAATCTTGCATTAGCTGCTTGCCAATTCTAGCGGTAGTCTCATTCGCAAAGTTTAAAACTTGCTCAAAAAAATCGTTCATAGTTTATAGTTCATCGCTAATTGCTAATTGCTAATGGTTCATGGCATCCTCACAATTAGCAATTAGCAATTAGCCATTAGCAATTTATCAGTCTAATTCACCTTCGAGGACAGTTGCGATCGCAACTTTTGCATTGTCGCGAAATTCTGTCACATCCACCTGAGAAAGGAACCAAACCGCTACTACCATTCCCACTGCTTGCAGTGCAAACACCAATCCATAGGCTAACACCAAGTTAGTAGTAAATAAACTTTTACCCACATCCAGTACAGCACCACCTGTAACAGTTGCGATTGCCCTTGCCATTGCCTGTGATAATCCCCAAGCACCGATAAATGTACCAGCCGTTTCCGCCGCAGTCAAATCCAACATTAAACTAACTGCGCCTGTTGTAGTGACGCCGGAAGCCAAACCAAATAATAATAGCGCTCCCTGCAACAACTTCTGATTGTGGGTGAATCCGGACAGGATAATTAATCCAAAAGTAGCCGCTACCAAAAGACAGCCTAATTTAGTTGTTTTTTGCTTTCCTAAACGAGGCACAATCAAAAATCCAGTGATACTAATCCCAAGTAGCGTTCCGGTTCCCCAGTAAGCATTTAACTTAGTAGTTTCCGAAACTTGCATTCCGAAAACTTCGCCTCCGTAGGGTTCCATCACTGCTTCTTGCATAAATAAGCTAATTGTCATCACGAGCAAAAAGGTGAAAAATATCCCCGTTTGCCGATTAGCAGTTAATACTCGCAGCGCTTTCCCTAGAGTAATTTTGTCTTCCCGGTCTACTAAAGTAGAACGAGAAGTATAGCGGGAATATTTTTTTTCAACGCCCACTGTCGCCAGTAACGCCAGCCCAAACACGCCGACGGGGACAATCATAAATAGCTGATTTACTGATGCCTGCAATTCCGAAAGTGGTGCATCTGCGGCAACTTTTTTGAGCAAAGTACCACCGATAATTGCCCCAAGAACAATTCCCACCATCAGCATAGACCAAACAATTCCGACGAGTTTGGAACGGTTATCTTCATCGGAAACATCCACCAACAGCGCTGCAAAGGGAGTGGAACTCATACTCAGGGCCAAACCATAAAGCGCGAAAATCAGTGCAAGTACCGCAGTCCAACCGTAAGTTTGAGTTGTCCATACCCAACCCCCAGCAGCTTGCACCACATTACCCAGCTGCCACATTACTTGTACAGCCAGGAAGGATGCGATCGCAAACAGCGCCGCCCCTACCCACACATAGCCCGTGCGATGGAAACCAAATAACGGCTTAGAATCCGACATCTGCCCAAACCACACCCGTGCTGGGGCGATAAACTGGTGCATCGCAATAGTACCAGCCGCAATTGTCGCCGGAATCGCCAGTTCCCCAATCATCACTCGGTTCAGGATTCCCAGCGCCAGCACCGCCATCATCCCCAATCCCATCTGAAACAAGCCGAGTCGAAACATGGTGAACAAATTCACTTTCTTGATTGATTCAAGCGGTTTCGACTCATCTGGCTGTAAATTTATATCACCTGTTGCCATATTTTTTAAAAGGAAATCAATACACGCATTACTGTTTTTACGCTTCGGTGCAATTTTTTCTTAGCGCCCTTTTTAAGGATAAAGTTGCACATCACGCTGTTTTAATTTCACCATAGCCCCCAGCAACTATCTGCAACGATAAACTGAAAAATATAAACTTTTGTAAAAAGTATTACCAATGCAAACCATCACGTTAGCGCAAAATGGCCCCACCTTCACTGCTGTAGGTATCGGCGCTTGGGCTTGGGGCGACAAGCTATTTTGGAACTATGGCAGCGACTACGGGGAAACCCAGTTACGGGAAGCTTTTGAAGCGACTCTGGATTCCGGCGTAAACTTCTTTGACACGGCTGAAGTGTACGGCCCAGGAAAATCAGAGGAGTTCTTGGGAAAGTTCATGCAAGAAACTGGGCGCACAGCCCAGATTGCCACAAAATACGGCCCTTACCCTTGGCGAGTTACCGGACAATCCGTGTCAGATGCCTTAACCGAGAGTTTAAAACGTCTGCGGGTCGAACAAGTAGCCCTTTATCAGGTGCATTGGCCTTTCGCCTTCCTGATGAGCCAAGAAACGCTGATGAATGCCCTAGCGGAAGAGGTGAAGCGGGGCAGAATTGCTACAGTCGGTGTCAGCAATTACTCAGCCGAACAGATGAAAGAAGCTTATCAGCTTTTAGCGGCTAGAGGCGTACCTTTGGCTGTAAATCAGGTGCGCTACTCCCTGCTGACTCGGCAAGTCGAGGCTAACGGCATTCTCGACATGGCGCGTCAGCTAGGCGTGACTATTTTGGCTTATAGTCCTTTGGCTCAGGGGTTACTCACTGGCAAATATAGAATCGAGGATGGCAAGGAGCCGACTGGCGCACGTAAATTTGATTCTCGCTTCAATCGCAGCGGTTTGGAGAAAATCGAGCCTGTGATATGTGCGTTGCGTAAACTTGGAGAAAAGTATCAAAAAACACCCGCTCAAGTTGCCCTGAATTGGTTGATTGCCCAGGATGGGGTGATTGCCATTCCGGGGGCGAAGTCAGCCGAACAGGCGCGGCAGAATGCCGGGGCGCTGGGTTGGCAGTTGAGCGCCCAGGAAGTTGCCCATCTGGAACTTTTGAGCCGCCCTTGGCGAAATTAATTGAGGCTCTAGCCTCTACGCTGGTTCCCAAGCTCAGCATGGGAACCAGCGAATTTAATCCAAAATCCAAAATTGACAGAGCGATCGCATCCTATGAAAATCTTCTCAGATTGGGGCTTCTCCCGCAAAGGCTGGCGCAATAATCAAAGAGGCGAATACTGGGTAGTAGCTCAGGCAATTCTCATCGTCGGTTTTGTCGTTTTGCCAGTCTACCGTCCGGTTAATTTACCTCTTGACAAATTTATCAACTTAAGCGTCGCCGCTCTATTAGGACTGGCGGCATTACTGCTACTTGCCAAAGCATTGCTGGATTTGGGACAGCAGCTGACTCCCTTACCTTATCCCAAAGACAACGGGCAGCTAGTTCAAACTGGTATCTACAGCATCGTGCGCCATCCCGTCTACAGTGGCTTAATTCTGGCTGCCTTAAGTTGGGCAATCTTCTTCGTCAGCTTGTCCCACCTGGTAGCCGCAGCTATCCTATTCGTCTTTTTGGATGCCAAAGCCAGCCACGAGGAAGGATGGTTAACGCAGAAGTACCCAGATTACGCAAATTATCGGCAAGAAGTTAAAAAGCTGATTCCCTGGCTCTACTGAGCGAACCAAACCAGTATAGGGTATCACACTTTGTCTACCACTCTGATTTTTTTTGCCCAGGTGTAAAATTGCCACATGAAGTTTTACTAAGTTGACAGTTCAGGATAAAATTGCACAATGGTGTGAGTAAGCAGAAATATCTATTGATGTCCACTCTTTCATCAACACTGACCCGTCCTCAAAATGTTGGCAACTCCCATCTGGGGAGTAATGTATCGCCTTTGTTAACCAAAGCTGTGTATCAAACCGACCAGCAAGTAAAGTTCTTGCATTTGCAAGTGGAAGTTGAAATTCTTTTGCAGCAACTGCAATCACTTAAAAAGCAGCGTCTAACATTAGATTGTCAAGATGCGGCTTTCTCCGATGCCATCGGTAACAAAAAGCTATAGTAGTAAGGTTTTGTCCTTCTTCAGTGCGGTTTGTAGCCCGGTCAGCAATCGATAGCTGACAAAAACCATTGCCTGCCACTAATCCGCACCGGGCAGTATTTTTTTGTGCATTGATGGCTGAATTCACTTAACTGATACTTAGAAAATTTTTTAATGACTCTATCGACAATCAAAGTAACCGACACCAACCTGGTATCTGCAACAACGGCTGAAACTCTCCGCCTGAGAGACATTTTGAAAAGTCTGCCGCGTGAGGTTTTTGCTAAAAATCGTCAGAAAGCCTGGACGAGCGTGGTAATCAACGTTTTAATGGTGGGATTGGGATATTGGGGGTTAGCGATCGCGCCCTGGTATCTGACACCTTTACTGTGGATATTTACAGGCACAGCGTTGACAGGTTTTTTTGTAATTGGCCATGACTGCGGACACCGCTCATTTGCCAACCGCCGCTGGGTAAACGATTTGGTGGGGCATATATTTATGTTGCCCTTAATTTATCCCTTCCACAGTTGGCGAATTCTGCACAATTACCATCACGCCCACACTAACAAGCTTGAGGAAGACAACGCTTGGCAACCCTTCCAGCCAGAGTTCTATGACAGTATGCCAAAGGCGGGACAGTGGGGCTATCGCTTAATGCGGGGCCGGTTTTGGTGGTTAGCTTCGATAATCCACTGGTCGATGATGCACTTTGATTGGACGCGATTCCAAGGCAAAGAGCGGCAGAAGGTAAAATTGTCCGCACTGGTGGTTTTGGGATTTGCCAGCGTCGCGTTCCCCTTGTTAATTGCGACAACTGGTGTCTGGGGATTTGTTAAATTTTGGCTCTTACCGTGGTTGGTTTACCACTTCTGGATGAGTACCTTTACTCTGGTTCACCACACAGCACCAGAAATTCCCTTTACTCCCGCTACCGAGTGGAATGAGGCGCAAGCGCAGCTATTTGGGACGGTTCACTGCGATTATCCGCGTTGGGTAGAATTCCTTTGCCACGATATCAACGTTCACATTCCTCATCACATTTCCACTGCAATTCCCTCCTATAATTTGCGACTAGCGCATAGCGCTATCAAAGAAAAGTGGGGAGACTCAATTCGCGAGACTAGCTTCTCTTGGTCTTTGATGAAGCAAATTACCGACGAGTGCCACCTCTACGATTCAGAAGACTACTACAAGTCTTTCAATGAATATCACGCAGGTAGCAAAAATTAAACTTTAAACGCTCTCGGTACGCAAAGTAATATTTCTGCGTACCGAGAGTGTTTTAAGAAATCAAGACTTGTTCATAACGCGATCCAGCGCTTTCCCAGGTATACTCTGTTTCTACTAGCGATCGCCCATTTTTCGACAACTCTTCTCGCAACTGGGCATCTTCAAAAAGTCGCGCGATCGCATCCACATATTCTCGTACCCCGTTAGCGCGTAACGCCCGTAAAGGTACGCCTTCACCCTCAACGGCTAATCCTTCCAAACCGCGATCGCTTCCCACCACAGGCACCCCAGCAGCCATCGCCTCTAGAGTTTTATTTTTGATCCCAAACCCCGTGCGTAGCGGAACAACACAAACACTTGCTGAGTGTAACTGTTCTGCCATTGAGGACACTTTACCTGTAACTATTACCCCCAAGCGATCCGAGAGTGCCTTGACTTCAGGCGTTGGTCTGGCTCCTACAATACTAAATGTGGCATCAGGATAACGCTTTTGTAGTTCTGGCAAGACTTCTAAGGTAAAAAACCGCGCCGCGTCAATATTGTGGGAAGCATCCATCGCCCCCACAAAGACTAGCTGGTGTCCACCGGGATCTTTAGGACGATAGGGAAACAACTCTAGATCAACGCCATTAGGAATTACCCTAATTTCAGCAGCAGGATTAAACTGGAGCATTTGCTGCCGATCGTCTTCTGTAGTGACTACAATGTTTGAGAATTTAGTGCAGTAGCGTTTCTCATAACTGTACAAGATTGAGAGATACAAGCGATCGCGCAAAGCATTAGGAGAAGCCCCCATTTCCAGATGGTTTTTACTCCAGCCATAAACAGAACTATGGATATCTACCACCGTCCGCACTGAATTGCGAAATTCCGGGCGAACGTAGATTTCATTTACACTATGTTCGCAGGTAATCGCGTCACACTTCCCAGCTTTGACATACGCATCCACCCAAGCTTGCATTTCTGGTGAGTAGCGATGCAAAACGTTTGGCGGCGTTCCCTTAACCAGTGACTCTGTAAAGCGTCCCACTTTCCCCAATAATCCACCTTTGGGTTCCGCAGGAATCGGAAAAATCACCAAGTCGCTTACCCACTGACGAAGTTCTTCTACTTCTGCATCTGATACTCCGCTGTGGCGTTGCGTTACCAGTGTGATGTTATGACGCTGGTGCAGGTATTTTAACAAGTTAAAGGTTCTAATCTCGGTTCCCCCCCGGCTAGGCGGATAGGGAAACGTTGAAGAAAGCATTAAAATATTCATAAAAATTCGTTTAGTCTTACAGATTTGTCGCTAAGTATGACTTGCATCAACTTTTTCAAGAACTGCAATGAGTTGAGTTTTATTCATACCTGAAGATCCCTTTATATTCCGTTCTTTTGCCCTCGCTTTTAGCTGCGGAACTGTCATTTTAGTGTAGTCCGGTTCTTTAAGCGAAGGCGTATCATCTTCCTTAATTATTACTTTTACTGGCTTATTCAGGATTAGTTCAATTTTTTGAACAAATTCATTAATATGTTCACTGATATTCTTGCTAATCTGTTGAATCTTTCTATCTATTAAACTCTCAATTTCAGGCAATAAATTTTCAATTTGTATTACCTCCTTTGATGATTCAACCGTATTTGAAGGCTGTATGTCAGCAACTGGTGACTCATTATTAATTTCTCGACTTCTCAGGACTTCAACCTGCTCCCTGAGAAGTTCCTCATTTTGTTCACTGATCCTGCTGCTAATCAGTTGAAGTTTTCTATCTATCAAACTCTCCATTTCGGGCAATAAACTTTCAATTTGTATTACTTCCTTTGATGATTCAACCGTATTTAAAGGCTGTGTATCAGCAACTGATGACTCATTATTACTTTCTCGGTTTCTCAGGACTTTAACCTGATCCATAAGAACTTTCTCATTTTCTGATTCAATAATGAAAGCTCCAATCATTTCCCCTTTACGAGCATCTATCTCACGAGCCTTAACAGCGGCGTAGTATTCAAAGTGTCCATTAACTACCTCATACTCATAGGATTCCCCACGGGTTCTGCGAATAACTGGGGGATTAATAATACCTTCAGCTTTTAAAATTAACTCAGCAGTCCGATTTAACTCATCCTCTAAAAATTCTGAACGGGGAACATTAGAGTTAATTTTTTTTACTGCTACGAGCGAAGTAGATAATTTCATGCACTTAGTCCTATTTCTTGCAAAACTTCTTTTGCTAGTAACTCAAATTCCTTAGCTGAGAGGGAATCTGGCTTAAAATCAAGCACCGATATTGGATCTGGTATTTCTATATTACCTACAATCTGCATTCTTTCGGTACATTTTGCCAGTTCCTCTCTTTCATAAATAACGCTTTCCATTACTTTCAAATCGTAGCGTTTAGGAATCACTTCTAAGCGCTTTGGTAAGGTATATTGCCCAAACCTGGAATTAGTAGATATTTTACAAGGAAGAACACCTAATATTTCAATGGGTGGCTTGTTGAGAAATTTCCGATACCCATTAATTGTTTTAACAAAATCTTTAACGTTTACTAACCCTTGATTAGCAAAGGGTTTTAGATCCGAAGGAATAATTAGATAGTCAGCTGTAATTAAGGCAATTCTGGCATAAAGGTTTAAAGATGGTGGCGTATCAATAATTACAACATCATATTGACCTTCTACTGCTTTTAGTTTTTGCAAAAGCATTATTTTACTAGAATCTTGTTGATTTAGCTCAGTTTCGTATTGCATTAAACTGATGTGGGAAGGCAACACATCAATTTCTGGGTTAGTATACTGAGATTTCTTAGCAACTTCGTTTATAGGATAAAACTCTTCTGACTGCAATAGATGACGAACATTGCAATCTTTTACCTCATCTAGTTCTTCATCATCAAATTTTGCTAAACCTGCTGCAAAGGTAGTATTAGCTTGGCTATCTAAGTCAACAATAAGGACTTTTTTGCCTTTCTTCCTGATAGCGGCGGCTAGGTTGACTACGGTTGTTGTCTTGCCTACGCCGCCTTTGTTGTGGTAAATTGCAATTGTTTTCACAGTATGTTGCCTTTTCTCTTTAATAAGTTCAGTAGATTGGGGTTGAAAATTAATTGAATCCGCTTGTACGTTTGTTACTTCAATCGAAGGGTTTGCTGGTGAATTTTTAGAGGTGGGGATTTGGTTCTCATTGGGATTAATCTGGATATTTTCGATTTCAGTAGGTTTTTCTTTTAAGTTATCTCTACCAATGAGAGTTTTTATTTCGTCTATTCTAGAGCTAATTTCTCTGCCCAAACAGTGAAATACTAACTGAATATCATCCTGAACTTTCTGGTAAATTCTAAGTTCCTTACCATTTGTTAGCAATCCATATTCTACATTTAAACTCGTTAAGTAGCGCTTGAGCCTACCAGTATGTCTATTTAAGTTTTGATTAGGATGCTTTGCCTCCATCACGACACTTAACGGCGAGTTGTCATCCAATACAAATGGAACAACTTGCGCTGCAAATGCCAAAAAGTCTAATCGAATGCTGCCAACGGCAATCTCTTGATGCCAAGTTTCTGGAGTGTATCCTAGCTGTGGCAGCAGATATTGAACTATGAGTTTACTTTCTACTTCGCTCTCGTTGCGGCAAAGCTCAGGATTAAAGTTCAATTCTGTACTTCCTTAATAACACTGCACCGATTGGAACCTTAAACCTACTCAATAGAATGAAGTTTTCCGCGCCAGGGCGATCGCTAACCTGAGATGATGTTTTTTGATACTTTTATGAGTGTAGCCTCGCACGTCTGACAGCAGCAATAGTAAATTTGAGCGATCGCGCATTTTTCCTCGCCACGCGATCGCTTAAACTATCCTTTAATTAAAAAAAATTAACCGCGCTTGAACAAACCAGAGAAGCTGTTCTTCACCTTATCGAAAGTCGATTGGAAGAAGTTAGGTAAAACTGGCTCTTGAGGAACCGCAACCTCAATCGGCTCATCTGCAAATTCAGAACCTTTGAGACGATAGCCATATTCCAACTGGCTTTTATTCTTTCGTAGCACTGGATACAGGCGTAAGGAGGCTTCGCGCAAGTTCTCCTCTTCTTGAAAGATGGCTTGATTAATCTGGCTGGTGCGATTTACTGCTAGAGAACCCGCTGGATACCAGTTCTTTTTACCCTGAGTGCGAATGTATATATTAAATTCTGGTACGCCTTCCGACTTCAATTTGTCGTAGTGCTTGGAAGCTTGAGTGCGTTTAGAGGCGGATTTGGTTGGTTTTTTGTTTGTCTTGGCTTTGCCGAATCCACTATTAGTTGTCATAAATCTTGTTTTCAGGTATTTACAAAATTTTACATAATTTTAAGCATTTGCGATCGCGCAAGGCGGATGCGGTTCTGGCGCACAATCAGCTAGAGTTATTGAATTAACGAGAGCGATCGCGCTTCTGGGGAATATTTCACAGCATCTATAAATATTCAGCCATGAGAAACGAACTTGAGACAGAAAGTTAGGTTTATCGCTCTCATAAGCCCAAAGCGGTTAATATATTGCAGCGCTCGCCTTCTCCTTAGTTGACAAGGGAGACACTGCGATCGCAAAGTCGGCGCAACTCTTCAAGGCGCACTATTGCCTTCCGACAAAGAATCCAAGATTATTATTAAGGCTGTAACAGTTGACCAGCGATCGAGTGCCGGGGATTCGCTGTAAGAGCGAGCATCACCCACCAGAGGAGCGAACACATGGGATATGTCATTGCAACGGTAAACATGAAAGGCGGTGTCGGTAAGACGACTCTCAGCGTCAACTTGGCGACTTGTTTAGCCAAAACTTATGGGAAGCGGGTTTTAGTTGTCGATCTAGACACCCAAATCAGCGCTACGCTCAGCCTAATGTCGCCACAAGACTTTGGCAAGAGCCGGAAAGAAAAGCGCACATTAAGGCAACTGGTTTACAAAGCAATTAGACCAGAAATTCCCAGCAAGTTGTCAATTCAAGATATCATTCAACCTTACGTTTGCACAGTCAAAGGACTCGATTTATTACCGGGAGACATTGACCTCTACGATGAATTTTTAGTTTCCGAAATGCTCCATGAAAAAGCGATGAATGGGGACAACAATAACTTCATCGAAGTCTGGAATAACTTTGAAAGGGAATTAATCAGAGGAATTTTAGAGCCGGTTATTAAAGACTATGATTTCATTATTTTGGACTGCGCTCCCGGCTATAACCTCTTGACTCGTAGCGGTATCGTTGCCAGTAATTTTTACTTGCTACCCGCTAGACCAGAACCCCTATCAGTAGTAGGAATTCAGCTACTGGAAAGACGGATAAACAAATTAAAAGAAAGTCATGGCACTGAGAGCCTGCTGAATCTGCGAATGATGGGAATTGTCTTCATTATGTCAGGGAATATACTCAGCGGCAGATATTACCAGCAAGTTATGCAACGAGTCAGCGAGGATTTTACTCCCACCCAAATTTTTAAAACTAGAATCCCAATGGATGTTAATGTTTCCAAAGCTGTTGACAGTTTTACTCCAGTAGTTATCTCAAATCCAAGTTCGTCTGGCTCCAAAGCCTTTATCAAGTTAACGCAGGAATTTTTACAGAAGCTACAGGTTTCTAGTGGTACCTATAAAACCCCAGAAAGCAAAATAAATTTATCCGACTTGGATTAATTTAGTAATTCAGCAAGGGAGAAAAATAATATGAAGCTTACTTGCTGAGAAACCTTTCCCTTCAATATTTGTAGTTATAGGTTGGGTCTTTGGAACCTCAACCCAACCTAATAGCTTAATGTTACTTAGTAAAAGTAACAGCAGTTGTTGCAAAACCTGTAAAATTTGGTTTCGTTCTCTTGTGCTTTCCAGAGAGCCTGCTAAAGTAAGAATTGAAGCTGAAAAGCTTCTCTGACAGATACCACAGCGCAGTTCATATTCGACTTGAGAGGTAAAAAACGCTGTTTAATCTAACATCTGTCTCGTCAAAAAACAACAGCAGCACCCCACCTAAAGACTGATATTTCCTCAGTTACTGACTAGGGAGCTATGCAACTAAACTTTATTAAGTTAGTGCAACTCCAGGTCTAAAAGCCCATGAGAGGAGATTGCTCAGTGAGTTTCGTTGGGGTGCTGTTGTTGCATTTAAAGCCTTTTGCCTTTTAATAAACTGTCTCGTCTTCTTTGCGCCACGCTGGATCGACAATACAGATAAACACCAGTGGCTCTTTTCCGCAACTATGGATAAATTGCTTTGCATTGGGTGGAATATACACCGCATCCCCAGGTTCGACTAACTGGGTTTCATCATCAATGTGCATTTCACCTGCGCCGCTAATGATGTAGTAAACCTCAGAAGTTTTTAAAGAGTGCGCTACAGATGTTTGTCCCACTGGGAGAACGGCGTGAGCTAAACTATAGCGCAACTCTATCGGCTGTTTATCTGGGTGCAGTAATTCTCTTAACTGAGTGCGATCGCCCGCAATAAATTCCTCACAAGCACTAAGCTTTTGAATCAGCATTCTCGAAGAATAGTTGTTCGTACAAGACTATCTTGCCATCCTACAGCGAATCTGGAGAATGTAGAGAATAACCCGGAACTGGACAATAGTCCGAGCAGTTTATCGCTTCTTCGGTTAAGGCATCGCTGGGCTTTACCGTACACTTGAGGCGATAATCACCCGTAAAGTATTGACAATTAGCGCAAGGTATGCTATGTAAGCGCTTAGTTTTGGAAACACCCTGTGCGATCGCGCTAGAGATGTTCCAGACAACCAAAATTGTCATCATCCAGGCGCAAAAAAAGCACACTGGCACTAAAATTGGGCTGATTGCATGAACTAGAAAATATAGAAGTTGAAACACAGGCTATCTCTGGAAGACCAGGCAAATATTGTTATACCAATAAAATTATTTCACTTGCTCAGGTGTATTCCTCAAACTTAAGGCGTATTTGTGTATTTTTGTAAAGATTATCTTTGGCTTGCACCGCAGGAGTATTTTTAAAGATTATTCATTAGCGGGACTTAAACAAATTTCAAGCCCAATTCAAGCTAAAACTAGCGATATCCGCGACAAGTAGACCCCGGTTCTGGTTCAGCCACTAGAAAAACCGATAAGAGATAGTTGTTCTAAACCCTCCAAAACCTCAACAAAGGTGTTTAAAGGTTTATTAGCCCAACGTCTTTATAGTCCTCCTGTTAAACGGTGCCATAACATGAAAGTTTAGGCACGCTATCCGAGAATAAAATGCCTCATTAGACTTCTATAATCTCTAATTTGCTATTGTTTAACTTTTAACCATCCCTTCTCTTTCCGATAGAAAACTTCAACTCAATTTCTTTGAAACCGGGTTGATACTCTCTTTCCTTACTTCAGTCAATTAACTCTACAGCTAATTCCGGCTTCTTCTTAAATTCTGTATCTCATCGAAGCGTTTACATCATTTATTGAAGTAAGGGGGTATGGCTGCGGGAGTTATCTGTTTCATTCCTCAGACTTTGGCGTGAAAAGCTTGCTGTCCCAGTATGATACTCTCATTGGCTCTTATCCCTCTTCTGTCACTCTCCGAAGAGAGAAAATAGGAAACAAGCAAAATTATCCAGAAGCGTAAAAGGGTTTAAATTGATTCATTGCATTAATTAAATGATTGAAACCCAA
>NZ_JACJPF010000112.1 GCF_014695915.1 Trichocoleus sp. FACHB-40
TATCTTTTTCTAAAAACTTAGAAAATCACATTGGGGCTATATGGTATTTTATCCATCATTATAATGCGTCGCTATCTATGTAGTAATTTTTTCACTACATATTTACCACTACCCCCTATTTCCTAGTTATTCTAATAATTAATCCCTTATCTGACCTCAGTATAATTTTGCACTCAACAAATTGGAATTTGTGTATTCCCCCTGGTATTTCTATCAATTTACTTGTTGGCTTTTATGTTTTTATGATGAAGGTTCAGTACAAGTACGCAATTTTGCTGTCTTAGGGGATTACAATGTCAAGTGACACAAACCACAGAGAGTAAAAAGCCTAATCCAGGCTTAGGAAATTTTAAAAGGAACAAGAATGTCAAGCATAATCCTGAGCAAATTAGCTATTGTAACTGCTGGTGTAGTCCTAAGCTTGGCTACAATTTCAACCAAACCAAGCCAAGCAGCTACAATCAGATATCGTTTTGATGTGTATAACGTTGAAAGTCCTAACAATGAGTTTTTCGAGAGCGGTTTCGGTTTTTTTAACTACGAAAATTCATCCCTCACTGGAATAGATATTGAAACAGTTCCAGTTAGTGACCTTTCTTTTATATTAAATGGGATACCTCAGCTGACAGGGCCTGATTGTTGCAATGGGCAAGATAGGGTAGAAACTGTGTCTTTCTTGGGAGGGGAAATTTTAGGGTTGACGTACAGTCGTTATCGAACTTTTATTATCGAAGGGAAGACTATAGATTTTAGTTACCCTGGTCAGGGTCCAACACCCCGAGGAAAGGTAAGATATACCTTACTAGATGGGGCACAACCTCCTAAGTCTGTTCCGGAGGGAAGTACAACCTTGGGGCTGAGTGTTCTAGGTCTAGGCTTCTTAGTAAAGAAAAAGCTAAGTAGGCCAACATAATTAAACGTAGGGTCCCGGTGTGAAATGACTTATAGCCAATACGAAACGCCCCGGTGCATTGGGATTGTTCGGCTTGCGGATGGATCGATGATTCGCTTTGAGGCGATGGTCGCAGCGGTTCTGTTTTGATAATGGCGAGCGTTACCTGCTTTCTACAGCTTATGTACGGAACTTTCTAGTTAAAATTTAATAGTTTAACTACACAACTAGCGTTTTTTAAGTAAACTAGCTAGTATTTAGCTAGTTTGATTACTGAGTGAGCTTTCCAGTCATATTATTTGCAATAAAAGGAAATTTAGTTTTTATGAACAATCTCTACTCCAAATTCGCAGTTACCTCTGTTTGCACCGCTTTAGGTTTTGCTTTAGGATCTAATCAAGAAGCTTATTCAGCTACATTTAGCTTGCAACCTACTACCGCCTTTGTAGTCAGAGATTCTAACTCTGACGGACTAGGAGACCTGCTGATTTCTCTTGAAAATACTATCGGTATTCGGAAGGCAGCACAGGTTGAAGACGCAGAGTTTGCCGAATTTAATCTCAGTTTTTATTTTACCCCTAATACAGTTGTCAACAGTGCTGTTTTTTACACTAGTATTGCAACTTTTGAGGTCTCTGAGGTTGGAATTGGTAACCCTGGTAGTCTTGGTATCTTCGGCTATGTAGGAAACGGCACAGCCGAAACATCAGATTTTGAGGCAGGAGTATTCTTAAGTTCTGTAAATACTTCATTCGATACCTTTGATCTTGCATTTGACGTAACTCATTTTTTGAATCAACGAGTTAGAAACGCCGATACTTTTGCTGGGTTTGGCATTCGTGCCTTGAACTTGGGTAACGTCGCCCTGGGGGGTTATCGTGGAACTCCTATCACAACAAGACTGATAATTGAAACCGCTGAGGTTGCCAAGCCTGTGCCTGAACGAACCACCATCTTTGGTTCAGCTATAGGTCTATGCTTGGGAGAATGGCTGAAACGAAAGAAATCTAATCAGCAGAATAAAACAATCCCACAACATTAAGCTATCAGTTGACAGAATTTACGATGGTCACAAATTAACCTCAAAACGTTTCCTATCCCCGTCATACAGCTCAAATCATATTTTAAACTGTGAAGCAGGATAGGCTCCCAAAGTACCATTAACGACACAGATTGAAGCACCTTTCCCAAGCCCTCAGAATCCGTAACGCTAATGTCTCGTAAATCGTCTTATTAGCTTTGTCAGTCTCACAAGCCCTCAAACTGCTGTCGAATAACAAATCATTTTTCGTATTATTAAATTAATATTGTTAAACTTTTAAATCGATACAATTCTCATCTCCCCTACGTCGTAGCGATAAAGGTTCTCTTAGAACAACAGCACTTTGGACTTATCGCTTAAGGCAACAAAATTGACACAGAGCCTTTATCACTCTCGAAGTTTTTGCGACGTAACCATAAAGTCTAGACTATTAAGAACCCTTAGACGAATAAGATGCGCCATGCCGACCTATCGCTCCAGAACCTCTACCCAGGGACGCAATATGGCCGGTGCCCGCGCGCTCTGGCGTGCCACCGGAATGCACACTGAGGATTTTGAGAAGCCAATCATTGCAGTTGCCAACTCCTTTACCCAATTCGTACCTGGTCACGTTCACTTGAAGGATCTGGGACAACTGGTGTGCCGCGAGATTGAAGCCGCTGGTGGTGTCGCCAAAGAATTCAACACCATCGCCGTGGATGATGGCATCGCTATGGGTCATGACGGAATGCTTTACAGTCTGCCCTCGCGCGAAATCATCGCCGATTCGGTTGAGTACATGGTCAACGCCCATTGTGCCGATGCCCTAGTCTGCATTTCCAACTGTGACAAAATTACCCCCGGTATGTTGATGGCAGCTCTGCGTCTCAACATTCCGGCTGTATTTGTTTCCGGCGGTCCTATGGAAGCGGGCAAGACCAAGCTCTCGGAACACAAACTGGACTTAGTGGACGCGATGGTGGCTGCCGCGAACGACCGTATCAGCGACGAGGTTGTCGAAGAATATGAGCGTTCTGCCTGCCCGACCTGTGGCTCTTGCTCCGGCATGTTCACCGCCAACTCCATGAACTGTCTCACCGAAGCCATCGGGCTTTCCTTACCTGGTAACGGCACTGTGCTTGCAACCCATTTTGACCGGAAGGATTTGTTCCTCAACGCCGCGCGCACTATTGTCAGGATTACCCGCCGCTACTACGAGCAGGACGATGAATCGGTACTGCCACGCTCCGTTGCCAGTTTCAAAGCGTTCGAGAATGCCATGATGCTGGATATCGCAATGGGCGGATCCACCAACACCATTCTGCACTTACTGGCTGCCGCCCATGAAGCCGATGTCAATTTCACCTTGACCGACATTGATCGTCTCTCGCGCCAAGTTCCGCAACTCTGCAAGGTGGCACCGAATACTCCCAATTACCATATCGAGGATGTCCACCGTGCTGGTGGCATTCCCGGCATTCTTAGCGAACTAGATCGGGCTGGTCTGCTCCACACAGACTTGCCGACAGTCCACAGTCAAACGCTGAAAGAAGCGCTCGCTCGTTGGGATGTTATGCGAACTGATGACGAAGCGGTTCATACCTTCTTCAAGGCGGGTCCTGCGGGGATTCCAACTCAGCAGGCGTTCAGTCAATCGACCCGTTGGTCTTCACTCGACCTAGACCGAGAAAACGGCTGTATCCGCCGCGTTGAAAACGCCTTCAGCACCGAGGGCGGACTGGCTGTGCTCTACGGCAACCTGGCTGAGCGCGGTTGTATTGTGAAGACGGCAGGCGTAGACGCAAGCATCCTTGTGTTTAAAGGCAAGGCGCGCATTTATGAAAGTCAAGATGCTGCTGTCAAAGGAATTCTGGGTGATGAAGTGGAACCAGGCGACGTGTTGATCATTCGCTATGAAGGTCCGCGCGGTGGACCTGGGATGCAGGAAATGCTCTATCCGACAAGTTACCTTAAATCCAAGGGATTGGGCAAGGTTTGTGCATTACTGACCGATGGTCGATTCTCAGGTGGGACTTCGGGCCTCTCGATTGGTCATGCCTCTCCAGAGGCAGCAGCGGGCGGCAACATTGCTCTGGTCAAGGACGGCGATCCGATCCAAATCGACATCCCCAATCGCTGCATCAATGTGGAGCTATCGGCGGAGGAATTAGCCAACCGTCGTGGGGCAATGGAAGCAAAGGGCAAAGATGCTTGGAAGCCTGCACAGAAGAGGCAGCGCCGGGTGAGTGCAG
>NZ_JACJPF010000113.1 GCF_014695915.1 Trichocoleus sp. FACHB-40
ACTCATGACACTTAAATCGCTGTTTACCGTTATGAATGTGACCGTTTTTGACTGTTTTGGAGGAAGCACAGTTGGGACAACCAGGCATGAGAAAAAGAACAACGTCAGGTCTATCTCTATATCATTACATCTTTGGCACTACCGAAAAGCGATTAGTGTAGCGGGAAAAACATGAATTTGTATAACACCTCAGTAGCGATCGCGTTCAACCCATAAAATTGTAAGATAGCTGAACCAATCCCGAACTGTATGTCTGACATCCAGTCAGCTTCAAAAATGTAGTGGTTAATTGATTAGAAAATAGTGGGATTCCTTCGCCTAAGACGATTGGGTGTATCGAAAGAATCAGCTCATCCACAAGATTTTTGCTGATGAAATCGTGAATTAATAGAGAGCCTCCCACTAACCAGATATTCTTTCCATCAACCTGACGTAAATCATCTACAAAGTTCTTCACATCTGTTGCGATAAATTCAGCGTTGTTGTCCGATTGGCAGGAAGGATGCCTTGTGAAAACATAACTCTTTTTCCCTTTGTACGGATATTCTCCAAAAGTAAGAACTTGTTCATAGGTTTTTCTGCCCATAACAACGGTGTCAACGCCAGCGTCGAACTCCGAGTAACCGTAATCTTGGTCTGTAAACAGCCAGTCAACATTACCAGAAGGGCGTGCAATATAGCTGTCTAAACTAGATGCAATAAATAATATGACTTTAGGCATAACACCACCTAAACAAATGCACTACAGATAGTTTACGTTTAGAGCGATCGCTGTGCAAGACTGTTCGGTTAAAGCTTATTGGGGGGAATTGAAGTTTCATTTCGCATTCCCCGGACTTGATACCATGAAAGCCTTTAATTATTCCCCAGGTTTTCTAATAACCAGTTGCCGCCAAATCCAGTTCATGCACGTAAGTAACCCGCTGCACTCTAGTTTCAAAAGAGCCATCAGGATATAAATTTAATAAACGAAATCCTGGCTCTACTTTATCTAGGGAAAAATTGTGGCTGTGAGGCTCAAATTGAATCGAAGTAGAAGGACTACCCAGATAGTGAACACCGCCACGCCGCTGATAAAATTCTTGGTGAATGTGACCAAAAATCACCAATTTAACTTGAGGATGGCCATCTATAACAGCAAAAAGTTCCTCTGGATTCTGTAGTGTGCTGCCATCTAGCCAATCTGAATCCACGAGAAAAGGTGGATGGTGAAAACCGATCAGGGTAGGTCTTGCGCTTGCTAGCTTTAGCTGCGTGTCCAGCAAAACTAGGCTATCTGGCGATAGTTTGCCATGCACGCAACCAGAAACATGAGAATCAAGTAGCAAAAACTGCCAGCCTCCGGCTGCAAAAGACTTTTCTGGAGAAATGGGAGCCTCTTTTAACACCTGCTGCATTACCAGAGGCTGATCGTGGTTGCCTGGTGCCCAGTAGGTTGGGATGGATAAGGGACTCAGCAATTCTGCCAACCGTTGATATGATTCCGCCTTGCCATCTTGGGACAAATCCCCAGTCAGCAGTAGCATATCTAGCTGAGGCAATAGTATTTGCAATTGCTCTAGAACTGCATGAAATGACTTTTCCGTAGGAAGACCTAATAATTCTTTTTTGGTGTCGGCAAACAGGTGAATATCTGTGATTTGAGCGATCGCAAGCGGCTTGGGTGGAATCATAAAGTTTTGTAATGGAATCTAGTAGCGGCTCAAAGAAAAATAGTTAGGACACTAAACCCCAATGGCTCTGCTCTAATAGGTAAACATCGATTTATAGCTTTCCTACGGAACAAGTTAATAAAATAAGTCTAAAGATAGATGAATATTAAAAACTCCGTGTAAACACTTACGCCTTTAGATGGGTAATACATTACCGTTAGAGATCGTCAAATACCTGCGATCTAGGAACCCCCCATATGTGATCGTCATCACATATAGCGCCGGAAATGGACATCTGCCTGTAAATACAGCGATAATCTACTAAGAATTTTTCTGTAGGTAAGTAATCGTTAAAATTTGGTATAGTAGTAATCTGAATTTATGGCGGCATAGCCAAGTGGTAAGGCAGAGGTCTGCAAAACCGAAGAAAGAGGCTAGGTTCCTGTAGAATAACCTCTCTTAGTCTGGTTTAGTCCTATCTTGGCTACCAGATGGCTACTAAGACCGCGATAGGTATAGAAGAGAGAAACGGACGGCTAAGGCTAAGACTGCCTAGGGTAATAGCAGAAGGTAGCGCTAGGTATATCAGCACTGGTCTAACCCCTGAAGACTTTAGGAAAGCACAAGCGGTAGCTTGGCAGATAGAAGAAGACATCAAGACCGGACAGCTAGACACCAGCCTAGAGCGTTACAAGTCAGCTTTCCAGCAGAAACAAAAAGTAGTCAAGCGATCGCCAGAAGACCTAGCTAGTCTCTGGTCTAAATACTCGGACTATATGAGACCTCAGATAGCTGAGACCACATATCAGAAAGACTACGTTAGAAAATATAAGAACCATATAGACCAGCTACCGACCAGAGACATTAGTCAGGTCTCAGTCATCAGAGACTGGTTATTATTCCAGCATTCTGCTGATACAACTAAGAGAGTCCTAACCTACCTTAGCGCCTGTTGTAACTGGGCAGTAGCTTCCGGGCTGATAGAGACTAACCCGTTCTTGGGGGTAGCTGGCAGCATCAAGAGACCAAAGGCAACTAGCCAGATAGACCCGTTTACCGTTTCAGAACGCCAAGCTATCCTAGAAGCTTTCCAAGAGAATAAGAACCATTATCACAGCTTTGTTAGTTTCCTATTTGCCACTGGGTGCCGGACTGGTGAGGCGATCGCGCTGACCTGGGGTAACATTAGCCCTAGTCTAGACTGGGTTATCTTTTCAGAGTCTTATGATAGCCAGCTAGACATCCGGAAGACTACCAAGACCGGGAAGACTAGACGGTTCCCGGTTAATAGGTCTCTCAGGGTACTCCTAGAGGCTATCCGACCGGACAGACCTAAGACAGACCTTTTAGTATTTCCTAGCCCTAAAGGTCAGCACATCCATAACGGAAAGTTTACTAACCAAGTCTGGAGAGGTTGTAAGGTCGGGGGTAAGACCTACCGAGGCATCGTGACTGAGCTAGTCCGTCAGGGTCTAGTTGAGAGATACAGACCACCATATAACACTAGACATACATTTATTACTCTGGCACTGGCTAACGGTCTAACGGTTTCCCAGGTAGCTTCTTTAGTTGGCAACAGTCCAGAGGTAGTCCTAAAACACTATGCGGGCGCTACCGTCTCAGAGGTGCCTGAGTTTTAGCCAAGTCAGAATGAGCATTCTATTATACCTTCAGCTACAATAATAATAATAAGACTTGGTTTATACCTAGTTTCAAGACAAGACCCCTAGATGCCAGTTTAGGGGTTATTTGTTAGATGTTGACATTCTCGGTCAACCGGGTTAGACTTGACCTCTTTAGCGTCTATTAGTAGCTGGGTCAGTCTCTTTATAGTCTGCTTGTCGGGTTCTGGCTGTTTCACCATCTGCGATAAAACTTCTGATAGTCCCTGCCTGAACACCGAAACCGCTGTCGAACCTGCCGAACCTATCGAAACTGAAGTGCTATTATGCCCGTTTTGAGGCTCTAAAAGTTCTGTGGTTCGATAAGTTCGATGGGCTGAAACTGGCTCTAGCTCCACGTTTTCGACAGGTTCGACGTTTAGTTCGATGGGCGTTATCGAAACGTTTTTAGGCGCTGTCGAACTTATCGAACTGGTTCGACCAATACCAGCATTGATGACCTTTTTCATCTCAGCCCAAGAGGGTCTGACGGCTAACTGGTCTTGCACCATCGTTGGATACTCCTGCTTTTTCAGCCAGACTAGATCATCTTTCTCTAACTCTTCAGCTCTGACTAGCTGCTTACAGTGGTCAATGGCAAAGTCACCAAGTCTGACATAGGTCAGGGACTCTCGGACTTCGCCCTTACCCTCTAAGCCCATCAGCTTCACTGTTTGCCCCTGAGCTAGTAGCCACAGTCTGATGCCTACCTTCCGAGCCTCTAGGACTAGCATCGCCATAGCGTCTTTGAAAAGGTTAAGGTTAGTAGCGATCGCTGGTATCTCATCAACGTACCAGTTATGGATCTCCCAGTTCTCAATACCCCGATCGCGTAACTTGTAGCGCCTATCCATCTCAGAGTAAATGGCTGCTATTGTCTGTGCTATGGATGGGTCTTTATATCTACCAGAGATGATAGAGTCATAGCTAACAAAGTCTCTATCTTCTAGGTCATCTGGTGCGTACTTCCTGGGCAGTTTCTCTACTAGAGGTGCCTCTAGCTGATGGAACATCCGGTAGATATCAGAGTCTTTACCGTAGTCCCGACCACCACCAAAAACCCCATCAAAACCTTTCCAGTCATCAGGTTTAGTGTGTGGCGCTATGGCATATGGGGGAACTTGTCCGGGCTACCCATTCTGACGGTCGGGTTCTTCATCTGCCTTAGTCCAGATAATGTCCTTGTGGTTTAGCTCTTTCAGTGCTGTCTCCAGTATCCATATCTGACTAGGATGGAACCCGTTAGCTTTATTCCTAAAATGCCCCTGATCGTTCTTACGGGCAACAACCTTTGGTTTCTTACCATATTCAGCTAGGTACTTATCTGCTACCAGGTTAGCTAGTCTTTGTTTGTCCCCTAAAGACAGCTCCAACCGTTTCCCTTCTAACCACTCACCTAGGGTGATGTAGTCCTTAGCCTGTAACTCATCATCCTCAAACGGTAATGTCAGCTCACAGGCTAATGCTAATGCTACATTCTCCCCGGAGTGCTTATCTTTCAGATACTCCTCTATTCTCTTTAGGATCTGGTTTTTCTTGAGGTTGTTTAGGGTCTCTACTTTGTTCTCACCTTTGGAGACGATATTAGCTATCAGTAGCATCACGGGTTCACTCTAATGTGCTGCTCTCAAGAGTGGACTATGCTGACTAGATATGTCAACCCCACACATTTAGAAGTCGGTGGGGTATGTGCGATCGCCTAACAAAGTTAAAGCCTGGTACTGCAACTAAGTTGCTAGAGTACCAGGCTACTTTTATCTATAAGAAATATCGATATAAGTAGTTACTACCTATCATCTTGTTAGACTTGCAACTACACGACACTGTTAGCACTAACGCTACTCTAAGGTCTTTTGGCTACCCATTCCTCCCTAGTGTCATCCACTGGTAGCCAGACTAGCTGGTCTGGATCTATTTTCTTAGTCCAACCTTTTCCCAGTGGCTTTGCGCCTATTGTGGTCAGTGTATTTACCATAGCCCGTATAGCTTTAGCAGTGTCGTGAGTTGCCAGTCTTTTAGCTAACTCTTCCATAGTCAGCCTCAGATGTTCTGGGGATACCTCGGTCTGCTCTGGTGTCCTGGTGTCATCACTAAGGACTGGCGGCATTTCTGACCCAGCACTATGCACCTCAGTGATCACTGGTATAACCTCTAACTGGGCTAAGTATCTCTCTGCCTTTGCCAGTAAGATGTGGTAGGGTTGCCAGAAGCATGAGTTACCGTTCAAAATGAAACCTTTGTTACTAGCCTCTATAAATGTAGGGTTACTAGCAAAAGTTAAATAGCGATCAGCGGCTTCTACCATTTTTTCTAGACCATAGCGGAAAGCCTGCCGAGGGTCTTCCAACTTAAAGCCCTTCTGCTTAGCTTCGATAACAATGGGGTTGCTCTCATAGGCTAGTCCAGCCTGATATTCGCTTAGGCACGTTTCAAGCGTAGTTACTGGAGAATAGACACGACACTTTCTAAGCTCGGACTCAGCTTCATCCCAGACCTCATCTGGGTAAACCTTAGCCACTTCTAACCATTGCTGAGTGCCATTAGCAGACTTTTTCTTGACAGCTACAACCCGGTCTTCAGGAAAGACGTACCAGAGTTTACCGAATATCTTCTCACGCAGCCCTTTTCTCTCTCCTTCATCAGCTTTAATATCCCAAGTGCTTGGTAACTTAGTCCCTACCGCTATCACACACACACTTTTGTTAACATCCTTAGCCTGTAAGGTTTTAGCTGTGTTAACGCCACTTTCCCTGTTAACACCCATGATCAGATCAGTGACCAACTCAACCCTAGACTGACCTCTAAGCTGACATAACCGATCTAACTTTTCTGCCACGTGGGGCGCTAGTCTTAGACCAATGGTTTTGGTTTGACTCATAACTGCCTGTTAACCTATAAAACTTATGTGTAGCAAGAGTGTTAACAAAAGTGTGTGTGTGAGTAAGTTTATTGGAGGTGATCACCCCTAGGAGTCCTAGGGGTTTTCTTTTAGCTTAGAGTTGCCGATAGCGATCGCGTGTTTACCTTAGTCCTATGACTGCTAATAAGTCACCTTAACGCCGGTCTCGATATAGTCTGCCCGGTCTACAACCCACTTTTGATAAAGGACTGGCTGAGTCTGTTTATCTATCAATAAAGCCCTATCCTCAGCGGGAATATATCGCAGATGGTGTTCAAAAAGTATCTTAGGTTTACACCAGGCTTCTTTAGGATCAACACTGTACACCTTTAAATAAGCCTCATGAGCTTCTAGCGCGTCTTTTAGTAAACTTTCGCGAGTCTGTGTTGTCTGTTCCTCATACTGTGCCTCAGTCTGATGGATACCTAATGCACCGTCTAAGCGTCTTTCTAGCGCCTCTTGAGTCACAGCCCGGATCAGGGACTTGGCTTGGATGTTTCCCTTCTCAGCTTGGTATGACCAGTAGGCAGTCATGACTTCTAGAGGGACTGCCTTGATCCGTGTACGTCCTTTAGGAACTGTCGAAAGCGTCAAACCTCTATAGGGTGAAGCTTCCACGCTATTTCCCTTTAAAAAGTCGAAAGCGCTATTTGCCTTTTTTCCGATAGCTTCAGCCATACTGCTAAGGCTACCGACCCTGGAACCATCAGGTAACTGAAACAGATCCACATAAGAACCAGCGATCGCAACAGTCACATGTTGAATATCTTTCATACTAGGTTGACCTATTGGGTTTACTCAAGTCTAGTGGCGTATAGAGCGACCGTCAAGCGATCGCTCTCTAAGTCAGAAGAGGGTGTCAGGTGCCTCGGTTAGGTCTGACGCCTAGGTGGTGCTATCCAGCGTTATTTGTCCGGTGCAAGTCCACGCGCTTTCGGTCTTTCACCTCTTTAAGGGCTTTATCAGCACGTTCCTCTAGACCTTTCTCGACTAAGGATCGGGTCAGGCGTAATGCAACATTGTTACCTTCATCCTTCACCTGGTTATTGTGATCTGCCATCTGTAGCCAATAACCTAGAACAAAGCCTATGGGTATCACCTGATGTCCCTTAAGGGTTTTATCGGGGAATAGACACTTGCCTGTTTCACGATCCTGGAAAATGAACTCTAGAGATGCTTTGTCTTCTCCAATAACCTCAACCACATCAGCTAAACAGGCATACTTGGTAGGGTTAGATGAAGTCTGAAATACTCTGATGTTGAAGACTTTGTTCAGAGTCACTTTTGCAGCGTACACTTTACCGTTTTTCATTTTAGGTCAGCCTACTATGTTTACTTCAGTCCAGTCAGAGGTGGCGTCAGTCCGTAGACCAACGCCTAGGGTTTATTAGGAGTTACAGAAGAGCTTATCCAGCACCAAGAGCTGTTTCTGATGATCGATACCGCTTTCGTAGAGGTTAAAGCAGTAGTCCGATCGGTCAGAGTATGTCCGGCATTTACGGAACTGGTGATCAATAGCGATCTCATAGTCCCATTCCTCTTTCAGGTCATCGTAGGTTAGACCGATGATAGTGCCAGACAGCGTTCTACCATTCTCTAACCAAGAGACTTTCTGCATCATCCAGTATTTAGGCTGACCCCACTCTTCAGGGGCATAGCCAATAAAGTCAAAAACTTCCTGGTCGTCTTGTAGGTTCTCGTTATGCTCTAGCATTGTTCTAGCTCTCCTATTTTTCTGTGGTGACTGGGAAGAGAGGCGTTTGGTTTGTCAGACTTGGGCGCTTCTCTTTTCCCCTGATGTCTACTATGTTAGAACAGTAAGCCTTGTAACGTCAATGGTTTTAGCAAAATATGTTCTAACACAAATAAACCTCTCAGCCTGACAAGGTTCTAGGCTGCATTCTTAACTCACAGATATACTAGGTTGACATAGTATAATAACTTATATAAGCTAGTAAATAGCTAGGCTGAGAGGGTGAAAGCTATATTAGGTCTAGGTTAAATGTTTAGAACAGTGGACGCTATGAGATATCAGTTAAGCCTAGTCACAAGAAACCATACAGAAGCTGATCTATTCGATGAGTTCAAAGAGACCGCCAAACGAGACGGGAAAAGTCACATGGCACTTTTTACAGAGATGATGCGGCTTTACCGTCAAGACTCAGTAAGGAAAGTCGATCAGGAGCAAGTAGAACTACTTAAGCAACTATCAGAGAAAGTAGACCGGATAGTTTCAGCCCTAGAAGTCCGAGCCTAAGTCACTAAGGAACTAATAAGCAGATGAAAGACCAAAGACGTAGGGTTAAGTACAACGGAACACCTACAGCAGTGTGGATCATGCCAAGAGAAAACGGAAATGATAGCGATCGCTATGAACTCTGGTCAAATGGTGCCATCACAGTACGCAGAAACACTCTAGGAGACTATAGGACGCTACAAATACTTGTTAGAGAACCAAAATAACTTATCAGACCCTGGCTACCCTGGCTACCCTGGCTACCAGCTAGGGTTTTTCTTAGGTGCCTGATCTGGGTCTTATTGTCCCAAGTTGTCCCAGTCTGGGATATTTTGTCCCAAACTGTCCCAAGATGTCCCAAACTGTCCCAGAGTATCCCAAAGAGTCCCAAAGTATCCCACGAAACTCAGACCCTGAGCAACTACTAAGCCAACTAGATAAGATCCAGCAAAAGTCTATGGACGGCTGGGGACAACGTGGTAACATTAAAAACAGACTAAGAGGTTCTGGCTACTTTCTGGCTACTTAGTAGTCTAGAAAGATGTCCAAGGTATCTTATGGCGGCATAGCCAAGTGGTAAGGCAGAGGTCTGCAAAACCTCCACCCCCAGTTCAAATCTGGGTGCCGCCTTTATAAAATACAACTGCCCGCCTTAGGCTCCGATCGGAGCCTAAGGCGGGCAGAATGCCCAGCCTAAAATAAATCCGGGCGCGGCATACAGGGAAGGTTCTTATTCGGGGATACCGACGATACGACCGTCACCGGGAATTACCTTACCGATGGCATAAGCGGCAATTCCTTGGGATTCAAAGAGGTTGATGGTTTGGTCGGAGTGGTTTGGGGGTACGAGTAGCACGAAGCCAACACCCATATTGAATGTGTTAAACATATCCATCGGGCTGACTTCACCTGTGTCAGATAGCCACTGGAAAATAGGTGGAATTAGCCAAGATTTAGGATCAATCTGGATGGATTGATTAGCAGCGAGACAGCGAGGCAGGTTTTCTGGCAAACCACCACCAGTAATGTGAGCCATGCCATGAATTTCTAATTTGGCTTTGCGTGCCGCTAGAACAGGTTTAACGTAAATCCTCGTGGGAGTTAACAAAATCTCCCCTAAGCTCTTATCGTGACCATCTAGGGGGGAGTGCAAGTCAACGCCACTTCGCTCGACAATTTTCCGCACCAAACTAAACCCGTTGCTGTGGATACCCTGACTAGCAAGCGCGATCGCTACATCTCCCACTTGCACCTGGGAACCATCCAGTATCTGGCTTTTGTCCACAATTCCGACGCAAAAACCCGCCAAGTCATACTCGCCTTTCTGATAAAAACCCGGCATTTCTGCGGTTTCCCCTCCCAGTAAGGCGCATCCCGACTCGCGACACCCTTGAGCTATGCCCGCAACTACCTGAGTCAGCTGCTCTGGATTTAGTTTACCTGTAGCTAAATAATCCAAGAAGAATAGCGGTTCTGCGCCGCACGTCAACACATCGTTGACACACATCGCCACCAAATCAATACCTACTGTGTGGTGAGTGTTGAGCTGAAAAGCGAGCTTTAGCTTTGTCCCTACCCCATCCGTCCCAGAAACCAAAACTGGCTCCTGGTAGCCACTAGGCAGCTGAAACCAACCACTAAAGCCGCCGAATCCACCTAAAACCTCAGAACGGTGGGTGCTTTGTACGCTTTGGCGGATTTTTTCTACAAAACTCCGCCCCGCCTCAACATCTACACCTGCTTCTCGATAATCCATGAGTTCACGCCCCGCCTCGTTTAGCGATCGCAGATCGCAGACGTATTTTACTTGGCTATGGGTTCTCCTGACGAATTATAAGCTGTTCCACATTTAATTTATTAACAAGTTAAGCCCCAAAAGTCTTACTACCAGCGTTTTTCCCAATGGGTGACTTGGGATTTTTGACTTTTGATTTGCTTATTCATAAACTGCCTAAATCTTTTATGAATTTTTGATGAAGTTCTAGAAAACTGAAATTGCCCAAAACCCTGATGAAATGGAACTCATCTCCGCATAAATGCGGAAATTCAAAATTAAATTTTTGATGAATTTGTCAAAACCTAGAGGAAATCCCTGATCCCCAATCCAAAAACTTCGTGATACTCTGTTTCAGTTCCTTGCACCAGGGTGAATACAGAATGAGTACGAGTTATCGATGACCGAAGGGGAGCTGTCTGGCAATACAACTACCAACTAGCTCACACCTCGACTTCCAAGTACGTTTCACAACCGTAGGTATGAATCAAAGATTTTTTAGCGGAATATTTGCAGCCCTGTTAACGACGATTGGGATGACTACATCCAGTTATGCCCAGTCAGCTAAAAGGTTTGACCAAGTTTCCGAGTCCAATGTTCCTCAGACGCAGCAGACAAGTAAAAACGCCTCTCGGCAACCTGCAACTTCCAATCGGGTACAGCCGCCAGAAGTTGTCAAGGTGGGAGAATATCAATCCCAAGTCAGAATGGCTTGCCTTGCAACACGCCCTTGCAATAATTCTGTAGGTGTGGCGACCCTGTTGGATCGAGTAGTCGTAGCTAAAATTCTTCCCCATGAAGTACGAGGGTATAAAGCCGCGACGCTTTACGTCCGTAGTATCCCAATCCTGACCTTTCTGGGTTCCCGCGTGACTCCCACACAAGACACCAAGATGGGAGAAATTTTAAGCAGTGCGGGTGGTTTTCCAAAGCAGATGTCATCGGATGCCAGTAATCAAAACGATCCGGTAGCCCGTGCCACAACCGTTGCTGCTAAGCTGAATCAGTTGAGTTTAGAAAACGTAGATGCCAGTGCGATCGCTGTCAGTTGGAATGGCGACAAGGGCAGCTATGTCATTAAAGTAAACGGGGAGAAACTGGTCGAAGTTAACAGAAAAACAATATTGCCAGACACAACTCGCAACCCTGCTGTAGATGCCCTACAAGCAACCAATCGACTCCGCCGCCTGATGGGTAATGCACCGCCACTGAGGGAAATCGCCGGATTATCCAAACAACCCCAGAGGGTTGCTTACAACCCTAGAGCTAATAGAGCCGCCGCACCAACAAACAGACGGCTCACCACCAGACCAGTCATGGGCCAGAGTAGCGGTATGGCATCCTGGTATGGTTATGGATTCCACGGCTTGCGGAGCGCCAGTGGTGAAAGATTCAATCAGAATGCAATGACAGCTGCCCACCGTACCTTGCCTTTTGGGACGCAAGTGCGCGTGACCAACAGGAACAACGGGCGTTCTGTAATCGTGCGAATTAACGATCGCGGGCCTTTTATCCGAGGTCGGATAATTGATGTGTCCGCAGGTGCTGCTAAAATTTTGGGAATGACGAGCAGTGGGGTAGCGCCAGTGCAGCTAGAAATTCTAGGTCGTCCGCAGACAGTAGCAGTTGACGAAAACTAGGTTTCCACCTTCAGAGTTTTGAGTTATGAGTGTTGAGTTGATATTTTTAATTCAGCACTCCAGGCAGAAGGAACTGCCGCTACAACTCAAAACTCAAAATTATTGAAGGGGGTTTTGGTGCGCCTGTTTACGACAATTGCGGGATTGCGCTGCTACTTGGGTTTGCATCGGCAGGGCAAAAACGTCGGCTTTGTGCCGACAATGGGAGCCTTGCACGCCGGGCATATTAGCTTAATCGAACGTGCGCGATCGCACAATGATATCGTCATAGTCAGCATCTTCGTCAATCCACTACAATTTGGCCCTAGTGAGGATTTTCAGCAATATCCTCGTTCTTTGGAGCAGGATCGGCAATTGTGCCAACAGGCTAGGGTAGATGCGATTTTTGCCCCTTCTGCTGAAGAATTGTATGGATTGGGGACTGGGGACTGGGGATTGGAGATTGGGGTAGCGCGCCTCCCAATTCCCGATTCCCAATCTCCAATCAGCACAACGGTGCTTCCACCAGAGAATATGACATCAGTTTTGTGCGGTCGCTTTCGTCCCGGACACTTTCAGGGAGTCGCAACTGTGGTAACAAAGTTGCTGAACCTGGTACAACCAAATAACGCTTATTTTGGGGAAAAAGATGCCCAGCAATTGGCGATTATTCGGCGATTGGTGGCGGATCTAAATTGGAGCATCAAGATTGTGGGTTGTCCAATAGTACGGGAAGCATCGGGATTGGCTCTCTCTTCCCGGAATCAGTATTTGACTTTAGAGCAGAAAGAGCAAGCATCGGTGTTGTATCGCTCTTTACAACAAGCTAAGAAAGCATTTCAATCAGGCGATCGCGATCGCGCTATTCTCATAGACACAGTTCAACAGGAAATTGCTATCGTACCAGAGGTACAAATCGAGTATATTGAACTGGTTCACCCCACTACTCTCATGCGTTTGGAAAAAGTTGAAGAAGCGGGACTACTAGCGATCGCCGCCCGACTGGGATCGACCCGTTTAATTGATAATGTAGTATTACGCGATCGCCAGCCGATTGTGGCGATTGATGGCCCAGCCGGGGCGGGGAAATCGACTGTAGCCCGTCAGGTTGCTAAGTCTTTAGGATTGTTGTATTTAGATACCGGGGCGATGTATCGCGCTCTGACTTGGCTGGTTTTGGAATCGGGAATCAGGGTAGATGATGAACCAAGCATAGCCGAGTTAGCCAGCCGTTCTCAGATTCAGTTAAGCACGGGTGACGATCCCCAGATTACCACTCGTGTCTGGATTAACGATCACGATGTCACCTTTGCAATTCGCTCTTTGGAGGTGACAGCGATGGTGAGTGCGATCGCTGCCCAACCATACGTCCGTCAAGAACTGGTGAAACAACAGCAGCGCTGGGGTTTAAAGGGAGGCATCGTCGCTGAAGGTCGCGACATCTCCACCCACGTTTTCCCGGATGCCGAACTTAAAATCTTCTTAACCGCATCCGTTCACGAACGGGCGCAACGCCGTCAGCAAGACCTGAAAAACCAACAGCAGCCAAACGTAAGTTTAGTGCAGTTGGAGCAGGACATTCAAGAACGCGACACCCGCGACAGCACCCGCGTCGTGGCACCCTTGCAAAAGGCAGCAGACGCTATTTTGATCGAAACTGACGGTCTGGGCATTGCCGAAGTCACTGCTCGAATTGTCAGTCTATATCATCAAAAGCTGTCTGTGTCTAGATAATTGATGTTCCTCCCAAAAACCATATTTTTCAGTAAAAGTCAACTCCCTTAGCAATTAACTTTCTTACCCGGAGCGCCTGACTGTTGGGTAGTATTTTGCAATAGGGTACAAAAGGACAAAGAAAGCTTCCTTATTAGATAGGGAAACAATTTGCGACGCAACAAAATAGCTTTTAGCGATCGCTTATACCCGTAAAAACGAACTATAGGCAGAGGATTCGCGTCACATATCCAACAGAGCTAAGGGAGGAGGCCAACCATAGATTACCGAGATACACGTAAGCATTGCCGACAAAGCTAGGGCAATGCTTACACCAAGTACGTAGCTGTAAAAAAATTGTTTGAGAAACCTGGTGTGCTGGAAGAGGCGGAGAACTTGACAAAACTCCGCCTTGATGAATGGAGGAGTGAAGGAGAGCTGACGTGGCAAAGTATGATCGATTTTCTTGGCGGGAAAAAACAACATTGATTGCTGTTGTTGCTGCCGCTAGTAGTTTTTTGGCTGGTCTCATGTTGCCGATTAATCGCCATGAGAATCATCCGTCGATTCTTTTATCTGCAACCGAAGAGTTGGGGAATCGGAATAAAGACAAAAGTGGCACTGATATAAACGTTTTGATGGCGCAGCGAGATGAGGCGTTTAACAAAGTATTCGCTCAATTGCAGCAGGAAGAAAAAGACAGAAATTTGACTTTTTCAGTCCCCAAAGGGTTTCAGGGGAAAGTATTTCAAGAAGTAAAACTAAACACTAACCAGAAAGTCATTGCCCTGACTTTTGATGACGGCCCTTCGCCTCAAGGGACGTTGCAGGTGCTGGAGATCCTGAAGAAAAACAACATTAAAGCAACATTCTTCATGATCGGGCGGAACGTGAAAAATTTTCCCCATCTGGCGAAAGCCGTAGTTGCTGAGGGACACGCCGTTGCTAATCATACCTGGAGCCACTCTTACCATCATGTAAACGAAGCTGGGGCTGCCCGTGAAATTGACCGCACAGCGGCAATTATTTATGAAGCCACAGGTGTGAAGACAGCTCTGTTTCGTCCGCCCGGTGGCTATCTGAACAATGGCTTGGTCGCTTACGCCCGTAAAAAAAATTACGCCGTGGCGATGTGGTCATCTGACTCTATGGACTATCGCCGTCCCTCGGTGCCAGTATTCATCAAGTCCGCGCTAAAAGGAGCCACATCAGGCGGTATGGTACTAATGCACGATGGAGGCGGCAATCGGACGCGTACGGTGCAAGCTTTACCGCAACTAATTACCGAATATCAAAAGCGCGGCTACAAGTTTGTGACGGTGCCAGAACTGATGGAAATGCAAGACAAAGAAGTTAAATTGGCAGCTGGTAAAAAATAAGGTAAAAGGCAAAAGAAACAGAAAGATTCCTTTTGCCTTTTACCTTTTATTACTGCACCGAACTGAGAACCTTTTGGGTTGCTGCTTCCGGATTAGCTTCTGGAGAATCTGCTTCACTAGGAGGCACAACCTGCCAGAACTGAGGCAAGTATTCTGACCAATTGGCAAGAATATCTTTTGCCTTCTGGCTACCTGTTCTTTCAGCGTGAAGTTCAATCAGCTCTTTGAGCTGCTGTTCTCCAGCTGGCGTTTTCACCCGTTGGATTTTGACAATCTCCAGGTTAACTTTTGGTGTAAAGCTGCCATCCTGATCGAGGAAGTAACCTAAACCCCCTGTCATCCCAGCTCCCACGTTGCGGCCTACTCTACCCAGAACGACAATTACGCCGCCTGTCATGTATTCACAGCAGTGGTCGCCTGCGCCTTCAATCACCGCCATTCCCTTAGAATTACGGACAGCAAACCGCTCCCCGGCTTGACCGTTGGCTAACATAATGCCGCCCGTGGCACCGTAGAGACAAGTGTTGCCGACAATCACGTTCTGAGCTGGATCGTAAGTAGCCTCCTGAGGCGGCTTGATAACAATTTCGCCACCGTGCATTCCCTTGCCTACGTAATCGTTCGCCTCGCCTTCCAGGTTGAGAGTCATACCGGGGAGGTTAAAGGCACCGAAACTCTGACCCACACTGCCGGAGAAGTTGAGGGTAATTTGACCGCTCCAACCTGTGTTGCCATATTCAGAGGCGATCGCGCCGGCAATTCGCGCCCCAATTGTCCGGTCTGTGTTCACCACAGGCACTTCTTTGGTGACGTTAGATTGGTTAGCGATCGCATCTTTAATTTCCGAATCGCTGAGCAGTTCGTCATCTAAAACTGGCCCGTTGCTGTGTACTGGTTCATGAATCAGCCAATCGCGATTTGTGCGCGTATCTGGCAGATTGGTAAGGCAATCCAGATTCAAGCTTGTCGTCTTAGTTAATCCGGTGGGGCGCACTTTCAGCAAGTCGGCGCGACCAATCACCTCGTTTAGAGAACGATATCCCAACCGCGCCAAGAGACTCCGCACTTCTTGGGCTACAAAGTAGAAGAAGTTAACGACGTGTTCTGGCATTCCTGGGAAGCGCTTCCGCAAGTTTTCTTGCTGAGAAGCCACACCAACGGGACAGTTATTGGTGTGGCAGATCCGCGCCATGATGCAACCTTCGGCAATCATGGCGATGGAGCCGAAACCGTACTCTTCTCCACCCATCAAAGCTGCTATGATTACGTCCCAGCCGCTCTTGAAGCCGCCGTCTACTCGGAGAATTACGCGCGATCGCAGTTCATTCTCCATTAGGACGCGATGCACTTCGGTTAATCCCAGTTCCCACGGGGAACCTGCGTGTTTAATTGAACTTAAGGGAGATGCGCCTGTCCCGCCATCGTGGCCCGAAATTTGGATAACATCGGCATTTGCCTTCGCCACACCGGCGGCAATGGTGCCAATACCCACTTCTGCCACCAGCTTCACCGATACCCCTGCCTTCGGGTTAATTTGGTGCAGGTCAAAAATCAACTGCGCCAAATCTTCAATCGAGTAAATATCGTGATGCGGCGGTGGTGAAATCAGCGTCACTCCTGGCTTAGAGCGGCGCAGCATCGCGATGTAGGGGCTTACCTTTGTTCCTGGTAACTGTCCACCTTCCCCAGGTTTTGCACCTTGGGCGATTTTGATTTCAATTTGTTTGGCACTCATCAGGTACTCTGGGGTCACGCCAAAGCGACCGCTTGCTACCTGCTTGATGGAAGAAGAAGCTGTATCTCCATTCCGCAGCCCATTGAGGTGTGGCAGAACTTGGGAATGGCCCATTTCATCCACATCATCTAGAACTTTGTAACGAACTGGATCTTCGCCGCCTTCACCGGAGTTAGATTTGCCGCCGATGCGGTTCATAGCGATCGCCAGCGTCTCGTGTGCTTCCCGCGACAATGCTCCCAAGCTCATCCCACCTGTAGCAAATCGCTTGACAATTGACTCCACAGGCTCTACTTCTTCCAGGGGAATAGAGGCGCGATCGCTCTCCAAGTCCAGCAAATCTCGCAGCGCTGTTACAGGTCGTCCTGCCAAATGCTTCTGATAAACTTCGTAATGGTCATGTTGCGGGTTTTTCACTGCTTGATGCAGCGACTTGGCAACTTCCGGACTATTCATGTGGTACTCGCCACCCGGACGGTACTGCACAAAGCCATAGTTTTCCAGCTTCTTGCGTGGTACCTCTGGGAAAGCCGCCGAGTGGAATGACATCACTTCCTGCGCCAGTTCCCGTACGGAAAGGCCGCCTAGTCGCGATGCGGTACCCTTAAAGCCAAGAGCCAAGAGATCGCCGCCAATACCAATCGCCTCAAAAATTTGCGCTCCGCGATAGCTAGACAGCAGAGAAATCCCCATTTTCGAGAGGATTTTCAACAATCCAGCTTCTACGGCTTTGCAGTAATTTTTTTGCGCCTGCTCAAGAGTAATATTCTTGAGTTTGCCCCGCTGCATCATATTTTGGGTCTTGGTATCGCTCCACCAATGACGCACGGTTTCTAGAGCCAAATACGGACATACCGCGGAAGCCCCGTAGCCAATGAGACAGCCAAAGTGGTGCGTACTCCAGCATTGAGCGGTATCGACAATTAAAGAGGCAAAGGCTCGCAGGCCTTCTTGGATCAGGTGGTGGTGTACTGCTCCCACAGCTAACAGAGGTGGAATGTAGCTGTGTTCGGCGCTCAAAGAGTTTCCGGCGCGATCGCTCAAAATCAGAATTTCTTTGCCCGCACGCACCGCCGCCGCCGCTTGCTGGCACAAATTGCGAACCGCCGCCTCTAAACCTTCTGGCCCCTTTTCGATTTCAAACAGCGTCGAGAACTTCTCTGTTGCAAAAGAGGAAGTGCTGATCTGCTCTAGCGCTGCTTCATTTAGAACCGGAGACTCTAACTTCAGTAACCGCGCATACTCTGGTTCTACCTTCAGCAGGTTTCCCCGCTTCCCTAAAGAAACCGACAGGGACATCACCATCCCTTCTCGCAACGGGTCAATTGGCGGATTCGTCACCTGAGCGAAGCGCTGCTTGAAATAGTCATACAGTAAATGCGGCTTGGAGGACAGCACCGCCAAGGGAATGTCATCTCCCATACAAAAGGTAGGTTCTTTCCCAGAAGATGCCATTTCCTCAATCACCATTTCCACATCTTCTGTGGTGTAGCCAAAGGCAATTTGTTCTCTCAGCAAGGTTTGAGAGTCGAGATTCTTCTCTTCGGTAAAAGGTACGTCGGGGAGATTTTGCCGATAAGATGCCAGCCACTCACCATAAGGATGAACAGCAGCGATGCGCCCCTTAATTTCCCAGTTTTTCTGAACTTCCTGAGTTTCCAGGTCAACGGCAATCATTTGCCCCGGCCCCAGTCGCCCTTTTTCCAGAATCTCTGCTTCTGGCAAATCGATTACACCAGCTTCCGAAGCTACCACAACTAATCCATCGCGCGTGGTGCAATATCGCGCTGGCCTTAACCCGTTGCGGTCGAGAGTCGCACCTACTTTCTTGCCATCACTGAATACCAGTAGCGCTGGGCCGTCCCAAGGCTCTTGAAGTCCGTTGTAGAATTCGTAAAAGTCCACAATTTCCGGATGATTTGCCAATTCCGGCTGATTCTGGTACGCTTCTGGCACCATAATCATTAAAGCTTCCAGAGGGCTGCGGCCAGTACGAACCAGCAACTCTAGCACGTTATCGAGGTTTGCCGAGTCACTATTATCTAGATCGGTTAAAGGCTTGAGTTCCTGAATGCGATCGCCCCAAATTGGATGCGTCAGATTTGCCTCTCGCGCCATTATCGAGTTTATATTTCCCAACAGCGTGTTAATTTCGCCGTTGTGTCCCAAAAGACGCATCGGCTGAGCTAGAGGCCACTTAGGCAGCGTGTTGGTGCTAAAGCGTCGGTGATAGACAGCAAAAACACTTTCATAATTGGGATTAGTTAAATCTGTATAAAAGTCTCCCAACACCGCCGACCGCACCATCCCCTTATAAATAATGGTGCGATTAGAGAACGAACAAATGTAAAACTCGTCCGACCATTTAAGGGTACTGTTAGCCTCCAGATTTTTACCTATGCGGCGACGAGCCAAAAACAGGGCGCGTTCCAACTCATCTCCAGAACCATTTTTGGAAGTACATACCAGCTGCTCAATGTGGGGCTGGTTTTCTCTGGACTGCACCCCCAGCACTTGAGGCTGCACTGGAACCTCTCGCCACCCCAGTACAGTTAATCCTTCTTCTTCCAAGGTTTTGTTGACAATTTCCTTAGCAGCGGCTCTGGTTTCGGCATCTTTGGGTAAAAAGACCATTGCCACCCCTGTCTTTTCAGTCGGCGGCATTTCTATGCCTTGGGTAGCCAACCACTCACCCAACAGCTTCCAGGGAATAGCAGTCATCAAACCTGCTCCATCCCCAGAATCCCCGTCAGCGCTGCAACCACCCCGATGTTCTAGACAAGTCAGAGCGGATAAAGCCTTTGCTACCAATTCATGTGTCGGCGTTCCCTTTTGGTTGGCAATGAAGCCGACACCGCAGGCATCCCGCTCTTCCACCAACCACCGTTGACCGGGATAGGTATCTGTCGCATTTACTGCTGTCGTCTGTTGTTGATTGTCATTCACGCGATGCTCCATGAGATAATCCACGTTCTTTACTTACTGATACAGGTTTACTGATTGAAGGTTGTTAATCCTGTGGCACAACTGTGCTGATCCCAGAATTAAAATTTGAAAAACTTTTGCCAAGACTTCGCCAATGTATTTAAACATCCCTCAGTCTTCTTTTGCCCTTGACTATTCTTTTGCTTCCATAGCCTTATTTATCTAAACTTAGATGCCATTTGACCATGAAAGCTGTAACTGATGAAACTTTTATCTCTCGGCTTTTCTGCCCCAGACCCAGGGGTCGCAAAACTTTTTGCTCTTGCGATCGCAATAATATCCAAGCGTCTGCACGTAAGACGCTCTGCTGGCGGAGGGTTTGCCTGAAATGGCTACTGGTGCTCAAAAATGAACCTTGTTCTAACCCGATTCAGATGCCAGCCATCTACCAAACTTACGGATTAGATATTCTATCATTTAAAAGCCAAGTTCAACACAAATTTCAACGCTAAGACTTCGAGCCAGGACAAACAAATTGTAGGGGCGAGATAAACGCGAAGTCTAGACTTGGCTATAGCCACCCAATTTTAGAGTCAAATATAGAGACGCGAGATGTCGCGTCTGTGCTTCGCCCCTAATGGGTTGTTGAACAAAGCGTCTTGCCGACCCCCTGTGGTCTTGCCTCCTATTATGCGGCTAAAAAAGCTTTCTTTGGAAGATAAAGTCATTGTTTTTTGATACTTGCGTCCACATCTGGGTTATTTTAGAAATCTTGATGTTGTAAAGGCGCACCATCGCCCGATCCGGGTGTATGGCAATACTCCTGTACAAATTTTTGAACCCTACATCAAAGAGTGACTTTGCCGGATGATCGGGAGAACGACACCAGAAACTAAAACGGTTGGTGGTCTGGGGCTATTTGCCCCCAGCCGCCTGATAGCCTTCTCGCTCCCGTCAGCGATCGCCGCATCGCTTTACGCGACAAATGTCCCCATAGGAGCAGTTCCAAATTTACCCCCATCACGCCTCGTGGTATCAGCACCAAAGGCATCGCCTCAAATAAATCGGCAGGGTAGTCAAGTATCTATAAATGGTCGAACCTTACCCGCAGCTTGGAGCCAGTGGCAGCGGGGGACATCTGTACGCACGGGAATAAGCGATGTTGGAGTGGCTCAAACACTGGGAGTAGAGCTTTTAAACACCGGGGATTTAACCAAACAGCCGATACAGTGGTTTTCTGGTGCCAACCGGCTAATTTTGGCTACCTTTCCAGTAGCACCTTACCGCTATCTAGACATTACTGATTTCGCGCTCAAAAACGGTTGGAAGACCCAAATAAAGGGCAACACGCTTTTAATTACCACAAAACCAGCGCGACTGGGGGACGTTCAACAAAGTCTTCAACTGTGGGGTTCGCGCCTTGTTGTCGATCTAGACCGCCCGGCCCCTTGGCAAGTCACTCAACAAGGTCAGAATTTAGTTGTCACAATCAACGCAGCAGCCCCTCCCGCCATCTTGCAGCGCTTCCCTCCCCCTCCTCCAGAACCTAAGCCAGAGACGGAGGTAGAGGGAATAAGAAATGCTCAGCCCCCAGCCCCCAATCCCCAGCCCCCAATCCCCAGCCCCCAATCCCCAGCCCCCAATCCCCAGCCCCCAATCCCTGTCGTCGAAAGCACTCAGAATCAAACCACGATTCGAGTACAAATCCCAGCAGGGCTGTATCCTCGCGTTTTCAGTATGCCCTCCCCGAATCGCCTGCTGATTGATTTTCAACCAGAAGCTATGGTAGAACGAGATATTCTCTGGGCAGAAGGAATCCGTTGGAAGCAGCAGTATGTAGCCATTACTCACCAGTCATCAGCTAACGACTCCCCGCTGTTGGATGGAGGTAGTGTCAATCCCAAATCCCAAATCCCAAATCCCAAGTCGATTGACCGCTTCCCAGTCGCATCGCTGACTATCAATCTTCGTCAAAGAGGGCTAACCCTCAAACCAATCTGGAGTAACCCTAATAGTGTTGCAGGAATCGCTCCTCTGCTGAGGACAGCCCAGTTGTGGCAGGCTTCAGCAGCTATCAACGCCGGATTTTTTAACCGCAACAACCAACTGCCTTTAGGGGCAATTAAACGAGATGGTCGGTGGTTATCTGGGCCGATTCTGAATCGAGGCGCGATCGCTTGGAATGATGCTGGTGAAGTTAAAATGGGTCGTCTGAGCTACCAGGGAGCCTTGGATATCGAAAATTCCTCAAGCTTACCAGTCCTTTTCTTCAACAGTGCTTATGTCCAAGCGGGAATCGCCCTTTACTCCTCTGAATGGGGAGGGGCTTACACTCCCCTGACTGATAATGAAACCATCGTCGTTGTCCAGAATAACCAGGTTATAAATCAGTTACCTGGAGGCATGGCTGGGAAAATATCATTTCCCATTCCGCCGGAAAACGGTTATTTGCTGACAATCCGAGGTAAAGAAACATCTCCAGTCGGGATCTTGAGTGTCGGCACCAGGGTGCGTATCAATGAGCTTTTTTCACAACCGGACTTTGTGCGCTATCCGCAAATTGTCGGCGCTGGGCCACTTCTGGTGCAAAATCGTCAAATTGTGCTAGATGCTAAAGCTGAGCAATTTAGCGATGCCTTTATCAAAGAAGCAGCTGTTAGAAGTGCGATCGCTACCACCGCATCTGGACAACTGATGATGGTTGCCATCCACAACCGCACAGGTGGAAAAGGCCCGACATTAGCAGAAACTGCTCAGATAATGCAGCAAATGGGAGCTGTTGAGGCTCTTAATTTAGATGGTGGCAGCTCTACCAGCCTCTATCTAGGGGGACAACTTATTAATCGGCCTCCCACCACCGCCGCCCGCGTTCACAACGGTCTGGGGCTTTTCCTTCAACCGGGTTTGCGATCGCCCAGCAATTAAATTTTTAAACTTTGCCAAATAAATTATTTAGCAGAGCTTATATAAAGAGTTGATGTAGATTCGCTTAATCGGCAAATTTACTGGTGACAGGCTTTAAAGATCGTTGTTATGTTTAGCTAGGGTTGCCTAAATGTGTTAGTTCTACAATTTTTAAGAGGATTACCTCTGCATATTTATATGAGCCCTGCTAAACCTACAGCGGTTCTAAGGAGAAAAAACAATGGCTAAAGCGCAAGAAGTTTCTCAAATTACTACTTTACCTCTTCCCAACTCCATGACTATCAATGGAGTTGCTGCAACTGAATTGCGGCCTTGGGGTTCCTTCACTATTCTGGAAGAAGGACGGGGCTATAAAATCAAGCGAATTGAAGTCAAGCCCGGTCATCGGCTTAGCCTGCAAATGCACTACCACCGCAGCGAACACTGGATCGTCGTTTCAGGCACAGCTAAGGTTACTTGTGGCGATAACGAACTGATTCTGGGCAGTAATCAATCTACCTACGTTCCCCAATGTCACACTCATCGTCTAGAAAATCCGGGTGTGATTAACTTGGTGTTAATTGAGGTTCAGAATGGAGAATATTTGGGAGAAGATGACATTGTTCGTTTTCAAGATGACTACGCCCGCACTCAGCCGTCCACAAAGTAGACTGGCGAATTTAACTGGGCAAATAGTTGACCCGATTGCCTAGTTTGGGTGTTTGTTTTAATACTCACATTGTCTTAATTCGGCAATTGACATCCTCCACGACCATAATCTTTGATTATGGTCGTTGATTGTGAGGAATCGCTTCTAAGGTTTCCTCCCTCAACAGGTGCCAACTAAATTCAGTGACCTCAACCCGTTTTAGCTGACGAAAATAGCTATCAGGGGAAAAGGGGTGTATCGAGCAGGTTATGCTATCTGGGTACAGATTTTTCTAGAAAGAGCAAAAATTAGGCTTTAAAACCTTTAAGGCTGACAAGCCGATTAAGCGCCTGAAGGACTACCCTAGAAGAACTGCCAGAACACCGCATCAACTTCATGCTGGGAAAAACGCTCAGTGGTCGCTACCAAATTGTGAAACACTTGGGAGGCGGAGGGTTTGGTCAGACTTACCTTGCCGAAGATAAGCAACTACCTGGAAATCCGCTTTGTGTTGTCAAGCAACTCAAGCCCAAGGCTACCGATCCGGGAACCTTAGAAGTAGCACGACGATTATTTGATAGAGAAGCCCAAGTTCTATACAAACTGGGTAAACACGATCGGATTCCCCAACTTTTGGCTCATTTTGAGGAAGAACAAGAGTTTTATCTAGTTCAGGAATTCATCGAAGGGGATGAAGTTAAGCAAGAATTACCAATAGGTAAGCAGTTGCCTGAGACGGAGGTAGCTGCTCTTTTGCACGAAATCCTAAAAATATTAGAGTTTGTCCATGAGCAGGATGTCATCCACAGGGATATCAAGCCGTCCAATTTAATCAGGCGCAAGCAAGATGGCAAGATAGTTTTGATTGACTTTGGAGCTGTCAAACAAGTTAGCACTCAGGCGCTTGCCTCTGAGGGGGAAACAACTTTAACAATTGCTATTGGTTCGCCTGGTTACATGGCGAACGAACAACTCGGCGGCAAACCGCGATTTAGTAGCGATATCTATGCTGTGGGAATCCTGGGTATCCAAGCTGTCACAGGTTTACAGCCGTCACAACTGCCAGAAGATACCCAAACCTGTGAGATTGTATGGCGCGATAAGGCTCAAGTCAGCCAGCAGGTTGCAGACATTTTAGACACAATGGTGCGCTATGACTTTCGCCAACGCTACCAGACGGCGACAGAAGCTTTGGAGGCGCTCCAACAGCTCAACGAGCTACCAACACGGCACATCATCCCGGATGCGATCGCTACTGGGACGCTTCCAACCTCACCAAGCAGACAGCAGTATACTTCCTTTGCTTTTCAAGATACGCTGCCTACTGAGCAACCACCAGCGATCGCTACTGAAACCCTTCAAAGTTCCAAAGCACTAATCTCAACATATCCACGAAAGCCGGAAACTGTTTTTTCTACTTTCCGAAATAAAGCACCTCTGCTGATTAAAATTGGCGCGGGTTTCGCTACTGCTCTAGCTCTAAGTGTAGGAATTTACTTTTTTCAAAAACCCAATAGCTTAGAAGATACAGCACAAGAAGTTGCCTTAGTCAATACCCTCCCTGGTCATGCTGCTGGTATTACCTCTATCGCCCTCAGTCCAGATGGTAAAATTCTGGCGAGTGGCAGTCTTGACCAAACTATCAAAATTAGAAATCTCCGTACAAAAGAAATAATTTATACCCTAAGCGGGCATACGGGGTATGTTTATTCTGTTGCCATCAGCCCGGATGGACAAACTCTCACCAGTGGTAGTGGCGATCAAACTATCAAAGTGTGGAACCTGAAAACGGGTAAACTACTCCGTACCTTGTCTGGACATACGGGAGATGTTTATTCAGTTGCCATCAGCCGAGATGGACAAACTCTCGTTAGTGGCAGTAAGGACAAGACTATCAAAGTGTGGAACCTGAAAACGGGTGAGTTGGTACGTACCCTAATCGGAACACAGCTAGAGGAGGGGGTTAGTGATGTCGCCATTAGCCCAGACGGTCAAACTCTGTCCGGTAGTAATATTTATGACATAAATGTTTGGAATCTGGTAACGGGTGAACTGCGCCGCACTTTTGGCGGGCATATCGAGGCAGTGAGTGCGATCGCCATCAGCCGGGATAGTAAGATTCTTGCCAGTGGCAGTCCCGACGGAACAGCAAAACTGTGGAATTTGGAAACGGGCGAATTACTAAATACTTTCCCCCATGCGTCTAGATTACCAAATGGCTCTCTATCAGGGGGAGTTTATGCTGTTGCTATCAGTCCGAACGGTCGGATTCTTGTTAGTGGCAGTGGCAGCAATGAGAATACTATTAAGTTATGGAATGTGCGGACTGGGGAATTAATTCGCACACTTGAAGGACATTCCAAGACAATTTTTGCACTTGCTATTAGTCCCGATGGGCAGACGATTTACAGTGGTAGCCTGGACGGAACAATTAAGGTTTGGCAATCGCCCTAAATTATCTGATTTTGAATGCAAGTATTTTAAAGCGTCAGTATTCATCGGGTAATGTTTAGCCGCTCAACCTAACCTACAATCTTTGACTAACTAGCACCGAGCGATCACAGATTTTTTGTATTTCATAAATTTCAAGGCTAAACTAGCAGACAAGTATATTCAAAATTGAAAAACTGTCATGCTATTTAAAACGCTCAGCGGTCGCTACCAAATTGTGAAACACTTGGGAGGTGGCGGATTTGGACAAACTTACCTTGCCGAAGATAAACAACTACCAGGAAATCCGCTTTGTGTTGTCAAGCAACTCCAGCCCAAAGCTACTGATTCATTCACTTTAGAGGTAGCGCGACGATTATTTGATAGGGAAGCACAAGTTCTTTACAAGCTGGGCAGCCACGACCAAATCCCCCGGCTTTTGGCGCATTTTGAAGAGGATAAAGAGTTTTATCTAATCCAAGATTTCATCGAAGGTCATGAAATCAAGCAAGAGTTACCAAGCGATAAAAAGTTTAGTGAAACTCAAGTTATTGCTTTATGCCGCGAAATTTTAAAAATTTTAGAATTTGTCCATCAGCAAGATGTCATTCACCGGGATATCAAGCCTTCAAATTTAATTCGGCGCAAGCAAGACGGGAAGATAGTCTTAATTGATTTTGGAGCAGTCAAACAAGTTAGCACTCACAAAGGTAATAATGACGGAAATACAACTTTAACGGTTTCTATTGGTTCACCTGGTTATATGCCGAACGAACAACTCGGCGGTAAACCGAGGTTTTGTAGCGATATTTATGCAGTGGGGATGCTAGGAATTCAAGCGCTTACAGGGATAGCACCGTCCCAACTGCCAGAAGATCCTGCAACGGGTGAAACTATTTGGCGCGACAAAGTGCAAGTTAGCCAGCAGTTCGCCAACGTTTTAGACAAAATGATCCGCTATGACTACCGTCAACGCTACCAGAGAGCAACAGAAGTTTTACAAGCGCTGGAGTTGGCCAATTCTCAATCAACTCAAACTTATAATGTCTCTAGGCATCCGCTAACGCCCTCTCCAATTCCAACTCAACCCCCAGCTACTGTTACTTTACCGCCTCAAAATTCGCCATCTGAAGCACAAACAAATTTGGCTGATGTTGATTTATTTGTATCTCAGGTAGATGTAGCAAAGGATAACACTGGTATTGCCAACCCAACAAACAAATTTCGTTGTTTAATAGGAATTGGAACAGGTATTGCGGCTGCTTTAGCTGTGACAGCGGGAATGAACTACGTCCCAAAACAAAATAGTTTATTGCCACTGGTAAGAACAGCAAATATTTCTTGGGATCGTTTAAAAACTATTTCTTTAGTTAATACCCTTGCTGGCTCTTCAAAGAACGTCTATTCGGTTGCCATTAGCTCAGATAGTACACTCTTAGCAAGTGGTGGGGATGGCAATTCGATTGAGTTGTGGAATCTGCAAACGGGACAACTGTTACGTACATTAAAAGGGCATTCAGACGCGGTTTATGCGGTAGCTTTTAGTTCCGATGGGCAAAAAATAGCTAGTGGTAGTGGTGATGGAACCATCAAGGTTTGGAGTTTGCCAACAGGAAACCTGCTGCAAACTCTGAAGTCCACATCTGAAAATCGCGTTTTTTCCATTGCCTTTAGTCTGGATGGACAGACTCTTGCCAGTGCTAATAAAGACAAGACAATTAAGGTGTGGAATTTGGAGACAGGACAAATGAAAAACACCTTGAAAGGGCATTCAGATTTCGTTTTATCGGTTGCCATCAGCCGGGATGGAAAGACACTTGTTAGTAGCGGTTCTGATAAAACAATCAAGGTATGGAATCTATCCGCAGGCACTCTACTTAGCAGCATCTCTGACCCTACAGGGGATGCTATTCCTGCTGTTTCTATTAGCCCAGATGGTAAAACTCTTGCCAGTAGCAGTATTTATGACAAAATCAACCTGTGGAATCTGCGCGAACTTCAAAATGGCTGTAACGGGGCGCAGGCGTGCCGTCCTAATTACTCTATTTCTGCCCATAAAAATTATGTTAATTCTGTCGCTTTCAGCCCTGATGGACAGACTTTAGCCAGTGGTAGCAGGGACAAGACAATTAAGCTGTGGAATCCCCAAACCGGAGAATTAAAAAGCACTATTTCTAACCTTAATGGTGATGTTAATTCTGTTGCTTTCAGTCCCGATGGAAAAATCTTGGTCAGTAATGAAGAGGGAAAAATTAAGGTTTGGCGATCGCCCTAATATCAATGAGCTAAATATTTGCTACAGATAGCCCATCAACAATAAATCGCCATTTTGTTAAAGAAATGACATTTTGTACGGTTAACTTATCTAAAATTCTTTTGAGGGATTCTCTCAACTCATCTAAGTTAGAGGATGTCTGAGAAGTGAAAGATTATGCCAATCGTCTGAGCAAGATACGGATCATGCCAACATAAATGAACGCTTCGGAAGTTACCGGCAGAATCTCATAATCTTTACTCAAGCGCCGGCACCAGTTAAACCAACCGAAAGCACGCTCAACCACCCATCGCTTAGGCAGCACCTCAAAGCCTTGGGCAGTCTGCGGGCGCAACACGACTTCGAGAATCCAACGATAAATATTGATCACCCAGGGGATAAACTTCTCACCGCTATAGCCGCCATCAACCCACATGCGTACTAGACGGGGAAAGGGTTGGCGTATCTGATACAGCCTTTCCAACAGACAGCGTGCCCCATCGCGGTCATTGACATTAGCAGCAGTGACTACCACCATCACCACTAATCCCAAGGTATCGACCAACAGATGCCGCTTGCGCCCTTTCACCTGTTTGCCGCCATCATAGCCGACCTCAATATTGACCATTGTGGCAGTTTCCACTGATTGACTATCTAAAACGGCAGCGCTGGGGGTAGGCTCATGATCTTCCATCACTCGCACCCACTGCTGTAGCCTTTTGTTGATGCGTTGCCAAGTTCCATCAATACGCCATTGCCGAAAATAGTGATAAACCGTTTTCCATGCGGGTTGCGTCGTGGGGTAGCATCCGCCACGCGCAACCAGCACACAAGATATAGAGGATACCGTTCACCACAGCTTGCATATCAACACTTCGGGGACGCCCACCTACTTTGGCTCTAGGAATCAGTCCTGAGAGCAGTTCCCACTGCTCGTCGGTTAAGTCACTGGGATAGGATTGAGACATTGCTCTCTTAACGCTGTCGAATCAACATTTTGCTATTGACAGGGTATAGTTATGAGAGCTTTTTTACTTTTCAGACATCCTCTTAGAAGTCTAATTAACTCAGTGCCAATTTGCTGGATGCGATATCTGATAGTTATTACAACAATATTCCCATCTTGTAGTTACAGTTGGTAGTCGCGATCGCTCAGATGCAACTGTTCTTGTAGTTTCGCTCTATCTTTGAAGTATTACAGTCAGAGGAACTTCATCAAGTCTTTTGCTTATCGCTATCGTATCTTTAATTTCTCAACTTACAATTTTGCCAAAATAGAATTGTGACTCATTCGAGACACCCATTGACACCATTTTGATTTGGTGGAGCTACACATCTTCAGGGAGCATACAAGGGGAGCGATCGCGAAGTGAATATACCTGATAGTTTGATGCAAACCAATCATCGGAGTTTCCGAAACTCCGACCACCGCCAAATCCCAAATCCTAAATCTCAAATTGGTATGACTGTACGCCCTATTTATCTGGATTGTCACTCCACAACGCCCCTAGACGATCGCGTACTTGCCGCCATGATGCCTTACTTCACCCAGCATTTCGGCAACCCCGCCAGCGTGAGCCATTCCTATGGTTGGGAAGCTGAAGCTGCTGTCAAACAATCAAGGGAAGTTTTAGCACAAGCGATACACGCTACGCCAGAGGAAATTATTTTTACTAGCGGCGCGACGGAAGCGAACAATTTAGCTATTAAAGGTGTGGCGGAAGCTAATTTTAGCAAAGGGCGACACATCATTACAGTGGCAACCGAGCATAAGGCGGTTCTCGACCCTTGTAAATATTTGCAAACTCTTGGCTTTGAAATTACTTTTCTCCCAGTTGAAAGTGATGGATTGATTAATTTAGATCAATTGGAAAAAGCTATCCGTCCCGACACAATTTTAGTTTCCGTAATGGCAGCTAATAATGAAATTGGTGTCATACAGCCTTTAGCAGAAATTGGGGCAATTTGTCACAAGCATCAGGTACTATTCCACACTGATGCTGCTCAAGCTATTGGCAAAATACCTCTAAATGTGGAGGCGATGCACATTGATTTAATGTCAATGACTGCCCACAAAGTCTATGGGCCCAAGGGTATTGGCGCTCTTTACGTCAGACGCCGCAACCCCAGAGTCCAAATTGCACCGCAGCTGCATGGAGGTGGACATGAGCGGGGAATGCGCTCTGGTACACTGTATACACCTCAAATTGTCGGATTTGCCCAAGCCGTAGAATTGGCGCAGGTAAACATGGTATCAGAGACAAAACGCCTCATCCAGTTGCGCGATCGCCTTTGGCAACAACTCAGTCAGGTAGAAAAAATTCATCTGAACGGACACCCCAAAGAGCGACTACCAGGAAACCTTAACATCAGTGTAGAAGGGGTGGATGGAGCGGCGCTGCTGCTAGGATTGCAGCCAGTGGTAGCAGTTTCTTCCGGATCGGCTTGTACCGCCGCCAATGTGTCTGCTTCCCATGTTCTGACGGCGCTGGGACGTTCAGAACAACTGGCTTACGCCTCGGTTCGGTTTGGAATTGGACGGTTTAATACGGCATCTGAGATAGAAGCTGTAGCAAAACACGCGATCGCAACTATTTTCAGCTTGCGTAAACAAATGCAATGAAGGGAGACAATAGGACAAGAGAGAATCTTCTTTTCACCTCTTCCCTAGTCAAGAGTCCTTGGGACTACCAAAATTAAAGCGAGTGCAACTACCCATAAGTTGAGTCTGATCGGAGTGACAGCGCGATATAATACATCACAATAGAAGCAATTGCGGATCGAGGATCTATCAGGTTGCCCCTAAGAGTGAACCTGAAATGGAAGCGATCGCGCAAGATAGCTTTTCAGAGAGACTTTCTGTTCATTTTGGGCAAATTCCAGTGTTCAAGCCTTTTGAAAAGGCATGGCACTGGCAAAAAATGCAATCGGGGAAGAGTTTACAAGGGATGTCTGTCACTGTAATCAGTGATTCTGGGTTAACACACCTTTATTCTCTCTACGTAGGGGCGGGTTTAGAATCTATCCCCTGTCACATTGAATCAGAAGGTAAAACCAAATCGACCGAAAGAGAGTTTCTGGCTTACACCGTTATTTCTTTGAGCAAAAGTGAGAGGCGCCTAGAAAGGATCAACGAGGAAGGAAGAAGGAAGAAAAAGGAATTAAATCCGCCTTCTACTTTCCGATTCTCTGTTGTGCCTAAACTTGCTACGAATTTTTGAGGAAATTGAATGCCGAAGCAAATTATTATCGCGGAGCAGCATCGGATTGCTGCCGTCTTTTGGGAAGATCAAATTCAAGAACTTGTCGTTGCTACTGGTAGCCACCAAGTCGGAGACATCTATCTGGGCATTGTTGAAAATGTCTTACCTGGGATAGATGCCGCATTTGTAAACATTGGAGATGCCGAACGCAACGGCTTTATCCATGTTACTGACTTAGGCCCGCTGCGACTAAAACGTTCCGCTGGTGCGATTACAGAACTACTGGCACCCCAACAGAAAGTTCTGGTTCAAGTAATGAAAGAGCCGACAGGCAACAAAGGCCCCAGGCTCACAGGTAATATCAGCTTACCTGGACGCTATGTAGTATTGATGCCCTTCGGACGAGGTGTGAGTCTGTCGCGGCAAATCAAGAGCGAAAACGAGCGCAACCGCCTTAGAGCCTTAGCCGTTCTCATTAAACCTGCTGGCATGGGGCTAATCGTGCGGACAGAAGCCGAGGGACGCTCGGAAGAAGCCATCATAGAAGATTTGGAGACACTGCAAAAACAGTGGGAAGCGATTCAACAAGAAGTAAACTCCACTAGAGCGCCAGCGCTGCTAAATCGAGACGATGATTTTATTCAGCGCGTCTTGCGCGATATGTACAGTGCGGAAGTAAATCGAATTGTCGTAGATTCCCACACCGGAGTTAAGCGAGTCAAGCAATACTTAGTCAGTTGGAGCGGAGGAAAGTCGCCGGAAGGAGTATTAATCGACCATCACCGCGAGCGCCTTTCTATCTTAGAATACTTCCGCATCAATGCAGCCATTCGAGAAGCCCTCAAACCTAGAGTGGATCTACCTTCAGGAGGCTACATCATTATCCAGCTGACGGAAGCTTTAACGGTGATTGATGTCAACTCAGGTTCCTTCACCCGTTCTGCAACTGCTAGAGAAACTGTCCTGTGGACAAACAGCGAAGCAGCGACAGAAATAGCCCGTCAACTGCGGTTGCGGAATATCGCTGGTGTCATCATTGTTGACTTTATTGACATGGATGCGCGCCGAGACCAGCTGCAAGTGCTGGAACACTTCAACAAAGCACTCAAGGCAGACAAAGCTAGACCACAAATTGCTCAACTTTCCGAACTCGGCTTAGTAGAACTAACTCGCAAGCGGCAAGGGCAAAATATTTACGAGTTGTTTAGTCAGCCCTGCCCCAGTTGTGGCGGTTTGGGGCATATGGTTCGCCTACCGGGTGAGTCGGCTAACAAAAATGGAGGAGAAATTGCCGAACCTCCCTCGCCGACACCTGTTAGGGAAGCACGGACGTTACCCTACCGCAACAATGAAGTCGGAATTAGGGAAATACCTTTGCCAGTCGTTGAAAGTCGCAGCGAAGCTTTAGATTTAGGTGTTGACGATGATGACGAGTCAATGGATTTGATGAATCATCCCAGCTATCAGGAGCGGGGGGCAAATAATAATCGCCGTCGTCGCCGCCGTCGGGTGGGTGAACCTCCATTAAAGGAGGAATTAACCCCAACCCCAAAAACTCCTATTCGGATTTCGACTCCTCCGACTATAGTGAATCATTTCCGGTCAACTCCGGTGGCAGAACCGGAACCAATCCGCGAAAGCGAGACATATATGGGCGGGGGAAGTACGCCTCTACCCGTTGTGGAAGAAGTCCGTCGCTCACCGAAACCTGAGCGTCCCAAGCCTTCCAGACAGGAAATTGAACCGCCGGAGATTGTTTCCATTGAAATGACCCCAGAGCAACAGGATGTTTATGCTTTGATGGGAATTTCTCCGTTGGTGCTGTTAGAGCGGGAAGTGAAAAATCCGAAATCGGCGATAGTATCGATTACTTTGCCTGGAGAGTCACAGTCTACGGAAGCGATCGCTTCCTCAATCCAGGCGGCGAAAGATAACAGGGATACACAGACTTCTGCCTTTGAGTCTGAGGAAGATGATAATGCCTCTTATCTACCCTCCGCATTTGAGGTAGATGAAATGGAATATCAGACAGCAGACGAGGAACAACAACAGATAGAGGAACTGGTACCTGTCGTAGACGAAGCCCCTGAAGAGTCAGAGGCGATCGCATCTGACTCTGCATCCCCCAGTGAAGAATCAGAATCAGACAGTGACGAGTCTCCAGTTCGGCGGCGGCGGCGGCGGCGGTCTTCTGCAACAGAGGCTTGAGAAAGGGTGAAGTTAGTGGTTAGCCATTAGTCTGTTGGCTAGAAGAAGGTTGGAAGGTTGGAAAGTTGTTGGAACAAGACTTCGTTTCAACTTGACAACTTTTAAGATGGCAGCTGACTAATGGCTAAGAACCAGTGACTAATTACTAAGGAGCTTTCGTATCGTGTCGGTGCAGCAAGTGGTAGACAAAGGTGCAGTCGTTAAGACTTCCCGCAAACCAAATTTTAACCTCTCGGATTTGCCAGAGTTACTCGGTGGCTGGGAACTGGTTGCTGGTGTCGATGAAGTTGGGCGCGGAGCTTTGTTTGGCCCAGTAGTGGCGGCGGCTGTAATATTACCAAAGTCTGCTTTTGCTGAACTTTCAGCCGCTGGGGTAAGAGACAGCAAGCAGCTGTCTAGTTATCGCCGTGGTAAACTGGCAGCACAAATTCAAGCGATCGCTCTAGACTGGAAAATTGGTTATGCTTCCAACAAGGAAATTGACCAAATTAATATTTTCCACGCATCCTTGTTAGCGATGAAGCGGGCTGTAATCAAGCTGAATGTCCAACCAGAGCTTTGTCTGGTTGATGGTAAGTGGCAGCTTCCAGACTTGCCAATCCCACAACAGAATCTAGTCAAGGGTGATGAAAAATCATTGGTAATTGCCGCCGCCAGCATTGTTGCTAAAGTGTGGCGCGACGACCTGATAATCCGTCTGGCGGCGAAGTACCCCGCCTACAACTTAACAGCGAACAAGGGTTACGGCACCGCTCACCATCTACTTGCTTTACAACAACACGGCCCCTCCCGCTTCCATCGGAGGTCTTTCAGTCCTTGCCGGGTTGATATTAAATTGTAGATTTTCAGTCTATATCCTCTCTGGAGGCTGAGCCTCCCCCTCCTAGTTCTCAGTCCCAGCCTGGGAACTAAAATAACGAGGCTCAGCCTCAATTTATTAAGCCGAAGGGCTGTCTGCGGGCAGTACCGGAACTTGAGGTGGGGGTGTCTGCTGATTCCAAGTGTTAGCCCAGCGGCGATAGTCTGATAGCAGCTGATACATTAATCGTTGTTTAATAGTCAACAGCACGCTCTTGAGCAAACCATTCCCGGTAGCTTCTATAAAAGCTTTAGGCGTGAACCAAAAAGCGTGCGGTAACTCGACTTTGACCTCTAAATCCGCTCTACCTTTGAGATGAGTTGTACCGTTTACTTGACAGGGAGAAAGCTTACCAACCAAGTTAAGCGCAAAGCGCTGGTTGATATACTCAATGCCGCGAATCTCACAACGTGTAGACCTTAAGTGAACCGTCCCGTCTGCATCTGCCCACACCTTCATATCTACAATTGGTTGAAGTGAGAGGGCCATAAAGCTCAACGGGCGCATTTTCAGGCGGAAAATCTCCTCGCTGAGTTGTTCGATTCGAGTGGGGTCAACCAGAGCTTGTACTAGACGTTGAGGTTGGCGCAGATAATGCTGAATTGGAACAGGTTGTTCCGCAACAGCAATTTCAACAGATTGGGAGGCAACAAATTGAGTTTGCATGAGGGGATGGTAACAGAATGTAATTCTGTACGCAGGATAAGTTAATTTTACGTTACGGTTCTTAAAAAAGTTGCAGAGGATTTCGATTGTTCCGCTGCTACAGCTTTTGAAAGGAAACTGTGCATTAATTGAATCGCTCTGTCATGATAAAAATTTATGTAGTTGATTTCCCTCCTTCTCAGGCATCACAAGTAGACACTATTATTGGGTTTAACCTAGATCCAGCAGCCTATCCCCAGCGACGGACTTAGTGGTTGACATCTGGTAACTGATAACTGATAAAGGTTAAAACGTTGTCAGAATAACTCTTGCGGAAAACTGAGGGCTAGCTTTAATGGTCGTATCGGTTGCACATTATAACTCTTGCGGAAAACTGAGGGCTAGCTTTAATGGTCGTATCGGTTGCACATTTGGGGCCACCAGGCACTTACGCAGAAGCAGCTGCCTTGGCTTATGTAAATTGGCTTAACCAAAGGGGACAGCAAGGGCTGTTATGTCCTTGTCCCAGCATTGCTCAGACGCTGCGAGCAGCGGCACAGGGACAAGCTGATGTGGCAGTCGTGCCTGTTGAAAATTCTGTAGAGGGCAGCGTGACAACAACGCTGGATACGCTCTGGCAATTGGATAAGCTGCAAATTCAACAGGCTCATGTGTTGCCAATTTCTCATGCCCTGTTGTCACGAGCGGAAACTCTGGAAGAAATAAAGACAGTTTATTCCCACCCCCAGGCTCTAGCTCAGTGTCAGGGGTGGCTGGAGCGGTTTCTGCCCTCTGTGCAGCTAGTGCCGATGAATGCGACTACGGAGGCGCTAAAGTATTTGGGCGAGGATAAAACTGCGGCAGCGATCGCATCCTCTAGAGCTGCCCAACTCTACCAGCTACCAATTCTCGTCTGTCCTATTAATGATTATCCGGATAATTATACCAGGTTCTGGGTACTGAGTTTACAACCTTCTGGCGGCGGCAGTCATACCAGTTTAGCTTTTAGCGTTCCCGCTAATGTACCGGGGGCGCTGGTGAAACCGCTTGAAGTGTTTGCCAGTCGAGGGATTAACTTGAGCCGAATTGAATCTCGTCCGACAAAGCGAAGTCTTGGTGACTATCTTTTCTTTACTGACCTAGAAGCTGATGCCAGAGAAGCTTCTGTTCAATCTGCTTTAAAAGAATTAACAGCTTATACCGAAACGCTGAAGATTTTTGGTAGCTATTCTATTGTGTCAATAGGGAAACTCTAGTGATGAAATTGTAGTCTCTAAAACTCAACGCAGACGCGACCTACAAGCGTCTTTACAAATCTACAACTATGTTTCCATCTGCTCAAGGCATTCCCGGATTGCCCGATTTAACGCATCCGGCTGAGCTAATGAAATTTGGGGGACAGCTGCTTGCGATGTTCCCCACATTAATATTCATTGTCGGTGGTTTGGGAATTGCGATCGCTCTGTTGAGTTTTTCCCTACGTCGAGTTCAGCCAGAACAATCTATTTTCATTGGCGAATGGGTGCTGCTATATTCCCAATTACTTAGAGGATTGCAGCATTTAGCCCTAGTCTTAGTTTTGCTGGTGGGAGGATTTTTTCTTACCTCAACTTTAGGCAATCGTTACCACAACTGGGAACAGGCAAAGGTGACTCAAGTGGCTCAAACTGTTGCTGGGGATAGGCTAGAGCAAGCAGCGCCACAAGTGCGGTACACGATCCAAGAGCCGTATGCTTACGACACTCAAGTTGATGGAAAAATCGTCCGGGTAAAGGATACGCGAGAGGTTAGTCGCTTCCTGACGCTGGCTGGCTCGCAAATTCAGGTAGAACTTGACCAAAGCAAAGACGTTCAAGCTCGGCGGGCGATTTACCGAGTAGACTACACGGCTGAATATAAAGTAGTCAACCAGCTCAGCGATATTGAGAATTTTTTCTTTGAAATACCACCGCCTAACGGTTACTCACTGCTGCAAGGCTTTAAGGTAGAGCGGGATGGCACTAGGCTTCAACAGAGAAACCCCGGTGACTATGGTTTTCCTTTCAACTTGAAACCTGGACAAGAAACTACTTTCAAAGTCACCTACAAGGCTCAAGGAGGGCCGCGTTGGGTTTATAGTGCTAATGGTCAGTTGCTCTCCAACTTTCGCTTGAGAGCGCTCTCTACATTCCCTGACGCTGATTTTGCTAGTGGGATTCTCCCGACTGAAAGCAAACGAGAAGGACAAGGCACTCGTTTCACCTGGGTATTTGATGACAATGTTTCTGTACAAAATCCCTTTGGTGTCTTTACCTCGACAGGCCCAATTCAAAATACGGGAATTTTGCCACGGCTGCTGTTGTTAGCACCAGCGTTATTTCTGTGGTGGATATTATTGCTGTATTTGTCGCTACCAATGACTCTGAAAAATGTAGCGATCGCAGGCGGCGTTTTCTTTGCTTGCTTACTAACTTTGACTTATCTCAGCCGCTTAATAAGTGCGCCCCTGGCGTGGACTTTAATTTCCCTAACTTTGTTAGCTTTATCCTGGGGCTTAGGCGCAAACAACCGTCGGGCTTCCTTAGCTGCGCTCATTTGCACAATTTCCGGTGCAGTCCTGCCCGTTTTTGGTTTATTAGTGCCTTACAGCGGCCTAACCCTTAGCTTAGCAGGATTACTTTCCGCCGTATGGCTGGCTGTCCGTCACTGGTACGGCTGGTTTAGTTGGCAAAAAGAAGCTGGGATTTAGACAGAATTGCTAATTGCGATTTGGTTTATTGCCATTAGCAATTAGCAATTCACTGATACTATCTCAGCGCATCTTTGAGTACAGTACGAGCCGCCAAGTGATTGCGAGTAGAGGTGAGAATTTCCGCTTCGCGTTCCAGACGTGCTGCTGTATCTTGCATTTCCAGAAGGGATTGCTGTTCAGCTGCTACATTGTAAAGATTACTGGCAACCCAAAAAGACAATTCTCTAGGGAGAGTTGGCAGGTCTTCTGGAAGTTCCATATCTTGCTCAGTCAACTTGGCTGAGAGATGCACAACATCTCTGAGCAACTGTTCGACCTCTGTAGCCAAACTTCGCAAATCTTTCTCTGGCGGATTGTCTTCAATCCATTCCACCAAACCGACTCGATAGGGCTTTTCGCGGACGTACTCCAGAACTCGAAACCGCTGCTGACCCAAGGTTAATATTTTCATCCGGTCGTCTGGAAGACGCTGCAAGTGAATAATTTCAGCGCAGCATCCTACAGTTGCGGGTTTACCTTGAACTGGGTTCCACATCAAGACCCCAAAGCGGCGATCGCTATCCAGAATCGTATTCATCATAATTCTGTAGCGAAACTCAAAAATATGTAGTGGCAAGGGTCGCCCTGGAAATAGCACCACTTCGGGCAGTGGAAAAAGGGGAAGTTCTCGAACTGCGATTGAGGAAGAGGATGCCATTGTCCCTATAGTTCACGGTAAGTGTGATTCTTTACTTACTTTAACCGATTTCTCCCCAGAATCCCAACTACGAAGCCCTTTAGAGGTTGCTCTAAAGGGCCAATAGATAGTCATTAGTCAATTGTTAGGGAATAATTGGAACTCGTCCCTAACAACTGACAAACTGTTAAACAGGACTTACGCAGTTAATTAGTGAATGCCTGATTCTGCTGTAGGGGCATGGTATTGCCATGCCCCTACAGCATGTTGACGTGCGTAAACCCTATTAAAGTTTGACTTCAATATCCACGCCTGCTGGCAAATCCAGTTTCATCAAAGCGTCAATTGTCTTCGAGGTAGGCTGGTAAATGTCAATAATGCGGCGGTGGGTACGGGTTTCAAAGTGTTCCCGCGAGTCCTTATCAACGTGAGGCGATCTCAAGAGACAGTAAATTTTCTTCCGCGTCGGTAAGGGAATAGGACCGATTGCTGTAGCTTGTGTCCGGTTTGCCGTATCGACAATCTTCTCGCAAGATGTGTCCAGCAAACGCCGATCGAAAGCCTTAAGGCGAATGCGAATTTTTTGCTGTTGGATAGTTGCCATTTTCAGTTTTCCAGGTTCAAAGTAGTTGGTAGAAGCTAGAGCCTTCGAGATTGTATCTTATGAATGAAACCTAATTTCCCAGCCAGAAAATTAGAAAGTTTGATTTAAGCGACACAGATAAGGAGCAGAAAGGCAATTGCTTTTCTGCTCCTTATTTGTTTGTCAGAATCCTACTTCAGGATTTTAGAAACGACACCTGCACCGATGGTGCGGCCACCTTCACGGATAGCAAAGCGCATTCCCTGCTCAATAGCGATCGCGTTGATCAACTCAACGGTCATTTTGATGCGGTCTCCCGGCATCACCATCTCGGCATCAGTACCATCATCTGCTGTAAAGGCTTTGATGGTTCCCGTTACGTCGGTTGTCCGCACGTAAAACTGAGGGCGATAACCTGCGAAAAACGGTGTTTTCCGACCGCCTTCTTTTTCCTGAAGGATATAGACTTCCGACTCAAATAGAGTGTGAGGAGTGATTGTACCAGGCTTAGCCAGCACCATACCCCGCTCAATGTCTTCCTTCTTGAGACCCCGAAGCAGTACGCCGACGTTATCGCCTGCCATACCTTCATCCAAGGTCTTCTGGAACATTTCTATCCCAGTCACGGTTGTGCTGCGAGTGTCGCGAATTCCGACCAGTGCAACGGTTTCCCCGACTTTTACTTTACCCCGCTCAATACGACCAGTAGCAACGGTACCACGACCTGAGATCGAGAATACGTCTTCTACAGCCATCAGGAAGGGCTTGTCAATATCCCGCTCTGGTGTTGGAATGTAGGAATCTACCTCATCCATCAACTGGTAGATTTTATCTACCCACTCATTCGTTCCCCGTGTGGTCTTGGGATTAGCAGTCATGGTTTCCAACGCTTGTAGCGCTGATCCTGCCACAATAGGAATGTTGTCACCGTCGAATTCGTAAGAACTCAGCAGATCCCGGACTTCTAGTTCCACCAATTCTAACAATTCTTCATCGTCCACCATGTCTTGCTTATTCAAGAAGACAACTAGCTGGGGAACGCCAACTTGCTTAGCGAGGAGGATGTGTTCCCGTGTCTGAGGCATGGGGCCATCTGCTGCTGACACTACCAGGATGGCACCATCCATTTGAGCTGCACCCGTGATCATGTTCTTCACATAGTCCGCGTGACCTGGGCAGTCTACGTGGGCGTAGTGGCGAGATTCGGTTTCATACTCAACGTGAGCGGTGTTGATGGTAATCCCGCGAGCCTTTTCCTCCGGCGCTGCATCAATGTCGGCATAACCCTTTGCTTTCGACCGACCCATTGCTGCCAGGGTCATGGTAATAGCAGCAGTTAAGGTTGTTTTGCCGTGGTCAACGTGACCAATTGTGCCGATATTGACGTGGGGTTTAGTCCGTTCAAACTTTGCGCGTGCCATGTGTTACGTGTTCCTTTTTCCTTTTTCCTTTGTCAGTTGGTAGCCCCAGGCGAGATGCCTGACGTCAGTTGCCAGTTGGCAAGCTACCTATAACTAACAACTGACCGCAGACTAATTATGCGTTCCCTTTGCTTTTGGCGATGATGGTTTCAGCCACGTTGCGAGGAACTTCTTCGTAATGGCTAAACTCCATTGAGAAGATACCCCGACCCTGAGTCATCGACCGGATATCCGTCGCATAGCCAAACATCTCAGCGAGTGGAACTTTCGCTGTTACCTTAGTAACACCTTGTTCCGAGTTCATGCCTTCAATTTGACCGCGACGAGAGTTGAGGTTTCCCATCACGTCCCCAAGGAAGTTTTCAGGAGCTTCTACCTCAACTTTCATCATAGGCTCCAATAGCACTGGTGAAGCCTTCATCACGGCTTCTTTAATAGCCATTGAGCCAGCGATTTTGAAAGCCATTTCTGAGGAGTCTACATCGTGATAAGACCCATCCACCATAGTTGCCCGCAGGTCAATCACGGGATATCCAGCCACAATGCCGGATTCGCAAGCTTCTTTCATCCCTTGTTCTGCTGGGCCGATGTACTCTTTAGGTACTATACCCCCAACAATTTTGGAGACAAACTCGAACCCAGTCCCAGGCTCTCCAGGCTCCACCTGAATCACTACGTGACCGTACTGACCTTTACCACCACTCTGACGGATAAATTTACCTTCAGCTTTGACGGGTTTGCGGATGGTTTCGCGGTAAGCGACTTGCGGCGCACCGACGTTGGCTTCTACCTTGAACTCTCGCAGCATTCGATCTACGAGAATTTCTAAGTGCAGTTCGCCCATCCCCGCAATTACTGTCTGGTTGGTTTCTGGGTCAATGTTGACTCGGAAAGTTGGATCTTCCTCAGACAAGGATTGCAGAGCTTTGGAGAGCTTTTCCATATCCTGCTTGGTTTTTGGTTCCACTGCTACGGATATCACTGGCTCTGGGATAAACAGGGACTCCAGAATCACTGGTGAGTTTTCGTCGCAGATGGTATCGCCTGTAAAGGTGTCTTTCAGACCCAATGCAGCGCCCAAGTCTCCAGCCCGCATTTCATCTACCTCGATCCGTTCGTCAGCTTTGAGAATGATCAAGCGAGAAATGCGTTCCTTTTTCCCCTTGGTGGAGTTGAGGATGTAACTGCCCTTTTTGATTACGCCGGAATATACCCGAATGAACGTCAAGCGTCCATAGGGATCTGCCATAATCTTGAAAGCCAAAGCTGCCGCAGGCTCTTCATCACTGGCGCGTCTAACGACCTCGGTGCCGTCTGGCAATAGCCCTTGAATTGGGGGAACGTCAATGGGTGCGGGTAGGTAATCTACTACTGCATCTAATAGCAACTGAACGCCCTTGTTTTTAAAGGCACTTCCGCACAAAAGCGGGACAATTGTGCCTGCAATGGTGCCTTTACGCAACGCCGTCCGAATTTCTTGTTCGGTTAGTTCTTCACCTTCGAGGTACTTCTCCGTCAGGACATCATCGGTTTCTGCTACGGATTCGATGAGCTTGGTGCGGTACTCTTCCGCTACTTCCTGAAGATCGGCGGGAATCTCAGTGTCCTCAACTTCTTTTCCCTGGTCGTCTTTGTAGATGTAGGCTCGCATCCGAACCAAGTCTACAATTCCCCGAAAGTCGTTTTCAGCGCCGATGGGAATTTGAATTGGGACGGCGTTTGCCCGGACGCGATCGCGTATCTGGCTATAAACTTTGTAGAAGTTCGCCCCAGTCCGATCCATCTTGTTTACAAAGGCGATCCGAGGAACTTTATATCTATCTGCCTGTCGCCATACAGTTTCAGATTGAGGCTGCACGCCGCCAACCGAGCAGAACACGGCAATCACGCCATCCAATACCCGCATGGAACGTTCTACTTCAATCGTGAAGTCTACGTGTCCTGGGGTGTCAATAATGTTGATCTGGTGATCCCGCCAACTGGTGCTGATAGCGGCAGCAGTGATGGTGATGCCCCGCTCCCGCTCCTGCTCCATCCAGTCAGTGGTAGCCGTTCCCTCGTGTACTTCACCAATTTTATGAACGATACCTGAATAGAACAGAATCCGTTCTGTTGTTGTTGTCTTGCCCGCGTCTATGTGGGCCGCAATTCCGATATTGCGTGTTCTTTCAAGCGGGACGGTACGTGCCACAGTTACCTCCTTTTATCTGTGCCGCATGGGATGCGGGCGTTACTCTCTGTTTATAATTGTATACTTTGTTAAAGGTTTTCACCTTTGATGGATGCGAGTCCGTATTTAGTACCGATAATGTGCAAAAGCTTTATTCGCTTCTGCCATCCGGTGCGTTTCTTCCCGCTTACGAATGGCGTTCCCTGTTTCGTTAGCAGCATCCATTAACTCATTTGCCAGTTTGCCTGCCATTGTGCGGCCTGGACGAGAGCGGGAAAATTGAATCAGCCAGCGCAACGCTAAGGCTGTTCCTCGGTCAGCACGGACTTCCATTGGCACCTGGTATGTGGCACCGCCCACGCGACGCGCTTTTACTTCTACCAGAGGGGTGACATTGCGAACTGCTTTTTCAAAAGTTTCCAAAGCATCGCTACCTGTTCTTTCCTCAATGGTTTTCAGTGCGTCATAGATAATCCCTAAAGCTATGGATTTCTTGCCGCTTCTCATAATCCGCCGCACCATCATGCTGACCAGGCGGCTGTTATAAACTGGATCGGGGGGAACAGGACGCTTTTTAACTACGGTACGACGAGACATAGTAAGCCTTCAATGAATAAAATGCAGAATTTCTTAAATCCCAATGGACGCGCCTCTTGATGGGATTTTTTGTTTAACAAGCCTCTTTGTGGGTTCAGGAAAGTCTACTGTGGGAATTTCACATTGAGTAAAATTCGCCCATACATAACAGTTACGTCCTGTCCCCAGCGCGTTAATTTCTTTTTGCCTCGTTGCCAACAACGAAGCAATCTTTCCTGGATTCAGATATATTTTACTGGATTCACACCCCCTAGCTTTTGTTGGTATCTCTACCGCATCAGGTGTGACTCTACGCTTCTATAACATCTCTGATGCTTCTCATCGCACAGAATCCAGTTAAAACATACTTTATCCAACTCTACCATTATTGCCTGGGTTTCATCCCAGTTTTAGCACGAGAGAGGGATGTTCCCGCGACTAAGGAAAGTGCGATCGCACAACTGCGAACATTTTGGCTTTCCAAACACCGTAATGGTAGCTTTCGGCAAAGCTTACTTCTTCGCTCCAGCTTCTTTAGGCCGTTTAGTGCCGTACTTAGAACGACCTTGACGACGATCTTTTACTCCCGCCGTGTCTAGCGTTCCGCGAATAATGTGGTAACGAACTCCTGGCAAGTCCTTAACCCTTCCACCCCGAATCATTACCACGGAGTGTTCTTGCAAGTTATGACCGATTCCGGGGATATACGCCGTTACTTCAAAGCCTGAAGTCAGACGAACTCTTGCTACTTTCCGGAGAGCTGAGTTAGGTTTCTTTGGTGTCGTTGTGTATACTCTGGTGCAGACACCCCGACGCTGCGGACAGCTCTTGAGAGCTGGCGACTTAGTTTTCTTGTTTGTGCTTAGGCGCTCATTACGGATGAGCTGCTGGATTGTGGGCATGAGTTACGGGATTTACAGAGCCTTTAGTTGAACCGAATGCAGACAAATTCTGAGTTTAGCACCATTAGTAACTTTGTGTCAATTTGTGGAGTTTGGTACTTTATCTGTCGGTTGTCGCCGGCTCATTAGTTGAGAAAGAGTTACCGCAGCCACAGCTTTCTTTGGCTTTTGGGTTGTGGAAGCGAAACCCCCCACCCATAAGATCCTCTGAGTAATCCAGGGTGAGATCGTTGATGAAATTTAGGCTTTGCTCGTCCACCACTACTTGAATCCCATCGCAGTCATATACGCGATCGCCTGGGGTCACAACTTCTTCAAATCCTAGCGTGTAGGACATTCCGGAACAACCACCACTTTGAACTCCCAAACGGAATTGGAGATTCTTGGAGTTGTGACGCTTAGATTGCAGACGCTTAATCTCGCTAGCTGCTGCCTTACTCAGATGAATCATAAACTAAGTTACTTTTATAGGGGCTACAACCAATGCTAGAGGCGGTTACGGCAATACTCGGCTATTTTTATGGATGAGAGCCTTGGAGAGCGGCGACAGAGCAAGGTTGTTCTGTTAATTTTGCTTTAAAATGCTTGTTTTTCATCATTTTAGTAGATAATGACTTCCAAGCGCAGGATTAACCTCGCTATCTTCATAAGACAAGCCAGAAATAGAACAATCGCCGCCGTAATTAACGCATCAAGTTGTTGTCATTCCCAAAAATTGATATGAATCCTGAACTTTCACGCTCCGACGATACGGCAGAAGCTGAAAACATCAAGCTTGAGGTAGAGGTAAACTCAGAAACCTTGGGAGAAAAAAGGCTATCGACAGAAAACTTTAATTCTCAATGGCAGCAGGTCGGGGAAAAAATTGCTGATTTTCTAGATAAGATGCCAAATTATATTGGCAACTTTTTCAAGTCATACAGCCGACCGCTAATTACAGTTGGGCTAATTTTTGCGTCTTTGATTACCTTAAAGCTGACGCTGGCTTTGCTGGATGCAATTGATGACTTGCCTTTGCTAGATTCGACTTTGAATCTGATTGGTCTAGGATACACAATTTGGTTCATTAACCGCTATTTACTCCGAGCTTCCAGCCGCCAAGAGCTATCTGAGGAAATTAACAGCTTTAAAGATCAATATTTAGGCAGAGGAAATTTAGACAGCTAACAGTCTCTTTGCCATGAATTCACGTTTTTGATGCAACATTTTAGATCCCCAAACCCCCCGATAAATTGGGGGGCTTTGAGGGGATTTGTGTGTAGCATATTAGGAAAATGGGATTAGAAAAGTGTACCAAAAGCGCAATCGCTCTTGGTAGCAATCTCGGTAACAGCCGCGCTATCCTCACAGCAGCTTTGGAAATTCTGGACGCAACTCCCGGAATTACCGTAATAGCACGGTCTAGTTGGTATCAAACTGTACCTATAGGGCCACCGCAACCAGATTACTTGAATGGTTGTGCATTGTTGGATGTCAAGCTGACGCCCCAGGAATTGTTAGAGACGCTGCTGAGAATTGAAGCGCAGTTTGGTCGCATCCGAAAAGAACGCTGGGGGGCAAGAACCCTTGACTTAGATATACTTCTATTTGATGATGTAATCTTAGATACGCCGACACTTGAGCTACCTCACCCTCGAATGGGGGAAAGAGCTTTTGTGCTGGTTCCTTTGGCGGAAATTACGCCAGATTGGATAGAGCCAGTTTCGGGGAAAGCGATCGCGCAACTGGTTCAGGCTGTAGACTGTTCAGGAGTCCGCCGATTGTAATTTACTATGTCGCTGGGTCAAGAACCGCCAACAGTTTTACAACAACGCCTATTCTATAAAGGGCGTAAATTTAACTATGAAGTTACCCGCCTGCGTCTCCCCAATGGTGCTGAGGGTGAGTGGGAATGCGTTCGTCATCCGGGCGGAGCGCTTGCCGTGCCAGTCACGCCAGAGGGTAAACTGATACTATTGCGGCAATATCGCTTTGCAGTTCAGGGGCGACTTTTGGAGTTTCCGGCGGGAACAATAGAGCCGAATGAAGACCCGGCGGAGACGATTAAGCGGGAGATAGAAGAAGAAACCGGGTATCGCGCTCACAAATGGCAAAACTTGGGTAAGTTTTCCTTAGCGCCTGGTTATTCTGATGAGTTTATTTATGCTTTTTTAGCTCAAGATTTGGAACTGTTAGAAAAGCCTCCTCAGCAAGATGTCGATGAAGATATTGAAACCGTTTTTATGACTCCTGAAGAGTTAGAAAAAGCGATTTTGGCAGGCGAACCTGTAGATGCCAAATCGATTTCTAGTTTCTTTTTAGCTCGTCCGTTTTTGAAGTAAATAAAATGGGGTGAGCATCTTGCTTGACCCAGAAAATATAATAAAATAGTTATACAAAAGTCGCACATTATTATATAGCAATTCTCTATTGGGTGCGATACATTTGTAGGGACATGGCAATGCCACGTTCCTAGAAAGGTCGCGGGAAGGTAAGAATTTTGATATACTCCAACCAAGTGAAAAACGCTATAAAACAAAAAACTAATAAATTTGAATAATGTAGGCACGATATTAGGAATTTTTGAAAGTCGGATTGAATCTAATAATAAGTAAAATAAGTATATAAATAATTGGTAGTGGTAAATATGTAGTGAAAAAATTACTACATAGATAGCGACGCATTATAATGATGGATAAAATACCATATAGCCCCAATGTGATTTTCTAAGTTTTTAGAAAAAGATAAAGTTTTCCTAACCAATCGAGAAATTCTTTGACGCATCGTATTATTAAATCTCTCAATATGGTTGGTCAGCCCGCTGTTTTTGCCCACGGCTTTATGTCGTTTGCTTGGAATAACCTGCTCATAAGCCGCCCAATAATCTGTATAACAAACAGCACATTGCCGATAAATTGATGGGAG
>NZ_JACJPF010000114.1 GCF_014695915.1 Trichocoleus sp. FACHB-40
TGTAGAGTCGGCAGTAAAACAAATTGATAGAAGGTTAAAAATTTCAGGAGCGCAGTGGTTGATGAAAAATGTTAATCAAATGCTTAAGCTTCGGTGCGCCTACCTTAACGGATCAATATCCGTTTGATGCTCAAAAGCGCAAAACCGGGATGCTCCCCTTTTTCAATTGGCTCAAGCTGTAAAATTATCCCAATCCCTTTATGCTGACGCTGTGAAATTACTTTTATTCCCTTTATATTCAGAAGCTCCGTTAGAAGTTTGATTTCCTTTTTTCTGCTCATAACTGTAAATGTATCTCACCAGCTCTTTTTTTCTGTCTATAGTCAATAATAAATGCGCCCCATGTGTCAATCACCATCGGGCTTTACTCCCTATTACATACAATAAAGTTATCTCTATTTTTCTTTTTCCGCTATGTATTTAGCATACTAAGTACTGAAGAGCCTGACTTTTTAATTGTCGTGGAGACATATTAGTGTCGTTAAAGCAGCAAAGCCAGACTTAGCTGCTTTTGGGCATGGAGCCAGGGCACGCAATCTTTTGGAGTTGATAATAGGTCGCTCGCGCAAACTTTCTCTGTAATCTTGCAGTAGAGCGGCTTTGCGCGAGCGACACGAATTTGTCTCGATGTCATTTAATTTGGCACTATACAGAATTACTGGCGACTCTCGGAATCAGTAAACAGTCTTTGAACAGCCCATTACGGCAACTGGGCCACTTAGGGTTAGTCGAATTTAATATTGAAACCAGCGCTCGCCGGATCAAACGCCTAACCCTTACACCATCAGGTTTATTTTTAGAGAGTCAATTATCCGGCAATCAACGACAACGTTTTGCGCGGGTATTTGAAGTTGTCGGACTAGAAGGGGAGGCTGCATGGCGTAAGGTTATGTATCTACTAGCAGAGGATACATTCGCCGGGGAATAAACTAAGCAGCCTAACGGATCTGTTGAGGGGCGAGCGCAACACTAAAACGAAGCGAAAAACCGTTGCTCGCCGCTCCAACAGAGTTGTTCTACGGCGCTGCTACTCACAATTCATCAGCGCTTCAATGTCTGCCGCTACAATCTTCTCCAAATTGCGTGTAATCTTTTCAATGTCCCAATTCCACCAAGCAATTTCAAGTAATGCTTGGATGACTTCATCACTAAAGCGCTGGCGGATCAACTTGGCTGGATTTCCGCCGACGATTGTATAAGGTGCAACATCACCTACGACTACTGATTTTGCAGCAATGATAGCTCCATCTCCCACCTGTACTCCTGGCATAATGACCGCTTCATAGCCAATCCATACGTCATTACCCACAACCGTATCGCCTTTATAGGGCAGTTCCCCTGGTTGAGGGAATACTTTTTCCCAACCATTTTTGAAACCAAAAAATGGATAGGTCGAAAACCCATCCAACTTGTGATTTGCACCGTTCATGACGAATTTTATGCCCCTCGCTAAAGCACAAAATTTTCCAATGATTAAGCGATCGCCATCAAATGGAAAATGGTACAAGACATTCCGCTCAAAATCTTCGGAATTTTCTGGATCGTCGTAGTATGTGTAATCTCCAATGATGACATTAGGATTTGACACCGTGTTCTGAATGAAGCAAACTTGCGGAAAACCCTGCATTGGATGTTTATTTTTTGGATCTGGTCCGTACAAAGTTGACAGCTCCCAACTCTCAAAAATGCATTATCTCTGCATCTTAGCCAAAAGCTCAAAATCCTTTGTGACAAATCTTTTGGAGCCTCTGTGTTTTCCAATGACTCTGATCTTTTCATGTGTTTTGCCGCTCGCTGGAGGCAGAGCCACATCGGAGCATGCACGGCAAAGCAGGAACGGAACGAGTGCGATCGCCTCTCGCTGTAGGTTGGTTGAGTCTGTCAAGCCCTTGCTTATGAATCAGTCGGTAACGTGAAACCAAACATGACTCGATTGAGCGATCGCATTAAGTTGAAGCATAGAATGCGATCGCTCAATTAGATTTCAAACTGTGAATCTAGCAGTCACACTTCGCTCTCCAAGCGCTGACGGCTGGAGCACCTTGTTAGGCGTTCTTGTTCTACCTATGACTCTGGATACTCGGCGTGAGTTGGAAGCCCTCCGCTAGCACAACCCTACGACGCTCTGGATGCCCAGAAGATGTGATCCATCGGAGTGATAGGCGGTGCTGTATCCAACGAGCCTGCCGGAATAACCATGATCTTGCCGTTGCGCGTTAGAAGCGGGATCGGGCACACACAATGGCTGCAAAACCATTTCCACAGGATTGCGTGCCCTGGCTCCAAGCCCAAAAGCAGCTAAATTTAGCTTTGCTGCTTTAATGACACTAATATGTCTCCACGACAATTAAAAAGTCACTGTACAAAATTACGCGATCGCATCAATGCCTTTGCCACCGTTGTCGGAAACCTGCAACCGATTCTGGCTCAAGTTCCTACGTTTATCGAACAAGCGGCGATGAGTGCCGACCCTGAAGAAGAAGACGTTCTAATGTCAGAATTTGACCAGGTACTCAGCACTCCACCCCTACGTCCGGCTTTAGAAGAGATGGTGGCAATGGACGTGGAGGCTGACTTGGAGGACATCCGCAAGCCAATTTCCCCGGCTCCTGTTACACCAGAGACGATTGAGCAGCTATTTACAACTTCAGCAATTCTCAGGTCTTGTGGTGCATTGTTGGAAAGCAAGAGTAATCGCACTTGGCAACTCACTTACAAAGGGCGGAACTACAGCGTTACTTTTTATCCAGAGGTATTTGATGAAATGCCTTCGCTGCGGTTGATGAGTTTTGGAGAGCCGTTATTTGAGGAGTTGTTGAGTAGGTTCAACTCCTGGGTTGGGTCGTAGCCAGGACTATTGAAGGGAGAGTAGTCAGCACGAGAGGGAATTTTTTAACTGTAAATACTCCATGAGCGCGGTATACCGCGCTCATCAAACTCCCTTGATCTCCCTGTAGTTTGTTGCTCTTTAGACAATGCACGAGTCGTCTTACAACTTGCTTTGGCAACGCGATCGCCCAGAGCTAATAGCCTGGAGTCAGCACGAGAGGAAATTTTTCAAGTGGAAATACTCCATGAGCGCGGTATACCGCGCTCATCAAACTCCCTGTAGTTTGTTAAGTCCTTATCCTATCCTTAGACAATGCAAGAGTCGTAAGACGACTTGCCAACACAAGAGCTGTCTCTAGGATTTCTCTGTCAATCTGATATTGCTCGATAATTAGCCCGTCACTTTCTTCGTAACGGACTTCACTTTAATAACCACGCCTGTTACATTCCTTTAAGTGCAGTCACTGCACATTTACTAATTAGTTGAGCGATCGCTTATAACTTGGATTTTCTCTTGCCACTCTAGTGGGCACCATGCTCCCAGTATGGGTAATTCTGTTGAGGGGGTGACGCTGCTATCAGTTACCAATCAAAGGTAGCCGATTTGACTTGATGACGGTGATAGCAGCGCCGACATAAGCAAAAATCGTTAACCTACGTCAGGAGGGCAAAATAAAAGAGTTTTCAAGCGATCGCAGTGAGGGATGAGATGTCAGTGCAAAAAGTGCCGGTCATTGATTATCGCCAAGCGAATGCAGCCAATTCACTATTGCCCAAACCCTCTATCCTCTCAAGCTCTGGCTGGAGTAACCTGCATCTAGAAGTTTACCAGCAGCCAAAATTTGAAATCGCAGAGCATCAACATACGATGCATGCGATCGCGCTAGCCGCGCACGCTTGTGGGCTTCCTGAATCACCTAAACAACCAGAATTGGATAGCCTGATTGCGTCAGGAGAACGGTGGTTGGATGGAAAGCTGGTGCAGGAAAGGCGGAGAGTGGGAGATATTGCCATAATTCCTGCGGGCATTTTCCATCGCTGTAACTGGGCTACCTCAGTTGAGTTTATGATTTTGGCAATTGAGCCTGCCCTCCTCCAACAGGTCGGCCAAGATTTCGTGAATCCAGATCGCATTGAACTTACGCCCCGATTTATGAATGACGCAGATCCTTTGATTCAAGGAATTTTTTCAAGCTTGAGAGAGGAATTAGAGTCTGGCAAAATCGGTGGTGATTTGCTGATTGATAGCCTCAAAACCACATTAGCGATTCACCTGTTACGGAACTATTGCACCATCCAACCGAAGCTTTCCAGTTATCGGGATGGATTATCTCAATCAACGCTGCAACAGGTAACAGAGTATATTCATGAGCATCTCCATCAGGATTTGAAGCTGGTTGAGTTGTGCGCGATCGCTCAACTTAGCCCCTATCATTTTCTACGTCTGTTCAAGCAACGGACAGGAACCACGCCGCATCAATACATCCTGCAACGTCGAATTGAAAAAGCAAAACATCTGTTAAAACACAGCGAACTGAGCATTGCCGATATTGCAGCGCTAACAGGTTTCTGCGATCAAAGCCATTTGACGAGATGCTTCAAACGCATCGTTGGTATAACACCAAAACAGCTCCTGCAAACCTGACCGCAAGAATTTACTAAAATCGAGCAACTTTCTTCTAGAGTCCTAGATTGCCAACTTTCTAAGCTATTTACAGCAGGTTCTCTTGGAGAAAGAAGATGAAAATTGAACAAACCGAGGTATTAATTTCTACATCGGATGGAGAAATGCCCGCCTGCCTATTTACACCAACAGGATCTGATTACCTGGAAGTAGGCAGTGCTTCGCATTATAAGCCCGCCATCCTGCTGCTGATGGAGGCATTTGGCTTAACCTCACATATCCGAGATGTGGCAGCCCGGATTGCGAACGAAGGTTATGTAGTGCTGGCTCCAGATTTATACTACCGCGAGTTGCCCAACAACAAATTTGGTTATGACAAGGTTGAGCAAGCGATGGCAATGATGTGGCGCTTGGATTTCGGCAAGCCAATGGAGAACGACATTCGAGCCGCATTAGCCTATATAAAGTCACACTCAGAAGTGAACCCCCATCGTGTCGGCGTAACCGGGTTTTGTCTGGGCGGCGGCTTAACCTTTTTTACGGCTTGCAAGTTATCAAACGAAATTGCGGTCGCGGCTCCCTTCTACGGCATGGTTTCCGATGACTGGGTTAATGCAGTCAAAGACATCACGGTGCCTATCTACCTATTTTTCGGCGGTCAAGATCCCTTTATTCCAGGCGAGCGGATTCGGCAAATTGAGTCGCAATTTCAAGAACTTGGTAAAGACTACACCTTGAAGGTTTACCCCAATGCAGGTCATGGTTTTTTCTGCCACGAACGATCTGACTACAACCATCTGGCGGCGGAAGATGCCTGGGGCGAGGTGACTCGATTCTTCCATCAGCATCTACAGGTTTTCTCTTCCCAACCATTGACAGAACTTGTTTGATAGATAGCACTCTAAATTATCTTGGTTAAAGGTGTTTCTGATTCCACAGTTATTCTTGAACTTTTCTTGGCTCATTGCTCTAATAGATGTATGTTCAGAAGCAGCTTCAACCACTGCGTTAAGAAATAACTTTCGATTTTCTTCTGCCTAAAATATAGATGTATGTTCAGGAGCAGTTCCAACCACTACGTTAAGAAATAACTTTCAATTTTCTTCTGTCTAGATTAATGCTGGCTCATTAATCTAGACAGCTCTGTAATACACTAATTAATTCCTCCAATCGTATGACTTTGTGTCCAGAATGTTTATAAACACGGAGTTGTGATAAAGCTAGCTGTTCTTTTTTTGTTTGCTTACTAACATTCATTGACTTCCGGTCAATTACAAGCGTATCCTCAATTCCCTGGTCTAGATTTTCAGCAATTTCCAACAACGTTTCAGCAAACTCTTCCGGCACTCGGATTGTAGTTGTCGGCTTGTTTTTCCAGCGCGAAGGACGACCCCCACCCGCTCTCGCACCACCTCGATCAGAATTACCCATAATTAAAACCTTCAACTTTTGTTACTAAATTGACGAAGTATTAAGCTATGTAGCCGCTGTCACAAAACCCGTTGTTTTTATTCAAAAGCTTTCTTAACTCTGAAATATGCTTTTCTGGATTTGACACAGAATTGTTAAAAAATATTTAAAAATTACTCTAGGATTGAAATCCTTACACCGTAAGCGTTTCAGCCTCGTGTTCCTAGAAATCGCCTTAGAGCTACTCATTGACAATTATCATTACTTGTGATATCGATTCATCCCAAAACATTAATGGCGGCCCGTGTTTGGTCAGGAGAAACTTCTAGGTATTTCTGCAAAGCTCCTAAGTCCTTATGTCCGCTGATTTCTTGCAGCACCCGAAGGATAACTCCTTCGCGGTGCATGATGGTGAGCGATGTCCGCCGACAGCTGTGAGAGGAAGCTCCAGAAATCCCAAGTTTGTCAAAAGTTATCTCAAAAATGTTGATAGCATTTCTGAGGCTAAGACATCCCTGACCTTGTTTTCCTGGAAACAGGAATGGATTGTTGGGTTCGGCGAATAAAAATCCGTAATTTGATGAATCGGTTACTCCTAAAGTGTCATATTTTATCGTTGGCGAAGTATTGGCATCAAGTTGAGATTTGATGAGTTTTGATTCATGAAAATAACTATGGCAATTTTTACAGAGGCGAACTTGTTCTTTATCTCTGTACCACCCTTGCTTACTAAAATGCTTAGAATCGCAAAGAGGACATTGGAACATATTGTTCCAAACCAGTTTTCCTTCTGAATTTAAGTTCTTATGGCTCCACCCGCCAAATAGTTCTCGCAGCCGGAGTAATTCTAAAGAATCTTGGCGATACTGCTGGAGAATTTTTTTAAGATGAGGGTGAGTGGGAATCGTCCGAGTCGCTTGTTGTCCTTTGGTATTGGCTTTACGAATGATAATGTCATCTCGCACTGTTTCCTCATGAAAAGCGTCAACGAAATGCATTTGACGGGCTTCAGAAACTCGACAAGCTGTATAAAAGCAGGTAGCAAATAGAGCTTTATCCCTAGCAAATCTAAACCCTTGCTCAAATAGCTGTTCAATTTCTCTATCGCTGAGGACTTTGGCTCGACCATTTCTGTCAATCAACATGAGTTTATGGCTCCTAAATTCCTAAATAAATTATGATGACAATTTTACATAACTTTCAATGGCAGAATTATCGACTTCAGCACAAATATAGGAATCCTAAATGAGATTAAAACGCCAACCCGTTGTCACCACTTTTCTGCCAGGCTTGGGGGTTCGTAAATCAAATAGGATTGCTATATTCAGGTTAAGGTAAAAGAAACACAGCCTCTTCAACTTCTTCTCTAGAAACTTCTAGATATTTTTGGAGATTGGAGACCCGGCTATGTCCAGAAATATTTTGAGTGACTCTGATGGGCACCCCAGCTTTATGCATCTCTGTTAGTGCTGTCCGTCGCCAACTATGAGTAGAAGCTCCAACTAAATTCACTCGCCTACAACCCTTCATGAAGATGCCAATAGCTGTGTTCAAAGCGAGACACCCTTTTCCTTCTGCGCCAGGAAATAAATAAGGGTTGTTGGGATACATGAAAAGAAAACCGTAACTCATTGAGTTATAAACTCCCAGACGAATTACAGTGTCTCTCAGTTCAGGATAATCCACGAAAGCTGTTTTTATTTGAAAGCGATACAAACAGCTTTTACATTTATACATTTGTTTATCCCGACCCATCCCAGCAGTTGTAATATCGTAGCTGGCACATTTAGGGCAAATAATTCTCTGCTCGTTGTCAAAAACTTGACCACAATACAAGCTCTTGTAATCCCATTGTCCAATAATTGGTTTAATCTTTAGAAGTTTCCTAGAGTCTTGGATGTATTTTTCTAAAGATTGGGCTAGATTTGGATGAGTGGGAATGCAGCGAGTAGCTTGTTGACCTTTAGTAATGCATTTCCTAATGACGATAGTATCTCGAACTTTATCCCCATCAAAGATATCTGTGTACCGAGCTTGTCGCGCTTCTGAAATCCGACAGGCTGTGTAGTAACAGAGTTCATTCAAGGCGCGGTCTCTTTGACAGAGAAAACCTTGATTCAACAAAAGTTGTCTTTCTTGTGGGGTTAAGATTTTGGCCTGACCGTTTCTATTGACTTTCATCGTTCTTATTTCAACTGTAAATTGAATGGAGTTGTGAATTAAGGAGTAAACCTTTAACTACAACGTTCTGAAACACAGCTTTTTGTTCAACACGCACCAGAAAATTAATGACCAGCAATGACGGTAGTCACTCAGGAACGTCTTCCCTAGTCGCGGTAAAATCCTAAAAAGTCTCACTCAAATAGTATAAGACAAAATCCTAAAAACTTACACTAAAATTTTAGATAGAGGAATGACAGATTTTTAAACCGAGAGAGTGAGGTAGTTAGACTTGAGCTAAAAACGTGTCTGTGCAAGAAGTTCCTGCATTCAATCAGGGAATGACTTGCACAGTTTAAGGCTCTGAAAAATCTTCAGGGGAGTCTTCTGGCTCCAACTGTTCAGCAAGCTGAAACTGTTCAATGATGTGTTTAGTGGAGCCGATATTAGTATCAGTCTGTTCTGGGGATGTCAACGCTCCCAGTAACAGGTCAGGCTGATTAATTGGCTTATTGGGCGGCGGTGTCAACGCTCCCAGTAACGGGTCAGGCTGATTAATTGGGTTATTGGGCGGTGGTGTCAACGCTCCCAGTAATGGGTCAGGCTGATTAATTGGACGCTTGGGAGATCGCATCTGTTGAGCAATCTGTGCTGCCGGAGTGTCATACCTCTGGGGAGGTGGCGACCATTGAGGAATTTGTCCCTGGCTGACCCTAGTCGCGTAATCTGGTGTTGAACATCCGATTTGTTCTAAGTAAGCGAAAGCAGTGTGTCGAAAAGCTCGCGGTGTGACTTGCTTGGGAGTACCAAACAACACTGAGGTAGCTTTGTAGATGGCTGTGGAAACCAGCTCAGAAATGTCGCGGGTACTAAGGGGTTGGCCTATGGTTTCGGGTGTGCGATTAGAACCAAGCCGTACAAAGACTAAATTATGATCCGTGGGAATCTTGGAACGCCACTGCTCCCTCCAGGTGTCCAAGTCTTGAGCGAGATGCTTAGGCAATCGAAACTCGCGGGAGGCTAAAGTTTTTCTCCCCCTTTCCGACTTCAGGCCAGATTGAACCCGGTAGCCGTTTTTTTCACGAAATAGCGTGCGCTGCCACTCCAACTGAGAAATTTCTTTTTGGCGAATCGGCAAGTAAACTAGAAGAGCGGTAATCAGGTAACGTTGCCAGGATTTCAAGATTGCCGCTTCTGAGCGTGGCGCTCCTGACTGATCCCGTGGTGCACAGCACTGCCGTAAATACTCGACAATCTGCTCCCCTTCTTCCAAGGTTAGCTCTGCTTTGCCCTGGCTCTGTTGTGAGGACTCGTGTTCGTAATTAGTTCTAAGGGTATGTAAATAATCCTGTAGCGCTTTAACGGCAGAAATTTCTGAGTTGGGCTGCTTCTGGGAGTCCAGCCATTTAGCAACAGATAGAGATGCCTGAACCATATTGAGCGCCCAGCCGTAGCTGTTGCCCTTTTGCTTAAAACCCCAGTCGATGAAAACTTGGAGTTGCTCTAGCGAAGCCACTTGCTCAATTGCGAGCTGTTCGGAAGAGTATCCCTGAATATTGTGCAACCATCCCAAAATGCAGAGAATATTACTTCTATAAGTTTCAAAGGTGTCGAGCGCGATCGCTTTTCCTTTTCTTCCCCGTACTTGAGATTTAGTCCAAAAATCGCCCAGTTGTTCGAGCTGCTGCTCTAGCTTATGGGTAAGCTCTTCCTGTTTGAGGGCATAGGGTTCTGCCTGATGCGGTCTTGCCTTCTGTTGTGTTTTGGACAACATTTGACCGATGTACATCTGAGGTGCATACTCCCCACTCCGACTGCTTGGGGTAGGGTCATCCCAAGCTTGGGTATACATCCAGCTCAAAAATCTCTGCAAAGCTGAGTGGTAGTTGTTGAGGGTTCCACGGGAAACTTTTCGCGCTTTTGAATGCAGATTTGAGCCAGTATCCAGGGTTTCTAGGAGTTGTCTTGCGTTTCCTAAAAACTGTGACAACGGAATTTTTGCCAGACATTCATCTAGATGACTTCGTAGTTCAGCTTCCGCAAACCCATAGTTTGGCAAAATATACCGTCTTAAAGCTGTCTGAAGATTACTGACGAGTCGGGGGTTAGCCTGAGCTGCCTTAGTCTTGGTAAATTGCTCTAATGCTTCACTGACTGTCTTTGGTTGCATGGTTGCTTAATTCCAGCTACTGCCCCAACGGCTTGCATATCGCTTCTGTGTTGAGCTTACCGCCATTATGTGTGGCAGCAGTCAGCTCGCGGCTTTCTGCTCCTCTGGAAAGGGTAGTTACTGCCCTCTTATACTATCTCAGGAGCAATTGGTGAGCCGCTACTGACACAAAGCAATTGGAGCAGCTCCAATTGCTAGTTGGAACAAGAAAGGGATCGTACTTCTTAAAATGTGCCAATCATCAGAGCAGCCGCCACTGTGACTCACCAAATATCGGTACCCATTCCCCAGATTCCAACTTAAAAGCCCAGTACCCCTGCCGTGGGGGATTAGGAATTGAAACCATCACCGCCTCTACCCATTCAATTGTTTGGTCTAAATGCGTACCCGGAATTTGCTGAATCAGGCATTTTTTGCCAATAGGTGCAGCGCCATTTTGTCCAGGGGATATTTGCGATAAATCAGGGTTGTCAAGATTATCGCCAACAGGTATTAAGCAAGGATTTTCACTCATGAGAGAGCAAGATGCGATCGCATCCTCCTCTAAAACAGGTTGCGGCTGCACAACTTCAGTTTGCACAACTTCAGTTTCTAGCACGGGACCGTTAGAGGTTATTACCACGCCTGGGGTTTCTCTAACCCATCTCTCGATATTGACCCGATTCTTCGGTATTCGCCGCCACTCAAGACGCTTCACCTGCACCTGGATAAAGAGCGGTACCTCAGAAGACGGCTCAAGGGCCTTTTCCTCCCCGTACCCCTCTTTGAAGTCAGATACGGCTGCCTCTGGATGCCTTTGAGGGGCATCCGAGGCAGACAGCGCATGTAATACCTTCATATATGGGGGGGGTGTAGGAATTTCTGGCGAATCCAGTGCAGGTAAGGGTTCCGGCTCTTCTATCAGGTTTTCTAATGGCTCTACTAGAGCTATTTCGGCCTCAGTAGAAGTGTTTGAAACTGTCTCTGGTTGGTTTATTTCACACCTTTGGTTGTGGCGTTTTGGATGCCACAAGTCTAAATAGGATTGCTTATATAAAGTTTTGTGGCTAATCGTTACTCCAAACAATTGCTTGGTTGTGGCAATCAGGGCTTTAGCTCTTGCTGTGGCAGCCGTGGGCAGGGTCTTAGTCGCTTCTAGGTGGGATAGGGCGTTTTTTACCCGCTCTTGGGCTTGGGCGCTGCGTTGCTCGTTAATGCGATCGCTCAACGGTACTATGTTGTTGGCTGCTCCGGAGCTGGTGTCTTTATTGAATGTGTCGGAGTATGTACGAGACCGCTTTGGATAGCCGCAATAAGGAACATAGAAGCTTTCTGCTGCATGCGCCCATTCTCTTGCTCTTTTTCCAATTTCATGTTGATGGGAGCAGTATTGCTGATAACCTGGGGCGTTGATTGCGGTCTTTTCAATGTAGTTTATTAGTTGTTGACCGCTGAGGGCTAGCCATACAACACCATAAGTGGCAAAGTCTTTCAAGAGTTCGTTGGTCTGCCCTGGCGCTGTCCAACCTTCGCTAATCCGAGTTTCTAAGTGTTGTTTCCAAACTTCGGCTTTAGACGTTGTGTTGGGGAGGTAGGAGAGTTTTTGACGTTGTAGGGCGGCGGCTAGTGCTTCTCTCAATTGGGACATATCCTGCTTTGTGGCGTGCATAGAAGCTACTTCCAGGAAGCGGGAGATGTCGTTGGTGAGGGGTTGGAGGTCAGTGTCCAGCAGGTAGGAGCCTACTTGGAGGGGCAAGCGATGTCCGTTGTAATTGGTGGGTTTTTCTTTGTTGTAGGGTTTGACGTTGGGGAAGATTTCTAGTTGTCCGGCGCTTAGTTGCAATCCTTGATCTTGGAGGGCGAATTTAATGGCACTGGCTAACGCTAGGGTGGGTACTGGCTCTGATAAGAAGAAGTAAATATGTAACCCGCCGCTACTGCTGGACTGGACGGGTAGGTGGCGACATAGCCCAATTTTCTCGGCTGCTTGAAGGATTAATTGAAATTTCTCTGGGTCATTGTTGGGGTGGTAGTCGCTGCCTCTATCGATATCTATGAGTGCGTAGCGAGTCTCCCTGTCAAATCGCAACCCTAGGATGATGTTCGGGTCTTTGTACATTTCCCAGAGATTGCGGGGTTCGAGGGGGTAGCTGTTCTGTGTTGTCCACTGGGGTTTACTCCCTGGCTCTGGTACGGGAGCTGATAGAAAATTCCACGGGTGATTAAAATATTCGCAAAATCTTGCTCCCACTGGGTCGGCTGGTTTCAACCCTATAGTTTTTCCGGCTGCTGCTGCAACCATAATAGATGCCTCCATCGCTTGTGTGTCGCGTAGAAACGGATAGAGGCGATCTATTTTCGGCTTCAACTTGTTGTAACAAAGTTATAATTCTTGCTACGATAAAGCCAGCGCGGGTTAGCTATAAGCCGCCCAGATGGTGAATTTAACTTTCCCGAGTCTTCCACCTTCTGAGCTAGAAGCCTCTAGCCCGTTCTACAAAATTTAATATTTGTTTTTTTGATTTAAGGGAGTCTAGGATGCTCTCCAATTCAGCAATTTGCTGTTTAAGGAGTGTAACCTTGGCTCCTTTTGCTTTCTTCCCTGCAAATAGTCCTTCTCCTTCTAACTAATTCATTATGGGCAAGCCCGATACGGTACTCAAAAGCTTTTTTAGCTAGTTGACTCCTCCGGCTTTGATACTGGAATAACGCCACGACCGATGCGTTCCATCAGTTCGGAGCGAGAGACATCCCACGCTTTAGCTAACTCATCTAAACCCTCAATGCTAGTGGGAGTCAGGGTGAAATTTACCCGTTTCTTCATCTCATCATAGAAGGCGGGTTCTCCTTTCGTGCGCGGTCTTTTGCCTCCTTTCTTCATAGCGTTCTTCTCAAGTATACATTTGCTTGTCCTCTTCAAGACTTTTGGTAGTAATATCAAGTCAACCTAATCAAGTATATATTTGAGACGGAACCAAGGCGAGTGGCGGCCAACCTCTGCCCTAGCTAACCTCTTTCCACTTGTCAAGTTTAGAGGACAAATTAATAATGACAGAGAACTTACGACAGAAGCAAACGGATAGCTTGTCTACCTATCAGCAAGCCCTAAACGATTCTTGCATCACAGATATGGTAGAAAAACTCAGCGACTGCTCTAATTGCGCCACAAAAAGTGACATAATTACTTGCTAGAATGGCTTTCTGAGCAAGTAATTATGAGTCCCCTCTCTGAAACTGCTTCTTCACCCAATGAGTCAGAATTGGCGCTGACAATACCGCTGCCGCTCACCCGACACCCAGCCTATGTATATCTGACTTCTTTGGGGATGGGGTCAAGACAGACGATGCGGGGGTCTCTGTCGGCGATCGCGTCCTTGCTAACGAATGGTCTTTGCGATGCCATGACGCTTGATTGGTCGAAGCTGCGTTACCAGCACACGGCGGCGGTGCGTGCGGTATTAATGGAAAAGTATCACCCCAGCACTGCTAATAAGATGCTTTCGGCATTGCGGCGGGTGTTGCAGGAAGCTAAAAGATTGGATTTGATGTCAGCGACTGACTATAAATCGGCTTCTGATATTCGCAGCATTCCGGTCACGAAGCAGCTGCGAGGTCGTGCCTTGGTTCTAGAAGAAATTGCGGCTTTGATGAAGGTTTGTCAACACGATGCTACTCCCACTGGGGCGAGAGATGCGGCTTTAGTAGCGATTTTGCGCGGAGGAGGGTTGCGACGGCGGGAGGCTGTAAATCTGGATTTATGTGACTTTTACCCAGATACGGGGGCGATTGAAGTCAAGAATGGTAAGGGGGGGAAAGACCGGACGGTGTACCTATCAAGCGGGGCGATGCGGGTGGTTGAAAATTGGCTAAAAGTTAGAGGAAATGCACCGGGTCCATTGTTGTGTCCGGTTAGCCGGGGGAAGCGGGTCTTGATGCGACGCCTTACTTCGCAAGCGGTGCTGTTTATTTTGCAAAAACGGGGAGAGGAAGCGGGGGTTGCTGATTTCTCGACTCACGATTTTCGGCGCACGTTTATCTCAGACTTACTGGGGGCGGGGGTTGATATTGTAACGGCGCAGCGGCTAGCGGGACATAATGACCCAGTCACGACTTCACGCTATGACAGAAGAGGAGAGGCGGTGAAACGACAGGCAGCCCAGTTGCTGGAGCTTCCCGGCATTTAGTGTGTCCGCTTTTGATGTACCGTTGGCGTTATAGTCTGATTTCTTAGTAACAGTTATCTGAACAACAGAAGCGAGTCAATTAGGTGAGCCGGATCGTTTGTTTGTTCAACCAGGCTGGGGGTGTGGGGAAGTCAACCCTGACGATTAATCTTGGCTACCAGCTGGCACAGTTGAAGCCTTCTAAAGCTAAAGGTAACTACCGGGTGCTTTTAGTTGATATAGACCCTCAAGCTTCGCTCACTAACTTCATGGGTATTGACCCAGCCAGCTGCTCCAAAACCATCTACGATGCAGTGATTGACCGGGAGCCGCTGCCAATTCTCAAGGAAATTCACTCTATGGACTTTGTCCCGGCTTCCCAGAACCTCACTTCGGCTGAACTGGAGTTGGTGGTAGCTGATATGCGAGACCTGCGCCTCAAGTATGCCTTGGAGCCTGTCAGCGAGCATTATGACTTTATCTTAATTGACTGTCCCCCCAGTCTAGGCATCTTGAGCTATATCAGTCTGGTGGCATCTACTCATGTCTTAGTACCAATTCAGACGCAGTACAAAGCATTTTTGGGGACTGAGCTGCTGTTAAATACAGTTTCCCGTGTCCGGTCGCTCCCAAATCGCCACTTGAAAATTGCTGGGTTTATTCCTACCTTATTTGATGCCCGCAATACCCAAGATGAACGGACGCTAAAAGCAATTCAAGAGCAATTATCAGAGGTCGGGGTGGTTTATGACCCAATACCCCGCTCTACTGCTTTTGCAGATGCAGCTGAGGAAAATGTCCCACTAGCACTATTTAACCCTAAGCATCCAGCGGTAGCTGTCCTCAAGAAAATTGCTAAGGGTTTGGAGAAATTGTTATGAATGCGAAGCGTGATAAGCCCTATAGTCGTCGTCTTAAAGGTATAGATGCCTTCATCGGGGAACCAGCAGCTACAACTATGTCTGGACAGCTTGTTCCCATTGAAAAGATTCAATCGCAAGAGCAACCTCGTCGCTACTTTGACCCGCAAAAGTTGGAACAATTGGTGCAGTCGGTCAAAGAGCATGGCATTTTAGAGCCGTTGTTGGTGCGTCCGCTGTCGAGTGGGGAGTATGGCTTGGTCGCGGGAGAGAGACGCTACCGCGCTGCAAGGGCAGTTGGTTTAAGCGAAGTTCCTGTCGTCGTGCGCTCGTTGAGTGATTCTGAAGCCCTGCAACTGGCTTTGATTGAAAACTTGCAGCGAGAAGACCTCAACCCGATCGAACAGACCGAAGGAATTTTACAACTTTTGAGCTTGAAGCTGGGTAGAGCGGTGCCGGAGGTAGTTTCCCTACTTTACCGAATGCAAAATGCAGTGGCGGGAAAAATTACTGATAACGTTATCAGTAATTCCGAGTCGGAGGGAGTGAAGGAGATTTTTGCAGGTTTAGGACTAATGGAGTGGGAATCTTTCACAGCTAATCGCCTTCCCTTGCTGCGATTGCCTGAAGAGATTCTAGAAGCTTTGCGTTCTGGTCGAATCGAGTACACCAAAGCCAAAGCGATCGCTCGGCTCAAGTCGGCGGCAGAACGTCAATCACTGTTAGAAGAGGCGATTGCCCAAAACTTATCTTTGAGTGAAATTCGGAAACGTTTGAAAGCTTTTCAACGCCCGACTGAACGTGGAGAACTCCTAACAAGGATGGAGACAACCTACAAGAAAGCTAAGAAATCAAAGGTGTGGGAGAACCCCAAGAAGCGCAAGAAACTAGAATCTTTGTTGGCAGGGATAGAGACGCTGCTAGTAGAGTCGGATTGAGGAACTTTTTACTTTGACACAGAAGTGCAATTAGCGTAAGCCAGAGCCAGTGAAAGCAGTCTAGTATTGGGGATGTGAGAAGGGTTCTTCGTTTGAATAATTTCTGATTTGGTCAATCTGATACTTTGCCCCAAGTAACAGCAATGTTCAAACTCCCCCTACATCTCTTTTCCCAAATTCCAAAGTTGCTGCCAGCCAAAGTTCATGCTAGTCACGGCAAAACCTGAATGCCGAGGAAAACGGCGATAGATATAACGGACAGTACAGTTGTTATTAGATAACTGTGTTGATTCAGGCACTTCCACCAAAGCCAAGATAAAGTCGTTAGGTTTGTTCAGTGCTGTGATTATTTGGTTTTTGGTGATAGTCACTGTACTTGCACCCCTGACGCGACCCTTAACCACAATAAAATGCAACTCACCCGTATCAGGAATCCGCGATTCAATATCGTAGCCACACCTATTCGCACTCACGTCCCTTGACTCAAATCCTTGTTTCCGTTCAACTGCCATTACTGCTTCAATAGCTAGTTTTTCTACTCGCTCCTTTTCACGAGTGTTGATGACAGTATTGACTTGAGGATTACCTAAGAGACGTTGAAGCAGACCACCGGGGACTATCAACGTGCCTCCGACCACCATTGGCGGTTTTGGTGATAAGTGGCGCTCCTGTTCTAACTCTTCCAGCCGCTTAAAAAGCCGTCCTTTGAGTTCATCTACTCTCCGACGAGCATTGTCATAGTTAAGTCGAGTATTTGGCTTTCCGGCTCGTTCCTCTAGCTTCAGCTTTTCCGCTTGGTTCTCCCAGTAGTTAATTTCTGTAGTTAGTCGCTCTTTAACGGCATTGATTGACTTCGTAATCCGCTCAATTCGCCGTTGCTGCACAGCCTGCAAATGTGGAGGAACCAGGTTTTGGTCGGGTAGCAATTCCTAGTGATAATCCCTCACCAACAGTGATGCAAACAGCTTCATTTCCAACTTGGCGAACTCTTTGCCCAAACATTCTCTCACTCCGCCACCACTTCGGCTACACAGGCGTTTCGCGTCAGTCTTGTCAAGTGATTAACCCGGCAACTAAAGCTCAAATGTTGTCGGGTTATCAAAATCGCTGAGGCAGTTTAGGCAGCGTAATAGAAACGCTCGTGGATCACTCTGCCATCTTTCCATCTCTGTACGGAGACTTGATCATGCGTAACTTTGCCCCATTCAGAATGGGTGTAATCGACAAACCACTCAGAAATAATCACGTCTTCGCCATAAGCAACCGCTTTCAGTTCTGCTGCCCGAAATTCAGTCACTTTAGAAAAGAACTCCAGTTCTCTGTCGCGATTCGCGGCTTTCCCTACAGTGGCAAGTGTTTCATTTTCCTGCATCACTACATCATCGCCATAGTATTTCTCAAACGCTTCCATCGCTTTACCTTGTAAAACCAGGCTCTTGATGTCTTCAAAGTTGGCTTTGAGGTCTGTTGCTGTAATCATAATTTTTGTCCTATTGGTTAGCTCAATGTTGTCAGGTGAGAAACTTGATTTGGCTCACAACATTAATGATGTTTCATTCTTTTTAGTTTGAGAAGACAGCAAAATGGAATATGACTTATTCTTGTTGAGAATCAATCTCTATGTCAGATCTCATCACTTGCATCAAGAGTTTTGTACGAACAGTAGAAATAGGCAGTTTCTCTGCCGTCGCTAGAGAAATGGGTACCACTCAACCGACGATTAGCAAACAGATTGCTGCACTAGAAGACTATCTGGACGTACAATTACTGCTGCGCTCAACGCGCCAAGTGAGTTTAACTGAGGAGGGAACGCGCTTTTATGAGCGTTGCCAACCCGTTCTCGAAGCATTATCTGAGGCAGAGTCTAGTGTGGGCAAACGGCAGAACCCTTCTGGACTATTACAGCTCAATTGCTCGGTTGCATTTGGGCAGATGCAGGTACTCCCCCGCCTGAAACGATTTCTCGATCGCTATCCGGATATTAAGATTGACCTAACGATGTCTGACCACTTTGTCGATTTAGTCGAAGAGGGCATTGATTTAGCGATCAGAATTGGCAAATTTGTTGCTCCCAACTTGATCTCACAACCGCTTGGCACGTTCCGATTTGTCGCAGTCGCATCGGCAACCTATTTGGAGAAGTTTGGTGAGCCACAAGTACCAGCCGACCTTTTGCAGCACAACTGTATTGTTTACACGAAACAGTCCACAGGCAATGAATGGCATTTTCGAGGCACGACGGTAACGGTGAGTGGAAATCTGCAAGTCAATAACTCGATGGCACTTCGTGAAGCTGTGTTGGCAAACATTGGCATTGGCACATCACCAATTTGGGGGTTTAGCGATGAACTCCAAAATCAATCGGTCAAAGTTATCCTGAAAGAATACGAACCTGAGCCAATACCAATTCAGGTCGTTTACCGTCGAGGACGCTTTGAGTCGGCGAAGGTAAAATGCTTTATTGACTTTCTCCGACATGAGTTCAAGGCTGGGCTGTCTTGATCGAGTATCTATCCGACATCAATGTCGCTCTATGTCGTGTATCGGCGAACGCTACTCATCTAAAGCTGCTTTGGGCTTTGTTTGGGCTTGAAATCTGTCTAAGTCCCAATAAAAAGGTTGTATTGCCTCGATTAGTTATTGAGTGTCCTCGATGACGAGGATACCATACCGATAATTCTATCCAGTCAGTTGATAATCCTTAAAAACAACCTCGTATCCATCGCCTTGAGGTGATGCACACATGATTCCCACCTGAAGTTCGGGTACATCGGGGAAATAGGCCATTCTTAGTAAGGTATAACGGGAATGTTCATCTAAGTAAAAGATATAAATAGCTTCTTTGCGTCGTTCTACTCGAAGTTGCAAAAAATCAGGTGGTTCTTGCAAGGGAGTGACTGACCAATCCGAGTAGCCTCTTGTAACCACTGCACTCAGGTTTTGGACTCCATCTACATACTCAATGCCAGTTTTGATCCAATGGGTTTCATCAGCGCGAATCATGATTCCAGCTTGGTCATACAAGTCTTTGTAGTTGCCGTATATCTTCACTTCGACCACAAAATCAGTATTGACTCGCTCGAAATAAAAATGCCCATCATCTCGAATAAATCCATAATGGGTAATGCGCCAAAAGTCCGTTTTGGGTGCAGTTGTGACCACAATTTGGTTGCCAGTCTCCGACCATTGAGCAGGTTCATTGAGCCATTGCATCATTTTTCTATCTCATTGAGTGATACGAGAAACCTTCGTAGCAATTTGATGAATGTCTGAGTTTCGGTCTTGGTGAATTGAGCGAGGAACTGGTTTTCTTTCTCAAACAAAACAGGCATTACAGTATCCGTAAGCTCAATTCCTTTGGGTGTAAGTTGAACACTGACACTGCGACGATCGTCCGGGTCACGAATCCTTTTCACCACGCCGTCTTCCTCTAGGCGATCGATTCGGTTGGTCATGGCTCCAGAAGAGAGCATGAGCAAACTATAGAGTTCGGTGGGTTTGAGTTGATAGGGCAGTCCCTGTCGCCGCAGCGTTGCCAGCACATCGAATGACCAGACATTAAGACCATAATCCGCCAGCACAGTTTCCCGATGCTTCTCCAGCAAACGGGCGATTCGCAGCACGCGCCCTACTACAGCCAATGCTCTTACGTCTAACTGAGGTGACTCTTGTTGCCACTGTTCCAAAATTTCATCAATGCGATCGTGTTTCATCGCTTGATTATATCTTGGCATCAAGAATCTTGACATTTACCTTTATCTTGATTATCTTGATATCAAGATAAATAAGCCCAAATCCATTCACCTTTGAAGGAGCAATCGTGAACGTTCTACTGACCAGCGCAACAGGTTATGTCGGCAGTGCAGTGGCAAAGGCATTGCAAACAGCGGGGCATCAGGTTATCGCTATTGCCCGCTCTGAGGCATCGGCACAACGGTTAGCCGCTTCAGGTATCCAGCCGTATCGAGGTGATTTGACGGATGCAGCGAGATTGGGTCAAGCGGCTCAAATGGCAGATGCCGTGATTCATACGGCTGCAACCAACGATGCAAACATGGCAAGTGTCGATCGCTCTGCTGTTGAAACGATTTTGGCGGCTCTAGAAGGGACTGAGAAACCCTTCGTTTACACCAGTGGGATCTGGGTGATGGGCGATACAGCAGGACAAGTTGCAGATGAAACGTTTCCTTTGAATCCCTCACCGATTGTGGCTTGGCGACCTGTGATTGAAGATTTGGTATTGGCTGCGGCTCAACAGGATGTGCGATCGCTCGTCATTCGTCCAGCTTTAGTCTATGGACAGGGAGGAGGATTGGTAGCCATGCTGATGCAGGCAGGGCGCGATCGCAATTCTGTACCCGTTGTGGGGGATGGACTTAATGCCTGGTCATTGATTCATGTGGAAGATTTGGCAAATCTGTATGTCAAGGCGATGGAACAAGCCCCTGCTGGAACGTTGCTGATTGGAGCAAGCGGTGAGTATTTACCGTTAAAAACGATTACTTTAGCAGTTGCTCGGGCGGCTGGAGTGGGCGATCGCATTCACTCCCTGACCTTAGAAGAAGCGCGTGAAACGTGGGGATTACTGGCTGACGCGATCGCACTCGATCAAAGAGTTTCTGGCGAAAGGGCAAGACAACTACTCAATTGGGTTCCTTCAGCACCCTCTGTTCTGGAAGAACTGAGCAACGGTTCTTACAGACAATCGGCGATCGCAGCTTAAGCCTAAATATTTCTTCTACTTAAAGGAAATTTCAACATGGAACGACGCATTATCAATCCCTGGAACTGGCAAGCCGAGCAGGGATGGTCTTGGGCGATCGAGACGAGTGGGGCGCAGCGAGTTCTTTACTGTGCTGGGCAGGTTTCAATGGATGGTGACGGGAAACTCCTTCATGTCGGAGATATGCGTGCCCAAATTAATCAGGCACTCGACAACCTTGAAATTGTTTTGAGTAAGGCAGGTTATCACCTTTCAGATGTGGTGCGAATTGATTACTACACCACCGATGCCGATCACCTCATGGCAAATTGGGACGCGATCAAAAACCGATTGGTAACCGCCGGATGTCATGCGGGAGGCGTACTCCTGGGCGTATCACGTCTAGCCTTTCCCGAATTGTTGATTGAAATCGAAGCAACTGCGGTTCAGTAATCGCACATCTCACCCATCAACTTTCTAGAGGCACTGAACATGATTGATATTGGGCTGACGCATATCGCCTTGCCGGTTTCAGAGCTTGAAAAAAGTATTGAGTTCTACGCAACTTATGCTCAAATGCAGGTTGTTCATCGTCGCATTGATGCAGAAGCAGGAGTTGCAGTCGCTTGGCTAACGGATCGCACTCGACCGTTTGCAATTGTTCTGATTCAAACTGATTCGGTGCATCCCGTTCTCTCTCCACTTGCACATCTGGGAATTGGCTGCAAAAGTCGTGAAGCAATGGATATGCTTTGTGACAAGGCTCGTCAAGCAGGGGTACTGGTTGAGGAACCAAAAGATTCTGGGTATCCAGTTGGGTATTGGGCGTTCTTGCGAGATCCCGATGGACACACACTGGAACTCTCCTACGGTCAAGAGATTGGTCTGACAGTGGAGCAGGCAAATACCTAGAACGGTTTGTAGTCGCAGCGCGGTCGCCAATCAATGGGTGATTGCCGGATGTCGAGTAGTACGCCTACTGAGAAGCGACCTTGCCATGAACCGCAGAACTCTGATTTAGCCTGGGTGAGTCTGCGTACAACATTGAGCTAAATTATCAAGCTGATCGAAAATTTCAACTAATTCCTGCCCTCTTTCCGTTAATCCACAAGTTACTTGTGGCGGCATTCATATAAGTTATGACTTCTATCCGTTTGAGTCGTTTACAAGCAATCGCTACTCGCTGCCAAGTCTGCTTTTATCTGGTGCTGTCTTTACTGAGTGGTGCATTGTTGCCCATTCAAGCCAGCCTCAATGGTCAATTAGCGCGATCGCTTAACTCCGTTCCCTTGGCGGCAAATATTTCCTATCTAGTTGGCTCACTGGCTTTAATTGCATTACTCTCCACGGGACGATTCTGTCGTCCAGACTGGTCTGCCTTACTCAAAGCGCCTCGCTGGAGCTTGATAGGAGGTGTCTTAGGAGCCTGGTACATTGCCTCCAGTGCTTACTTTATCTCTGTTTTGGGAGCGACTTTAACGCTGGGGTTTGTAGTTTGCGGACAGGCGATCGCAGGCATCATTGTGGATCATTTTGGCTGGCTGGGAGTGACCCGTCGCCGTCTCACCCCTTACCGTCGTTTTGCACTAGGGCTGCTAGTCATTGCTGTTGTTTTCCTTTCGTTTCCCGCGTAACCTCTATCAACAAAATCTATGGCTCTGTTGTTTGCATTAATTGGGGCTGGAGCAGCAGGTAGTTTTTTGGCAATCGGAGCAGCCGCCAATGCTCGACTCAAACAAGTCCTTCATTGTGCGATTGCTGCTGCTGCTATCAATTTTATCGTTGGCTTTAGTGTTCTAGCGCTATTGATTGCTGTGGGTGTTCTTAAATCACCCAATTTTGAACGGTTTGCTGATGTTCCCTGGTGGGCATTTTTAGGTGGATTGTTGGGAGCAATTTTTGTCACGTTAAACACGTTGATCGTTCCTAAATTGGGCTTAACCACATCAACTCTGGCAGTTGTTTGTAGCCAAATGATCGTGTCGCTGGCGATCGATCAATTTGGTTGGTTTGGGATTGTTCCCCATTCCCTGAGTATCTCCAGAGTATTTGCAATTGTGTTGTTGCTGATAGCGATCGCCCTCACTCAACTTGATCGTCATCATTCCTCCTCCCAAATGCCAACTCTTTTGAAAGAGGAGAATTCTAGCCATTGAAACATGAACACAACACCTCACCTATCTGGATTGGGGTAGCAATCTCGTTTTATGCCTTCATCGCCATTGGGATTGCAGAAGCTGGGTTGGGAGTTCTTCTGCCCTCCATCCTGTCTACCTATCAATTAACTCCTGCAACCGTCACCTTTCTCTTTATCAGCCAAATTAGCGGATACATCCTGGCTGCCTTCAGCAGTAGTTTGGTAAGTAGCCGACTGGGATTGGCACGAATGCTATTCATCGCTGCCAGTACGCTCACAACGGCTCTGTTGATTTACGCCCTCTCCCCGTTTTGGTTCATCATGGTTGCTGCCGGAACTTTACTCGGACTGGGAATTGGATTGATTGATGCGGGCATCAATACCTATATCGTTCAAGATTCGCGCAGTGCCAATCTCATTGGATTGCTCCATGCGTTCTATGGCATTGGCGCATTATTAGGTCCAGCAGTAGCAACAACTCTGTTAGCCCTCGGTATGGACTGGCAACAGGTTTATTTTGTGTTGGCAGGAGTCGTCAGTCTATTGATTGCAGGCGTTCTGGCAGTGATAATCTGTCGCTACAGACCAATGACATCAAGGATATCTGCATCAAGTACAACGGCGTTGGGAAATCTGGGGCGATCGCTCAAAACTCCTGCTGTTCTTGTTACTGGACTGCTCCTGTTGGTCTATGTTGGGACAGAAGCATCCGTTGGTAACTGGGCATACAGCGTGCAATCCATCGCTCGAAAAACACCTGAACTCATCGCAGGTTATAGCGTCAGTGCCTACTGGCTGGGATTAACAGTGGGACGCTTTAGCCTGGGCTATTTTTTGCAACGACTCGGTGCCATCCGCACCATCAGTCTGTCACTGACTCTACTCATCATTGGCTTGGTTGCCTGGTGGCTCCTGCCTGACCAGTTGCTCAGCTTACCACTCATCGGCTTTGCTCTGGCTGCAATTTTCCCGGCAACCATCTGGTTAATTCCGCAACGAGTGCCAGATGCCCTGGTTCCTGCTGCTGTCGGCTTTGCCACCAGCACAGCCAGTTTCGGGGTGGCGATCGTGCCAACAGGGTTAGGCTGGTTCGCCAGTTGGGCAGGCTTAGAAGTTATTCCCATGCTGATGTTGCCTCTGGCAATTGTGATGGTGGCTTTGCATCGCTGGCTGGTACAACATCCCGTATTTAAGGATAAGCCGATTGAGCCATAGATTGTTAGGAAAAATATTTGCACTAAGGAGGAATAGTTATGAGCGATTTGTGTAAGTGTCCAGAGTCAAAATCGCCAGATTCGACAGCTAATTGGCTAGCCTCAGATCCATGCCAGATAGATAATTTAATGGGAGCGATGCCTCAGCAGTATTGCTTTCTCTTTAGTAAGATCGGTGTAGTCTCAGCGCATGTACGATACTCAATACATCATGAGTCCACTGTGTAAGGATTAACGTCATCGCAATTTCTTCTAGGGTGTGAATAATACCCACGGCGATCGCAAGAGAAAGCGTTAATCCTCCATAACTAAAGCCGAACCGAGTACACTCTCACCAGCCCCTCGTAACTCTGCACTCAGACATGTGAAAGGGGGAGTGATCGCTCGTATCCTAAACAGGTGGATGAACCGGATAGTCAGGTTGCGGCTGGAAATGTTCTTCTATTGCTGCCATCACCGCTAAAACAATATCCTCACGCCAGTGACGCGCTGCAACTTGTACGCCCACAGGTAACCCAACACTCCCTTGTTCCACTTTGGAAGCTGTTTGCTCACTTAACTGTTTGCTAGGTACGCGATCGCTTTCTTCTCCCGGACGCACCCGCGTAGCGGCTACCACACCTGCGGGCATACCGAGTAAATTGTACGGGATAGTATAAGTCGCATCATTGAGTAGGAAGTAGCCACTACCATGAGTCAGCGCCGCTAGAGCACAAGGTGGACAGAGGATTGCATCGAACTGTGCGCCATCCAAAGCTGCCATAAAAGCGGCACGGTAGCGGCTACGTTCATCAATTCCCCTCCAATATTCGCTGACGGATACTTCGCCCATGTAAGGCGAAAGTTTAGCCATCAACCGTTGACCGAGCCATTCATAAATTGCTGCACTCATTTTGAATAAAGGTTTTGGCAAAGAGACGGTTTGAAGAGTCTGGTTAATTTGTGGATGCCGTTTGCTGTTACCTAACTGCCTTTTAGAGGTTACTCCACCATCTGCACCATACAGTTGGAGGTATAACTGTAAAGCTTTGAGCAAGTCTGGAGGTGTCCACTCTTCTACGATCGCACCACGTTTTTCTAGCGAAAGAGCAGCTTCTCTCACAGCCCGCCGCATTGCCGGGGAAGGAGTAATGATATCGTTGTCAGTGAAAAAAGCGATTCGCAAATTTTCCAGCTTGACATCAGACGGTTCGCGCCAAGGTACGGGTGGAATACTGGGGTCAAACGCTTCCTGTCCGGGTGCCGCCAGAACCTTCATCGCCAGGTTCAAGTCAGCGACAGTCCGTGCCATTGGGCCGGGTTGTGCCAGTATCGCTTCTTGACCGGGTAACAGTGGCACATGACCCACCATCGATAACCTACTTGATGTCGGTTTGAGGCTGCAAATCCCACAGGCATGGGCAGGCATCCGGACACTCCCACCAATATCACTCCCCAAGCCAAGGCACGAACCCAAAGCCGCGATAATCGCCGCCTCACCGCCACTGCTTCCCCCTGGAGAACGTTCCAGATTCCAGGGATTCAATGTGCGACCGTAGATAGGATTATCCGATTCATTCAGTGCGAGTAACTGGGCAACATTGGTTTTGCCTAAAATAATCGCTCCTGCCTCTTGCAGTCTTTTGACGAGTGGTGCATCCTGCTTTGGCGTTTGACTGAGAGCAGAAATTCCCATGTTGGAGACAGTCCCCGCTACATCAAATGACTCTTTGATGGTGATGGGTACTCCGTGTAATAGTCCGAGTGTTTCTCCCCTAGAGCGAGCTTCATCAGCAGCTTTAGCTTGCGATCGCGCTTGCTCAAATAGAGGGATAATTACGGCATTTAAGCGAGGATTAACCTCTTGAATGCGTTGAATGTGCGCCTCAACAACTTCACTGGCAGAAAGTTCGACCGCCGCAATTTTTTGAGCAATTTCTGTTGCACTACTGCCAACAATAGCGGAAGGAATTTTAACGATATCCATTTGCCGCTCACCTTGTAACTCTACATTACTCAGAATTACCTTTCTACTAAAGAGCGTCTTGTAGATTCGTCCAATTTTTTGTACGTTCTTGTCATCTTTGGCGGATATGTCTGGGAGTCACCCCTAGCAGACGTTTCAAGTGACGGTTGAGATGGCTCTGGTTGGCAAAACCAACGCTGTAGGCTACCTCTGCAATGCTGAGTTCTCCTTTTAGCAGTAATTCTTTAGCACGTTCGACTCGACGGCGAATCACATATTGATGCGGAGTCAAGCCAGTTGATTGTTTAAACAAGCGCGTAAAATAATGAGGACTCATCTGAACGATCGCGGCCAGTTCTGCTAAACCTAAATCTCGATCGACATGGTCGTTAATATAGTCAATTACTTGCCGTAACTGGCGACTAGAAAGACCCCCACTATATTCGCGTAAGATGGGTTGCTGTGCCGAGTAGTTTTGTAATAGGTGAACCGCTAGAGCATTTGCCATCGTCTCAGCGTAGAGACGGCTCCCTTGAGGATTGTTTTCTAACACTCCCTTAAGTGCCAGTCCAATTTGCAGAACTAGCCCGTCAGATGTGGCAAACTGAGGCAAGAGTTCAATGTTAGAAGGTTCAGCCGATTCGTCAACAGCACGAGCGAAAATATCAGGAGCAATAGCGATAACGATAAAGTCATGTTCTGCATTCCAACAAGAACGATGACTAACTTGGGCAGGAGTAATGACTATATCCCCTTCAACGACTTGCTCATGCCGAATTTTTCCGTCTAGGGTTCGCCGTGCCTGAATCGGAGCCTCGGTTTTTGGGAAGATGAGAAGACTATGCCAAAAGAGACTGGAAACTTCAGGAGATTCATAGGCAGGTGTGCGGAAATGTCCCAGGAAAATGCCATTCCAATCCGCATGAAGACTTGTGATAATTGGCGATCGCTCTAAGATTTGGATGAGATCGTTTTCGTTGGCGATCGCTCTTGGTTTGGCTTGTAACATGGGGTATCCTCGTCCTCACATCAAAAGTGTATCAAGACTTCACCCGTAGTGGTTCTAGAGGGATCTGAGGTGGGCTAGCCAGCACCAGCCCATCGACTAAATTAGGATGACGCAGGGCAACAGCCTGAGCAACCGTACCCCCATTGACAAGCCGACGAAGTAAGCATGTTTAACCCCCAGCACCTGACAGACTGTAGCGGCATCATCTGCCATCAATGACAGGGAATGGGGACTGATTAGCGGACTCGACACTCCTACCCGCATTGGTCAAAGGCAATGCAGCGGAACTAACTGGACAATGCCCGCAGTTGAGGTTCCCAGTGCTGCCATCGGCTAGCATTTCCATGCAGAAAGACAATTGCCTGACCGCTTCCAGCCTCATATACACTCAGGTGCGCGTCACCTATGTCAACTACTCTGGCTTTCATCTAGTTCCCCCTTGCTCGTATCTCACTAACGTTCTAAATACTTGGCCAAATTTAAAACTCCTTGGAACGAAGTTAGTTATTGAAAAGCCACTCAAGCAACTCTTGATCGAATAGCTCTGGTTCTTCAAACTGAGGCGCATGACCGCTCTTCTCAAATATGCGGATAGTCAGATTACTGAATTTGTCTCTTACTCCTTCCCACATATACGGTGGTGGAACGAGGTAATCATAGCGACCAAGAGCAAGGAGTACAGGGGAAAGCAGCTTATCTAAGTTTTCAGTAATATCTATGTCTCGAAAAACCTCGCCCCATACATAATCAAACATAGCCATGTTTACTTCTACGCCTTCCCAAAGTTTTGTCGCGTCATAGTTGTAGTCAAACCAATATTTGGGTCCCATAAGAAGGCAATATGTAATAAAGGCTTTCTCCGGTTGAGCTTCTATTGCTTCAGGCAACCTAGCCAAGTTTTCAGCAAGAGCTGCTTTACGCTCAGGACAAACAGAGTCATTCAGATATCGTTGGGCAGCTTCATGCCCTTCATGCGATAAACAAGGCGCTTCACACATCATTACCACATGAGACACATTGCCAGGATATTTCTTGGCATACTCCAGTGCCATAAAGGCATGACCTGAATGACCAATAACAATAATCTTGTCAAATCCTAACTCTTTCCTAACCAGTTCAATATCATCAACCAGTGAGTCTAACTGGAACAAAGAGGTGTCTTTTGAATCATAAGGAGGTGAGAAACCTCGATGAGCGACAAAGGCCAACTTTAGACTGTTACGAAGATTCTTAGAAAACGTTCTTGAGTAATACAGTGAACTGCCAACCACGATGGTAGGAGTCCCGTTACCCTCAACAATATAGTTGAGCTTAAAACCGCTTGAATACACATAGCCTGTTAGAGACATATTCTTACCTCAGCTTTTATCCCGGAACAGCAGGCACCTCTCGGAGCAAGTCGGGTTCGTTGTGTACAAATGTAATTTGCAATGTCCCTGCTAGCTCCTTGTGCTTCAGTGTCGATTCGTTAGCAGGCATGAGTTGCTCTAGGCTCTCTTGGCTCAAATGCAAACCTGTCTGGAGCACAGAGGCAGCGAGTCTGTCCAAGTTGGTGCTTGGCACCTCAAAGTTGATACAGATTAAGATGTTCGAGAAAAGGTGGAAGTCAGTAATCCAGGCTCCTGCTTTGTTAATCGCCTCACTCACACGAGCAGTCATCCCAATCCGTTCTGCTTTGGTGAACCCATCCAAGCGTAGAAACTGTCGCTCAAACATAGGCTAACCTCTCAAATGAATCAGCTCTACTATAGAGGAGTGACAAGAGAGCTGTCTTCATCCTGCAAGTTCACCTATTTGGGTGATATAAGACAACACTCATTGCGACGTATGGCACTCAATTTATCCAAACTTCCTCTAACTTTTGACCGATAAAAAAGCTGGAAAAGCGCTAAATATATCAGGTTGAAGCTTCAAGGTACTTGCCCAACGTAATAAATATTTGTTAGCAATATTTATTACGGCTATTTAGGCTAAGTTCCTAACTATTTGATAGGAATTTATTTAGCCCAAAAAACAAAAAGGGCGGCTCAATACAGAGCCGCCCTTTTTGGGATTGGATATTTAATTAGTGCTGCTATAGAGCATAACCTTTAGCCGATTAAAGTGTCAAGGGCTGGCGTTGCACAACTAAGGGATGATTTAGACTGGCAAGGGTACAACTCCATCTTTGAAATAATGCAGTAGCAATTTAATTGATAGCCTCAGCATTTCTTCGGTTTTAGAATAGCAAAGAGTCCGCCGATAAAGACGTGCTCGCATAGTGCCTTGATCTGCTATTTTATCCTTCAACCCGTGTTATATAAGTCTTACTAATCAAATGGTCAGCATCATCAAAAAAACAGGGATAAACGCAATAGCCATCTGTGACATATAAAAAACATTGCCAACCTTTTAATATTTTCCACTCATGCTTAAAGGTCTCAGTGCTTCTGTCTCCTAAAACCCTTTTCAAGGATACCTGCTACTCCCTTGTTTACTGCTGGACTAGAGCCATATTTTGTTTTTTTTACCGATAGAAGTCTGAAGTTCATCAACTTGAGCAATTTCGGGTATTTCCAAGTATTCAGGGGCATCTGGTAAAGAAGCAGCCGCAAGTCTCACCCAATTGATAACGGTGTTGTGATTAACTCCAGTTAGCCGCTCAATGGTACGAAAACCGTTACCATTAACATACATCAACAGGCATTGTTGCTTAATTGCATCAGAATAACCAATGGCCGAGTAGGACTCAACTTGCTTGGCGGCGGCAATCGCAGCAAATGTAATGCGTGTTTACTACGCCGATGACCATTGTTACTGATGTGGGTAGATTCACAACTTGGGCAATTCATCTCTCTGTTATGCAACGCCCCAGTTACAGCACATTCTCTCGGCAGCAGCGATTAATGTAGTGAGGATGGTGGCTTGGCTACAAGGCATATCCCATGCCAAGACACGAACATCCAGATTTGCAGCACTTGCTACTACTTGAAGTCTTCCTTGGTTGTTAACCCGAATAACCTCTACATCTCTACTTGCTCTTTCCAAGTAATACATGGATAATTTCCCTTTCCCATGTATTACTTGGATAAGGATTGTCTGTGAGTGAAGTCAATGCTTGTTTTATTCCTCTGCGCTGCTCACCGGAGGCAGTCAATTGTGAAGTTCGCCAACAGTATCCATTGCTACTCACGGGCGGGATTACACTTTTATGCAATCATTCTTGAGCGCTTATAAATTGCCATTGCAGAGAACTGCAATTTGTACAAAAAACCTTCTAGTTCTTAGAGAGAGTTGGAGCCTTTCAAAACGGCTGATAGCGTACTGAAAAGTAGAGACCGTTTTCTTGTAGCGAGTTTCCCCTTTCGCCAACTGAAATTAAGGGGATGCCGTAGTCTAGGCGCAACGATAAATCGGGGGTAATCAGCCAGCGCAAACCCAGCCCTAAACTAGCAATTGTCGCTGGGTCGGGGTCAATTTCTCGATTATTCCAGGCTGTACCGATTTCAAAAAAAGGCGCTAACTGTAGTATTCTGGGGTCTGATGTGAGGGGAAAGCGAACTTCAACTGAACCCAGGATGCCATTGTCGGCAACGAGTTGGTTTTCTCGGTAGCCGCGAACGGTATCGACTCCACCGAGACTGATGCGTTCTAAAGATAGCAAAGAATCTGGGGTGAGCTGGGCATCAATTCGCGCTACTAGCAGATTTCTGGGTGATAACTGCTGCACCCACTGAAATTGTCCTAACCAGGAAAAGAATCGCCCGTCAGTACCTGTGTTGTTAATGGTTGCATCAAAGGCATCTATCCCTAGACTAAACTGAGACCGGGCGGCTAAGACTCGTCGAGTGCCACGATTAACCCAATCTTGAGAAAACCGAATCACCGTCACTTTGGATTCGCCATCTTCCGGACCTTCTGTGAAGGAAAAGGGAATGTTGTCAAGTATATAGGTTTGGCTGCGGCGCAAATCTAAACCTAAGCTTAATGCAAATTCACTGGTTGGTGTTCTTGTGATTGGCTGACGAAAATTGAGGGAATAGGTTTGAGTCTCGCTTCTGATACCGACATCCTCGAAATCTTCTTCAATAATGCTGCTATCACCATTGTTATAGCGGAAGCTCAGGGTACCGTTACGAGCATTCACGGGGATGGTATAGTTGATGTCGTAGAGGTCGAGTCCTTCAGTACGACCGTATTGGGCGGCTAAGCGATCGCCAAATCCCAAGACATTATCATGGCTGACTTCTACGCTGCCTTGGATAGAACCAATGCTGGGAGATTGGTTGTTGTCTACGCCGAACGCAGCGTGAAAGGCGGGTGCTTCTTTGAGAGAGACTCGTAAGATATTGCTACCTGGTGTGCTGCCTGCTACTAACTCGGCGTTCACTCGTTCGATGAGCGGATCGAGTTGCAACAGTTGCAAGGCTTCTTCCAAGCGTTGCTGGTTTAAGGGGGTAGAGGTGGCACGTTCAAGGCGCGATCGCACGTATCCTTCTCGCAATCGTCTTAACCCACCGATTTCAATCTGCTCGACTTCACCCTCTACCACTTGAATTTGGACTATGCCACTGCTGAGGTTTTGATTGTTGGGAAGGAAGGCTCCAGAGGTGACGTAGCCGTTTTTAATGTAGAGTTGAATAATGGCAGAGCGCAGTTCCAGCAAATCTTCAAGCGTGACTTCGCGGTTCTCGTAGAGCTGGGTTAAGGCGGCGATTTCGTCCTGTAAGACGGTGTTTCCCAGGACTTCTATTTTTTTGATGAAGAGGCGATCACCCGATAGGGGAGTGACTTCAGGTGACTCTTGAGTTGGGGGAGTTTGCAGTTCGGGTAGTGGTGGTAATGTAGGCGTTTCACCAGGGAAGGGACGGGGTGATTCAGAGGGTTTGGGAATGGTTTGCTCAACGGCATCTGGTGCGGTTGGGGGAATGGTGACACCTGGTGGCGGTGTGGACTGAGCGACTGCACTGAGGGTAAGGCAAGCTGAGGTTGTAATGCTTGAACCTGAAATGGCAACCCACCTTGGGATTAGGTACATATTTATGTTATTGAATTAAGGACACTCCCGACTCATAACGAGTTTCCCGTTTGGTAGTCGATACACCCCTTGGGGTTCCACAATGGGGTCGCCTTTTTGCCAAGGACGATTTTGGTTGGTCGTTAAGGGTATGCTGTCACTGGGTAAAGTTTCTATGTCTACTGTGGGAAAGGTGGACATTTGGGCATCTCCGGGTCGCTGCGGTAAGCCACCAGTACCTGTGATGGTGAAGCTTCCCTTGGTTGGTTGATTGCGGCGGACAATGCAGCTATTTGCCAGGAGGCTGTCAGTGTTAATTTGATTATCGGGTAACTCGGTGAGGCTATTTTGGATGAAGCTGACATCGGGTGTGGTGATGACTCCACTGACAGCGCCACTGGCATTGATATCGACTTGGTTATTGTTCTCAAGGGTATCAGGGTCAGTGCCTTTAGGTGCGGGAGAATAAGCAAAACCGAAGAATACTCTAGTATTGAGGGTAATGTCTCCGCCTCTGCCATCACGGGCAAAAGCCAGGATATCGCTGTCGTCGAAAGCGAGGATGGAGTCAGCTTCTAGGTAAATGTTGCCGCCGCCGCCTGCACCAAGGTTTACATTGGTGGTGATGTCACTGTCGCCCCACAAGCGAATCTTGTCGGCTGTGACGGTTATACCTCCCCCAGAAGATCGCTCGGAGGAAGTTGCGATTGTACTATTGGTGGCTGTTAGGTTTGGGGTGTTAATCGTTACGTTACCAGCAGGAGCAGCACCTGTAGATTGGGCAAGCAAACTTGCCTGATTTAGGTCTAGAGATTGTGTGGCGTTTACTGTGATGTTGCCGCCTTCTCCGTCAGGATTAGGGGATGAGGTAGAAGCGGACACCTGTGTTCCATCCTGAATTGTTAGCCGTTGAGTCTCAATTGTCAGGTTTCCCCCTACTCCAGTGCTGCTTGTCTCGACTGAGAGTTGACCATTGCCGTTGATTGTAACTGCCTGCGGTGCTGTTACAAGTAGGTTCCCTCCCCGACCACTGCCAGAAGTAGAAGCGGAGATTTTTGCGTCATCTTGGAGATTTACTGTCAAACTCTGCCCGTTGTTAGAAGGTTGCAACGTCAATGCTCCAGCGTCGGCAGCTCCTTGTGTTTCTGCCAATAAGCCACTGCCTGTACCTGAGAGGTTCACTTGGTTAGCATTGACGCTGATACTGCCACTTGGTTCTGAAGTCGTGGCAGTTGCGGTAGCAGTAGCAGAGACTGTGGCTCCATTGTCAATCTTTAAAGTGTCAGTGGTAATTGTTACGTCTCCAGCTTGGCCAGCCCCAGTTGTCTCCACTGAGAGCTTACCATCGCCGTTGATTGTAACTGCTTGCGGTGCCGTTACAATTAAGTTTCCTCCCTGACCACTGCCAGAGGTAGAAGCGGAGATTTGAGCATCATCTTGAAGATTTACCGTCAAACTCTGCCCATTGTTAGAAGGTTGTAATCTCAATGATCCAGCCGATGCGGCTCCTTCTGTCTGGGCAAATATACCACTGTTGTTGCCTTGTAGGTTGATTTGAGAGGTATTCAGTTCAATATTGCCACTCCGTGCTGTGCTGGTAGCCGCCGCCGTCGCCGTGGCAGAGACATTGCCGCCATCGGTTACAGTTAATAATGGAGTATTAATCGTTATATTCCCTGCCATACCAGCGCCTTCAGTCCGGGCAAATAAACCACTGGGAAGTGTTCCGTTGACTACGCTCGTTGCTACATTAGGTGTTTCGAGGGAAACTTGGAACGTGTAAGCACCCCGCGGACTACCTTTAGGGTTGACATAGTAGATACCAGGTTCGCTAAAAACATACCTTAAAACATTAACATCAACATCAGATCCTAAACGAGGATTAAGCGTTAGTAGCTCTCCACTGCCATTGTAGATACGGATAATGGGCCTGGTATCATAGGACGCATTAAAACGGAAAATTCCTCGAGTGCCTGGTGCTGTTACTTCAAAGGAGTAAAAGTCCTTATTGTCCAACGGAAGCTGCGTACCTGCAATGAATACATAGGGGTTTTGGACGGAACGTTCGACGTTAGAATTGACATCATCAGGACTGTTGAGGAAGAACTGAGTCAGTGGCTGGGCTAGAGTGATCGAGTTATTTGGCTCGACTTCAGCTAAGGGAGGGGGATTACCGACTAAGACATTCTTAGGAGGGATAAAGTTAGGGTCAGTTCCCGATATAAAAACGCCTTCGATTGTACTGACAGTGATGTCACCTGCCTTACCACTGCTAGAGGTACTCGTTACCAGTTGGGAGCCACCTGTTAAAGACAATGATCGCGCTCTAATTTCAATGTCACCCCCATCGCCTTGAGCTCTCGAATTCACAGCAGTACTGATATTACTGCGGTTGGTAAGGGAGATGACACCTCCAGCCTCTAACTTGACATGTCCCCCATTGCCTTGACCAGAAGTGAAGCTAAAAATAGCACTATCATTTGCTATGGAAACGGAGTCATCCACCTGAAGCGAGACGTTTCCTGCATTTCCTTGGCCGAAGGTGGCGGTATCGATGAAAGAGGCATTAGAAAGAGAAACTGCTCCTGCATCAATGGTGATATCACCCCCTCTGCCAATTCCTTCTGGCTCCAAAGAGGTAAATAGGCGGCTACCATCGAGTGCAACCAAGCCATCAGTCAAGATGAAGATGCTTCCTGCATTTCCCTGACCTCTAGCGCTAGTATTGAGTTCAACATCGGATAAGGTGACTGACGGTGCTGTAATTTGGATGTTACCGCTACTACCATTAGAGGCAGAGCTGTCAATTCCACTAGCTCGAAACAAATAGTCACTAGGATTCTCAAACACAAAGTTGGCGTTAGGACTGCTGAGTGCGACATTGCCACCATTAACGCCCGTAGTGTCAATCAGAGATTGTCCATAAGGACCTTCCTGGAGGACGATTCTACCATTCGTAGAATTGATGCTAACGGCTCCCCCGTTGCCCTCAAGAGAGTAGGTGTTTAGATTGCCTGTGGTGACATTACCACTTGCCGTCAGTGTGATCGCTCCTCCATTACCCGCGTAGGAGTTAGAGTAGAAATCATTTGCGGTGATGTTGCCACCTGCTCTCAATGTGATCGCGCCTCCATTGCCACCATCAGAAATGGAAATGGCTGAGCTGTTAACTTGGAGGGTAATATTGCCATCTGCTGTAACAGCGATCGCTCCCCCATTGCCCTCAAAAGAACCGGAGAATAGACCAAAGGTGGTAAAGTTACCGCCTGCCGTAATAGTGATCGCTCCCCCATTGCCCTCAAGAGAGCTGGAATCTAGATATCTTGTGGAGATAATATTGCTACCTGCCGTAATGGCAATCGCTCCCCCATTGCCCTCAAAAGAACCGGAGAATAGATTGAAGGTGGTAAAGTTACCGCCTGCCGTAACAGCGATCGCTCCCCCGTTGCCCTTACTAGAATTGGAGTTTAGAAACTCTGTAGAGATATTGCCACCTGCTGTCAGTGCGATCGCTCCCCCATCGCCAAAACTTGAAGAGGTGTTGACTGTACCGTCGATTGTAATACCCCCACGAGAGTTTATAGCAACTGAGGGATTTCTCGCGCCTCCAGTGGTAAAAATTGCTCCCGATGCTTGTGTCGGCTGAGTATCTGTAACTTGAATATCCCCACTAAATGAGACGTTGGGCTGATACTGATTTGTTAACAAGACTCTTCCTGTCAAAGGAACTGAGGTGTTATCAGCCGAAGTAAATAAGATTGTGCCGATTTTGATATCTGCACTCGATGGGTTATTAGGAGGGAAATTTACAGGCTGAAAGAAAGTGCCAGTGCCAGTTTGAAATGGACTACCAATGAAAGCTTGGTTTACTCCAGCGCGAATGTCCAGAGTAGGTTCATTTTTGCCATCAATAGAGATAGTGGTTCCATCAGCTAGATTTACTGTCTCTACTAATCCGTTTTCTGGATCTGCACCTTGAATCCAGACATAGCCGGGAATCTCTACCTTACCTCCCGCCAAAATGTGCAGGGAAGCTCCTTGATAGGCATTGATAAATACATCTCCGCTAGCTCGAATAATTGGGTCATGGGGGCTAAACAAATTCCCTAAACTGCCATCTAGCTGTTCTATCCGAAAATTACCCTCACTCCAGTAGTGGGCATCACCTCCCACTGTGTTACTACTTCGCAAAACCATATCCCCACCAGAAAAAAAGCCACTTTCTGGACGAGTTAATGCAAAAATATCTACCCTGTGATTCCCCTGCACCAGCAGATTTCCCCCAGCAGAGGCGATGAAAGGAATCGCCGCACTATCGCGCACTTTCACAGTATCCTGTGCTTCTAACGTCAAATCTCCCCCAGAGAGTAACTGTCCCTGTAAGTCCAGATTGCCAGCCAATAGGGTAAGATTTTTCCCAGTTGCTAAATTCCCTTGGTTAATAATCGAAGTCGGTTGATTGGCAACTGCATTAAAAAACAGCGCTCCCGGACTCACAGAAAGTAAACTACTCGTTTGCGGTTGTGCTGCACTGAAATAACCGCTATCTCCCAACTGTATGCCCTCAGCTGTTGTCGCCACAAATGACCCCTGGATATCCAAACTGGCATTTGGGCCAAATACAATCCCGTTAGGATTGAGCAAAAACAAATTCGCCCCACCCAAAACCCCCAGCCTGCCGAAAATATTAGAGGCATTGCTGCCCGTGACGCGAGTTAAGATGTTCTCAATTCCAGTGGGATTGGTAAAATAAGCCCCCCTGCCTTCCCCCACATTAAAGTCCCCAAAACTGTGGAAGAGGTTAGCGCCACGAGTTGCGCCACCATCTATACGGTCACTAGGAATACCCTGTATATTGACATTGGGTGTAACGACAGAACCTTCAGCCCCCAGCGTATTATCAGGCGCTATCTGAGCTAAAACACTCCCCCCTACTGCGGCGAAGAGTGTCCCTACTATTGCAACGCTACCAACAAGCTTCAACTGCCAACCCCGACTGAGCAAGCTAAACTTCGTCACGGCTAAAGCCTCCAAAGATAACTCAAGGTATGCAACCCAACTGAACCTATGCCGTGCCTGCCCACATTCCACTCCAGCCACAGACTCTCTTAGTCATCTCATGGGTGGAACTAAGGCTCATTTATGCAGAAATCAGGCTAATGTCAACTAAAGATTACCAAAATTAATAAAGCCGCCTGCAACTTCAGCTACAAATAAACTTAAAACTTCCGCTAAAATTCTCCTGGCAACCTACCCTATCCTCCTATGCCAAACCGACATCGCCAATTCCGTGTCCGTCGCGTTTTGGTAGTTTTATTCCTGAGCAGCCTCACATTTTGTCTGTGGCTGAATCATTTTCCATTTACCACTTTGCAGGCAACATGGGGAGAAGTAGCAACCGCACAGTCTCCCAATACGACACAATTCGTACAGCAAGGAATTGAACAATATCGCGCAGGAGACGTGCAAGGAGCGATCGCATCTTGGCAAACTGCCTTAACTGCCTATCAAACCACCAACAACCCCGCTAAGGGGGCAATTGTTCAAGAAAAACTAGCAATAGCTTACCGACAAATCGGTCAATTCGAGCAAGCGATCGACCATTGGAAACAAGCGATCGCAAACTATCGCAAACTCAGAGATATCGCCAAGGTAGGACAGTTGCTCACAGAACTTGCTCAAACCTACAGCCGTTTGGGGCAGAATAAAGATGCGATCGCACTTTTATGCGGTGCCTCTGAGACTAATGAGGATTGCCTTGAAAGCGAAGGAAGTGCTTTGCAAATCGCCCGAAAATTTAGTGATCGCGAGGGAGAAGCGGCGGCTTTAGGAAGCTTGGGAGAAGCGTATCGTCTCAGAGGAAAGTTTGACAAAGCCATTGAAACTCTCTTAGCTAGCTTAAACATTGTCCAGGGTATTAATCTCTCAGGTTATCGCTCCTCAGTACTGAATAGTCTGGCTAATGCTTACTTCAGTAAAGCTCAACTTAACGAGCAGCGTGCTAAGTCCGCTAATTTTAGAAGTGCAGAGATTAAGGCTGCTGACTTCATCAAAGAAGCGGCTTCCGATTACAAAAAAGCTTTGAATTATTTTAACAACAGTCTCGAAGTGACCCGTACTCAAAACGACTCATCGGGTCAAATGCGAACACTCCTCAATTTAATTCAACTTTATTCCCGCCCCAAAGATTCAAACTTACCTGATAGTGCTAAGGAGGCAGAGCAAAAAGTGCAAGAGGCTCTAGTCTTACTTGAGATGCTACCAAATTCTCAAAATAAAGTATATGCATCAATTGATTTAGCCGAACTCAAACAACCTGTTGCTTCTAGCAATTTCACTTTGTTTCAGGCTCAATGTTCACAGCGCCAACTCAATGATTCACAATCTGAAGAACTCCTTCAAAAAGCTGTTTCTATTGCTCAAAATATTAAAGATTCTCGTTCCGAATCATTTGCTCTAGGTAAACTTGGCCATCTCTACGAGTGCCGCAAGGACTACGATAAAGCTTTAGATTTCACCAAGCAAGCACGCTTGGCAGCCGACCAAAACTTACGTGCTAAAGATAGTCTTTATTTGTGGGAGTGGCAGGCGGGACGGATTTTCAAGGCACAAGCGAAAGAGTCTGAGGCAACTAGTGCTTACGAACGTGCAATTATGACCTTAGGAGATATCCGAGGCAGCCTGCTACTTGCAGAGCGAGACTTGCAATTTAGCTTTCGGGATAGCATTAGTCCTCTCTACCGGGAGTTTGCTCGGTTAAAGCTAGAACGTGCTGAATCACTAGCCATTGCCCGCCAAGAGTACCAAAAAGAACTCGATTCTGCACTTGATGCCATTGATTCTTTGAAACTAGCAGAATTGCAAAATTACTTCGGTAATGATTGTGTCTTTACCGTTTTTGATAAAGAACGAGTTGATGATTTAGAAACAGAAGACACTGCCGTTTTTAGTTCTATCATCCTAGAAGACCGAACGGCAATTATAGTAAGTTTTCCGAATCCTGAAAAGAAGCTTAAGCCAAATGCTGGAAGAAGATTGAAGAAGCTGGCATGGATAAACAATAATAAAACACTTAGAGAAGAAATCAAAAAATTCCGTTTAGATATACAAAAATTTTATGATCCCACTGACCCTTATTTGACGCCAGCACAGAATCTATTTAACTCGATTATTCGCCCTTTCACTTCCGATTTAGACGCAGCACAAATCAAAACTCTCGTCTTCATCCAAGACGGACTCTTACGCAGTGTTCCGATGGCGGCACTCCATGATGGTCAGGACTTTCTAGTTCAGAAATACGCCATTGCTACAACTCCTGGTCTACGCTTGACATCTCCTAAACCCCTAAATTTTCAAGGTCTGCGGGCACTAGCTTTGGGGTTAACCGAAGCAGCTACCGTTGATGGTGAAGAATTTAAGGCTTTGGCAAATGTCTACGATGAAGTCGAGCGAGTCACAAAGCTATTTCCAGGTAGCAAGAAACTCTTGAACAAACAATTCACTCCTCAGAGCTTAGAGCAAGAACTTAAACAAGCAGTTTACCCGATTATTCACATTGCCACTCACGGTCAATTTGGCACTATTCCAGAAGATAGCTTTTTAGTTACGGGTAATAATGAGAAAATTACAATTATTCAGCTAGAGAGTGACATCCGCCGCTTTAGTGGAGGTTCGGAACCAGTAGAGTTGCTCGCGCTCACGGCTTGTCAAACGGGTATAGGAGATGACCGTGCTACCTTGGGTATGGCTGGCATCACCGTGCAAGCAGGTGTCAGAAGTGCTTTGGCTTCCCTTTGGTATGTTGAAGATGCTTTTACACAAGAACTAGTCACTAAGTTTTACGATAACTTGCGATCACAAATGAGCAAAGCAGAAGCCCTCAAAGAAGCGCAGAAGGCGCTGATTAATAAAAACAAGAATATTCACCCCGCTCAATGGGCACCCTTTATCCTCATCGGTAACTGGCTATAGGGCGAGTTCAGAAGGCAGAAAGAAGCTCCCACGTTTTCTCTTCTCCCCTTGTGCCCTTTGCCTCCTGCCCCGGAGCTTTTTTTGTAAGGTTGGTTACAGGGCTATTTCATTTTAAATAGGTGCTTGAGTGTGTTCAGGCTGAAACCAGCAAGACGTTGGGCTTGAGCCATGTTCTCAAAGCGATTGTCACGATATAAATTGAGCGCAAAGTTGCGTGCCAGTGCCCAAATTTGAATCAAGGGTGAGGTACGAATGCGCGAAGCATCTTCACCCTGAGTCACATCCCGAACATAATGCACCTTGTTTTCAACTTCCCAATAGCCTCGAATCCGCTTTGCAAAAGCTTGTGCGTTATCGATAAACGAGGCAA
>NZ_JACJPF010000115.1 GCF_014695915.1 Trichocoleus sp. FACHB-40
TCCTTTTGTTCAGGGGTCATAGCCGCTCCTCCTACGAATGCAGTTCACACTTCTGTTGACGCTCTACCTATTATCCTCTCTTGATAGTAGTTTTACAAAACCGGGATGCTCCCGAGGAGTTTCACCGAGAACTCAAACAGTTAACTGGAGCTGAAGCCTGCCAATGCCGCAAGGCACGAATTTAAAGCTACTATATTGCTTGTGCCTTACTGGTTTGGAGTCGTCTCAAGACGATCGCCTACCCAACGGGTAAAACTGTCTATCAGATTAAGCATGGAATGCTCTCGGACTACTTGATTGAACAACTCAAGCATCCGTCCGTTCAAATGACTCTTGCGTAAGTCCTAAACAAGTTATGCCGCTAAGTCTTTGGCAGGAACGTGCTAAAAGCGTATTTGCTAATCTGAGATTTATGGCCGGGTTATCCACCACGCTTGCGTTAGTCCCTTCCTAATCGGCTTTGGGAATGTTGATACCACCAATAGCGATCATAGGTACGTCACTCATAGGATCTAGATTAACTGATTGATTGCCCGAAACCCTTAATTCTTTGTGAACTCCTGAACGGTTACGATTCTGGGGTGTTATCCAGCATATTTGACCGATAACATCCTAATCTCCCGGATTAACCATCAAACCTGCTAGATAGCACCCTGGAACTACGGTCTTAACCATCAGATATCCTGTTTAATTCCTTAAAAATTAAGGATTATCCCGTAGATTTACTGAATAACTGGATAATATGTGGTAGAAATAATTTTATCCAGCGAATCTGACACTTAATATAGTTATGCTGCTCGATTTCTAGACGGGGAAGTAGTGCTAATTAACTAAAAATGTTCAAAAAAAAGTCGTATAGCAGGGTGAGTGTGTGGAGGAGCTAAGAAATGTTGAAAAGTGTTTGCATTTATTGCGGCTCAAACCTGGGAACTCGTGATAGCTATCTTCAAGCTGCACAGCAGCTATGCATTGAGCTTGTACAGCGCCAAATAACAATTGTCTATGGCGGAGGAAATACAGGTTTAATGGGTGCTGTCGCTAATTCTGCACTTGCTGCTGGCGGGAAAGTTGTCGGAGTAATTCCGCAAGTTTTGGTAGATCAAGAGGTTGCACATACTGGGTTGAGCGAGCTGAGAATTGTAAAATCAATGCATGAGCGCAAATCACTGATGTCCGATTTATCTGATGCTTTTATTGCTTTACCAGGAGGATTAGGAACATTAGAGGAGTTCTGTGAGGTGGCAACATGGACTCAGCTTGGATTCCACAGAAAAGCATGTGGGCTTTTAAATATTGAAGGCTTTTATGATAACCTTCTCTGCTTTTTAGATCATGCAACAGAGGAAAAATTTATTCGCTCAGAACACAGGAAAATTTTTATAGCTGAGAAAAATCCTGTAGAGCTAATCAGTAAACTAGATGAGTTTGAGATACCCATACTACCTAAGTGGATTGATCGAGCACAATTATAAAGTCAATAAAGTGAGCTAAACTTTAGTTGCTTAATTCCGTCATGTGGCTTGTCGAAAAGGGCTGTCATGCTTGTCGCGTCGTGCATGACGCACTGGTGTCCGATCTGTTTCTATATCGTCATTAAACGACTTTCCCGACTGGCGATCGCATTTTTGGCAGAGTTTCAGGAATCCTGATCGATAAAACTAGAACCCTCGATTGGAGTTGAGGGAGGATTTTCCTGAAAGTCGTCATACATACATTTCTCAACTGGCGATCGCCCTGCTGTCCGATCCGTTTCTACATCCTTATATCCAGGTTTTACCACCCAACCTACATAGCTTGAATCGCAGCAGTAATGGAGCTGGCTGTGAAAAGAGATAAATGAAAGATTGGAAAGCCGATCGCTCATTTAAGCGGCTGAAAACTAAGATAAACCACTCTATCACCAGTAAGGAAATCTGCAACGAAACGCCCTTGGCAATGCGGAGAGCATCAATCTCTAGCACATCTAGCCCATTGAGGCGGAATTGAGCTGATGTACCAATAATATGCTTGCTAAACTCAAAAACTCTCCCATCAGGAGTGAGATCGCGAACCTTTAGTTCTAGGGAAAATTTGAATAAACCTGCTGTAGTCTCATGCCGAAGATCCCAGAGCGCGATCGCTGCTTCGACTTCCGACACTCTACCGAGTTCGGTGCTCCGAATTCGGTAGAGCGATCGCTATCTAGATTTCTGACCTCCTGCCGAACCAGGAGAAACTTGTCTGTAAATGGTCGTTTGTCAATTAGAATTTTTATGTCTTTAGTACCAATTGGAGCAAAGGAAAGATAAAAAAATATCCCAGCTATAAGAGTTAGGGTAGAAACAGCATCGAAAATTAATTGCAGTCGTATCACTACGTTAGGTGTGATTGACTAAACGTGATATCTCTTTAACTAACCTCTCTGGTTCTATAGGTTTTGAGAGATGTTGTTGGAATCCAGCTTGTAGTGCTTGTTGCTGGTTAAAATCTCCAGCGTAGGCAGTTAGAGCGATCGCCAAACTGTTCCAGTCCTAGTGCAAGTTCGCTTGCTGTTTTACCGTCTGGATTAGAAAGTCTGGCCTGTCGCTGGAATGCTGGATTCGCTTGCAAAATGCGGTGATCGACCGGCTTGCCATCTGCATCGAATAGCACTTCAACGGTGCAAAAGCCTTCGTCGATTGACTCAAACAATCTACGATAGTGTTCTTCAGATTGACGCAGGGCGACTTCTGCCTGTTTACGATCGGTAATGTCTACCGCCGCTCCGTAAAGCACACGTTCTTCTAAGGAGGGCTGCGCTCTCCAGAGCAACCCGCGGTAGGAGCCGTCTTTGTGCCGATAGCGGTTTTCAAATGCAAACGTTTCGGTTCCAGACAACAGGCTGACGCTTTCTAAGACAGACAGGACTTACGCAAAGGCACTAGATATGAGGGGTGGCACTGCTCAATCGCATGGGCAGGGTAGGTGACTTCAATTGCTCAATCAAATAGTTCGATAGCAACCGCGTCTTGAGTTGATATACGGTTGTTCCCATCGCATCTGCAAACTGTCTCAACCTTGTCCAAACCAGCAAGGCACAAGCAATATGGTTCCTCTGAATCGGTTGCTTGCGACACTGGCACGCCTCAATGCCCGTCGTCTGCTTGAGTTCGCGGTGAAACTGCTTAATCTGAACGCACGGCACACACCTGTTGCCTGTCGTCCGTCGAATTTTGAGTGATGTCGTTGGTTGCAACATACTCCGCCTTGTCGGTAGAGACAATGACACGGAACAGCTTCACCTTTTTGTCTTTCGGAAATCCACGAATTTTGATGAGCTTGCCACACTTGGGTTCAATGGCATTCCACTGGAGTTGGTCAATACGCTTGTAGGGTTCGCTAGCGTCACTATCGTCTACCAACCGATTGGTCTTCAGCGGACAGTAGTACACCTTACCCAACCCTTCTATCAGCGCCATCAGTTTCTTGGCAGCGTACCAACTGTCCATCAAAACTGTGCTAAACGGCAACTGCAAGGGGCATACACTGCCCCTTGCAGCATCTGGGCCACATGGTCAAGCTTGCTGTTACCGTCTCCATCGGGGTTGTACAAGCGGTAGTCAATCACCCAAAACTGCCCACTTTTGACATTGACATAGGCACAGCTAATCAGCCCAATGCCTCGAATCACCCGATGCTCGTTGCCACTGTATTGCCGCCTGACCAATTCAATCGACTGGCTAAACCGTTTGTCTAACACCGTGTCATCAAACAACAGATATCCATCCTGGTCGCTAACCATCAGCGGTTTGACATTCTCCCACAACAACCGAGGGGTGAGCTTCTCCCCACTCTCTTAGCGATTAATCGTGTCATGACTGAACGTTTGCAAGTGCTCCGCTAAGTGAGTCAGTGTGAAGTTGGTCTGAGTGCTCAGTAAGTATTGGCAATAATCTAGTTTGCTAAAGGTCATGAAAGATTGATCGCTCTGAGCAATGGAGCTTGTACTGGTTATTCTCTGCCTTGGCTAGACCCTACCCATAGCGGTCTTGCGTAAGTCCTGATCAATTTAGCAACACTGACTTACTTGTTTGAAGGGGTGCTGCTCCATAGCGATAGTCTCAAGGTTGTTCAAGAAATTCATCCCGGAGCAGTGAACTGGATGACTGCGGGTCGTGGCATTGTTCATTCGGAGCGAACGCCCAACGCAGAGAGGAGTCGCGAAAGACGGCTACATGGCATCCAGACGTGGCTTGCACTTCCAGAGGAACATGAGGAGACTGAACCTTGGTTTCGTCACTACCCAGCTACTGACATCCCCGTTTGGCAAGATGGGGGTGTCGAAATCACACTGATTGCAGGGCAGGCCTATGGTCGCACATCACCCGTTCAAACGTTCTCGCCGATGATTTACCTTGATGTACAACTGCCGAGTGGAACCCAGTTCACGCTGCCTCCGGACTATAGTGAGCAAGCTGTCTACAGCGTTACAAACGGTCTGAGCATAGATGGCGAACCGCTGGAGCCACAACGAATGATTGTACTGAATCCCAATCAGACTGTGAGCATTAGTGCGAAAGCTGACGCTCGTTGCATTGTGGTAGGTGGTGAACCTGTCGGAGAGCGACATAAGTGGTGGAATTTTGTTTCTAGCCGCCTTGATCGCATTGAGCAAGCGAAAGCGGACTGGAAGAACGGACGGTTTGAGCAGGTTCCACATGAAACCGAGTTTATCCCGCTGCCTGAAGAACCCCTCTCGCTGCCTGAACAACCCATGTAAAAGGAGCAGCTTATTCCTATTTAGGCGCGACGGCAGCTTGTTGCATCCAAAAATCATTCCAGCAGCGCTATGCTCGCTTATGCGGGATTGTTTAGCCCCGTGTATGGAAGGAAGAGGATATGCGAAAACTCTTGGAAACAACGGCCAAATTCGCGATTCGCTATCTTGAAGGCTTAGACGCTCGTAACGTTGCGCCAGCAGAGGAAGCGATCGCTAACCTCATCCAGTTTGATCAACCCCTCCCCAATGAGCCTGTCGAACCCGAACTTGTCTTGCAACTACTCGATGAAATTGGCTCACCCGCATCAATGGCACAAGCAGGTTCCCGCTTCTTCGGATTTGTCACGGGTGGTTCTCTGCCTGCCGCCTTGGCAGCCAATTGGCTAGCCGCCGCGTGGGATCAAAATTGCGGACTCTACCGCATCACTCCAGCCACAGCCTTACTAGAACAGGTATCTCTGCGCTGGCTCCTCGACGTACTGCATCTCCCCGCCGAGTGCGGTGGTGCTTTCGTTACGGGAGCAACTGTTGCTAACTTTACCGCATTAGCCGCCGCCCGCCACGCTGTACTCGAACGGGAAGGTTGGAATGTAGAAGCAGAAGGGTTGTTCGGTGCGCCACCGATTACCGTTGCCGTCAGCGAGGAAGTACACCCAAGCTTGTTGAAAGCGTTAGGATTGCTGGGATTAGGTCGAAACCGAGTGGTGAAAGTGCCTGTTGATGGACAGGGGCGGATGCGTCCGGACGCCATTCCACCCCTTACTCGTCCGGCGATTATCTGTACCCAAGTCGGAAATGTGAATACAGGCGCGTGCGATCCAGTTGGAGAGATTTGTGATCGCGCCAAGGAAGTCGGAGCCTGGGTGCATGTAGACGGCGCATTTGGACTCTGGGCAGCCGCTACTCCATCGTTGGCGCACCTCACGACTGGTATGGAAGAGGCAGATTCTTGGGCGACAGATGCTCACAAGTGGTTGAACGTGCCGTATGATAGTGGATTGGCGTTTGTTCGCGATGCCTCTGCGTTGCAAGCGGCAATGGCGATTACTGCGGAGTATTTACCCACCGTCAGCGACCAGCGCAACCCGTCAGACTATACTCCTGAATTATCGAGGCGTGCGCGTGGCGTTGAGGTGTGGGCAGCATTGCGATCGCTCGGTCGTTCTGGTTTGGCAGACTTAATTGAGCGGACTTGTCGCTATGCTAGACACTTTGCCAAGGAGTTGAAAGCGGCTGGTTATCTCATTCTCAACGATGTGGTGTTGAATCAAGTCTTAGTGTCTTTTGGGGATGCAGAAACGACCCATCGGGTGATTGCTGATATTCAAGCCGAGGGGACTTGTTGGTGTGGCAGTACGGTTTGGCAAGGACAGACGGCGATGCGAATTAGTGTTTCGTCTTGGGCAACAACGGATGCTGACGTGGAAAAGAGTTTGGCAGCGATGCTGCGAGTAGCTGGGAAATATTGTTCTGGTGAATTTTAGGATGAGCGATTGCCTACGGTTTTACTCGTAGCCGATCGCATACCGGATTTAATTGCCTAGAGCGTCCAAGGCAATGCTCCATCACCTAATCTGAATCTCTAAAACGAGGGCTATACAGACTAAGAAACTGCAAACTCCTTACGCCGTCCGACTGATTTGAATCCCAAGACGATGGTATCTTTTGGAACTCCTGCGGCAACTAATTCATTGGCAATCCCTTCCTCTGTTCCATCGTGTTGAATCCAGAGCTTGCCATCGATAATATTGATATGCAGTAATGTGCCATAGATGCGATCGCCATCATGCCAACCTGTTTTTACCAGGAGATAGCGATCACGCTCCCGCTCAAATACGAGTTCCATCTGAACTTCATCATTACCGAGAAATTCGGCATAGTCTCTCAGTACTTGCTCTACAACAGACCGATACTTAGCGTTTAGGGAATCCATCGGACAATGACCTCCTATGTAGGATCGAAGATGATGAGGCGGATGATGCCATCCTCAATCAGGATTTGACCTGCTTCTTCTCCAAAAACTGTTTTGCGTATTTCCTCTGTAACTGCAAGATAGAGTGTTCGCTCTGGGGCATAACGGATTAGCAAACGGGCGTAAAGGACAAATTAACCTAATGCATCTTCTAAATCTTTCATATCAGATGCCCGTGTAAAGCTCTTAATCTCTACAGCAATAGAGCAAATTTTTCTGGCATTATTAAATTCATCGAACTCTGCTAGTTTTTTCCAAAACCTTTTGAAGCACCATCAAATTGGTAGAGATCCTCAATGAAGAATTTTGGAGAATTACCTTTAAGCAACTCATCTACAAAAAAGTTATCTACTGCTCCAGCACCAAGTCCGAGTGATGGACCAATTCCTGGAATACATCCTAGCGCAGATGTCACGACAAATCGAAGAATACGACTTTTTTTAGATTGAATTATCGGAGTTTCACGAATAAGTTTGTTATATTCAGATGCAATATTTTTTTTGTCCTCTCGACAATTTTTGTGAAACCATTGACGAAATTCTTCTCCATTACGAGATTGTCTTAGCTTAAGTAGGTACGAAAACAAAGATTTATCTTTTAAAACAGCTTCTCCGATATTAGTAACTGCTGCAATTTCACGTAAATCTGCAAATGCTTTTTCAGACTCAAAATATTTGAGATTTCTTTGAAATTTGAGTTTTAAAACTCGTCCTACAGGACTAGCAGTAGAAGAATCAATACACCCTAACTTCTGGGCTAAACGAAGTTCAATATTTGTAAGTGCTATAGATAATAGTGCATCAATAACATCCTTCTTAGGTTTACTATTTGGCCCTAAAGTTCGAGCCTCCATAGGCTCAAGCCCAGGGAATTTTTTCAGTTGTGTATCCCCCAATGAGTAAAAATCACGCCAGAGCGGAGTTCTTTGAATATCTTGATACGTTTCATCACGAATCTCATCAACAATAGAACCCATTGTCACTTCTTCAGTAGCCTGCATTAATAACCTTAAAAGTAAGTCTCGATTTTTTACTTCTGTAGTCAGTACATTGAATGCAGCATTGATAGCTTGACTCTTAGGAGCGCTGTTAGCTACTGGTGGGTTGCCTACACTCTCCAGAGCGACTAAATTACCATCTTCTTCAGAACCACGGATATATAGCATTACGCCTTTAAGACGAACAAATTTTAACAAGCCCAGCTCAAGTAGTTCAATAACAATATCTTCACCAAGTAGGTGGAGCAAGGCAGCAACAGATAAATAGTCTTGAATAGGAATGATGATTTCGTCATGAAGTAGAATGCTCTCAATAAATGAGTAGACTGACGAGATTTTGTGCTTTAGAAATCTTTTTAGATGCAAACCATCAAGGTTGAAGACAACTGACATATTGGCAGCAAGGGTTCTTATCTTATCCATTGGTTTGAGATTGAATACGAAATCTTACCTATTAACATCAATATAGTACATATTTACTATCGCACTGATAGTGTGGAGGATTAGTAGTGGAAGTGATCGCCTTTAGCACCACCCTTTCATGCGATCGCATCTTCCCCCCTTTTGGCAGCAGTCCTCAAACTGGCTTTAGCTCCAAACTGCGCCACAAATACCACGAGGCAATACTGCAATAAGGCTTCCACTTTTGTCCGAAGCGTTCTGTTGTCTTGCGGTCAGGGAGTGCCTCAAGATTGTAGACTTTCCGAATACCTGCACGTACACCCAAGTCATCCACGGGCAAAACATCCCAGCGCTTGAGACGGAAAATCAGGAGCATCTGCACAGTCCAGCGTCCGATGCCTTTGACCCGCGTTAAAGTCTTGATAATCGCCTCATCGTCCATGACTTCCAACTCTTCAAGCGTGGGCAATCCGTCGCTCGCATGACGTGCCAAGTCTTTGATATAAGAGATTTTAGGGCGTGAAATCCCCACGCCTCGGAGGACTTCATCTGGCGTGTCGAGGACATCTTGTGCTGAAGGAAACGGAGTGTCCCGGTAAAGCTGGAGAAACCTTTCGTGGATGACTTTAGCCACCTTGGTAGAAAGTTGTTGGTGGAGAATTGACCGGGATAGGCAAAAGAACAAGTCTCCTTCCAACTCGTACTGGTTCAGTTGACACGCACCAATTTGGTCAATGAGTCGTCCCAGGATAGGGTCGGAATCCTTGAGAAAGTCAATCGCGATCGCGTAATTCATCACGCTATTACTAAAAACGTAGAAGCTGTTGTTACCAACACTCCGGTAATTTAACGAAGTGAAACTCAATGTAACTTCTTCACCCTAACGTTACCCAGAAAAATACCTGCACTAAAATTTATTAAGAAGGCGAATGCGCGCTTAAGAAGACCAAGGAGTACCTGTGACTACCCAGACCAGTTTACAAGGGGATATAGGTGACGCTGTTGAACAATCTAACGAGGAAGAGAAAGAACTTTTCCAATGGACAAAGCAGTGGTATCCAGTAGCCGTTGTAGATTTCCTAGACCCATCTCGTCCCCATGCCATACAGTTGCTAGGAAAAGATATTGTCTTGTGGCGGGATGGCTCTGGTCAATGGCGTTGCTTTGAAGATTTTTGTCCCCATCGACTAGCCCCACTTTCGGAAGGTCGTGTTGAATCGGATGGCACCCTTTTATGTGCCTACCACGCTTGGCGCTTTGATTCTGAGGGAAACTGCGTCAGCATTCCCCAGTCCATAGATAAGCAGACTGAGGCGAAGCACTGCTCAAACAAAAAGTCCTGTGCTGTTGTCTATCCGACGCAGGAACGTCAAGGTCTTTTGTGGGTATGGGCTGAGTCAGGTCAAGAGGCACAAGTTGAAAGTCAATCAAGGGCACCGCGAATTATTCCAGAGCTTGAGGAGGACTCCGACAGGGTAGTGCAGCTCTTTTGGAATGTGCGCGACCTCCCCTATGGATGGGACTTTTTCATGGAGAATGTGGCAGATCCTGCCCATGTGCCTGTCTCCCACCACGGCATTGTCGGCAGTCGGTACAAGGATGCCAAGTACTACGACATGCCTCGCATCCGGGAGATGTCTACTCAGGAAGGATTCTCCTTTGCAATCACACCCACAGCTCCAACCATTGAGCAAGTGGTTCACGACTTTCAACCGCCCTGCCATATGAGAATTGTCTCAACCTTTAAAGATGGCGGGAAGCTCATCCTGGCTTTATACGCCAGTCCGACTCGTCCCGGATGGTGCCGTCATATTGGAGGCCAGGTGTTTGTGAAGAATGAGGCGGGGAAAAGACCGAAAGGCTTAGGAGTCTTTGGCCTACCCATGCCCATTTGGTTAGGTCATGTGTTGGGTTCCCTGTTTCTGCATCAGGATGCGGTGTTTCTCCATTACCAGGAGAAGATTCTAGCCAAACGGGGCAAGGACAGATGGCTGGATGCTGTTTATACGCCCAATTCCCAAGACAAGATGGTCATTGCCTTTCGTCAATGGCTCTCAAAAAGAGCCGGAGGTGGTATCCCTTGGGATTCAGGATGTAATTCGGAGCTTCCCTCAGCCCAGCGAGACAAGCAGAAGTTGTTTGATGTGTGGGCAACCCATACACAACATTGCCAGGTTTGCCAGGATGCCCTGAAAAATATTAACCGTCTCTCTGTGTTGGCTTATGTAGCTGCGGTGGTGTGTTTTGGTCTAGGCGTAATGGTGGATGCACGCGCTGTGGCGATGAAGGTGGCGGCAGCACCTATAGAACAAACAGCAACCTCTGTTTTAACGGTTGTCCCTCCTACCGGATTTTGGTTGGCGCTGGGGAGTGCAATCCTATTTGCAATAGTAGGATACCTGCTTAAGAAATTCAGTCGGCTCTTCTATGTTTATGAGTTTGAACACGCTCACAATCACTGATATATCAACTAGAGTGAGTGCGATCGCAATGAGTACGCTGTGGTAGTGACTTAACAAACCTAATAGAGTTGCCATCTGCGCGACGCTTCGGTGACGCCTGCTGTAGGATGCAAGGGAGGGCTGTAGGGGGAATACAGCAGCGCTGGACTACGTGCCGCTTCGCTAACGGTATCGCACTCTTGGGTTATTGATAACTAACTAATTGTTGCAAATCACAAATTCATTGTTTCAAATCATAACGTTGATTATATTTCTCTTCGATTATTTGCTCATCGATTATTCCAGTAATTACTATGTGCTATTTGTTGGCAATACCCGCAGTACATCAAACAAATTTACACCACACATCTCGATAGGAAAATACTATGAGCAGCCAAAGCGGATGCCCATTTACGGGCGGCGGTCAGAAATCTCAGCCTCGTCATATGCCCTCAAACCGAGACTGGTGGCCGCATTATTTGAATCTGAGCATCCTCCACCAGCACACCCCCCAGGCCAATCCTATGGGTGAGGAATTCAACTACGCTCAGGAGTTCAATAGTCTTGACTTAGCTGCCTTGAGGGCAGATATCTTCGAGCTGATGACCACCTCCCAGGACTGGTGGCCAGCCGACTACGGCCATTATGGGCCGCTCTTCATCCGGATGGCTTGGCACAGCGCTGGCACATATCGGATTGGCGATGGTCGCGGCGGCGCGGGTTCGGGTAGCCAGCGGTTTGAGCCGCTCAACAGTTGGCCTGACAATGCCAACCTCGACAAAGCGCGTATGTTGCTTTGGCCCATCAAGCAGAAATACGGCAAGAAAATCTCCTGGGCCGACCTCATGATCTTCGCCGGCAACTGCGCGCTTGAGTCGATGGGCTTCAAGACGTTAGGCTTTGCCGGCGGGCGCGTGGATGTCTGGCAGCCAGAGGAAGACATCTACTGGGGTTCTGAGAAAGCCTGGCTCGGCAATGAGCGTTACGAAGAAGATCGGGTGCTCCTGAATCCCCTCGGCGCTGTTCAGATGGGCCTAATCTACGTCAACCCGGAAGGACCAGACGGCGAACCCGATCCGGTCGGCTCAGGGCGCGATATTCGCGAGACCTTTGCTCGGATGGCGATGAACGATGCAGAAACGGTCGCGCTCACCGCTGGTGGACATACCTTTGGCAAATGTCACGGTGCGGGCGAGGCGACGCACTTAGGTGCCGATCCTGGGGGTGCCACCATTATCGATCAGGGCCTCGGCTGGAAGAACGCCTTCAACACGGGTGTCGGTGTCGATGCGATCACCAGCGGTATCGAAGGCGCATGGACCCCCACGCCGACGCAGTGGGACAACAGCTATCTTGAAACTCTGTTCAAATATGACTGGGAGCTGACGAAGAGTCCCGCTGGCGCGTGGCAATGGAAGCCCAAGGGCGATGCTGGTGCGGGTACGGTGCCCGACGCACACGACCCGTCAAAACGGCACGCCCCCATGATGACCACGGCGGACATGGCGATGAAGATGGACCCCATCTACAACCAGATTGCGAAGCGTTACCACGATAACCCGGATGAGTTCGCAGAGCAGTTCGCCAAGGCGTGGTTCAAGCTGACCCACCGCGACATGGGACCGCGATCGCGCTATCTTGGTCCAGAGGTTCCTCAGGAAGAGTTCTTGTGGCAAGATCCCATCCCGGCAGTCGATCATGAATTGATTGATGAGCAGGACATTGCCACTCTCAAAGCCAAGATTCTTGCTTCAGGACTGACTGTTTCTCAACTGGTTTCGACCGCTTGGGCATCAGCATCAACGTTCCGTTGCTCCGATATGCGCGGTGGAGCGAACGGGGCGCGTATTCGTCTTGCACCGCAGAAGGATTGGGAAGTTAACCAGCCAGAGCAGTTGGCAACAGTGCTGCAAACCCTGGAGGGAATCCAACAGGAGTTTAACAGTTCGCAGTCCGGCGGGAAGAAGGTTTCGATTGCTGACTTGATCGTTCTGGGCGGATGTGCGGGCATTGAGCAAGCGGCGAAAAATGCCGGTCACGACGTGACGGTTCCTTTTAAGCCGGGACGCACGGATGCGTTGCAAGAGAAAACCGATGTCGAGTCCTTCGCTCCACTTGAGCCAACCGCAGACGGGTTCCGCAACTACACTAGCGGCAAACACAGCGAATCGCTTGAGGAGTTGCTGGTTGATCGGGCGCAGTTGCTGTCCCTGTCAGCCCCTCAGATGACGGCTCTCGTGGGCGGCTTGCGCGTCCTGGGTGCAAACTTTGGAGGCTCTAAACACGGCGTCTTCACCGATCGGCCAGAGACGTTGACCAATGACTTCTTTGTGAACCTGCTCGACCTGGGCACGACGTGGAAGGCGACTTCTGAAGATGAGTATGAGTTTGAGGGGAGCGATCGCAAAACGGGTGAACTTAAGTGGAGTGCTACCCGTGTTGACCTCATCTTCGGCTCAAACTCTCAACTCCGCGCCCTTGCAGAAGTCTACGGATGTGTGGACTCACAGCAGAAGTTTGTCAATGACTTTGTGGCGGCGTGGGACAAGGTGATGAACTGCGATCGCTATGACCTTCGCACAGTCTTAGCGAAAACCTCTGCGAGGAGTTTTTAAGCCTAGTATCAGCTACGCTAACTTGCAGTAATTTTGAACGCGAGTAGAAGCCAGAGACAAAAATGAGAGCGGCGTTTCAACTTTTCTTGAAACGCCGCTCTCGGCTTTATACCTTGATGCAAAGCTGCTTAAAAACTGCAATTAGGTTCTTGTTGGTGCCTAATTGTGCGATCGTTAACATGACCCAAAGCACACAGAAAATCCAATATATAAAATAGCTGTCCACAACGTTATGTGCAGCTGCATGCAGAGTAAATCTAACCTCTTGATGTACATCGCTACTTGTTCCGAAGCATAACGGCAAAACGCAGCGGCGGTAGATGAACTTGAATTCAGCACCAGTAGCTTTCGTCCGTCCGCTGCCGTGACGTGTTAGGTTGCCTCGCGTGTTAACTATGTGATTAAAACCTTAACTTCTTCAATACTAAGTGGTGGGGAACGTCGATGAATCATGGCATGGCAATTAGGACATACGGGACGTAAATCTTCCACAGGATTAACTTCGTATTCTTCACGAATCTCAGAAAGGGGTCTGAGATGGTGAACGTGAATGAAACCTTCTCCTAATTTTCCAAATATTTTCCCAAAGTTAAAGCCGCAAATATAACAACTTGTGCCGTAGTGTTTAATGCATTGCTGTCTAACAACTGGGTTACGTTCATAAGCGTTGACTGATACTTTACACACTGCCCCCTCTCGTAGTATTGCAGATGCAGGAATCTCATCAGGGAATATTGCTGTCGCAAATGCCCAAATGATTTTGACAGGTGTTATATCTTCAACTTCTTCTGCATTCCCAATTCCAGCAAAGATAAAAGGTTGTTGGTTGTTTTCACGCCAGAAAATATAGGTATCACTATCTAAGCTCAACATGGACTGAATAGATGGATGGTGTAATTGTGAATTAGTTTTTCCATACCACTCCAGTCGATCCCCTACCCATTTATTGGCATAGTCATGTCCTGTTCGTCCAGAGGTTCCAACATTGCAGAAGATAAACCAATCATTACCATGACGCGCATATCCTGTATCCCAATTTCCTCCACGAGTATCTTCAGGGATTCCAATTGCTCGGTAAACATCACGCCTTGTGTAGCTATGCCCAATTTGAAACGAATATGGCATAAATGAGTAACCTTAAACACCTAACAGATGCGCTCGAAATACCAGCCTTACAGACAATCTATGCAGCCTAACTATTTATTATACGGAAACTTTCCGTATAATCTTTTTCTCAATCCTAATACATCAAGCATTATAATGAATTCTTGCCTGAATCTACGGAAAACTTCTTTTTTATCCGCTTATTTAGGTATTAAAGAGGTATTAAAACAAGATTTAGATTTGAAAGTCGATGCAGTTCGTGCAAAGAAATCTAACTATTTACCAACCGTTTTGACAAAAGATGAAGTTTTAGCAATTATTCAAAAGTTATCCGGCGTATATCAACTTTTAATTAAGTTGCTTTATGGCACTGGTTTACGCTTAAGTGAAGGTTTAAACTTGCGCCTTAAAGATGTTGATTTTGCTCAACAACAAATTATTGTGCGCGATACAAAGGAAATGAAAGTCGAGTAACGATGCTACCTGAAAGTATCACTGAAGAATTAAAACTTCATTTACAAAGCATCAAAATTTGTCATTAATGGGCAATCTTTAAAGACTAATCACGACTTATTTAAATGCGTTATTGCACGCAAAAATATCCGGTCTTTAGCTTGGCAATTCACTCTAGTCGGAAACTTAGAATGACTTTGTGGCAGCCTGGGACAAGGTGATGAACTGCGATCGCTATGACCTCAAAGCAGTTCAAGCGACAAGCTCTGCACGGGGTTTCTAAGCCTAGCGTCAGCTAAGCTAACCTGCGGCAATCTTAAACGTGGGTAGAAGCCAGAGACAAAAATGAGAGCCGCGTTTTAAGACAAGTTGAAACGCCGCTCTCAACTTTAGGCCCTGATGTCAAAGCTGCTTAAAAAGCTGTAATTGGGTTCTTGTTGGTGCCCAATTGTACGGGCATTATCACAACCTAGAGCACTGAGAAAACAAAATACACAACAGCTGTCCACAACATTGTGTGGAGTTGCATATAGAGTAGATTTAACCTCTTGATGTACGTCGCTGCTGGTTCCGAAGCATAACAGCTCAAATCAGCGGCGGCAATAATCCCGGATTTAGAGCGAGTGACTCTTGACCGTCCGCTGCATTTGAATAGTTAGGCTTCATTCTTTCTGATTAATGGCACCAAGTGCAGCATGTAATCTCGTTTTCCAATTGGTACACCAGCCATGCGAAGAATATCGTAAGCCGTGACCATATGAAAGTAAAAGTTTGGAATTAGGAATTCATTCACGTAGGCATTACCAGGCAACTCAACGTAGAGGCTCTGACCCAAGTCAATGCGCGTCACCTCAGCTAACTTTGAATCTTCAGCGTTAACACCCAAAAGAAGTTCCTTAGTGTTTGCTATGTGCTCGTATGCCTGTGCAAGAGATGTGACCTCTGGATCTAGATTATTCGCAGGTTTGCTATTACACCAGAGAGCAAAGTTGTGGGGTTGATTGCAGGTGAAAGCAATCTGTGTACCGAACGGAAGCATGTCAGCTGCAATGCGCTTTTGAAGGAACGACTCGTCATCATTAAAGTGAGTCTGAGCTGACTTCAAGAGATGCTCAAGAGTTGTTAAGCGGCTTTGAAAGAGGGTTCGGATTGAATCTATATTCTGGCTTTGCATTTTGCGATCCCTCAAGTCTTTTCTATGAACCCTAGCTGTACTTAGAACAAATTTCAGCCTAACGCTCTTGGTCCGCGGTTGCCAACACTTTATTTAGCTCCACAAGTGGCCGCTGCACCAGGGTTGTTATGCCGCGACCACTTCAGCAGATATCAATCCTCAGTTGATTGCTTGCTGCTCCAAAAAAGTTGAAGCGCTGATTCATCAAATATGTAGGCTGACTCACCCTCCCTAATCACTCGTTTACCAAGCCGAGGAAAAACGCCAACATCAAAGCGTCCTGCTTCTCCACCTATCAGGTATACAAGGTCTTCATCAAATGGATTACGAAGATGATGGGGTTGTTGAGGTAGCCCAAAGCCCATGAAGTCTCCCGGCTCGACCTCGTATTCCACATCTCCAATTTCCGCAATACCCCGACCCGACAAAATGTAAACCCATTCTTCTTCATTCTGGTGAGCGTGGAAGATGAAAGATTCTTTGCCTGATGGTACGCGAGCAATTGTTACACCAATGCGTTTAAGACCGACAGCACGCCCAAGGAAGCGTAAATAAATTTCTGAATTGGGGTTAAGCGGATGATGAAACTCAAACGCATCAATTGAATTGATATCTGATGCTTTCAGCAGAGAATGTTGTTCATCAGTCACGTTGATGTCCTCCTATCAAGTTGGCAAAGGGTCTGAGCACCACAATAAAGCCTAAACCGCTCCGCAGATACCGTTCACCTGCCACCCTATCGAAACCTCAAAATAATTCAATCCTGAACATCGACAGATAGCCCTTCGGTTGCCTCTTTACCGAAGACTCAGTAGCCTAACAAGCTTAAGATCAGCGACGCGGAGTGGCTGTCACACGCTGTGCTTAGGCACGTCATGCGCCATCCACGGAGCGTTCGCTGCATCGCATGGTTAGGCGTTTCCGGGTGTTGCATCAGAGCGTTCCTGCTTCGAGTTGTTCGAGGTAGATGAAGTCCGGGGACTTCACGCCTGCTTCTTTTCGGATTTGGACGAGTTCCGGGGATTCAAAAAAGCGCTTGGCGTCGTCGATGGAAGTCCACATTGAGAAGTGGACAATCCGGTTGGGGTCGTTCTGATACCTGAGGACTTGGAATGACCGCTCACCAGCGTCGCGTCGGATGGATGCGGCACTGTCGAACACCTTCTTCCAAGCTTTGTAGTCAGCGACTTCGTGGATGATTAAAACATATTGCATGAGGGCTTCTTTTTCAGGAGACGCGAGGAAACGCCTAACTATTAATAGACTGAAACTTTCCGCCTAAAATCCCAAATTTACTACTTATGCAGATTATTGCCGCATAATACGCTGCTCAAGCTGAATAGCCAGAATCTTTCGGCATATTTTCAGATTCCTTACAGAGGCGAGCAGATGGACTATTAGATAACAGGACATCTACTTATCTCTATGCAGCCACCTCCTAAGAAATTGCTGAATCAGGTGCGTGATGCCCTTCGTTTCAAGCACTACGCCTACCGTACTGAAGATATCTACGTGCAGTGGATTTGCCGCTACATCCTGTTTCACAATAAGTGCCAGTGCCATCCAAAGGAGATGGGTAAAGCTAAAAAAGCACTACCCAGCCGGGGCAACGACTAATTCGGACTTCGGTGTGACGAACATTCGCAAGTGCGATCGCGAAATTGACACAAATTCCTCCTAAGACTCAGTCACAACTTCTGACTTATTAAACACCTCACGCGATACACGATGTACAAGGCTTGAAGAAACATAGAATAACGTGAATCCAATCAGAGGATGAAGCACCTCTAAATGAAGAGGAGTCTTGAGATGAATGCTGCAAAACTGGAGTCCAAGTAGCACGGGTAGACTGGTGGCAAGCGATCGGATTTTGTTCGAGAATGGAGCGAACCACGCCCCTGCTAGCAATATTAGCGACAGCCCGCCATACCCTCGCACGAGCCACACATGAATATTCCACCAGCTAGGATCGGTGAAGTAGGCAACCCCAACGGTTAACACCTGAGCAATTAAGCAGACGTTAAAGAGGATGGAAGTCGCGTAAAAGCCGCGTTTTAACCAGCTTGTGGTAGCAATATCGCGATCGCTTTCTAGATTTGTAATCATCTCAAGCTACCTGCGTGACTGGTAAATTGAATACTTCAGCTGCATATACCATTGCTTTATTCACCAGCTCTGCACCTGCTTTTTCGGGAGAACCCACATCAAATGGCGGAGCGGGGTCATACTCCATTAATAGCTGCACCAGCTTGGCAGTTTCCTCACCATAAAGGACTTTGGCAATCTCTAGACCAAAATCAATTCCTGCGGTAACACCACCACCACTCATACGATTGCGATCGATGACCACGCGCTCAGTACGGACTTGAACGCCCGCTGCTGCCAGTTGTTCGCGAAACATCCAGTGAGTTGTAGAACGGTACCCTTGGAGCAATCCTGCTTTTGCAAGAAACTCAGATCCACCACAAACCGAAGTGATGAATTTTGTCATACTACCCTGTTGCCGCAGGAATGCCAGGATCTCCGGGTCGTCTACGATTGCACTTTGGCCTAAGCCACCGCCAATACAAATGATGTCTAGAGGCGGAGAATTGTCAAAGGTGGTATCTGGAATAATTCTCATCCCATCATCTGTTTGAATTGGATCTAGCGTTTTCCAGATGCGGTGGATTTGGATACCTGGCAGAGTCGCAAACACGGTTTGCGGGCCAATGATATCGAGTGCTGTCATACCGGGGTAAAAGACCAACCCAATGACATATTGTTGCGGGTGAGTCATGAATTCAAATTTCCTAATGGGGTTTATGACGAACTGATATTTATACTAGGAATGACAACCCGCTAGGCATAGTCCTCGATCGAGTACTCTTTTCCTCCATGTCAATTTCCTTGAAGCTTTTGTTTGAAGAAATTCATCAGGTAAAGGATGAAGAGGGCTTGCGATCGCACGTCGCACCCAAGATTGGTTAATATTTTGCAGCGAAACGCTCGGCAATTTTTTTCTTTGAACAGCATCTCTCAAGCGATCGGAGTCTTCAAAAAGTCCTGAGAATTGCCCTCTCAACTGAGCATAATCCTGTGGTGCGTTCTGTTCGCACCAATACAGTGTTAGCCTGCGCTTTGAAGCGAGGGTACTTTGTAGACAACAGTAAGTACCCAAGCTTCTACACCTCATTCCAACAATTGGTCAAGTCTTTTGAGCAATGATATAAACATGATTCTTAGGATATTGATCGTATTCGAGGTGAAGGCACGTACAATGATGCTCAGTCAGAATCTTCAAGAAAGCATTTACGCCCAGTGTGCTGTACTCAAAATCCTGACCTTGAAATGTTCCAGAAACCTCGCTTTGTCTATATCCACCCCCACATGTGAACATAAGCACCCCATCAGGTTCAAGAGCCTTGCATAGCTTTTTCGTAACAGGTTCTTGCCTATCTAGCGGCAAATGAAACGTGCTGTCCCAAGCAACTATCAAGCTGTAGAGTTTGGGAGGATTCCAACAGCAGATGTCTGCTCGATAGAAAGTGATATCTGGATGGAGTTGTTTGGCTAAATCAATCATCTCCTGGGAAATATCAAGTCCTTCTACCTGAAATCCATGCTCCCTTAGGACGTTAATAAAACGTCCGCTGCTTCCACACCCAATATCAAGAGCTAATTGCTTTTTAGGCGTAAAGTTGATAGCCCGCTCCAACTGGGCGATGCCATAAAGCGAATTTTGATGCTGAGTCTGCCACCATTGGGCAATACAATCATATCGAACGGCTGTATCCTCTGGATGCATATTTATTCTCACTTATGGCTCTTCGCCCACAGTCAAATCAAGCCGAGTCATAGCTAAAAATCTAATCAGGCTAACTATTTATTAGGTTTACTCTTTCTACCTAAAATCCCTTATGGGATGATTAGATGGACTATTTCCGCATAATTACCTTTTTGAGGCATTTAGGTGGAAAGGTTTTCCGCATATTAACGTTAGAAAACTAATTTCGGTGGAAAAACTCAGTAATGTTGTTATCTTGTTAGCCCCTTGAGTCAGCCTAAGATCCCTTAGCAGGTGATTAGGCAGAAAGCGGACTGTAACCCAGCTATCGCCCTGACCACAATACTCCTCAAGACATGACTTTGTTAGCTTGTGTGTTCCTCGCTAAAGCACCAGCAGTTTTATAATTGGGAGATGCAAAAGCTTACGATTACCCGACCTGACGACTGGCACCTACACCTACGCGACGGTGCGGCACTGAAAGCGGTTCTGCCCCATACGGTGCGGCAGTTTGCCCGCGCTATCATCATGCCGAACTTGAAGCCCCCAGTACGCTCGGTAGCGGATGCTGCGGCCTATCGCGATCGCATCCTTGCAGCGATTCCAGAGGGCAAACAGTTTGAGCCACTGATGACGCTCTACCTCACTGACAACACCAGCCGAGAAGAAATTATCCGGGCTAAAGAATCCCAGTTTGTCAAAGCGGTCAAGTATTACCCAGCGGGTGCCACAACCAACTCAGACTTTGGTGTGACGGACATTCGTAAGTGCGATCGCGTCTTTGAAGCAATGGAGCAGGTAGACCTGCCTTTACTCCTGCACGGGGAAGTAACCGATCAAGATGTTGATATGTTTGATCGCGAGAAAGCGTTTATCGAGCGACATTTGATCCCCCTCAAGCAGCGATTTCCCAACCTGCGCGTGGTACTTGAACACGTTACCACCTCAGATGCTGTGCAGTATGTCCTGTCTGCCAACAATATCGCTGCAACGATTACGCCACAGCATTTGTTATTTAACCGCAATATCCTATTTCAAGGTGGCATTCGCCCCCATTTTTACTGCCTGCCAATTCTGAAACGAGAGGATCATCGTCTAGCACTTTTGCAAGCAGCAACCTCTGGTAATCCTAAGTTTTTTCTTGGCACCGATAGCGCCCCGCATCCCCGCAATGCCAAAGAAAGTTCCTGTGGCTGCGCGGGTTGCTACTCGGCTCTGCACGCGATGGAGTTATATGCAGAAGCTTTTGAGAGCGCTGATGCCCTTGATAAACTTGAAGCTTTCGCCAGTTTCTATGGGCCAGATTTTTATCAACTCCCGCGCAATACCGAACAGATTACCTTGACCAGAACGACCTGGCGCGTTCCCGATGAAGTTCCATTTACTGAATCCGGACTTGTGCCCTTACGGGCAGGTCAGGAGATGACGTGGCAAATGCTTGACGCTAGCATGGCTGAAGCTAATTGATTTGGACGATCGTGTTATAGACACGCTATTCCTTAGGTTTGGAGCTGATGGGTAAAGGTAAGATAGGTACTGTGTCGAGAGGGGATTGCGATCGCATGATTGCGCTGTGCAAGAAAGGTGAAACCCTGCCCCCCTGAAAAACTGTCAGACTTAAAATAGGATGAATTTCTGAGGTTCCCGTGAAGCTAGAGAACATACTATTCCCCGTAGGAATCCTGGCAGTAGTTGCGATCGCATTTTTCGCCTACAGTGCTACTGCTGCTCCCTTACCAGAAGGATTTCCCTCTCCAACACCAGAAGGGCAAATTGAAGTCAAACAATATCCAGCATACCGTTCTGCCACAGTTCGCTACTCAGGAGAACTCTCAATGGCAGCGAATCGTGCTTTTGACCCTCTCTATCGCCACATCAGCTCTAACAATATCTCCATGACGGCTCCGGTAGAAACCCGTTATCCAGTTAGCACCCTGCAAGCCAGTGAGATAGGCGCACCCAACGAACGGGGTGAAGCGCTTGTTTCATTCCTCTACCGCAGCACTGACATCTACCCTACTGAGATTGCACAAAACATTCAGGTAGAAGACATTGCACCCATGACAGTCATCAGCCTTGGGCTAAAAGGCAGTTACGATTACTCCAGCTACCAAAAGAACATAGAACGGTTACGAGAGTGGTTAGCGCAGCACCCAGAGTGGACTGTCGTCGGCGCACCTCGCCGCTTCTTCTACGATGCTCCCTATGTCCCCGAACCTGTTAAGCGCAGTGAAATCCAAATTCCGATTCGTCGGGTAGATGGCTAGCGAAAAGCAACGACCTCATAGTGTTCCACTGTTGGGAACGGGTCATAGAAGTGATGCAACAAGGAACGCCACTCTTGGTACTCTGGCGATCGCTCTTGGTTTGGCTTCTGGCATGGGGTGAACTCATCCCTACATGCACCCTGGCTCGGATTGTCAATACGTTGAAGTCTTTGTTTCGCTTTGCCCACGAAGCGGGTTATTGCCCCGTTAACGTGGCTTTGAAACTGAAGCCTCCTAAAGTTCGCAATCGCTTAGCCGAACGGTTGCTCACGCAGCAGGACGTTGTGCGATTAATCGAGAATGCTACGAGCGATCGCAATAAAGTTTTGCTGCTGTTAGCCTATACAACGGGGTTGAGAGTTTCCGAGATTTGCGGCTTGAAATGGCGCGATCTGGTTGCCAAAGAGGGCGGGGGACAACTGGTGGTGCGGGGAAAAGGCGGAAAAACTCGCTACATTATGCTCCCGACTCCAGTATGGATGGCTGTAGAACGTTTAAGAGGAACGGCGAGTGCTAGTGACCCCGTGTTTGTCTCGCGCAAAAAAGGGGGACATTTAAGCCGCTCGATGGTGATGCGGATTGTCCGAGCGGCGGCTCTAAAAGCCGGGATTGACGCGCCAGTCAGTCCCCATTGGTTGAGACACGCCCACGCAAGTCATGCTTTGGAGCGAGGAGCGCCGCTACATCTAGTGCAGCATACTTTAGGACACTCGCAAATCCAATCCGTCGCTGTTTATCTCCACGTTCAGCCGATGGATAGTTCGGTGAGATTTTTGAGTTGGATTGTTTCTGAGGGACAAGTCAATCAGGTAGAGGGTAACGAGGTGACAGAAGCGATCGCTCCAATAACAGTGGAAGTTTTACCCGCAAGTCCGATTCCAAAGCTCCCCGAATCGAGGAGTGATCAGGACATAGAAATCAGTTCGGCTGTTGTCGAATAAGCTTAATTGCCAGGAAGCAGCAACCAGACTTTTTTATTATTGAGTTTAGGCGTATCAACCTCGTGCCAAAGGATTTTTGTTCTGCATGGCTGAACTTATAGTTTGTTTAATTCTCCTCAGCCTTGTCTCCGGACGTTTAGCACTTTCAATCCAAAAGAGGATATTCTTTTTGGATGAGTTACTAAATTCATGAAAATACCGATTGGCTATTTCGTTGGTGTCTAATGCTTGCTTTAGGTCTGCCGAAATTATTAACTCTTCTATCGCATCTAACGTGTTCCATGAGCCATCTTGTTTTGCCGCTTCAATTTTTTCAAGACCCGATGGGGTCATCAACCCTTGTTCTATGAGTTCTTGAATATATTGCTTATTTAATTTTGACCATACGCTTTTCGGTTTTCGGGGTGTAAATATTTGCATATAACGTTCTTCGTTTAAGGATTTGACTTTACTGTCAATCCACCCAAAGCATAAGGCTTCTTTAACCGCTTCGCTATATCGAATGCTGGGCTTACCACTTTTTACTTTGTAGTAGATGAGCCATACACCGACAGAGGTGTGATGGTTTTTCTCCAACCATCCCCGCCATTGTTGGCGATCTGTGGCATGAAAGGTTTCTAGTTGGTTATCAAATTTCGCCATATGTTGGTCAGGGTTCAAAAATTTCTGCTCTTTCAATAACAAACCATTCGTGATATAAGATTGCTAGAAAGAAGTCTTCTCCCTTCAGGCGATCGCAGACCGCCATAAAGCCAGAGAAAAAGGGGTCGTCATCATAGGTAGTATCTTTAAGAAACACTGTCAGCGAATTGCCATCTGCACTCCAAATCGAACGCAAAATCGTGATATTGGGATGATGTGCTCCCTCGACTGGTAGAAGCACCCAACGTCCCTTAATTTCTAAAAACTCTGGTTCGTAGTATCTCAGAACCGACTTCCAATCTTCTGGGCCTTCGTGCTTTTCAATAATCCTATCCCATCGCACTGACTTAATTTTTTCAATGACTTCTGGGGATAAATCGGATAATTTCATTCGTTTTTCACCCAAGAGTTAGTATTGACAGTAGAGAATTGCTCAACATTGATTTTATAAATAACGAGTTGAGCAGAGCATAAGAATCCCCATCTACGCCAGCCATATCAATCAATTCCAGCCATCTTTGTGGAGTCATAGTCGGGTCTTGAATGCAATCCCAAACCGAACCCCTGCTCCAACTTGGTCGTTGCCAATCTCTGGGATAAGACCGCTCTAAAAACCACTGCCATTGGCTAGGATGGTTAAGCATATGCTGGGCTATTTCCAGTTCTGATTCCGCCTCGACAACGCGAAAACTCGACGGATACATCCCTTCGACGTAAAGACTGGTGATGAGACTCACATCTTGCACCAAGAAATCTTAATATCAATTCCTTGGCCTTGGAGCAGGGGAAGCAATCGTAAAATGTCAGTTAACAAAGCGCATACAACTAACTGAGGCAAAAGAGTGTGGAGAGCCAATTGTGCTACTTGCCCCCAATCTGGTAAGGTGGTAGACCCAGTAGATAGATAAGCCCAGTGTGCTAACAGGTAGGCAATTCCCGGATAAAATTAGCCAACGGTACATCCCTAGTTTGGTTTGCTGAGCAAAGCGATGTAGACCAAAGCGGTGCTTAGCGGTCTTAAACCACCCTTCAATCTGCCATCGACGTTTACCCCACCAGTTGATAGTGCAGGCTTTGAGGGCTTTAGTAGAGAGGACAAAGCGTTTCTCCCACTTGCCTTCGCGCTTGAGATAGAACCAGGAAATGGAAACAACCTTCATGCAAGCCATCGAGCCGAACTTGTTGTCCGCGCTTGTACAGACTAGATACCTTGCGTCCATCAACGAGTCTGCGGTCGCGCCGCACTCCGACAATGGCATGATATCGGAGCTTACGAATGCCTTGCAGAAATTCCACGCTGCCAAAAGCAGTATCTGCCAACACCATCACCTGAAAGCGACGAGTCAGGACTTTCGGCAATCGTCGTACCAACCGCAAGCCCAGTTGAGCAGGAGAAGTTGTGCCTTGATCCCGATAAACTCGAAAACTCCAGGGCACTCGCCAGTCCCCCACCACCAGGTAAAGCACGACTAGATGTAGCCCCCGTTTGCCATCCAGAACGCTGATGAGCGAATTAAAGGCTTTGAAGTTACCTCGTTTCTCCAAAGTTGTTAAGTCAACGAGCACCTGCAAAGATGGTCTCCGTCCTATTGGTTGGTAGGACAGCAGTTTGGCTAAAACGGCTTGTCGCACCTGTCGAATCATCTGACGGGTTGACCAGGGGTAGTCGTTGAGAAATCGGCTCAAGGCACTGGCAGATTTGACTTGACAATACTCCGGTAAAGGATGCCCTTGGGCTTGCAAAAACAGCCCTAATATTGCTTGCAAGCTATCTCGTTGGTAAGCACTCCGCATCAAGTTGAGCAGGGTGTAAACTAGCCGCAAGGGCTAAGGGCAAGAATGGTGGACATTGTTCTTGCTATCTATTGGTTTCACGCCCTTTTCTCTCATTGAATGCTACCGCTTCACAACTAGAGCATTTGTACTGGTGCAAGATGTGAGGAGATAGAGATTTCCCAGAAAGCTCATCCTTCAATTGTCTCGCTATGCAACTATGCAAGGCTGCTGCCACCTCACCTTTTCTCTTCCAGCAAGTCTAGCCAAATTTTCCTTTAGGGTCGCGCATTGAGACTCACCGGATAGGAACTACAGGCATTCCCCTGTGATACCAAATCGCTGTACCCGTTGTCAGCTCTATCGTTCTCCATCGCCGTACCAAGAGCTGACCGTCGGCGCGTCGGTCAGGCAAACTGCCTTTTTTTCAAAAGTGCAGTTTTACAATTGGTCATTTTAAAAGTTTTGCATTTCTTCAATTTTGGATATTTGCAAAAAGTCAATTTTTAAATATATAGTTAATGAATATCTGCCGACGCTCACCGCGTCACTTGTTCAACGATGCAGACAGTCAGCTCCATATCCTTGGCTGGAGGTCAGGGGAAGACGACAATGGTTTTGTTCGTGGCTCGTCTGTTAGCCGCGAAGGGACATACGGTTTTGGCGATCGATGCCGATCCTCAGAGCAGCCTGACGACTTTCCTGGGTTTCACTGTGGAACCTGACAGCCCCACTCTGCTCGAAGTCCTCAAAAAGCAGGTCGATACGAAGGATGGGATTTACGAGACGAGGTACGACAATCTGTTTTTGATTCCCTCTGATGATGCTCTCGACACGGTGCAAGATTATCTGGCAGGTAGCGGTACTGGTGCTTTGACACTAGGACGACGGCTCAAGAGTGTTGGCAAACTCTTTAACTATTGCCTGATTGATGCCCCCCCGCAGCGATCGCAAATTTCCCTGACAGTTATTGGTGCGTCTGATGGGTTGATGATTCCGGTTGAAGCTTCGGTAAAAGGCTTACAGTCGTTGATTCGCACTCTGGAGTTGATTAATGAACTCAAGGAAGAGGATGAGACGTTTGGGGGAAGGGTTTTGGGTGTAGTTCCGTTTCGCGATCGCTGGGTGGGGTTGCGCCGCACGACGGAGAGTGAGAGCAACATTGAGTCGATGAAGCAAATTACTACTCAATGGTTTGAAGAGGATTTGGTGCTGCCCTCGATTCGGGAGTCGGAGAAGTTCAAGCAAGCGATTAACTGAGGGCTGACGCTGCACGAAATGGGACAAGAGGATTTGGCTTATCCCATTGAGGTTCTAGTAGACAAGATTTATTCGTTGGAGGGTAGGCATGACAAATCCTGACATTCGTTCGCTGATTACATCTAAGTCGCGCCCTAAGGTAACTCCCCGCGATGCCTCACTCTCGCTCAAGCGCTCTCTTGAGGTGGAAGAGGAAGCTGCTGCACTTACTGAAATTTGAACATGCTTGCTAGCATATCTGCTTGTACAAAAGTTGCATTTCCTGTCTCATCCTCTAGAACAATGCCATCTTCCCCTGCACCATGTCCGGAGAAATGAACAATCTGAGGCTGGATGTCCAGCATATGACGATAGAAGTCCCGTTGCCTGACTGCTAATTTCGATTCCAACTTAAACTGCTCTCGATATCGCGATCGCTTTGTTAGCCCCTCATCAATCTCTCGCACTTCCTCGCTTAAGCGCAGTTGAGAAGAATTCTTGGGGTTTGCTGCCAAGAGTAGGACTGTTTTCATCATTTGCATTTGCTTATTGCTTACAATCTGGAGTATTTCATCTGGCTTTAGCGGTTTCCAAGTTTGGCGACGAGATAAGGCTTCAGCCTCCAATAGCCTCCATTGCAGCTTATCTTTTAGCTCCGGAAGCGTGCGAATAATCTTGCGAAGTGCTTCACATGCCTGTGCAGTGCCACGTTCCTGAAGACGTTGTGGAATATAGTCCCTCCAGATCTTAATACTGTCTTCTGATTCCATTACATAAGCTTCCACACCCTTAAGTTCTTCATCTTGAGAATTCTTTTCTTGAGATTCTTCAGTATCAGGATATTGCTGAGCAAGAAAGATGTATAGCTCCGCTATACAATCTTCTTTGAGTCTTTGTTCAACACTCCCTTCAAATTTGATGGAATACGATACAAATTCCATAACTTCTCGACCAAATTCAGGGTCTTCTTGAATCGCCCTCCAAACAACTGACCAACCCGCATTTTCGGCATAGAGTATCAACATTTGAGCTGCAACAATTGCTTTCGCTCTTTCTTCACCACTATTAGGTGGAGGAATAGAAATCAAAGACTCGGTAAAGGTTTTAGCTTGATTAACTTGATAAATTAGAAGTTCTTTAAGTAAGCAGCCTAGACTCTTGGCAGTAAGTGGCTCAGCTTTAACCTTATCGAGTATTACAGTTGCTAGACGCTCATCCCAACAATGCCTTACCTGATCAGTAATGTGAATGGAACCAAGCTGTTTGTTCTCTTCGTTTATTAAAATCATCAAAGTTCTGATAAACTCATCAGGAGCATTCAGATAGGCTAGCTTTACTAGTTTTTGTCTAATTTCCTTATTTTTATCTTCACCAGCGTTAGGATAATCGAGAATAATTGATGTCCAATTTTTCCACATATCAGCAGAGATAGTGGATATGAACTCAGGCTCTTTAAGCAAAATCAACCGTAGAGCTTTATAGCCAGCTAATGCAGAGTAATGAAAAGAGTTAGTACCTAACCAAGCATTAGTTTCCGGTTCTCCCTGATAGATATATACTTTAGCTGCTGCAATGATTCTTATTTTTGTTGCTTCCTCTGCCTCTTTCCATCCTGGAAGAGCTGTCAGATCTGGTTCAAATCGTTCATCATAGTGTGTGCTTGTTGGCATCAGCGTCATTTCTCGGCATAAATGCCACCATGCACCTATTTCACCATTTTCAAACTGACTTAAAGCTGTAAGAACTCTTTCTCTAGGGGATGGCTCCAATAAAGTTTGCCTGTTTTCAGGAGTCAGCATATCCTGAATCTTTAAATATTCTGCTTTCGCCTTTTCAGCTTTGGACGAACCTAACTTAATTGGCTCTAATTCTAATGAGAATTCTGATCTCAGAACTAAGTTGCTCTGGCTAGCGATAAGAATGGCACTCACTTGGTCTGCATTGTTCCAATCAAGCTTCCAGCGTATTAACTTGGCATAAATCTTCTGAATATGCTTAGAGTTTGATGCTTGCAAGCGTTCAATCAACCATAAGAAATCTTGTTTGAGAGGTGTTAGTTGGCTGTACTTACTGTATCCAGCTAACCATAAAGGCTCTTGTTCTGAGTCTGGAAGTAAGTAAATGACTGCTTCTATGAGTTGACGACGTTTGTTATCATTTTCTTCCAGTAGTTGCTTAAAAGACGGCTTGTGTGAATAGTCAAAAATACTATCATATCTCTTGAGTCTTATAAAGATCACTTGGGCAAACAATTCAAGAATTTCTTGTTCTTCAAGATGCTCCCACGCCTTTAACAGGATGGCATCAGATAGCTCTCTAAACGGATAATGTAACTCGTGCCTAACTGGTTGTTTTTCAAGCCATCTTAGTGCTATTGGTAGGTCAGACAACGGGAGACGCGACCCAAAATCTCTTGCTATAAATTCCTGATAGCTACCACCAATATACTTTGCTTTGGGTTGTGTAAGGCTACTAAAGACCTCTTCTGTTGTCATGTAATCTGGATACACAGCTTGCAAAGCATATCCCTTCAACTTATCCTCCGGATCATTTTCAACTTCACCAACCGTTAATGGTTTTAAACGTGCTTTAGTCTTCTCATCACCAACATGATTTATAACCATTGCTGCGCGAATCCTAACCCAATAGGGCTGCTTTGCATCAAGAGCCACATTTATAAGACTATCCTGTACAGCTTGCACATTACATGCTTCTGCAATATCAATTGCTACATATCGTGAGTGAATACTCTTTGTCGAATCACAAATATAGGGATGCAGTTGGTCTGGTAGTTCTGAATGATTCAGATTTTCATAGAGCCGAAATCCGGGTTGGTACACTAACTTTTCTTGATTGTGCAACTCTAGTAAAGACTCAACTAAGGCTGCCTTGTCTGCTTCACTTGCAGTTGATATATCACTTTGAAGTAACACATCGGGATCCAGGGTTATTTCATTCTAAATAGGTCTTTAAGTATGTTAAGACTAAAGCCAGCGAGACGTTGTGCTTGAGCCATGTTTTGGAAACCATAGCTACGATACAGATTGAGTGCGAA